>CALVDR010000003.1 GCA_944326365.1 uncultured Bacteroidales bacterium | reverse complement strand
GGCCTCTCGTATGGGAGGACTTGCCTACGGATTCGTTCCACGAATCCTCTAAAAGAGGTAGTTCTCTGAAATTCACTACGTTCTTTTCATCGAACTCACGTTAAATATAAAAAAAAACACTCGCACATCCTTACAGCAGGCCGAGAAGTTTGCTGCGCGAAAGCATGCAGGCACCTACAGGCCCGGCCTTTTTCCCGAGTCTGGAGAATTTTATCGTGGTGTCCTTGTTTACAATATTAAGCGAATGCTTGTTGATGGCGCTTCTGATCGGCGGCAGCATGTATTCTTCGGCTACAGCCAGTTTGCCGCCGATGACGACAAGTTCAGGATTGAAAATGTTTATCAGTCCTGCTATCGCCCTTCCGAGCGTATGTCCGATCTCTTCGATGCATTCAATGGCAAGTATATCTTCTTCGTTCAATGCGGACAGAATGTCGTTCAGGGATATTTCCCGGCCGCTTTCATACTTTTCCGAAAGTATGGATGCCTTTCCTGCTTTCAGTTTTTCCAGAAAAATCCTGTGGACAGCCGAGCCTGAAGCCCCGGTTTCAAGACATCCGATTTTCCCGCACTGGCATATCTGACCGTTGTCCAAAAGCGGGAAGTGTCCGATTTCACCGGAAAACCCGGACTTGCCGTATGAAAGCCTGCCATCCATGATCATCCCCATTCCAAGCCCCCAGCTGACATTGAGGAACAGCATGTTTTTCTCATTCTTGGCCACTCCGCAGATGTATTCCCCGTAAGTCATGGCGCGGGAGTCGTTTTCTATGAATATGGGAGCCCCCATCCGCTCTTCCAGAATGGATGTCAGTGGTTTGTCTTCACTTATGAAATAAGAGAAACTGTAGCCGGTGAGATAATTCACCCTTCCTGTCAGGTTGAACCCGTATGAAAGGACTTCTCCGCTTTCCATACCTGTCTGGCGCAGCTGATGCCTTATCAGGTCGCAGAGCCCGGACACCGACTCTTCGGAATTTTCCAGCGTATATGGAATATCTTCCTGAAAATCCAGAATCTTGCCTTTGAAATTTGCAATCGCTATGCTGACATGATGCCTCTGTACATCTGTCCCGACGAAATAGCCGGCCGATGAATTCAGCCCGAATATGCTCGGTTTACGGCCTCCGGCAGTTCCGGATTTGCCCAGATCTTCCAGAAATCCGGCATCTATGAGTTCTCCCACGAGTTTGGTTATCGTGGGGATGCTTGAGTTCAGCTCTTTGCTCAACTCTGCTATGCTGTAGTCTCCTTCATTTATGCATAGCCTGATGATCTTTTTCTTCAGGGTGGAATTCTTGCTGTCAATGTTGCTTAAAAACGAATCTTTCATCTGGAGAATTTTTCTGGAAATGTCTTGCAAAAATACTCAATTTCTCTTCCCTTTCCAATAATTTTCAATTTCTTCAAGTGTTTTTCCCGTAGTCTCCGGCACTGCCTTCCACATGATCAGCAGATATGGCAAGCACATAAGGGCGAACATGAAGAAAGTGCCGGCCGGGGTCAGGTTTTCAAGCAGCCACGGCGTGAGCTGGCCTATAAGATAAGTACCGATCCAGAGTGCCATCCCTGCGATAGACATGGCTATGCCCCTGACGCTGTTCGGGTACATCTCAGACAGAAGGACGAATACGACTGCGCTTATTGAAATCGCGCAGCAGAATACGTAGAACAGGAAAAATGCCAGAAGGAAGCTGTTCCCGAGATTCCAGGATTCTCCTGCGCTGAAATACAGCCCTATCATCAGGAGCGATATGATCATCCCTGATACTCCCCAGTAGACCAGCTGCTTGCGTCCTACTCTGTCTATGATGAACAGCGCGATGACAGTGGTGAGCATGTTGACAGCACCTACGAGTACCTGGGAGAGCAGCGCATCTTCACCGCCGAGTCCGGCCTTTCCGAAAATTTCCGGGCCGTAATACAATACTGCATTGACTCCCATGAACTGACCGAGAATGGCTATGGCGCATCCGACGATGACGGCTTTCATGATGCCTGGGGAAAGCAGGGCTTTCCATTCCGATTTCACTTCGGACGCTATGGATGATTCGGTCGCCCTGTACTGGGTTTCAACTGCCTCCGGAGAACTGTATATACGGCTCATTATGATTCTGGCTTCCGCCCCTCGGTGATGGACTATCATCCATCTCGGGCTTTCGGGAATGATGAAAATCACCATGAAAAACAGTGCGGCAGGTACAACGCCGGACCCGAGCATGCCGCGCCAGTATTCGCTTATGAACAAAGTGTCCATCAGGTCTGACGTGAAAGACGAAGTCTGCGAAATGTCCAGAATCTTGTAATTGACCAGATATGCCAGCAGGAAACCCACAGTGATCGCCAGCTGATAGCAGGAGACGAGAGTGCCCCGTCTTTCTGCCGATGCCACCTCCGATATATAAATAGGGGAGACTATGGAGACTATTCCTATCCCGGCACCTCCTATGATTCTGAAAATGACGAGCTGGGTGAAATTTCCGCAGAAAGCGCATCCTGCAGCTGATATGAAGAACAGCACAGAAGCTGTGAGCATGGTTATTTTCCTGCCAATGCGGTCTGACAGGATGCCGGCGACGGAAACGCCGGCAATGGAACCGATAAGCGCACACCCCACATACCAGCCCTGATTTATCGTATTCAGGGAAAACTGTCCTGCCACACTTGAAATTGTCCCTGAAATGACGGCTGTGTCATAGCCGAAAAGTATGCCGCCTATGGCTGCGACGGCGGAGAGAAAAATCTCATAGCCTGTATTGGTATTTCCTTTCATATAAATGAAGTATGATTTGTTTTTCTTGTCATCAATCTTTCATTGACAAAATTGAAAAATATTTTCTAAAGAATCAAATATTTTAAATATTTTGTTCAATAAAGATTGATTTATTAAAATTATTTATTAATATTGTCGTTGAATTTAAAACCAAATTAATATGGAAAACGAAATCGACTTCAAATCGATGGCTGAGAAGTACAGGGCAGAACTTCTCGGCAACTGTCTTCCGTTCTGGCTGGAACATTCGGTAGACAATGAGTTCGGCGGATATTTCAGCTGTCTGGGCCGTGACGGGAGTGTCTATGATACGGACAAGTTTGTCTGGCTCCAGGGACGGGAAGTGTGGCTATTCTCCATGCTTTACAACAAAGTTGAAAAAAAGAAAGAATGGCTGGACTGTGCCATACAGGGGGCTGAATTTTTGAAAAAATACGGCCATGACGGAAATTATGATTTCTATTTTTCCCTGACGCGTGAAGGGCGGCCGCTTATCCAGCCGTACAATATCTTTTCCAACACATTTGCCTGCATGGCTTATGCCCAACTGGCCCAAGCAACCGGATCGGACGAGTATGCAAGGATTGCGGAACGGACTTTCCGCAGAATACTGGAAAGAAAGGATTGCCCTAAGGGTATATGGGAAAAAGGCTATCCCGGAACACGCCGGATGAAAGGTTTCTCTTTGCCGATGATTATCTGCAATATGGCGTTGGAGATTGAGTCTATTCTGGATGACAAGGAACTGCTGGAAGAGACGATAGATACCTGCCTGCATGAAGTCCTGGACGTCTTCTATAAGCCGGAAACGGGGATGATGCTGGAAAATGTTTCGGCCGTGGACGGAAGCATGATAGACTGTTTCGAAGGCCGTCTGATAAATCCCGGACACAATCTGGAAGCGTTGTGGTTCCTTATGAATCTCGGAATAAGACGCGGTGACAGGAAGCTGATAGAGCGATGTGTCGATATTTCCATGAATGTGATTGATTTCGGCTGGGACCGGGAATATAAGGGCATATTCTATTTTCTGGACCGCAAGGGATATCCGCCTCAGCAGCTCGAATGGGACCAGAAACTGTGGTGGGTGCATATCGAGTCAGCCATAGCCATGATCAAGGGATACGAGCTGACTGGCAGAAAAGAGTGTCTTGACTGGTTCCTGACCCTGGACGATTATATGTGGAGCCATTTCAAGGATCAGGAGTTTCCTGAGTGGTTCGGCTATCTGAACCGACGCGGTGAAGTGCTTCTTCCGCTGAAAGGCGGCAAGTGGAAAGGCTGTTTCCATGTCCCGAGGGGATTATATCAGATCTGGCAGATTCTGGAACGAATATGAATCCTGCCCGAAACCGCAATTATTACATAAACAGTAACCGATTATGAGCCCATCAGAAAAAAAGACCAGTAAAATTTTCCTGCTGATATTGCTGGCGTTTGCCGGCAATGCATTCCTGTATGCACAGGAAGACGATGATGTCCTGACAGTTTCGGGAGCGGTCATCGATGTGAACCGTCAGCCGGTTATAGGAGCGGCAGTCTTTGTGGAAGGTACGAGCATGGGAGTAACGACTGACCTGGACGGAAAATTCATGATGGATGTCCCTTCGGCATCCAATGTAACAATACAGCTGATCGGATACAAGGCACTCCGTTTTCCGGCTGCGTACCTGACAGACAGGACCATTGTCCTCGAAGAGGATACGAATCTGCTGGATGATGTCGTCGTAGTAGGCTATGGGGTGCAGAGAAAAGAAAATCTGACAGGGGCTGTGGCCAGTATCGGCGGTGATGAAAAACTGCATACGGCCACTGTCACGTCACTTGCCCAGAACCTGTCGGGAAAGGTGGCAGGATTGCAGATCAGGCAGGAGAACGGGGAACCGGGAGATTTCAGCACTTCCATCAATATCCGCGGCTTCGGAAATCCTCTCTACGTCATCGACGGTATCCCGCAGATGGACGGGACGAATATTTTCCAGAAAATCAGTCCGAACGACATTGAAAACATATCTATCATCAAGGATGCATTGGGTGCCGTATATGGAAGGAGGGGAGGAAACGGCGTAGTCATAGTGACCACGAAAAAAGGGTCAAGATCCGAAAAGACAAAGTTCACTCTGGATTTGTCCTGCGGCTTCCAGATGCCTACGGATATGCCGGAAATGGCGAACAGATCGCAGTGGGCACAAATGTATAATGAAGCCAAAATGTATTCCGGAGTGACGGTCTTCACACCGGAGCAGCTTGCATACGAAATGTCGGCGCCTTCTACGGACTGGTACGGCCTTACGATGCGTGATTATTCCATGCAGCAGCAGTACCATTTCTCCGCCGAAGGCAGCAGCAAATCCGTAAATTACTATATAGGTGCCGGCTACGTGAAGGATGACGGTATCCTTAAGACGAATGACCTGAATTACGAGCAGTTTTCAGTCAGAGCCAACATATCCGCAGAAATTGTCAGGAACTTGAGACTTGACTGCCTGATTTACGGTACATACGATACCAAGAAGTCTCCTGCGATGGGCTACCATAATATTTTTTACGGGACCAGGACAGCATTGCCGAATTCCGAGCCGTACGCAAACGGGAACAAGGAATATCCGGCCAGACAGGAGTATCTGAACCCGGTGGCAATATCCGACTCGGACATATCCGGTTATTCCGATACGAACAACAAGCTCCTGAACACCAATCTGTCGTTGAGTTATGATTTTCCGTTCCTGAAAGGCCTGTCAGCAAGAATCAATGTGGATTATACTTATCAGGGATCCATGAACAAGACCCTGTCCCGTGAGTATGACCTTTTTACATATGACTCAGATACCGATACTTACAATGCCATTTCGAACAACAGTCCTTCCAGAATATCGAATTCATGGTCCAATGTCGACAATCTGACCCTTCAGGGACAGATAGCCTACAGCCACAAATTCAAGGATGTACATGCGGTGAATGCCACATTTGTTTATGAACAGTCATCGTATCACAGCCGCACGGCAGCTCTGGCGAGGGAGTACAGTTTTTATACCTCAGACCAGATAGATTTGGCCAGTCTGAACAATTTGACGAACAGCGGGATGGAAAACGACATCACAAGCATGTCGTACATCGGACGTGTTTCTTACGGCTATGATGACAGGTATCTGGTAGACTTTTCCTTCAGATACGACGGTTCATGTCTTTATGCACCTGAAAAACGATGGGGCTTCTTCCCGGTAGGCTCTGTCGCATGGCGTATCTCGGAAGAGAATTTCATGCAGAATCAGAATGTCGTTTCCAATCTGAAAATCAGAGCTTCATACGGTCTGGTCGGAGAAGACAGCGGCCTGCCGTTCCAGTATATCCAGGGTTTCAGTGTGACGGGCGGCAGGGGATATGAGTTTACAAACGGGACATGGACCGAAGGGGCTGCCTCTCCAGGCATCATCAACAGGGAACTGACATGGTTCACCTCATCGATTGCGGATATAGGCCTTGATATGGGATTCTGGGATGACAGGATATCTTTCTCCTTCGACGTGTATCAGAGAGACAGACAAGGGCTGCTCGCTACAAGACTTCTCTCCTTGCCTAACACTTTCGGAGCTTCCCTGCCGCAGGAAAACCTGAACAGCGACAGGACTTTAGGCTATGATCTGGCAGTGACTTTCAGGCACAGGATCAATGATTTCAATTTCAGCATCAGCGGAAATTTCAACTATGCCAGGACTATGAACCGGTATGTGGAACACGCAGGATTTTCCAGCTCCATGGAGAGATGGAGAAACGGCGTGGCATATAGATGGAGCGATGTTTACTGGGGATGTGTCTATGACGGACAGTTCCAGAGCGAGGAAGAAATCCTGAATGCTCCGGTCTACAGTCCGTATCTCGGGAATGCCAAGATATTGCCGGGAGACTTCAAGTACAAGGATGTCAACGAAGATGGAATCATAGATTCCAATGACTATCTTCCCCTGTTCTATGGAGGCTATCCGAAAATTTTCTATGGATTGACACTCGCATTTGACTGGAAGGGGCTGGATTTTTCAATGTTATTGCAGGGGTCCGGACTGAATACGGTAAGATTCAGCGGCGTCTATGCAGAGATTTTCGCCCAGAATCTGAATACCCCTGCATATTTTTACGACAGATGGCACCGGGAGGATCCGTATGATGATACCAGCAGGTGGATACCCGGCAAATGGCCGGCTTCACGGTTCATCAGCGATGCCGGAGCCATGTATAACGAAAGTTCCGTCTGGAGGCGCGATGCTTCATATCTGAGGCTGAAAAATATTTCCATCGGATATACATTCCCGGCAAAATGGTTCAGGAAACTGAGGATAACGAAGGCACGGGTATATTTCAATGCGAACAATGTATTTACCATATGCGATCCGTTCGTGAGGGCGTTTGACCCTGAAAAGGCCGAAGGTCTGGACAATCTCGGGTTCAATTACCCTTTGATGCAAAGTTACAATATAGGTCTGAATATAGAGTTTTAAAGGATAAGGGTATGAAAAAGTTATTTATAATCGAACTTCTGGCAAGCCTGTTCTTCGTTTCGTGCTCCGATTTCCTGGAAATCAAGCCAAAAGACAAGATCGACGCTGATGCTCTGTTTTCCGATCCCGAAGGAGTCCAGTTATACATGGCGAATCTGTATGCCCAGCTGCCGATAGAAGACTTTTATTACATGAGGGACGGGTTCAACGGCTGGATAGGAGAGAATATGGTAGCCGCCATGTTCACTGATGAGGCTACCCATTCGGAATACCAGAATGTACTCACGCCGTCGGATTTTCTGTGGTGGGATCCGGCATTTGTATTGATAAGGGATATTAATATCCTTTCCGATGCGATTCCGGGACTGGACATTACCAGCCGGGAGAAGACGGAAATGGAAGGGGAAGTGGCATTCCTCAAGGCTTATGCATATTTCGGGCTAGTCAAAAGATACGGAGGAGTGCCTATTATCGACAAAAGCCAGTCTTGGGACGGCGATGTGGATAAACTGAAGGTGCCGCGCGCCACTGAAAAGGACACATGGGACTATATTCTGGCTCAGTGCGGAGCAGCTGTGGATAAATTGCCGGCGGTGGCGGCTACCCCGCGAAGGGCAAACAGATATGTCGCTGCCGCCTTGATGTCGAGGATTGCCCTTCATGCAGCCTCAGTAGCAAAGTTCAACGACAATATGACACTATCCGGCCAGGCAGTGGATCTGGGACTCGTCGGTGTCGACAAGAGTTTTGCCGACGGCTATTATGAAAAAGCCGTAAAGGCCGCCGAGACTGTAATAGGATCGGGACAGTATGGTCTGTATCAGCCTGAGCCGGCTACTCCTGAAGAAGCTGCGGCGAATTATCAGAACATATTCGAGGATCCGAACAATGTTCCGCAGGAAGCCATCTTCATCAAGGGATACACGAAAAAGGATCTGGGTCACAACTATGAAATCTACTACGGCCCGTCCCAGACTGCAAACGGATGGCCGCACCCGGGTAGAATGAACCCGAATCTGGAACTTGTGGATGCGTATGAAAGTTATGGATCGGGAGGGGAAAGCACCCCGGTCTACACATCCGATGCATCGGACGACCTTACTGACTACAACGGGTTTTCCTCTTCAAAGAACTATTATAAATTCGATACCCCGTATGAGATATTCGAAGGCAAGGATGCCCGTCTCTGGGCTACGGTCATTCTCCCGGGAACAGAATGGAAAGGGGAGACTATCGTAATTCAGGCAGGGCTGATACAGCAGAACGGGACTCCTGAAATTCTGGGAGGAAATCCGTACGTATGGCCGGTAGACGGGAAGACATACTATCCTTTCGGCGGAGCGGACAAATCCATGTATTCGGGCTACGATCCGACAGGAGGAAACTATACCAGAACCGGTTTCTGTTTCAAAAAATTCCTGAATGAAGACTATGTCATAGAGCCTTCATACAATGCCGCCACGAATGACTGGATCGACATAAGGTATGCTGAAGTCCTGCTTAACTACATTGAAGCAGTGTACGAAAGCAACGACACAGAAAGGATGGGACAGGCGCTGGAATACCTGAATATGATCAGGCGTAGAGCCGGATTCACGGAAAAAATCAATGCACTCACAAGCGAAAACATCCAGAGGGAGCGACTTGTGGAACTGGCTTTTGAAAACAAGAGGATCTGGGACCTGATAAGAAGACGGGAATTCGGGAAATTAAGGCAGAACAACCAGATGCACGGCCTCCAGCCAGTACTGGATCTGCGCGGGAACGAGCCGAAATACATTTTCATCCGCTCGAAGATTACGAATCTCATAAACTATACGTTTTTCGACTATCTGTACTACCATGCCATACCGGGTACAAGTGCAAATGGTCTGATACAGAATCCGCAATATTAAAACACGCTGCTATGAACAGAATGAATCTGATAATCTTGTCGGCATTGTCGGCAATAGGTGTATGTTCCTGCGAACTGGACAATTACGATTATCCTGACAGCGGGATATACGGAAGGATACTGGATGCGGAGACAGGCGAACTTGTCCAGCAGGATATAATAGAAGGGACGAAGATATACTTTGTCGAACACGGTTACGACAATCCTCCTGTCCAGAAAATGGTAATCAAGAATAACGGGGAATACCGGAACACGCTGATGTTTGCCGGGACATATACCATGCATACCTCGACAGACTCGAATTTCGCTCCTGTAGAACCGTTCGAAATCAAGATAGACGGTCTTGTGCGGCATGATTTCAAGGTAATGCCTTTCATCCGCCTGAACAATGTCAGGATATACCGGACAGGAAACAAGATAAAGGCAAACTTCACACTCTCACAGACCGGATACGACAACGTGTCTTCAATGGCCTTGTTCGCATCCTCCCAGCCTGTCGTCGGAGCTTACCTTAACGATGCACAGGTGATAGTCCCTCTCGGGCAATATTATTCCGAACCGACAGCCATGGAAATCGAATTGGATCTGACGGATTATCCTGTACTCAAAAGCGGCAGGACATGGTATTTCAGGGTAGGAGCCCTGATTTCAATAGGAGGGGCAAAATATAATTACGCACAAGCAGTTCCGATAGAATTATAAAGACAGACATCATGAAGAAATTGATTGCAATAGTATTGTTTCCGATACTGATTTTCCAGTGCTGCAAACAGACACCTGACAATGGTGACGACACACGGACACCGGCTCCGTCAAATGAATATGAACTCTCTTATTGGGTAGACATGGACCTGATAGGCGATCATTTGAGAGGCTACTGGTACAATGCAAGCGATCCGGCTTATCCGGCAATCGGAAAAACAGAGGACATATGGATCGAAAATGCGTGCAAGAGCCTGAAAGAAAAATACCATGGGGACAAACTGTATGTCATATATCACAGACAATACGAACAGGACATCGCCAGAGAAGTCTTCATGTCATGGAAAAAACATGGAGAGACATACGGTCTCGAAGTCGTTCCGTGCATTGTGCTTGAATCCTACGACACAGAACCCGAAATGAACTTTACCGATGAGGAAATCATTGGTCTGTGCAAATGGTCTCTGGAAAATATCCATCCTGAAGAATTTGCCATATATGACGTATGGGTACGCGATCAGGCAGGGACGCCACAGGATATCCAGCTCAAAGCCATTGCTGCGGCGTGCGGGGATGTCCTGGTCAAGGTCGGTCATCAGCCGCTTCTGGAACTGAATGACTATTTCGTTTCTGCGGTTCAGGATTGCTGGACGGCGGAATGTCAGGGGCGGACAAATGAACTCTGGGAAAATCCGGTATATTACAACGGATCCTACGAATACGGCCGTCGTCTATTGGAAAAGTGGGTCAGCGACCGTGTGGAAAATGACGGACGAAGATGGTCCTATTGCCTGATTCCTGTAGCCTGGGACTATGACGTCAACCTTGACAAGCCGTCCTATGACTGTCCGGGCGACAACGCCCTTACCAATGACCCGCCGGTACCGGGAAGGGTGACCTTATGCGCAGACAGCATCATTTCATGTTATGATGGCGGTATCGCCAATGCGAAATTCGGAGGACTCTCCTGTGACTTGCATATCCTCCATGCCAACAGCGCTGGCTGCGGCAAGGACAATCCGGATTTCTATACAGCTCTCCGGACAGGAGCCGATTATGACGGATATTTCGGCGAAGCGATTGATGAGATAGGTGGAGTATTCAAAAAAATGACGCGATGAAAAGGATTATAATAGTAATAGCATCGCTGGCGATGCTTTCATGGATTTCTTCCGCTGAACCGGTCCTGTACGTAGGATCGCAGAATAATGATCTGTATGCGGCTCTTGAAGCCAATTCCGTAGAGATGGTCATCGCCGCATCATTGCCGGAGGCACTTTCAATGGCAGCAAGGGGACAGGGAATCATAGTGACTGCTGAAGGGTATCCGTTCGCGAAAACAAAGGTCTCGGAATCGGATTGGAGGACAGCATCGAGGAAGAATGTCAGGGTTTTCATCGAGTTTCCGGACATAGACCGCCCCGGACTGAAAGGAGAGGTGAGGCAAATGCATCTCGAACGAGGGGTGGTGACATCTGATTTCTTCGGAAAAGAACTTCCTGAAATGTCCGTATTGGGTATAAACGGAGCGCATGTCATAAAAATGGAAAATGGCAGGCCTATCATGTCCATGGCGAAGGTGGCCGGATTCGACACGGCTTGTTTCGGTCTGGAAAACACTGAAACATTTCCGATTCTCTTCATTGAGGGAAATTTCATGATAGCAGCTACGTCTGTCAGCAATTTCATCACTGCCAGATTCGCTCCTCATGATTCATGGAAGACGGTCATCGGCTCCATAGTGGGTTGGGTATTGGGGACAGACTCGCACATGGAGAATTTCGCATTCGATCCGGTCCCTGCCTGGTCTGAAAATGAGGCATTGCCGGCATCGGCCAGAACAGAGAGCATAATCAACGGGACTGAATGGTTATGGAATGCAAATCTGTTCATTCATCCGACATGGGCGAGAGACTACATTTCACAGTATCAGACAGCCTCGAACCCCAATCACTTTTTCGGACCTCCTGTGTCAGATGAAATGCTTCAGGGTGACGGGAATTTCGGAATCATGGAAGGCCACGCTTCCGAAATAAATTATGACGGGACCCAACAGTACAGATACTTCATACGCGCCGATGTCCAGGGCGAAGCTGCGATGCTGCTGGCCGCCTCGGGCAATCTGACCGGCAATGAACTGTATATGCGGACATCAGAAAATCTGCTCGACTATCTTTTCTATACTTCGGATTTCAGGGCCGGTGACATGAATGACAGAAACAGTCCTGTCTTCGGTTTTATCGGATGGGCGAACACTCACTTGGGAGCGTTTTTCAATGATGACAATGCACGCTGCATACTCGGGGCTATCGGAGCTTCGTCATATCTGCCGTCACAACGCTGGAACAGCTTCATCGTTGAGAATATACTAGCCAATTACAGAATAAGCAGCCGTCAGGGATTTCAGGGCGGCAGTCTGCTGGCTCCTGACATAATCGGCAACGGCATCAGATATTACAGTGACAGGGATTTCGTGTATCCGAGTCCTCATTTCGAATCATGGATGTGGGCCTGTTATATCTGGCTTTATGCCCGGACAGGATACAAGCCTTTGCTGGACAAGGCCAAGACCGCGATAAAGACCATGATGGATCTGTATCCGTCAGGATGGTATGCCCAGAACGGGACGCAGCAGCAGCGTGCCAGAATGATATTGCCTTTGGCCTGGCTTGTCCGCGTGGAAGACACTCCGGAACACAGGAAATGGCTGGACACCATGGTAAAGGCTGTACTGGAATATCAGGATGAGTCCGGAGCGATCCGCGAGGAAATCGGTCTCGCCAGTCAGGATTCCCACAAACTGCTGATATCCTCAAACGACGATTACGGAAAAAACGAGGCCGCCCTGATAGCCGAAAACGGAGATCCTGTAGCGGATATGCTCTATACCTGCAATTTCCTTTTCTTTGCCCTGAATGAAGCCGCCCATGCGACAGGAGACGAGGAATATTTCGCCGCACTGGAGTCATTGTCAGATTTTCTGACGAGGATTCAGGTAAAGAGCTGCAGACATAAAGATGTCGACGGGGCATGGTTCCGGGCTTTCGATTACGGCAGATGGGACTATTGGGCTTCCAATGCCGATGACGGATGGGGTGCATGGTGTACGCTGGCAGGGTGGATACAGTCATGGATTGTCACCACCCAGGTAATGCTGGAGCAGAGGACATCCTATTGGGACCGGACTTCCTGCATGGATGTCAGCAAAGAATTCGCTGAAAGTAAATGGATGTTGAACTATTAAAGACCATAGCTATGAAAAAGTGTTTGTTTTTTATTGTCATGCTGACAATTGCGGCTTCCTGTGCCAAGGATGAGCCTAAACCTGAACCGGACAAGTCGTCCGACAATGATATCAGGAATATCTCGGCATACGCCGAAAGCGATGTAAGGGGAAAGGATATACTCGACATCGAATACACAGCCGACATGTCAGGTATCAATCTGATATCCCAGGCGCTGCCTGTCTCTGAAGAACCGGTGGATCCTTCAAGGATTCATATCGAAGTCACCGTAGCTGAATCAGCAGTCGCAAGCATTGCCCCGGAGGATGTCATTGACCTGTCGGAGGATGACGGGATTCTGGAGGTGACAGCTGAAAACGGAGAAGTACGTACATGGACACTTCATTATATCGAGACACCGCCTTACGAGATAAAACCGGAATTCGACTCCCGATTCGAAGTGATGTGGACAAGAACGGATCTCCAGCTTTCATTTCCGGAAACTGTCAGGAGCATTGCCGTCTGCGGAGATTATATTCTGGTGCTTGACAGCAGTGTCAGCGTCGGCCATGCAGACCCCTCCTCAGGAGCGGTGAACGGACAGATCCGGCTGTACGACAGGAAAACCGGGGATTATGTCAGGAATGTGCCTAAATACGAAGGCGGATGGAATGATCTGGCTCCGTATGTATGGTCCTTGGCTGCCGATGAGGCAGGACATTTCGCCACAGCCCAGATGAATGCGGACGGCGCGAACGCCAGACTTGATTATTATCCTTCTTTCGATGATGCCCCGGTCACAAGACTGACGCCGGATGTCACACCTGCCACAGACGTTCCTGTCTATACAGGCAAAAGACTGCAGATTCTGGGAGACATTACCAGCGGGAAGTCCATCGTCCTCATGACTCCGGGACATTTCTACGGCTGGGAACCGCTTCTGGGGAGCTACAGCATGTGGAATTTCACAGACGGGAATCCGGACAATCCTATTCCATCCACGAACCTTTTTTCATATAACTGGTATCATGCCATAGTCCAGCGGGAATCACTGGAAGATCCTACCTTATACATAGCATCAAATGACGAAACCGGCTATCCTGACCCTGACGAATCCAAATGGGAGGAAATCCGTGGAGCCAGATTCCAGATATCCGTTCCCGGTGAAGTCCCTGTCGAAATGAATCAGGAATGCCTGCTATACAGGATACATGACATGAAAGTATTCTCACTGGCAGAAGGCAGATTCATGGCCACGCTCCAGCAGACTTATTCACGTGCCGGAACCATGAAAACAATCATATATGACATAACGGATCCTGCCGAAGTGGAAAATATGACGCCCGAAACGGAAGGGTACGACAAATTCAGGATATATGAAAACGAAGGATACAAGGTCGTGAATGACGCTGAATACGGAAGTATAGCAGTATGGACGGACGGGCTGTCGGCGGAAGCGTACGTTTATGCTTTCGTGCCTCAGGGACCGGATCCGGACAACAGGGCCGAAATCATACCGGCTTCGCTGACATGCATAAAGATGAATGTTACAAGGACGAATTAGCCTATGACCGGATTGACGATATTGCTTGCGGCTTTACTGTCTGTTCCTGCGGCATCGGCGATGGCGGAAGCAGAAATAGAAAGCGTAATTGCTCCGGAACAGATATGTTCCGGAGTATGGAAATTCTCGTATGGAATATCAGGGGAGTTCACGCCTGAAAAGACCCGAACTATAAAGCCGGATTATGACGGAATAGCAGACATGGAGACAGTCGGGACATGTCCTCGGTTCCCGTACTTTATTCAGACTGAACGCGGAACAGAAATCCATATTCCCTTGTCCGAAACAGAATGCCTGTACGGTCTCGGGCTGCAGATGAAGAGCTTCCAGCTGCGCGGTTCCAAAAAGACATTGAGGGTCAATGCCGATCCTGAGACTGCTGCAGGAGATTCCCATGCCCCTGTGCCTTTCTATGTCAGCACGGAAGGATACGGCATATATGTCGACTGTGCCGGCTACATATCGTTTTATTTCGACTCTGCCAGAAAAAAAGACGATCCATGCTGCCATGAAGTCATCGTCGATATTCCGGGGGCCGAAGGGGCGGATGTCCTCGTATTCGGCGGGCCTGACATGAAAGGCGCGATCTCCAGATATAATCTGTATTCCGGAGGCGGGATCATTCCTCCCAGATGGGGGCTCGGTTTCTGGTACAGGGTAAATCTCGACTTCAGCCAGCAGGAAGTATTGCAGACTGCCATGGACTTGCGCGAAAGGAATATCCCGTGCGATGTAATCGGGCTGGAGCCAGGATGGCAGACAGCATCATATTCATGCTCATACGTCTGGGACAGCAAATTCGAAGCCCCGGAAGCCATGATACGGGAATTGGCTGAAAACGGATTCAGAATCAATCTCTGGAAACATGCCTTTATCTCGCATGAATCCCCGCTGTACGGCAAACTCAGGGACTGTTCGTGCGATTACGAAGTATGGAACGGTCTGGTGCCTGATTTCCTGCTGACCGAGGCGAGGAAAATCTATTCTGATTATCTGCAGAAGGAACTGGTCAGTATAGGAGTCAGCGGCTTCAAGGGAGATGAATGCGACAACTCGGATTACACCGGGAACTGGTCTTTCCCGGAATTCTCCCGTTTTCCGTCAGGAATAGACGGCGAGCAGATGCATTCCATTTTCGGACTCCGTTATCAGGATGCGATGCTGCAGGCATTTACGGACGAGGGCGTAAGGACATACGGCCTTATCCGGAACACAGGAGCATTTGCCGCCCCATATCCGTTCGTGCTTTACAGCGATTTGTATGATCACGGGGATTTTATCCGGAGCATGGCAGTGTCGGGTTTTTCTGGACTTTTGTGGACACCGGAAGTCAGGCACGCAGAGAATAGCCGCGATCTGATCAGAAGACTGCAGTCGACGGTTTTGTCACCTCTTGCCATGATCAATGCCTGGTATCTGGAAAATTTCCCGTGGAAACAGACCGACAGGGAACTGAACAACTCGGGAATTTATTTCGAAGACTGGATCGAGGTAGAGGCGGTATGCAGGAAAATCATCGGCATCCGCATGCAGCTGGTCCCATATCTTCACTCGGCCTTTGTGAAATATGCACAGGAAGGCCTACCCCCGTTCCGGGCGCTTGTAGTGGATTATCCGGATGACCCGGCAGTCCATAATCTGCCGGGCCAATACATGATCGGAGACCGCATGATGGCTGCTCCGCTGACTTCTGCCGGTGATACGGCTGAAATTTATTTTCCCGAAGGCGAATGGATAGATTTCAATACCGGAGAAAGGTTTTCAGGAAATGCCTTCCATGAAATATACATGCCTTTGGATCACCTGCCTCTGTTCGTCATGGACAATTCAGTGATTCCTCTTGCTGAACTGACCCAAAGTACCGCTGATGAAAACAGCATGAATCTTTCCGTCAGGGTATATGGGGAAAAGCCTGAACCGTTTGTCCTGTACGATGATGACGGGACAGTTTCGCCGTCTCTCGACAGAACGGTTCTGACAGCCGGAGACGGAGAAATGACAGTCAGAAAAGATAACGATACTTCACGGTACACTGTAAAAGAAGTGTCGTTTTTATGATTCATCCGGCCATGAAATCCTTCCTTCTTATCATAGCAATGGCATTTTCAGCCTTGCTGTCTGCAGCAGGCCAGACGGCAAGGCTTACTTTGATTCCTCCGCTGTCGGTCACAGCTTCCGTTCCTGTAGAGATACGGGCCGGGATAGTTCCGGAGGAAGCAGGGGAGTATGATATCACCGTCAGCATTGATACAGAAGATGATGACGGCTTCCTGTGCAGTCAGAAGGCAAGACTTTCCGAAGGCGAGGCATATTGCCTGGAGCATTCGCTGTCTGTCGCCGGTATGGCGGGGAAACACAGGATCATCATGAGCGTGAAGACTCCCGATGGCAAAGTTCTGAGACGGACAGAAGATATTACTGTGCTCGAATCCGGACGGAGATCGCCCGGGACGATCGACGGAGCCTGGATGGGGCTGTACCACTGGAGCGAAACGGAAGGCAAAATGTGGAATGACGATATCAGGAAACTGACTGCCCGACAGTGGCGGATGCTGGTCAGGGACATGCATTCTCTCGGCATGGACATCATCGTCATTCAGGAAGTGTTCCGGAATCAGATGTATGTAGGGCGACACGATGTTACAACAGCCACCTATGAAGGTCGGGCTTTCTACCCGTCGGAAATATATCCCGGAAGAATGCCGGTGCGTACGGAAGATCCGCTGGAAGCCATCTTTTCGGAAGCGGACAGGCTTGGCATGAAAGTCTTTCCGGGAATAGGTCTTTTTGCATGGTTCGATTTTTCCGAAGAGTCTTTGGCATGGCACAAGCTGGTGGCAGAGGAAATCTGGAACCGGTATGGCCATCACAAGTCCTTTTACGGGTTTTACGTGTCTGAAGAATCTGTCGGGAGTCTGGACAATTGCGAACCGGAGGTCCGATTGCGGAAGCTCAGGAAAAAACAGATAACGGATTTTTTCAGAGAGTTCGACGCATTCTGCGAGAAGATGGCTCCGGGCATGCCGATAATGCTGGCGACAAACAGTATGGGTGTCATGAACGGAACGGATACTTATCCGGAACTGCTGGAGCATCTGGACATTCTCTGTCCGTTCGGATTTGCACGTATGCCGGAAGGCGATCTGACAGGCCGGGAGGCCGCGGATGTACTTCAGGAATTGTGTGATGCAGCAGGAGCGCATCTGTGGTTCGATCTCGAAGCATTCCTTTTCAATCCTGATATGTCTCTATATCCGCGGGATATCAGCGGCATAGTCGATGATCTCACCCTTCTGGACAGTTTCGAGAAGATTCTCTGCTACCAGTATCCCGGTGTTTTCAACAGTCCGTGCAGGTCATTCATAGTCGGAGAGGAAAGGACCAGAACGCTGTTCAGGGAATACAGGAAATACCTTAACGTGAGTTCGATGAAAAGAACGAAGTGAATTTCAGAGAACTACCTCTTTTAGAGGATTCGTTATACGAATCCGGCAGTAAGTTCTCCCCTCGATAGGGGAGAATTTAAGAGGGGTGACACGTAAATGGAAAGAGATTTCGAAGAAATCGTAACGTCAGTTCGACGAAATCTCTGGTACTGAGCAGAATAATTCGTCGAACTGACGTTACCTTAGGTAGCCATATCAGTACTCTATCGTCCTCATGTCGCCCCAGACGATGCCGGGGCACTTCCCGGTGTTCCAGAGGCATTCCCGGGCAGTGAGAAGATGACGGACCGGATCGATGCTCACGGCAATGAAGGAGAGGATGGTTTCGTCGGATGACGAATAGAAACTTCTCATAGGCGAATCTACACGGAATACGGGCAGGGCGATGCTGCCGTCAGGCCCGTTCCATGTATAGAATTCGTTGTAGTTCTCGTCACCGTGGAACCAAGCCTTGACCGAAGGCCGCTCATGGAGAAAACGTTCGAGCACACGCCAGTTCCCGACAGCCTTCATGCCCACGGCATTGACACTGCAAGTGTCAGAAAGGAGATTCTGGAACTTGTCCACCGCATTTATGTCGTGGCTGCCGTTCGGGTTCGTGAAATGCTTGGCATTGGCCTGGGGCGGGTCGTGGGTGAAGATGAACACGGGAATATCTTCGTCTGACGCTGTCTCGCGGTCGAACCAGGCACGCATGACTGAATCCGGCCACATTCCCATGAATACGAATCTGATACTGTCCCTTACGAAGGAGTAATGGATTTTGTGCAGGCCGTAGTCGAAACCGGATACTGAAACGGAGTCGTCAGGAGTCACTGCCATGTTGTGATTCCAGATTCCGGTCAGGCTGGATGCATCGCGTCCCGGATCGAGCGGTAACGGATAGCCTGTCGCATTGGATACATCGTGGTTTCCAGGAACGAGATAAAGCGGGATATCGCCCTGTGTGCGTGACACTGATACATCATCATCTTCTTCTGAAACCGGAGGAATGTCACAGTAGGTACTCCAGTCGCGACAGAACTGTCTCCAGGATTCAGCCGCAGTCTGCACCCCTCCTTCCATCCTGTTTGTAATATCTCCCGTGCATGCGACAAACGCCGGTGTCCCGAAAATCTTTCCTGCGGCCACTCCTCCGTCCTCGGGCAGGGGAGTCCCCTCCAGCATACGGAAAGTCGCGATCATCGCCCGGTTTACCGAGTCTGCCGTTTCATTCCTTTCGCCGCGGAATTCCCGTTCAGTACCGTAATGTACGTCAGAACAGAATATGAAATTCAGGATTCTGTCGCCGTCACCGGCAATGATGTTGTTCAGCGACAGGACAAGTCCTGTCAATATGAGTGTGAGCCTTTTCATTGTACATTCATAAAATTACGGCGTAAAATTAATCAAATTTCAGGGAAATGGACAGCAATTTTCCCGGCGGAAGCCGGAAGCATTGTCCGGAGCGTCAGCGAAGGATCAGACATTGTCCGGAACGGACAAAAAATAATTGGAAATAATCCAAACAGTTTATTATCTTTGCGTCGGATTTGGAAAAACTTTTTATACAATATTAGGTTATGGTTTATTCACACGAAGTGCAGCAGATGTGCTGCGTCAAAAAAGGACCTAACCACGGTCCCGCTCCTATTCCTGAGGAAGGAAAATGGGTAAAATCCAAGGAAATCACTGATATATCCGGTCTGACTCACGGTGTGGGCTGGTGCGCTCCCCAGCAGGGTGCCTGCAAGCTTACTCTCAATGTGAAGGAAGGTATCATCCAGGAGGCTCTCGTGGAAACTATCGGATGTTCAGGCATGACCCATTCTGCTGCCATGGCATCAGAAATTCTTCCAGGCAAGACTATCCTCGAGGCTTTGAACACCGACCTCGTCTGCGATGCCATCAACACTGCCATGAGGGAGCTTTTCCTTCAGATCGTGTACGGACGTACCCAGTCTGCCTTTTCAGAGGGCGGTCTGATGATCGGTGCAGGTCTTGAAGATCTCGGCAAGGGTCTTCGCAGCCAGGTAGGTACTCTGTATGGTACGCTGGCCAAAGGTCCCCGCTATCTCGAAATGGCTGAAGGCTATATCAAGACTCTGGCTCTGGATGAGAATGACGAGATCTGCGGCTACGAGTTCGTTCATCTCGGCAAGTTCATGGACCTGGTGAAGAAGGGTGTCGATGCCAATGAGGCTCTCAAGCAGGTGACAGGAACCTACGGACGTTTCTCCAAGGAGGACGGCGCAGTTAAATACATTGACCCACGTAAAGAATAAGGAGGAGACATACTATGATTAGAGAAGTGAAATTCGAAAGCCAGGATCGTCGTATCAAACAGATTCTCGCTGCTCTGAATGCAAACGGTATCAAGGATATCGAGGAGGCTAACGCCATCTGTGAAGAGTATGGTCTTGATCCTTACAAGACTTGCGAAGACACTCAGCCTATCTGCTTCGAGAATGCGAAGTGGGCTTATGTTGTGGGCTGTGCCATCGCTATCAAGAAAGGCTGCAAGAATGCCGCTGATGCTGCTGAGGCTATCGGTATCGGACTCCAGTCTTTCTGCATCCCCGGTTCCGTGGCTGATGACCGTAAGGTAGGTCTGGGACATGGAAATCTGGCTGCCATGCTTCTGCGAGAGGAGACCAAGTGCTTCGCTTTCCTCGCAGGTCACGAGTCTTTCGCTGCCGCCGAGGGTGCCATCAAGATCGCTGCCAAGGCTGACAAGGTCCGTAAGGAGCCTCTCCGCTGCATCCTGAACGGTCTCGGAAAAGATGCTGCCCAGATCATCTCCCGTATCAATGGCTTTACCTACGTACAGACTCAGTTCGACTACTATACCGGAGAATTGAAGGTGGTCCGCGAGATTCCTTACAGCAAGGGTCCGCGTGCGAAGGTTAAATGCTACGGAGCTGACGATGTACGTGAGGGCGTGGCCATCATGTGGCATGAGGGTGTGGATGTGTCCATCACAGGAAACTCTACGAACCCTACACGTTTCCAGCATCCGGTAGCAGGTACTTACAAGAAAGAGCGTGTCCTCGCAGGCAAGCCTTATTTCTCAGTGGCTTCCGGCGGCGGTACAGGCCGTACCCTTCATCCTGACAACATGGCTGCAGGTCCTGCTTCCTATGGTATGACCGACACCATGGGCCGTATGCACAGTGACGCGCAGTTTGCAGGTTCATCCTCAGTTCCTGCCCATGTAGAGATGATGGGATTCCTGGGAATAGGCAACAACCCTATGGTAGGATGTACTGTGGCTTGTGCGGTGGATGTGGCTACTGCTCTTTCAAAATAGCTAAAATTGCCTTGAAATCCATCCTTTTATCTGATTTTGTCGGGTAAAAGACATGTTAAAGATAAGTCCCTGTAACTATGATGGTTACAGGGATTTTTCGATAATGCGGGCGCAACGTTTTCTTCGGACAGATAATGACATACAGCAAAGTTCAGTAGATGGGGTGGAAGAAGACGAGGGGTTTTCAGAACATCGCAAGCCTTGAAATCCATCCTTTAATACAATTTTGTAGAAGAAATGACAAGTCTCTGTAACTTTTGAAGTTGCGGAGACTTTTTGTTCTGAGTGCTTCTTGAGCAATGACCTTTTCACAGGATTTTGTGGCTCTTTCCTCTATATATTTGTCAAAGAATAAATTTGACAAATGAAAATTAAAGCTGAAATTTGTAGTAACTGCGTTAATTGAATTCCAATTATAAAAGCCTGTATGAATTTCAACTCTGAAAAATATGTATGGTTTGACAAAAGCCTGCCATTCACGCCGGAATATAACGAACTCATTTATGTCGAGACTGAATACAGTCAGTACTTGAATGATTTTTTCAGGAATCTGCTGCTGCCGGGAAGGAGCAAATATTGGGAAGTTTCATATCTTCCGAAGATTTCGGAATCACTTACGGTGGAGCATCTTGCCTATATGTTCCCGTACCTGCATGGTTTGAGGATGGAAGACTTCCATTTGCCGATTACTTGTGAAACTTTGTTATCGCATCTGCTTCCGGAATCTGCAGACATCATCAGACAGGGCCTAATAGAATATGACAAGTCAGATAACAAAGGCTATAGATTTATATATCATGACATACGCCCGTCTGATCACAGGGAGCTGCTGAAAAATCTGGAGGAATACACGGATATGTACAGGGACAGTCCGAGTATGATACCGGGGATAGGTTTCTTCAGAGAAGATGACGGATATGCCGACAGATGTTTTGCTGAAAGAATCGTAAAATTGTCGGAGGAAATATCGACCCGCGTACACCGTCTGAGGATGCTCGGGGTCAGCGAGGCGGCCATCAAGTCTCTTCTTGATGTCCCGATAGTCATCAGCCGCATGGTAATCACGACGGATTTCCGCATATTGCTCCCGGATTACAACATCGAAATCAAGATGACTCCGCTTGTCAAGGCCGTATACTTTCTGTTTCTGATGCATCCGGAAGGCATACAGTTTTTCCAGTTGAGAAGTTACAGGGATGAACTTCTGGAAATCTACAAGTACCTGAACAGACGGTCGGATTACGATGCTGTCCTGAAAAGTATCGAAGATGTCACGGATCCGACAAAGAACTCGATAAACGAAAAGTGTACACGCATCAAGGAGGCATTTTACAGGGAATTCAGGAGCGATATCGCGGAATTTTATTGTATAAACGGGGGAGAAAGGTATTATGCACCGAAAAAGATCGAACTGGACAGGTCGAAGGTGGAGTTTGAAGATAAAGAATTTCTGCAAGACTTGCAGAAATGCAGAACGGAGGTAAAACACACTACCTTTGTTCCGGAAGCCCCCACCGACGGGTTTATGTCCAATAACTTTTCGTTCTTCAAGAATAAATACTAACTTTGTGGTATACAGAAAAAGAAAGATGTAAAATTTTACCGGACATATTTGACATAAGGTTTTCATTTTTACCGTAATCCTCAAAATCGCCAAATTTACAGGAACGACTACGGGTAAATGAGAAAAACCGCACCGTTGGTGTGGGCTTTCTTGTTTGTAGTCGTGGGTGTTTGGCGATACCTGAGGATTGCACAAGTTGAGCCCACATTTTTTGTTTTAAAGATAATATGGAAATAAGTCAAAGTGATAGAATAACACAGGTGAAACATTTTACTGATAATCTGAATATATGTTTTTTACCGTTTCAGAACAACAGTAATATCAGAATATGCTTGTCTGACAGAATGTCAGAACAGACTTGCATTTACAGGTACACTTCATTTTCCAATCTCATATTGATGCTTGACGGAAAATTCAGATTGTCGAGAAGAAAATCGTTCTCAGATCATAGAGAAACAGGTGGATACACCTCAGATTTTATTAAAGTGCTCTATAAAGACACTTTAGATAAACGACGGTCACAGTATCATCAGTGGAATAAATCTCTGTTTGAACTAACATCATTGTTTTATGCATCATGCTGGACTCTAAATGAACGAGAGGTGTACCCTCTTTGGAAGGCATATACTTCAAATGAATACGGAGTATTGATAAAAAGTTCGATAGAAGAATTGCTGTCTTCTATCCAGTTGGAGCCTGACCAAACGCTATATTGTTCAGCAATGAATTATGGAGAGGAGAAAAACAAATCGAATATATCCGATATGCTGTTTCATAAAACTCCTGAATACGAAATAGAGAACGAGTTAAGGCTATACATAATACCGGAGAATCTTTCCGAGGATGACAGCGAATTCACAATGCTTAAATTTAACCCTGAAACTGCGATAAATGATATTATTCTTTCCCCGTTCCTGTCACCTGCAGAAGCAGAGTCCTTCGGGAATTTGTTGAGGAAATCGTATGAATTCCTGCAGTTTAAAATAAGTTATTCAGAAATACTTGAGTATTAATTAACGATTAGTCAATGAAAAAACTTGTTATACTTGTGTCTGTCGCATTAAGTGTGTGCATTAAAGTTTCAGCACAGGCTTCGTATATGCATGAGGTTGCAGAAGATTCTGAGGGAGGAGGAATTTGGGGTGTGCTGTCTCTTCTGATTTTTATCGGTGTCGGTACTTTGATCAGTAACTTATTTTCAAATGAAAATTCAAAACCCCAAAATAATAGATATAAAAAGAACATTGATGATGGTAAAATAAATTTATCTCCAGAAAACTCCTGTAAAAGACAGAAAACGGAAGCAGCAATAGTAGAGCAGAATAAACAAAAAATAGCTGATAATTCAGATAAACAGATAGATAAATTAGTGGGATTTAAAGTGTTAGCAACAGCATCAATCGTATCTGTTCACGCTTTTTTTAAGCATGATATTTATTCCTTTCGGCTTCTCCTATCTAAGAAGTCCATTCCAGCTTCTTATTATAATGACGATGGTGAACTAGAGGAAACAATGTCTGATGGTTTATTTATGTCAGCTAATGTTCTTATTACTCAACTTAGTGCAGTGGATGAGAGATTAGGCAGGTGGTTTAATGCTTATAAAAGCGAGGTAGCGAAATTTGATGTATCTTCTTTTTCTCCATTGATCGCCGATGAATTGCTTAAAGATGCAACTATAACAGTAGAAAGTACTAAAGTTTATAGCGCCAATGATGTAAGTAACGGTATTTATAAAATCAAAGGTTGCCGACACAGAATCGTTGATATAAAGTTTATAGATGATATAGATGAAAAATTGCATAAATACTTGCCAAACGGTAAAATCCGAGATGATTTGATTGAGTAGAACTGCGTTTTGCAACTAATATAGAATTTTCCATTTTACTGAAATAAAACAAATTGATATACATATGAACAAGTTATTTATATTTCTGTTGACGTTTTTTTCGATTCCGACATTTGCGCAACATCTTGCTTTTATGGGAATTCCTATAGATGGAACAAAAGAAAGTTTTTATTCTAGATTGGAATCAAAGGGATTCACAAGAACCGGTTTTTGTATGAGTGGCGAATTCGCAGGAAGAACTTGTACGGTGTTTTGCACAGGAGATCCAATATATCAAGTAGTTGTCGACTATTTGACTTATAGAGGGTATGTTACAGTTTTTTCTGAAGGCGGTTCAAGAGCAAGAGTTATATCAGCTATAGATAAGGCAACTCAAGAATACAAAGAGCTTAATCAGATATTTCAAAAAAAATATGGATATGCAGATTCCATTGAAGATACAAGAAAAGAAACATCATATAGTGCATTCTTAGGTAGGTATGAAGTAATTACAAGGTATGACACTATGAACGGAGAAATCTTTGTAACACTATCAATTAATTTGGGGTCCTCTGTTTATAAGACAGAACCTGCCGGGTCGATATCTATTAAATATAGGGATAAAGAAAATTATCCATATAGTACGATACAAGATATTTATAATGATATTTAAACTATTTATTGATAACCGGAATGTTTAGAAGTTTTGGACCTCTCCTGACATTGTTCAGAATAGAGTACAGATAGGTAAATAAATGTGGAACAAAATTATATATTGATATTATGCGGTTTATGAAGACAAAAGCGATAATCTGTCTTGCGGTCGCGATGGCGGCTGTGGGTACGGGATGTGAAAAAAGCGGGCTGGAGATGTTGCCTTTTCTGGAGAAGGTGGATGATGTATGTACCAAGATGGATGATATCGAGTTCATGGCGTATTGCTATGAGAATTTTGACGTGAATGATGATGGGAAGGTCTCTATGTCAGAGGCTAATGCTGTAAGAAGCATTTACAGTACGAATGCCAGGACATTTGCCGGTATAGAGTATTTTTCCAATATGGAATTATTTTCAGCTTCCTCAGTCGAGGAGGTGGATTTGAGGTACAATTCCAAGCTTAAGACTTTATACTTAACCGGATCGGTAGAGGCTGTGGATCTGAAAAACAATGAGGAACTTACGTCCATTTCTATTACAGTCTGTCATAACCTGAAGACAGTCAGGTTGCCGGAATACCTGCCGAATCTTTCGGAACTCGATTTCCACGGATGCAATTCGTTGGTATCCATAGAGATTCCGAATGGTATAACCAGCATTGGCGGAGATTCTTTCATGAACTGCACATCTCTCGTGTCTGTAAAAATCCCAAGAAGCGTCACATATATTGACTATCGTGCATTTGTTGATTGCTATCTGACAGTAGTTGATGCTGCGGAATGTACAAATCTTCAGTCTGTTGATTATGCATTTTCAAGTGGCTCAATAAAAGAATTTCTGTTGGGAACACCGATTCCACCGAACGTATCATGGTCCAACTCTTCTGATTCATCCCCTAACACTGTCCTGAAAGTCCCTGCCGAAAGTATTGAGGCGTATGAGAACAGCAATTGGGCATACCATTTCAGTGAAATCAAGCCATTGTGATTAAAGTAGAAACTTATGATAAAAATCTTTTCCATTGTCTGCCTATTGACACTGTATACTTTTGTCTCAGGACAGACATTGATGATTTTCGGAGGCGATGACTATGATGTTTATTTGGGTAAACTGAATGCATCGAAATATGATTCAGAATCAATTTGGAACGAATATGGCTCCTATGGAAATTCTTATTCTTCAACTTCAATCTGGAATGAATATAGTTCTTATGGAAGTGATTATAGCAGTTATTCTCCATTTAATGAATATGCTACATATCCTCCGGTAATTGTTGATGCACAAGGTAATTTTTATGGTTACTTTACTGTAAATGAATATAAATCCAAAAGGGCAGAATTTAATTTAGTTTTAATTATTTATAAATATTACAAGCAGATAAGAGAAGATGTTTCCGAATGGTATGATGAAATTTTCAGTTATTAAAAGAATCATACTCACAACAGTCTCCATAGGGACAATACTGCTTCTTTTGTTCCTCATCACAGGCAACTCCACTCCCAAAGACCTTGATGAAAGAGCAGAGGAAGCATTGGAATACTGCAAGGAGAATGGATACAGCACGGATTATTGCCTGCTGGTGGACTATGGCAGACATTCAGGGAGGGTCAGATTCTTTATTTGGGATTTTGAAATGGAGAAACCTGTCCTGAGAAGCCTGTGTGCTCATGGATATGGCAAAGGAAGCACTGCAAGAAGACCTGTATTCAGCAATGAAGTCGGCAGTTTCTGTTCATCATTGGGTCATTACAGGGTTGGAAAGGAGAAGACTATGAGCAAGCCCACAGGAAGAAAGGCACTACTGCTGTATGGCAAGGACAAGAGCAACAGCAAAGCCTTGCAGAGGGGTATTCTGATTCATCCTGTAAGTCTGCCGAACTTTTCAATATACCCATTCTTGATACCAGTCAAGGTGCATAAGGTATTGGGACACAAGATAAGACCAAAGAGTGAGGGCTGCATCACAATCCCTTTCAGGAAGTATGCAAAAGTAGTAAAAACAGTAAAGTCTAGCAATAAACCATTGATGCTGTGGGTGTATGAAGGAATGTATTGACTTATCCATTATGATATGAAATTCCGATATGCGCACTTAGGTATATATTATTATATTTAATAGATATTTGAACAAGACTTGAATAATGGCAAGGGATATTGAGGAAATAAAGGACAGGATTGCCGGTTGTCTGTGGGGACAGGCAATAGGGGATGCTCTTGGGCTTGGAACTGAGTTCATGAGCAGAGATGAAGTGTTGCATAATTATCCTGACGGACTTTTAGAATACAGCCAGATAGTGCAGGATTTCCACAGAGAAAGGTGGAATCAGGGAGACTGGACTGATGACACTGACATGATGCTCTGCATAGCAAGGGCTATTATTGCAGACAAGGCAATAAAGTCGAAAACTGTTGCCCATAACTTCAAGGAATGGTTTAGAGGAATACCTATGGGCATAGGGCAGCTGACATATACTGTGCTTGGACTGTATGATTATGAATCAGACCCTGAGAAGGCAGCTGAAATAGTGTGGGACAGTATGTATGGAAGAAATAATGCAGCCAATGGAGGAGTAATGAGAACATCTGTTGTAGGCCTGTGGAATGAGAATGCGGCTGGGAATGCTGAAAGAATATGCAGATTAACACATGCAGACCCAAGATGTATTGGCTCCAGTGTAGTAATATCTGAGATAATAAACAGTCTGGTGTGGCATGGCAGAGAGTTGTCTTTTGAAGACTTGTGCAGGATAGGGTATCAATATGACGAGA
The DNA here is from genome assembly GCA_944326365.1 of uncultured Bacteroidales bacterium. Taxonomy (GTDB): domain Bacteria; phylum Bacteroidota; class Bacteroidia; order Bacteroidales; family UBA932; genus Cryptobacteroides. The sequence continues at coordinate 122,372 of CALVDR010000003.1, read as the reverse complement.
GGATTGGAATGTATATAATAGCTGGTAAAGTCGGTCAGCTTGAAGACCTGAAACTTGATGATGAACAGACAATGGGCTACACTCTCAAGACAATGGGATGCGCAATCTGGTGTCTGTTCCATGTAAACAGTTTCAAAGAGGGGATGCTGAAAGTGGTCAATGCAGGAGGAGATGCAGATACCAACGCGGCAGTGACTTGTGCTGTATTGGGAGCAAAATATGGAAAGAAAGGTATTCCGGAGTATTACATGCAGAATCTCAAGAGAAAAGATGAATACGAGGAAATGATAAGGCAACTGACGGATATTTTGATCGAGAAGTTCATGTAATGCGCACTAAAGTATCAAAATGAGACCCCAAAAACTATTTATTTGTCTCGCAGTGATAGTTGCCTTCATCCTGACAAAGGTTGTCTGGGTATGGTGTTATTGTAATTGTTTGGAGTGGACATAGATGCAGGCCCGATAATCTTCAATTTAAGCCCCTCAGGGACAGCTTTTGCCACAGGTAGTGTAACTTATTTTAATGACAGCAAACTGCGCAGGAAACTGCTTAAAACCGCAGAAATTGCTGGAACTACAATTTCATGTAGAGGCAAAAGGCATTATCTCCTTGCTGATGTCGCTTTGGTTGGAGAAGCCATAATGTTGGCTATGAGGACTAATGTCAATATGTAGATGTGCACTTAGGTATATAAATGTTTTGTATTTATCCATTATGTTAGGATATTTTCATTCTTGCAGAATAGATGAGAATGAAAAGAAGATTCAGATGTATTCACTTTTCTATTTATATAAGAAGGCTTGACATGGAGGATATTTTATCGATGACTATGTCGCAGCCATCAAGGAACAGTCTTTAGTGTAAACGTCAGTTCGACGAAACCTCAGGTACAGAGTAGGATAATTCATCGGACTGACGTTAGTGTGATGATTTTGATTATGACTCCAGACATTCGTCCAGGTCGCGTGTGATCTGCTCCCTGTCCATATGCTGGCCTATGAAGACGATTTTCTGCATCCTGTCACCATACACCTCATCCCAGTCCCTCTGGAATCCGGGATCAGATTTCATCAGCTGCGCCAGATCTTCCGCCGGAGCCGTAGCATACCATTGTCCTGCCTGTCTGAGCTGTTTCTGCGATCCGGCCTGTTCGAAAAGGTACGACATTTCCTTCTCGTCGCTGAAATAGCAGATGCCTTTGGCACGGATGACCGATGCCGGCCATTTTTTCGCAACGAACCAGTCGAACTTGTTTATGTCGAATGCAGGACGGCGATAGTAGACGAATGTCCCGATACCGTATTCCTCCGCCTCTCCCTCATCATGATGGTGATGATGGTGGTGTCCCGCATGCTCCTCTCCATGTCCGTGTTCATGCTCATCGTGATGGTGATGATGCTCTCCACGTGCCTCTGCTTCAGCCTCGGCCGACGGTCTGCTTTCTATCCCCTGAATCCAGCCGGCGGACATTGAAGCCCTGTTGAAATCGAATTTTCCGGTATCGAGTATCAGGTCCAGATCTATGGCGGCATAGTCGCACTCGATGATTTCAGCCCCTGGCTGCAGCGTCCTGACTATAGCCTTGATGCGGGCAAGTTCTTCCGGACTGACTTCCGAAGCCTTGTTCAGAAGAATCATGTTGCAGAACTCTATCTGCTGTATGATCAGTTGCTCGATATCCTCTTCCCCGATATCCTTGCGCCCGAGCCTGTCTCCGCAGGCGAATTCGTCCTTCATCCTCAGGGCGTCCACCACGGTGACTATGCAGTCCAGCCGGCATATTCCGTATTTTGTGTAGGCTCCGCCGAATGTAGGTATGCTGCATATGGTCTGTGCTATAGGTTCAGGCTCGCAGATACCGCTCGCCTCAATGACTATATAGTCGAACTTCTGCGATCTGACCAGTTCGAAGACCTGTTCAACCAGATCCGCTTTCAGCGTACAGCAAATGCAGCCGTTCTGCAAGGCGACGAGACTGTCATCCTTCTGTGCCACGACTCCGCCTTTCTGGATCAGGTCGGCATCGATGTTCACTTCTCCGATATCGTTGACTATTACCGCGAAACGTATGCCTTTCCTGTTGGCCAGAATCCTGTTTACCAGAGTCGTCTTTCCGCTGCCGAGATAGCCGGTCAGCAGCAGGACCGGAATGTCTTTCTTTTCCATATCTGACAAATTTCAAATTGTCTGAAACTGTTTTGAATCTCATTTACCGTATCGTTCAGGCCTGTATATCCGGTTTCCCGACAGCCAATGCAGGCAGAAGATACCTGAAGCATACTGCAACCGCTACGAATGCAATGACTCCTCCGACATATCCCACATAGGATACCGACACCCCGGAGCAGACATAGCCGCCGATCAAGGCTCCCGCACCGATTCCGACATTGTATATGCCTGAGTATATCGACATGGCCACTGCCGTACCCTGGGGAGCACAACGGATGATTTCCGACTGGAAAACCAGATTGTAGAAATTGATCGCGAAAGCCCAGAGTATGCACATCGTCACGGCAGTCACCGGATTCATTGCCGCAGGCCCGAGCATGAGCATGAACAGGCACAGTCCGCAGACCGCAAACCTGATATATCCGGCTGAACGGCCTGAATAACCTCGCGAGAAGAAGAAACTGCATATAAGTCCCACGATTCCGAAAAGGGTCAGGACTATGGTGATCATGTTCTCACCGAGTCCTGCAGCCTGTCCTAAAAACGGCTCGATGTAGCTGTAGCTTGTGAAATGTCCGGTGATAGCTATCACTGTCACCAGATATATGTTCCGCAAGGCAGGGGACTTGATGAGAGCCGGCAATTTTCTCAGCGAAATGCTGCTGTCACTCGGCGTTTTCGGCAGAAGTACGGCCATCGTCAACAGAATCAGGGCAGCCAGGACCGCTATCACCATGAATGTGGCCCTCCATCCGAGCAACAGGCCTATCGTACGCCCGAGAGGAAGGCCGAGAATCATCGCGACGGAAGAACCGCACACGACCAGACTCAGGGCAGCAGCCTTTTTCCCTTCCGGAGCTATCCGTACCGCAAAAGGGGTGACCATCGACCAGAAAATGGCATGGGCGCAAGCTACTCCGACTCTGGAAATCATCAGCATGTAAAAGTCACCGGCCACTGCCGAAAATATGTGGCTGACTACGAAAACCGACGTGATCGACAGCATAAGCTTCTTGTTCTCCGTTTTCGCGAAAACCAGCATCAGCGGGAGCGATGCCAGAGCCACGACCCATGCGTAAATCGTGATCATCAGTCCTGTCTGCGACTCGCTGATACCGAAACTGCCGGCAATGTCCGACAGAAGTCCTATCGGCACGAACTCGGACGTGTTGAAAATGAAGGCCGCACATGTCAGCCCCAGTACCGGAAGCCATGCCTTCAATCCTTTCTTTTCTCCCTTCGGGACAATATCCTTTTCCATTTTTCCTCTATTCCATGCTTTTCCCGCAAGCGATTGTCTTTTAAAGCGGGGCGCAAAAATAGAAAAAATCTTCATTATATGTCTTCGAATCAGAAAAAAGTGATTATAATCCAGGAGTCTGTGTACGGCATGTCCAGATGACGAGTTTGTGCGGCTTGTCATCCGTGTAGCTTCCGTGCGGTACTCCGTCAGGAGTGCGGTAGAAAAGATCCGGCTGGGCTCCGCCGGTGACATACACAGCATCTGTGAAACCGTATTCAATCAAGGCATCGGCAAATGACTGCAGTCCTTCGGGATACACCGTTTCCACGAAGTAAAGCCTGCCGTCAATGTCTCTGGCATAGGCGCAGCGGCTCACCTTGCCTCTGAGAATATATTGTCCGTCACATCTGCTTCCTGATGACACCAGCGCCATCTGGCGGAAAAAGGAGCCGTCATGTCGGAGAACATATCTGAATACCCTGTCCGAGCGGCTCACACCTATCTGCGCCTGTCCGTCAACTATCGCCATGAATCCGGCGCGCCATCTGCTCCGGGACAGGACAATCCCATCTTGTATGAAATCTCCTATTATCTCCCGCCTGTCATTCTTGATCCGATAGTCTGCGCTTCTGGTCACGAAATAGACCGACCGGTCCGTGCAGTCAGGCACAGTGTCGGCGAAATGCGCCTCCAGTCCGTCTATGGCAAAGATCTTCATTCTCACGTCCAGACAGTCATCGATCTTCATGTTTATCCCCGGCTGCCCGGATACAGATTCCGTCAGCCGGGCAATGATTTCCCTGTCCGGACGGGATTTGAGGAATTGTTTCTGATACAGCAAATGCCGTGAGAGTAAAAAGACTGCGGACAATACCAGTACAGTACCAAGCACTATGGCTGTGGTTTTCCATCTTTCCTGATGCGATTTTTTCCCGACAGGGACATATCCCGGATCGCCTGTTCCGGGATTCCATTCGGAACCGCCTATGACGGTCACTTCATCGTCAAATATTTCATCCTGGTTCTTCATGGCAAAATCGTGTTCATGCTCCCGATCATGTCTTTCAGTCTGTTCAAAGCCTCCTGCGATGCATGGAGTCTGATCTGCGCAGGATTCAAGTTGTCGAACAGCACCAGTTCGCCCTGCACGGGATTTATGCGGTAAATATAGGAGATATTCACTATGAAGCTTCTGCCGACTACTACAAACGCCGGCTTTTCCGTTCTCATCTGCTCACTGATGATGGAGATGAACCTCTGCCGGTTGAACCACAACTGCTGTTCGAATCCACCTGTCAGATGCATGGTGCAGTAATTCCCGTCGGCTTCGATATATACGATATCCGACGGACGGACTTTGAGTATTTCCGTGCCGGTGTTCGGCAGTATCAGTTCCATCTCTTCCTTCATGACCATCCTGTCTGCAAAGTTATCTGAAAATCGTTTCTTTCCCAAATTATTTCGTCAAGCCGGAAGACGGTTTCGTCAACCCCGGCCGCCATTTCACAAATGAGACTGCGGGACCCTTTGCGATACATGGCTTTAATCCCATATTTGCATTGTCCGGAAGGACATTCAAATGGGAAAAGTTTAACTGAAAACAAGAAAACCATGAACAGGGAAGATTCAAGAAAATTGCTGGTGAAAGGTATTTTCATCGTCTTAGTTACAGTCGGGCTGCAGATTCCGTCTGTATTTGTGAAACTGGCCGTGTCCGGAAGGGAGGACATGTCGGACAAAGCCAAGAGGGAAGTGGCGGAATCTTGGGGAGGAAACCAGATCATCCATGCTCCGGAAATCATCGTACCGTATGTAGAGAGATATTACGATGAGTATGCCGAACGCGATATGTCGCAGGAAAAGTTGAAAACCGCAGTCGCTGACGAGGTGACTGTCAATGGGACCGCATCCGTGGAAATGCTTCACAGAGGCATTTATGACATCCCTGTGTATAGAACGGAACTGGCATTTGACGGAGTCTTCATCCCTGATGCCGGCTTGGTGGCTTTCGCACGTCAGAAAGGGGAGTGCTGGCTGGATTTCCGCATCAGCCACAGGAATGGAATAGATGGAAAGATCGTCCTGGTCATGGACGGCCATGATTATGACCTGGAGTCATCGGGAAGTTCGCTCCGCGCCAGAGTACCGCTTTCGAGACTGAACGCAGGCCAGCCCATGCACTATACCATGAAAATGACTGTAAAAGGCATGGAGACCCTGGATTTCGTGCCTAATGCAGGCGCGTTTACGGCCGTGCTCGTTTCGGAATATGATTCTCCGAGTTTTCACGGAGCTTTCCTCCCTGCCGAAAGAAACGTGACCGATGATGGATTTGAAGCCAGATGGTCTGTCAATGATGTCAATATGTATGATGGCGATTCGGATGCATACAAGTTCGGGGTGGATTTCTTCGTACCGGTATCCATGTATCAGCAGACGGACCGTGCATTGAAATACTCTGTTTTAGTCATTCTGCTGATTTTCATGGGTATATTCATCGTGGAACGTCTTACGGGGAAGAGCGTCAGCATCATTCAATATATAGTGACAGGTCTGTCGCTATGCCTGTTTTATCTGCTGCTCCTGGCTTTCACTGAATACATGTCATTTGCCGCAGCTTATCTGATAGCATCCATGATGACTGTCCTCGCTCTCGGAGTCTATTTCAAGGCTATTCTGAAATCCTCGGCCGCATACGTTTTTGCCGGAGCCGTAGCGGTATTGTATGCTTTCATCTATTTGCTGCTGACTCTTGAGACGGGAAGCCTGTTGATAGGCACCCTGGCGCTTTTCTTCATCCTGTGTGCAGTGATGTATTTTACGAGGGACGTGAATAAACAGGAAAATTTTGTAAATTAGCCTTTTGATTCGATATACGGATGGGAAAACACTCATTATATGCCATATTTCTGTTTTTCGCGCTGCTGCCACAAGGCATCGGCGCGAAAACATTGGCCGGCGAAGACCGGTTTGCCATAGTGGTCGGGATAGGAGAGTATCCTCCGGAAACAGGGATGTCGGTTTTGACATATCAGTCGCTGACCTGGCCATGACTTCCAGAGGTGACAGTCATGCAGATGAGATAATATCGGCTATGGAAGCGGATGATATCTCTGAAGCCAGGAATCTCATAACCGCCTTCCGGTCCATGCCGGAACCTGTGTTCGATTTGTCCGGCGAGGCCGGACAATACCGGTTTGAACTGTACAAGGCCGAATGCCAGCTGGTAGATTATCAGGATGCCGTGCTCCTGATGCGCGAGGGGCGTCCACTGAAAGCGCGCAAGGCTCTTAGGACCGTGGCGGCTTCCGGAGGATACTATGCTTCAGCTGCTGAAGAAGTGCTGGACAAACTGTGATAGATTCTCACGATTTCTTCACGTGCCTTGACATGGTCTGCAAGCAGGCATCTCAGGCTGAAAAGTCTCAGGGCATTGTCGCTCCATGGAATCCACAGCCGAAGATAGCCGTCATCACCGTATTTGTCGTACAGATGGTCAAGCGCACGGTCTATCTGATCGTTCGGATCCATTTCGGGGTATCTGGACATGCCGTACAGAAGTGTACGCCTGATTATCGTTTCCGTGTCTATCAGCCTGTCCGCCTCAGCCACTATTTTTCCGTACATGCTGCGCGGTTCCTCCTTGTTTGAAGCCCGGTGGTCTTCTGCAGCCTGGGCTATCAGTTCTATCTGTTCATCATCGAACCATTCTTTCAGTCGGGAATCGTTCCTGATGATTATTCCGGAATCGATATGATGCCGTTCCTTGCCGTTTATCCTCCCCAGATCATGGCAGGCAGCAGCGGTGAAAAGCATTTCAATGTCAAGTGATGAGCGGATTTCCTCCGGAGCCTTATTATACAGTCTGACAGTGTTTTCTATCACTTCTTCCGCATGGTCTTCCCTGTGTGCCGGATCGAAAGCGGCATATTTCGGGACTATTTCGCTGTAAATATAGTCCTCAAGTGATTTTCTGATACCTTTGTGTGACATGTTTCATGATTTGCGCTTGCAAAAGTAGAAAAAGTCCGTGATTGTTGTTTACATTTGAAGGATTTATGCGATAAAAGGATGCGTGCATGAAAAGAAAACATGCTTCGTGAATGTGCTTTTTTGATTTGAACGGAATCTTTGTTAAATTGCGGATGTTCAAGTCGGGAGTCAATTTAAAAATTGCCGGTCATGGGTCTGTTCAGAAAAAATGAAAAAAAGAAAGGCAGCAAGAACGATCTGCTGTCGGAAGAAATATTCGGATATATGCAGTCTGAAGGGTTTTTCCCTGAGATGGAGGAAAAAGACAAGGGTGAAACGGATGTATCCAGAATTCATTTCAAGTTTCAGGGAACAAACGTCACCCTCGAAACTGCAGAGGGCAATTATGTCAGGATAGTCATGGGATTCGACCTGAGCCATAGCAATACAGACTATTTCAACCTCCAGTGCGCTGCCTCACAGATCATGTACGAGATGAAAGCCGTAAAAATTGTCGCTGCCGTCAAATGGATACAGTTTTCGGTAGAAACTTTCGTACAGTCGGCCGGAACTTTCACGCCGTTTCTTAAGCCATACCTTGACATTCTTTCCGAAGCCGTAGGCCGCCACAGGATATTATACTCCGAATTCATGGAAGACAAGGAACCCCCATGCCAGACCTGGGAAGATGAGTTGTCCTCCGCCGAGGACAATGCGATGGAACGAGCCATCGAGGATGCGATAAATTCCCACGGGAACAAGACTTTGAAAAACTGAAACGACGAGTGGACAATATGGCTGGTGAAATCTCGTTCCAGGACCCGATTTATGTCTGTTGGCTGAAGACAGAATATTTCGCAAAAAAATGGCGGAGGTCAGTCGAGCAGGGACGAAGGGGTACGGCCGGTAATGCTTCTGAATTTTCTGCAGAAATACGATATGTCGTTGAATCCGCTGGCATAGCAGGCTTCAGAGACGCTGCAGCCTTCGTTTTCGAGCAGGAAGGCTGCTTTTTGTATCCTGAATTCATTGAGATAGCTGATGAAGGTCTTGCCGGTATGTTTCCTGAAAAACCGGCAGAATGCGCTTCTGTTCATCCCGGCATATTTCGCCATATCGGAAATGGTTATCCTGCGACTGTAGTTGCATGACACATATGTTCTAATCCTGTCCAGGCGCATTTCGTAAAGTCCCGTGCCAGGTACTCTGCAGGTCCGGCATATCAGTTTATAAACCACGGCTACCTGGCGGTGGACTTCTTTTTCGTCCTTTCGGGATTCGTGATAGGCTATGCATACGATGACAGATGGGGAAAGATGACTACATGGGGATTCTTCAAGCGGAGGCTTGTCCGGCTGCATCCGATGGTTGTTTTCGGAACCGTGATAGGGGCGTGCTTCTATTTTCTCGGACAGTGCGGACTCTTTCCGATGATAGGCAATATCCCGGCATGGAAAGTCGTGCTCGCCTTCATTATGGGCTGTCTGATATTTTCAGAAAATTGCCTGATATCGTCCTTGGCTTGCTGGTCGCTGCGGCAGGTTTCCTGACGCTTGACCTGTGCCTGAACCTGAATGTCTTCGGACTGTTGACGGAGGCGAGAAATGTCCAGATGTATACCCCGATAGGGGGCTGGAGCATGACTGGCGAGCAGTTATATATTGGCCTGACAAGGCTTTTATATCCTTTCCTGGCCGGACTTCTCCGTGAGTGGCTGAAAAAATTCTGAGTTACAGAGTGCCATATTTCTTCCGTTTTAAGTAACTTTATCCGGTCAAACATAGGACAAATGGAAGAAAAGATACAAATGGAAGAAAAGATACAAAAGGAAGACACCGGACGGCTGGACAGGATAGTGGATTTCTGCCGGCTGATAGACAAGGAAAAGTTTATCCGGAGAAGGACTTATCTGACTGACGGCGGACGCTTCGAAAACGATGCCGAGCATGCCTGGCATCTGGCCATGATGGCCTTGCTTCTGAGCGAATACTCGAACGAAAGGATAGATGTGCTGAAAGTGATGGGCATTGTCCTGATTCACGACCTTGTGGAAATCTACGCAGGGGACACTTTCGCCTATGATACCGAAGGTCTCAAGACACAGAAAGCGCGCGAAAACGCAGCTGCTGACAAACTCTTTTCTCAGCTTCCGGATGACCTTTGCTTGAAACTCCGTGCCTTGTGGGAAGAATTCGAGGCGGACGAAACCCCGGAGGCACATTTCGCGCATACGCTGGACAATTTCCAGCCGATGATGCTGCAGGCGGCCACTGACGGCAGGGCCTGGAAGGAAGGACATCGGAAACTGAGCGAAGTCCTGCACAGGAACGCCGGAACGTCAGCCGGTTCAGAGGCCCTGTGGGAGTACGCCAAAAAACATTTCATCGCCCCTCAGCTCGAAAACGGACATCTGATACAAGATACGGAACTTTAGCATGAAAACTTTTTACAGCGGAATCACGCAGTCGTTGTCCGGAAATCCTTCCTTGTCGGTATGCAGATAACGGGTGATATGGTCGAGGATGAAAGCATATTTGAATGAATGTTTGCGGACCTTTTTCACCACAGCCTTGAGTGCTTCCAGCTCCTCGTCAGACATGGACTCGTCACCTTGAATATGGGCGACATATGCGTCACCTGCCACGGATGCCGCCTCCCCGACGATTTCCTGAGGAATAGTTTCCGGCACCAGACTGCGCACTATGGAAGCGATAGCCTCATGGGCATAATGCACAGCCTTGCCTTCCAGAGTTTTGTCTTCCATCAGGGGAGCGATGTGCCAAGTGTGGACAGACAGGCTGTCGGTTCCAAGAACAAGATTCCGGACAGGCATCGGATAGCTTACAGTGGATCCTGTCTCAATGTCGTACACCGCAGATTTTCCGCTACCGTAACGTGAAATGTCCTGAGCATGGAAATGTCCGGAAAAGATGATGTCAAGTCCATATTTCCTGAAAAGCCTTTCGCATTTCTTCCAGTCTGCCACTAAGTAGTCCGCCATAGCCTTATCCTCCCATTTCCAATGTCTTACGACACCATGATGTATCATAGCCAGCATTCTGCAACCGTCCTTTTGAGCAAGGGCCGCCTGTTCCCGGATAAAATCAAAAGTGGCATCCTTGATCCTTCCGCCTACCACACAAGTACCGGTCCCGAAATCATTGTCCTCATATCTGCACGCATCTATCGCAAGCAGTCTGACCGAATCGTTGAGCCGGGCTACATAAGTCAGGGAGGCGGTATCTCTGGCGACAGCCTCTCCATAGCCGTAATCCTGATAGAAAGCGGCGAATTCATCCGCACTTACCGTCCTGGTCCGGACAGTGCTGTCACCGTGATACTCCACTGCGTCCGGATTGTTTATGTCATGGTTTCCCGGAATGACAAAAGTTCTGATTCCGGCATCTGCCAGAGGCCTGAGAAGAGTTTCTGAAACAAGCTTATGTGATGCGTATTCGCCGTCTTTCGTCAGATCCCCGCTTATGAGAACGATGTCCGGCCTGTCGGCCAATATCTTCGTCACAGCGGTTTTCAATATTTCAGGTCCTTCTTTCAGAAGTTTCCTGTCACCTGCAATATAATCCTGATACGCAGGACCATCCTCTACGAGAAGCTCAGGAGCCATGACGTGTATGTCGGACAAGACTGTTATTTTCATTTTCGGAATTGACATCTGGTCCGTAACTGTCTGTTTTCTGCCGCTGTCTGCGGCAATGACGGTGTCTGCCAGGACAAAGAAAGCGCATAACAATGCTGCCAGAATGATTTTTGCGTTCATTTCCGTTAAATTGAATGATTTTTCTGCAAATATAACCTCCAGATACGAGCTGATATATTATTTGTCGTTAATTATTCATAAATTTGCATGATTCGGTGAAACGGGCTGCCGTTTCAATGCGTGACCGGACAATATAGGAAACAAAAATACAATTATGGAAGACCAGAGCAATAATAAGAAAGGGCCTCAGCTCAGTATCGAGATCAAGCCCGATGTAGCCAAAGGAGTATATTCAAATCTCGCTCTCATCACACATTCTTCGACAGAATTCGTGGTGGACTGCGTTTCAAACCTTCCAGGCTATTCGAAAGCGGAGGTGGTGAGCAGGGTGATAATGACCCCTGAGACAGCGAAAAGACTGATGTTGGCACTTCAGGACAATGTCGCCAAATACGAAGCCCAGTTCGGACAGATCAAATTCGCGTCTGACCAGCATAAAATCACATTTCCTGTAGGCGGAGGCCAGAACGGACTGTCCTGAGTCCGGCAGGTTTACTGATTATGGAAGATATATTCAAGACTATCAAAGCCTTCGCTTTCGATGTGGACGGAGTCCTGACGACCGGAGGCATATTGGCGAATCTGGACGGAGAACTTTTCCGTACATTCGATTCGAAGGACGGATTCGGTCTTCGCATGGCCTCTATGGGCGGATACCATCTGGGAATCATCACCGGAGGACGCTCTGAAAGCATAAGGAAACGTTTCCTGACTTGCGGGGTGAAGGCTGAAGATGTTTATCTGGGATCGAGAGACAAGATCGAAGACTTCGATGACTTCTGCGCCAGGCATGGAGTCAGGCCGGAAGAGGTGATGTATTTCGGAGATGACCTTCCGGATCTGCCCGTAATGGTCAAGTGCGGCTGCGGAGTGGCTCCGGCGGATGCCGTGGCCGAAGTGCTGGAAGCAGCAGACTATGTTTCTCCGAAAGCCGGAGGCAGAGGCTGCGTGAGAGACACTATCGAGAAAGTGATGAAGGCTCAGGGGACGTGGAGTCTCGACGTGTCGTTATATAAGAAGAAATTCTGACGGAAACAGTCTGATATGGAACTTAAAGGCAAACGCATAATTCTGGGCAGCGCGTCTCCACGGAGGAAAGAGTTGCTCGGAGGTCTTGATCTGGACTTTACGGTAGATACCGGGAATACGTTCCAGGAGAATTTTCATGGGATCAAGGCATTCCATGAGATTCCGGCCATGATGTCCGAAGGGAAATCGCACGGTTTCCACAGGCCGCTGGCCGATGATGAGATACTTATCACTTCCGATACCGTAGTCATCTGCGGAGACGAAGTGCTCGGAAAGCCTTCCGACAGGGCAGACGCGGTGCGGATGCTGAGAAAATTGTCCGGCAGGCAGCACGAAGTGGTGACGGCCGTGACCATAAGATCGGCAGCGGAGGAAGAGACATTCTCGGACACTGCCCTGGTCAGGTTCAGAGAACTTGCGGAAGAGGAAATAGACTGGTATATAGACAGATACAGACCTTTCGACAAGGCCGGGGCCTATGGTGTCCAGGAATGGATAGGCTATGTCGGCATCGAGTCCATCCAGGGGTCGTTTTACACTATCATGGGCTTCCCGGTATATCAGGTATATCTTCACCTGAAGAAATTCCTGGAAGAGTAGGGCGGTGAGACGGAAATACCTGCAGGAATAACAAAAAAATGACTATATTTGTCGGATTTTTATCAAAACCGATATAAATTCGCCGAATATACGTAATTATGGAACTTTCTGTAAAATACAATCCTTCCGAGACAGAGGACAAATGGTACGCCTATTGGCTTGAACACAAGTTTTTCCATTCAGAACCGGATGAGCGTGAACCTTATACGATAGTCATTCCGCCGCCAAACGTGACAGGGATTCTCCATATGGGACATGTCCTGAACAACACCTTGAACGACGTGCTCATCCGCAAAGCCAGAATGGACGGCAAGAATGCGTGCTGGATCCCGGGCACTGACCATGCGTCTATCGCTACCGAGAACAAGGTGGTGGCCAAGCTGAAGGCAGAGGGGATAAACAAGGAAGATCTGACACGTGAAGAGTTCCTCAAATATGCCTGGGAGTGGAAAGAGAAACACGGAGGCATCATTCTGAGCCAGCTCCGCAAACTCGGCGCCTCATGTGACTGGGACAGGACCAGATTCACCATGGATCCTGACCTGAGCGAGGCTGTCATAAACACTTTCGTATATTTCTATAAAAAAGGCTACATATACAGAGGTATCAGGATGGTGAACTGGGACCCTGTCGGACACACTGCGGTAAGTGATGAGGAGGTAGTACACAAGGACACCGTCAGCAAGTTCTATCATCTGAGATATTTCATTTCGGACGGAAACGGAAATCCTACGGACAAATACATCATCATCGCCACTACACGTCCGGAGACTATCATGGCCGATGCCGCCGTATGTATAAATCCGGAAGACGAAAGGTATCACTGGCTGAAAGGCAAAAAGGTCCTCATCCCGTTGATAAACAAGGAAATTCCTATCATCGAGGACAGCTATGTGGAGATGGGCTTCGGTACCGGATGCCTGAAAGTCACTCCGGCCCATGACGTGAACGACTATGAAATCGGACTCAGACACGGCCTGCCTGTCATCGATATCATAGACGACCACGGCCGGCTGAACGAAAAGGCGCAGATACTGGTAGGAGAGGACCGGTTCGATGCCCGCCAAAAGATAGAAGGAATGCTCCGCGATGCGGGCAATCTCGAAAAGGTCGAAGACTATACATCACCTGTAGGCTATTCCGAAAGGACGAATGCCGTGATCGAGCCGCGGCTCTCCATGCAGTGGTTCCTGAAGATGGATGCCCTGGCAACCGACGCTCTGGAATCAGTTGAAAGCGGCAAGGTGAAGCTCATCCCTGACAAATACAGGAACACTTACAGACACTGGATGGAGAATGTACGTGACTGGTGCATATCCCGCCAGCTCTGGTGGGGACAGAGAATCCCTGCATATTACCTGCCTGACGGGCAGTTCGTAGTGGAATCTACACCGGAAGCGGCCCTGGAAGCTGCCAGAAAAATCGATCCGTCCGTCACTGCCGCTGATCTGAAACAGGACGAGGACGTACTGGATACATGGTTCTCATCATGGCTCTGGCCGATATCCGTGTTCGATCCGGAAAAACCGGGACATCCTGACCATGAGCCGAACAGGGATCTGTCATACTATTATCCGACTAATGACCTGGTGACAGGCCCGGACATTCTTTTCTTCTGGGTAGCCAGGATGATCATGGCCGGAAACGAATTCATGAAGGACGTACCTTTCAGGAATGTCTATCTTACCGGCATCGTCCGCGACAAGCTCGGCAGGAAAATGTCGAAAACCCTCGGAAACTCTCCGGACCCTCTCGATCTGATAGCGAAATACGGTGCGGATGCCGTGAGACTTGGCATGCTCCTGTGCAGTTCTGCAGGAAACGATATTCTGTACGATGAGGCACAGATAGAGCAGGGCAGGAATTTCTGCAACAAGATCTGGAATGCATACAGGCTTATAGCCGGATGGAATATCGATGCCTCTGCTCAGCAGCCTCAGTCGGCTGCCGTTGCGGTGAAATGGTTCGGATACAAGCTCAGCCAGGTGCTTGTGCAGGTGGAAGACCATTTCTCCAAATTCAGGATCTCCGATGCTCTGATGACCATATACAAATTCTTCTGGGATGACTTCTGCTCATGGTATCTCGAAGCTGTAAAGCCTGCTTACGGTGCAGGAATCGACCAGATGACTTTCGATGTTACCAGAGGGTATTTCGAGGCATTGCTGAAGATGATACATCCTGTGATGCCATTCATCACGGAAGAACTATGGCATGCAATGTCAGCGAGGAAGGAAGGGGAGACCATCATGCTCCAGCGTTATCCTGTAGCAGAAGATTTCGATGCGGATTTCATTTCGGCGTTTGACAATGCCTGCGAGGCTGTAGCCGGAGTGAGGAATATCCGTCAGCAGAAGAACATTTCCCCGAAAGAAGCCCTCACTCTCAAAGTGAAGACAGGTTTCCCGGCAGCGGTAGTCCCGGTCATAGAAAAACTGGCCAACGTAACCGTAGAGACGGCCGATTCATTCGGAGAAACTGCATCGGGTGTGACATTCATGGTGAAGACATTCGAAATGTTCGTCCCTCTGACAGGGATGGTGAATGCGGAAGAGGAGATAGCGAAGCTGGAGGCCGCCATAGCCTATCAGGAAAAGTTCCTGGAAAGCGTAAGAAAGAAGCTCTCGAATGAAAAGTTCGTCAGCAGCGCGCCTGAAAAGGTTGTTGCCATGGAGAGGAAGAAGGAAGCTGACTCTCTCGCCAAGATAGAGGCGGCCAAGGCTTCCCTGAAAGTACTTAAAGGTTGATATCGCGGAAGATCCGCATGAATAGTCAGGAGAATTATGCAATCGGAATTGGAACTTGCAGTAAGGTATTACGAGACTGACCAGATGGGAATAGTGCACCATTCGAACTATGTGAGGTATTTCGAATGCGGCCGTTCCGACATGATGGCCAGACACGGCCTGCCGATAGAAGAGATAGAGGCGGAAGGAGTCATGCTTCCGGTAATATCCGTCGAAGCCAAATACAGGAATCCGGCGAAAATGGGAGACATCATACGGATAGTCTCCAGAATAGACAAGGTACCTATGGCCAAACTGGAAGTAAACAATGAAATATACAATCAGGAAGGGACGCTTCTATGCACGGGGAAAGTCATCCTCGGCTTCATAGACTCCGTCACCAGACATCCTGTGAGATGTCCGGAAAAACTGGCTGGAATCATCGCCGCGACATTATGATTTCCATAAACTCTCTGACTGTAGCATACGGCGGATTCACTCTGCTCGACGACATCAGTTTCCATATCAGCGAGAATGACAAGATCGGCCTGGTAGGGAAGAACGGTGCAGGCAAGTCGACCATACTGAAACTTGTCTGCGGCCTTCAGAAACCTACGTCCGGAAAGATAGAGATGCCGTCGGATCTGCGGATAGGCTATCTGCCGCAGATCATGGAGCACCATAAGGGAAAGAGTGTCATAGACGAAGCCATGACAGCTTTTTCCGAACTGTTCAGCATGGAGGACGAACTGAATTCCATCATGGACGAACTGTCGAGCCGCGAAGACTACGACTCGCCTGAATATCAGAAACTCATCGAGAGGATGAACGATGTGAATGACAGGCTGGCGTATACAAAGTCTGAATCACCGCGTGTCGCGGCAGAAAAGACGCTGCTGGGTCTCGGCTTCAAGACTGAAGAACTTTCCAGGCCTACGGAGACTTTCAGCCAGGGCTGGAACATGCGCATAGAACTGGCCAAGATCCTGCTGTCGAAGCCTGATGTCCTGCTTCTGGACGAGCCTACAAACCATCTGGACATAGAATCCATAGAATGGCTTGAAGACTATCTGAAAGCTTACAAGGGTTCTCTGGTGCTGATTTCCCATGACAGGAAGTTTCTGGACAATATCACTAACCGCACCGTGGAGATCATGCTGGGGCATATCCATGACTACAAAGTCCCGTACAGCCAGTATCTTGAACTCAGAAAAGAGAGGATTGCACAGCAGAAGGCTGCGTACGAGAACCAGCAGAGAATGATAGAAAAGACGGAAGACTTCATCGAAAGATTCCGCTACAAGCCGACCAAATCGAATCAGGTCCAGTCCAGGATCAAACAGCTGGACAAACTGGACAGGATAGAGGTGGACTTGGAAGACAATTCGGCGCTCACTGTCAAGTTTCCTCCGGCACCGCGTTCGGGAGACGTGGTATTCAAGGCTGAAAATCTGTCATTGGGCTATCCCGCCAGGGATGGCCATGGTGAAAAGGTGGTCTTTACAGGGGCTGATATCGAAGTCCGCAGGGGAGAGAAGGTCGCTCTGGTAGGAAGGAACGGCGAGGGAAAAACCACCCTGATGAGAGCAGTCATGGGAGAGCTGGAACCATTGGAAGGAACAGCAAAGACAGGATACAATGTCAATATCGGATATTATGCCCAGAATCAGGAAGACATACTGGACAAGAACGACACGGTATTCGGCACTCTTGACCGTATTGCCACAGGCGATATCAGGACAAAGTTGCGTGATATACTGGCGGCATTCCTGTTCAAGGGAGAGGACATCGACAAGAAGGTGGCAGTCCTCAGCGGCGGCGAAAGGGCGCGTCTGGCGATGGCGAAACTGATTCTGAAGCCATACAACCTGCTTGCTCTGGACGAGCCTACGAACCACATGGACATCCGATCGAAAGACATACTGAAACAGGCACTGAAAGCCTACGACGGCACCCTGATCATAGTTTCCCATGACAGGGACTTTCTGGACGGTCTGGTGGACAAACTGTACGAGTTCAGGGACGGAAAGGTAACGGAGCATCTGGGCGGTGTGGAAGACTTCCTGAGGAAACGCCGGCTGGAAAGCCTGAACGAGCTTGAGCGCAAAGCCAGGCTACCGGAAAACGAAAAACCGGTGGAAAAGGCCCCTACGGCGTCCAGACAGGAATATCAGCAGAAAAAATTCATATCGAAGGAAGAACGCCGTGTCAGGAACCGTATAGCTTTTCTGGAAAAGGGGATAGAGGAGACAGAAACGAAGATGAAGTCCATAGAGGCTGTACTGGCTACTCCCGGTCCGTCTGATGATATTATGGAACTGACAAGACAATATCTCGAACTGAAACGCGATCAGGATGCCAAGACATCCGAGTGGGAAAACCTGGTCGAAAGCCTGGAATCATAAACAATTTTGTCATGGAAGAACAGCAGATGCAATACCTCTTCGGGATACATCCCGTCATGGAGGCGGTAAAAGCAGGAAAGAAATTCGACAAGGTCCTGCTGAAACAGGGGATGGAAGGCTCACAGTACGGGGAGCTTATGTCGTTGCTGAAACAGCACGGCATCCAGTACCAGTTCGTGCCTGTGGAAAGGCTGAACAGGACCATCCGCGGTGCCCATCAGGGTGTCATAGCCTATATCTCGAAAATAGACTATGTGCCTTATGAAGAACTGATCGATACTGCCCTGGCCACAAATCCGGCTCCGATGATCGTGATTCTGGACGGAGTGAGCGATGTCAGGAATCTAGGAGCTATCGCCAGGACACTGGAATGTGCCGGCGGCAGCGGAATCATACTCCCTGCAAAAGGAGGCGCAGCCATCAATGCCGAAGCCATCAAGGCATCTGCAGGTGCTCTGATGAGGCTGTCCGTAGCCAAGGTGCCGAATCTAAGGCTTGCCGTTTATTACCTGAAACAGAGCGGATTCAGGATCATAGCAGTCACCGAAAAGGTTTCAGGAACAATATATGATTCGGACATGACCGGACCGTGCGCTTTCGTGATGGGGTCAGAAGGAAAAGGTATTTCACAGGGAATGCTGGACCTGGCTGATGAAAAAGCCGCCATCCCGATGTCCGGCGGGATTTCGTCCCTGAATGTGTCCGTAGCCACGTCTGTCGTGCTTTATGAAGCAGTAAGGCAGAAAATGGCACGGAAATAGTCCGCCGGATAAAATGTTCGTACTCGATTCGCATTGTGACACCCCGTCGCAGATACACAGGCTGCGGAACATCGGAGTCTGGAACAGCCATGGACATGTCGATTTCCCGAAAATGAAGAAAGGGGGAGTGGACGGGGCTTTTTTCGCGCTGTATATTCCTCCCGCACTCGGGCCTTCAGAAGCCACGTCATATGCGATGGAACTGCTTGCCGACGTGTATGACGCTGTGGATTCGGCGCCCGGACAGGCTGCTATCGTGACTTCCAGGGAAGAAGCCCTTGCCGCCAAGGCAAAAGGCCTGACCTCTGTCTTTCTCGGGCTTGAAAACGGCTCTGCAATACAGAAATCGCTGCCGCTGCTGCGCCTGTTCCGCCGGATGGGGATCCGCTACATGACCCTGTCCCATTCCGCACACAATGAAATATGCGACTCCTGTGCACCGTCACAGCCGAGATGGGGAGGCCTTAGCCCGTTCGGCAGGGAAGTCGTAGCCGAGATGAACCGGCTTGATATGCTCATAGACGTCTCGCACATATCCGATGCAGCCTTTTACGATGTCCTCAAATTCTCAGAAAAACCGGTCGTAGCCACGCATTCATGCTGCAGGGCTCTGGCAGGCCACAAGCGCAACTTGACGGATGACATGATCCGGTCCATGGCAGAAAAAGGGGGAGTGATCCAGATAAATTTCTATCCGGTATTCCTTGACGACGGATTTGCAGCCAGACTGTCTGCATCAGGTATCGAAGCCAGAGGCGAAGCTGTCGAAGCCGAATTCATCGGAGACCCGTCGGACCCCGCGAAAAGGGCTGCATGGTACGCAGTTGAAGATGAACTTGCAGCCATGGACAGGCCTTCATACAAGCTGATAGCCGATCACATCGACCATGTCGTTTCTCTGGTGGGAGCTGACCACGTAGGTCTCGGTTCCGACTTTGACGGAATTCCCGTCACACCGTCAGGGATGGAGGACATATCGCATTTCAGCCTTATTCTCGATGAACTCGCCAGCCGCGGCTATAGTGATACAGACATTGAAAAGATTGCCGGAGGCAATTTCCTGAAACTGTTATAGCCTGACGGCAATATTCCCGGATTCACGCGTCCATGAGGGGGGCAAACTGATATAACAAAAATGTTATCACAACAAACATTTTTGTTATATTTTATGATATTCAAATGTTTGACTGCTGAAGTATGAATTTCCGGACTGCGTCCAATGCTGACGCGGAAAAACGTTCCATGTTCCGTTTCCTGTCATTGCGGTAGTGGAAATCCATCGTCTTCGAACCCTTTGCCGAACTGACACCGACCCACACAAGCCCCAGTTCCTTGTCTTCCGAAGCGGAAGGGCCCGCATTCCCGGTAGTGGCTACAGCGAAATCGGACCCGGTCAGCTTGCGGACTCCGTCTGCCATAGCTGCTGCGCATTCAGGACTTACAGCCCCGAACCGGTCTATGATTTCACGGGGTACACCGAGCGCCTTTTCCTTCACGCTATACGAATAAGAAACTACGGAGCCCAGAAAATAATCCGAGGCCCCGGGAACGGAGGCTATCAGAGACGCGACCATGCCTCCGGTACATGATTCAGCCGTGCTGATAGTCTTCCCGCTGCTGCGCAGAATATCTCCCAGAACTTCCGGCAAGGTTTTCTCTTCCTCAGCATAAATGGCGTCTCCCAATATGTCCCTGAGTCTGGCTGTTTCGGCGGCAAACAGAGACGCTGCGTCTTCATCCTGACCATAGACAGACATGCGCAAGGATACGCCTTTCAGCGGGTCCGGGAGATATGCAAGGCGGACTGACGATGGCAGGGCCTCTTCCCAGGCGGATATCTTTTCAGCCAGCGCGGATTCCGCTATCCCGTATGTCATTATGGTCTTGTGATGTATTTCGGAGAGTCTGAAATGTTTCCTGATATCCGCCACGATATCCGGCATCGCTCCGGCAGCTTCGAATGGCACTCCAGGGAGGGAATACATGGCGGCTTCGTGTCCGAATCTTCCGGCAGGAAACCTGGCCACCATCACCGGAGCAGTCCCCAGTCTGTTCGGGATCACCTCGCATTTGTCCGGCACGTCTGCCTGCCGCCTGTTTATATCCATGACATCAAGTCCGCGGGAAGACAATATGCGGTGGATGATCTCCAGCTGCCTGCTGTCGGTCACGTAGGACGAGCTTCCGGACAATTCGTAAATCACGCTTTTGGTGACATCATCCTTCGTAGGTCCCAGGCCTCCTGTCACTATCAGGATGTCGTTTTTGCGAAGCAGTGTCTCTGCCGCCGCGGCTATATCCTGCCTGATATCCCCGATTGAAATCATTTCAGTCACACGTATCCCGGCCTTGCCGAGTTCCCTGGATATCATAGCTGAGTTGGTGTCCGTGATCTGTCCGATCAATATCTCGTCACCGATAGTGCAAATGCCTGCCGTGGTCATATCCTGCTGTCTCCTGATGAATGCTGCCGTTTTGCCTGATGGTCGAGGATGTATTTGTTTATCCTCCTGACCAGCGACGGACCTTCATAGATGAAACCGCTGTAGATCTCGACCAGCGACGCCCCGGCATCGAGCATCTGCTGTGCCTGTTCGCCCGACATGATCCCTCCGACTCCTATGATAGGAAGCTTGCCTTTCGACTTTTCACTGATATACTTTACCAGAGAAAGGCTCTTGGCGAAAAGAGGGGCTCCCGACATGCCTCCGTTCCCTATCTCGTCTATCTTCTCCTGCGGCAGCGTCAGACCGTCCCGGGATCTGGTAGTGTTCCCGGCCACGACTCCGTCCACGCCTGACATCAGGGCATAGTCGATGATCTCATCGAGTTGCTGATGCGAAATGTCAGGGGAGACCTTGATGAGAATCGGACGGTACTCGTCGAAATACATTCTGAGATTCAGCAGCTTGTCCACTATATCGGACAGGAATGACACGTCCTGCAGATCCGAAAGACCGCTCACGTTCGGGCACGAAATATTCACCACGAACATGTCCACGAAGTCATAAAGCATGGCAAAGGCTGTCTCATAATCCTTGGACGCATCTTCATTTATGCTGTTTGTATTCTTGGAGATGTTTCCTGCCACCAGCACTTCAGGGTGGTGGCGTTTGAGCTGTCCGACAGCATATTTTACGCCTTTGTTGTTGATTCCCATCCTGTTTATTATAGCCCTGTCCTTCACCACACGGAAGAGCCTCGGCTTGGGATTGCCAGGCTGCGGTTCAGGCGTCAGCGACCCTATTTCCACAAATCCGAAACCGAAATTCGCCAGGTCATTGTAAAATTCTCCGTTCTTGTCAAGACCGCCGGCCAGACCGACCGGATTCCTGAATTTCAGACCGAAAACCTCCCTCTCCAGAGCCGGATCATCCTTTCTGAAGGCCATCCTGGCCAATGGCTTCGCAAACGGAACATATCTCAGACACCTGAGGGCCGTAAAAGTCAGATTATGCGCTGTCTCTGGATTCAGACTGAACAGCAGCGGACGTATGATATGCTTATACATAATTACCGGTAATTATCGCACAAAGATACGCAAAAAGCCCCTTTTTTCATCGCGAAAATTCTTCGAAGGTACCGTTGTCATAGAAAACGGTGATCCTGACAGCCTTCCTCTGCACGGGCTCTGAAGGCTTTTCATCCGCATCGTCCTCCGGAGAAGGGACTTCTGAAAACTCTTCAGGGATGATATCAGTGCTGTCCATGCGGACATGGCCTTCCCCATGGGCTTCCCGAGAATCGCGTGCAGCCGAAAAAAGATCGGTCTCCGTACCTGCAGGCGATTCCCGGAAGGTTGGCAGATCATCGGAGGGCTTTGACTCATCGAACCTGTACATCTTGCCTTTTCCGGTCAGGAGCCACTCCAGATTAAGGGAAGGGTAGTTTCTGGTAACACCCTCGAAAAAATCATAGCCAGGCTTGTTCCTCCCTTTCAGGATGTGCGACACACTAGCCCTGGCTACGTGTATCTTGTCGGCGAAAGCGGCCTGGGATATGTTCTCGGCAGCCAGAAACTGCAAAAGACGACGATTCATTTTTCTATACGTTTTATTTACAAATGTAGCAATAATTTTGATAACAAATGTAAACATATATCAAGTTACAAATGTAAACAACGGTAGGGGAGTATAGATAAGTCATTGATGCATTACTGTAGATAACAGTTGTAAATAATTGATTATACGCTGTTATAATAAAATTATATGTCCGAAATACTGATTTTGCGTCCTCCGGACAGTGGAATTGGATGTATTCATTAAATTATTACTTTATATAAAAGATATTAAAATACTGAGTTTTAATATTATATGTATTATTTAATATTCTTGCTAATTCAATAATTTATATTTCTATAAATTATTTATAATTTTATATTTTTCACATATCGAAGCAGTATTGACATTTACTTTTGTATTTACATGATTTGAAATATTGAATTACATTTGTAAATAGCGGTAATATTGTACGTCTTTTGATGATGTTTCGTTAAATTTCCGTAATTTCGCGTCCGACTATCTGAAATCAATGAAATGATACCTGAAATCAAAATTTCTGAATTTGATTACGAGCTCCCTGATGACAGGATAGCAAAATATCCGCTGGCGCAGAGGGATATGTCGAAACTGCTCGAATATTCACACGGAGAAGTCTCTTCGCATGTTTTCAAGGAAATCCCGGAACTTGTACCGGAGGACTCCATCATGGTGTTCAACGATACGAAAGTCGTCCCGGCCCGTCTGCATTTCCAGAGGGAGACGGGTGCTCATATAGAAATATTCTGTCTTGAGCCGGTCCTGCCTGCGGAATACAACCTTATTTTCGCCGAAACATCCTGCTGCAGATGGAAATGCATCGTAGGAAACGTCAAGCGATGGAAATCCGATATACTTGAACTTTACAATCCGGAAAAGAATCCGGAGGTTTCTGCTTTGGACCTCAAGGCATCTCTGGTGGAACGCGATGGAGAAACATCCGTGGTAGAGTTTTCATGGAGCGGGGGTCAGCCGTTTTCCCGGGTGCTGGAAATCTGCGGCAGCGTACCCATACCTCCGTACCTGAACAGGGATTCCGAAGCCATCGATACCGAGAGATACCAGACGCTTTATGCCAGATACAGAGGTTCCGTAGCGGCCCCTACCGCAGGACTGCATTTCACGCAGACAGAGCTGGATGCCATCAAGGCAAAAGGTGTGGATATGGAGACTGTCTGCCTTCACGTCGGAGCCGGGACTTTCCTGCCCGTGAAATCAGAAGTAATTGCCGGGCACAGGATGCATCGCGAGCCTTTTGTGGTCAGGAAATCGCTCATCAGGGAGATTGCCGCAGGCGGCCGCAAGGTGGTTGCCGTAGGCACCACATCAGTGCGGACTCTGGAGTCATTATATTATATAGGAGTCAGCTGTATTGAAAACGGGAGTCCGGAGGATGTCGGCCAATGGGTACCTTACGAGAGAGAGTACACTTATTCGACAAAGGATGCTCTGACGGCGATAACGGATTATCTGGATGCGAATGGGCTGGACGAGCTGAAAGTCGGCACCAGGATCATAATAGTGCCTGGATTCCGGTTCAGGATAGTGGATGTTCTGGTGACCAATTTCCATCAGCCTCAGAGTACGCTTCTGCTTCTGATTTCAGCTTTCGTGCATGGAGACTGGAGAAAAATCTATGATTTCGCTCTCTCTCATGACTTCCGTTTCCTCAGCTACGGCGACAGTTCGATCCTGTTCCGGGATTAGCGTGCCTTGCAAATGACTGCTGTCGCTGCGGAAATATCATTTTTAATATTAACTTTGTATCAATTACACATCCGATAAAAATATTATGATAGATTTGTCCGAATTTGAAAGCATCAGCCCGTATACCGACGAAGAAGCGGTGAAGGCGCTGAATATAGTAGCCGAGAATCCTGTCCTTCAGGAAGTCTCACAGTATTTCTTCCCTGAGGAAGCTCCTGATTATCTGCAGAATATCCTGAAACAGGTGAAGAGCATAGATGATTTCCAGGTGATGGTGATGTCGAAGGTGATTGAATGGGTGCTTGAGCATACCGCCCACAATTTTTCTTATGACGGCATTGCCAATATCGACGGCGGGAAAAAATTCCTGGCATTGTCAAACCACAGGGATATCATACTGGACCCTGCCATCACCCAACTGGTGCTGTACAGGAACGGGATTCCGCTCACGGAAATAGCTGTGGGAGACAATCTGATCACGAACAAGTTCATAGAATATCTGATACGTTCGAACAGGATGATCAAGGTAGTGAGGGGCATTTCAGCCCGGGAACTCTACCTGTCTTCTCAGCTGCTTTCGAAATATATACGTCTGAATATCACGGAACAGAAAAGCTCCATCTGGCTGGCGCAGAGACAGGGGAGGACCAAAGACGGGGAGGATATCACGGAGCAGGGCCTGCTGAAAATGCTCGACATGAGCGGCACAGCGGATTTCAAACGGAATTTCGAGGAGCTGAACATCATACCGCTGAGCATTTCATACGAATACGAACCTTGCGATGTACTGAAAGCGCGTGAACTGCTGATTTCACGGACACAGAAGTATGTGAAGGCGCCTGGTGAGGATCTGAACAGCATTTTGACAGGCATCAAGCAGCAGAAGGGGAATATTCATCTGAATATCGGGCTGCCGCTCACATCCGAGGAGATCGATGCCGCATCGAAGTGCGACAAGAATGACCGTTACCAATGGATACGTCATGCAGTAGACCTGCGTGTCATCGAGGGATACAGGCTGTGGAAAACGAATTACATCGCATATGATCTTCTGAATCAGGGATTCAAGTACAGCGAACATTATACACCGGATGATTCCGAGGCTTTTGTTTCTTACATGGAGCATCAGCTTGATACAGTGGAAAAATCCTTGAACCGCGCCGATCTGCGTGAGATATTCCTGAAGATATATTCGAATCCTGTGCTCTCGAAGGAGTTGCTGGCAGAGAAAATGGAGCTGCCGGGGTGGAAACTCCAATGGGGACGGTAGTTTTTTATTTTTCTGTTATCTTAATTTTGGAGGCAAGTATTTTTTTCGCGGCAGAAAAAAAAGCCGCTGCAAAAAATCTTGCCTCCAAGTTCATTATAATAAAAAACTACGCGGGTGACAGCAAATTTTATAACCAGAAAAACAGGTCCGAAAATAAATTCTCCCTGATTTTATTGTAATAAAAAACTACGCGGGTGACAGAGGGTGATAAAGTGCATGGAGGCAAGTATTTTTTTCGCGGCAGAAAAAAAGCCGCGGCAAAAAATCTTGCCTCCAAGTTCATTATAATAAAAAACTACACGGGTAACAGCAAATAATCTGTAGTAGGCGGTTGCAGTGTTTTTACAGGCGCTACTTAACATAATATAAATTGTATGACAAAAATTTTAACTTATTAACTATTCTGTCTAACTTATCTTACACCGAAGTTTCATCGTGAAAATTCAAGAGGATTCGAAAATACTTGCTATATTTGCGCGTCCGATTATGAAGAAATTATTTTATACGATTATTCTGGCTTTAGCTGCGGCTGCAGCCGTTTATTCCGCGCTGACGATTTCCGTTGCGGAGATGCCGGATTTTACGGAATCGGGAATTTCTTCAGACACAGGACGCAAAGGATGCGTAAACATCCTTAAAGACAGCGACTTGGAAGGTCTCTTTGCTTATAACGCCCTAAAAGGTACTGCCGAACACTTGAATGCATCCGACAACCGTCAGGTTCTCGTCTTCAGAAATACCGGTACCGGTGTCCCGGGCTACAATCAGGCTTCATCCAAAAGGCAGCACTCCCCCAGCTTCAAATTGCAATGCGAAGGCGGAATAACTCATTCATTTCCAGAGAAATACTACTTTCTGCAACATAACGTAAACATTCTCGACCGGGGCATGTCATCCAATTCCGAACGGATACATCTGCTCCGCATCCTGATCGTTTAGCCGTTTCAGGGATTATCTGAAAGTTCCCCTTGGCGAACTGAACTTCCCATATCAACCATTGCAGGCAAAATTGCCGCCACCTGTTACCGGTGGTACAGATAAAACGGGATTCCGGACATGTGATGGAGCCAGTCCGCCGGAATCACGGAAATTTTACATGGGACTGGCTTGAAATTCAAAATATTACAATTATGGAAAAAGAATTCAGCAGAGGACGTTCTGCACAAGATATCATCATTTCGCTTATACTCGTGGTTTTCGGAGCCATTCTGGTAGCCATGCCTACATCACAGTCTGTCAATATTCTCGGCTTCTTCATGATATTTGCCGGACTTATCCTCCTTCTCGTATTGAGAACCTGCTATAAACTCGACGGGACGAAGGAAACTTACAAAAAGAAAGAAATCTATTTCGCCCAGAGCAAAAGGGATGCTACAGCTGCGGCGCTTGCTGCAAACCCATCTGAAATAGATCTGGCAGAAGAGAACAAGGGCAACGGTCTCCGCGTGGATATATTTTACAGCAGGAAGACCGACAAGGCTTATTGCCGCCTTTATGAGTATATTCCATACCGTTACGAGCCTTGTACACCGTACTATGAATATCCTCTGAGCAAGGTAGAAAATCTTATAAAATAATTTACAGATCTCTCCACTCCGGTCCGCAGGACCTCCGGTCGAGATGACAAATACTTACTTAACGTCAGTTCGACGAATTATTATACTCAGTACCAGAGATTTCGTCGAACTGACGTTATGATTTCTTCGAAATCTCCATTCCTTTTACGTGTCACCCCACCTAAATCCTCCCCTATCGAGGGGAGGACTTGCCTACGGATTCGTTCCTCGAATCCTCTAAAAGAGGTAGTTCTCTGAAATTCACTCCGTTCTTTTCATCGAACTCACGTTACTTAGCTTAAAAACAGAAGATGGCGGGTCAAAAGTCAGACTCGCCATCTTTTTATTCGTACTCCTTCTTACGGGATACTCCCCTGCTATCCTCTCCGGGCCTCACGACGGGCCTGTTTGGCCTCTCTGCGGGCAATACCCTTGTCATCGTACTTGTTGCCCATGGCTATATGGAAGCCGAACCTCATATTCATGTTGATCTGGTTCACAGGAATGACCGGAAGATTGAAATCGGTATCCGGAATCTTCAGATTCGCCACTTCCAGGAATGTGTAGTCGCTGCCGATGAAGAAACCGATACCGCTGCGAGGAATGAACTCCAGTATCCAGCCTATGGATTTCGATGCGTTGAGCATGGAATAGTTCACGCCCAGATTGAAGCACTTTCCAGGCCTCATGTTCAGGGCGAGAGTAAGTTCGTCACGAGTGCTGGTATAGCCGAACTTGGCGCTGTAGAGAAGACCGAGACTCATCCTGTTCCAGAGGAAAGGCACTTCGACACCGGCATAAAGCTGCGGCCTGATGCGGGAATTCACCTTCTCTCCCGGAACTTCCTCAAGATCCAGAAACTCCATGAACTGGTCCTGGATTTCAGTGAAGGTATCCTCGAAATTCATGTCTTGACCGAGCTGTATGTCATCGATACCGGTGTATGTCACCTCCCCTGATGTCTGGAATTTCTGTACTGCCGGTGCAGAGAAATTCACGAATCCCAGATCAGTGACTGCTGCAGAGAACCTGACACTGTCGAAGAAATCGTTTATATGCAGACGGTATTCCACTCCCAGATCAAATGCGGCACCCATTCCTGCAAGTCCGAGCTGCGCAGGATTCAGATCATAACCGAAAGTCTTGTCTTCATTCATGTACAGATCCACGCCTTTTGCCATAAGGTAGGCAGAAGCATCGGCCTGGACCTTCCACATGTCGGAACTCATGGTCAGATTCAGATTGTTTACCCTGAGATCCGCCCTTCCGACAGGCGCAAGGAACTTCACTCTGGCACCTACGCTCAGCCCTTTAACCAGATCCGAGAAATCATGGGAATATCCCAGAGAGAATTCTGCATAGGCGTTGGCTATAAGACTCAGATTCCTGATATTGTATGTCTGAGGATCATTGGCGGCACCGTTCTTCAGGAAAGAAAACAGCTCCTTCGGAAGGTTCATTTCACCGTCCACCTTCAGTCCCAGTCCTATAGACCAGAAACTGTTCGGCCCGGTAAAGAAACCTATGTTCAGAATATCGGTATCGAAATCCAGGTCAAGATGAGGATTTGCAGGAAGATTCCCGAGGAAAGTATCGGAAGAAACATCCGGATGCAGGAAAGTCAGAAGACTGCCGTCACCTGACGGGAAGAGGAAATTCGACATTCCGACGTTGCTGGTAATACCCAAACCGAGATTGTCCAGTCCGGCGAAGCCCAAGTATGAAGAACGCGGCACGAATGCAGGATTCAGCTTGTTTCTCAGCACTGAATACTCCGAGAAATAACTGCCTTTCAAGGCCTGCCCGCCGGCGAGCAGCGGGAACAGGCATATCGTAATCAGAATCAATATTCTCTTTTTCATAATCATCAGTTTTCGTAATCGGTATTCTCAGTATTGTTTTCGCTTTCACCCAGCGAACTCAGGTCGATGGTGATACCGCCAGGGACTTTCACCTTCAGTACGGCCTGGATATAGGACATGTCCGTAACAGGCTCACCTGACATGTTTCCGGAAGTCACTTCGAAATTCATCCTGATCTTGGTCAGATCTGTACCGTCGGCACCTTCAGAGAGTTTCAACACCACATCAAGAGGAGACTGGACCGGCTTTTCAGCACTGCCTGCAGCAATATTGACCTTGATAGGCTCCGTCCTGATGATTTTATCATGTGAATCGAGCAGATCCATGGTGAGTTCCAGCTGGAGCGGCAGCGCGGATTCGATATATCCGCCCAGACCGAGTGCATTCATGTTCAGCAGTTCTCCGAGAACAGGAGGCAGGGCATTGCTGCTTTCTTCCGGACTTTCACCTGTGTTTTCACCGGCATCATCGCTTTCTCCAGGAATCGTGTAATCCATTTTTATCTTGAGATCTTCGCCGAATACAAACGGAACTACCACATCATAATTCATGTCAAGCAAATAATCGGATGAAAGATCTATATTGCAGATCTCGTCAGCTACGGTTCCCGCATCTATCCTGATGTCGATGCTTTCAGGAATCCTCTTCAGCAATGCAGGAATATCCGCTTCCAGGAATTCATACCCGGACGGTACGCTCTCATTCGTTTTTGCTATCCAGTATTTGTGTTCAGTATTTTCGCCTTCTTCAGCAGCAGGTATATAAAGGTTTACCGTCTGCTCCGAATCCTCGTCAGGTCCGCCGGCATAGTTCGGAACTATAGACAGTTCTCCCTTGACAGGAATACCGACGTTCGATGCCACGGTCAGCATGATATACGGGTTCGCAAAATCCAAGGTGAAGTCGTCACCCTTAACGAAATCAGGCAGTCCGTCGAGAGAAATATTCTGGTTCATGCTGCCGTCGCTGCCAAGGGTATAATCTATATATCCGGTCACCTTGCCGACTGTTATGTCCTTGATACCTCCGTCGATACTTACCTCGACCTTGCCGCCGTCCAGCTGCTCAGGAGAAGTGATGGTGGCATTTTCGGCAGTTATCGTGCCACTGACTACCACATCCCGTTCGAGAGGTTCTTCGAGATCCACGATATTTCCCGTTCCGGTCATATCAAGACCTGATATCCTGACGTAGTCGATGGAAATGGTCCCGTTCTCAAACTGTTCGTTCAGATGCAGAACCTTCCCGTTCTCGGTTTCCTCTACCAGACCCGGATAGTCAGGATTCTCCTCGACAATTATTTCCTCCGGCAGGGTAACATCGAGATTGAGCACCAGATCAGCATCTTCAAGACCTTCAGGCAGGGACTTGATATTTATATTGAGGGCAAAATTCGCGTCGGAAAGATTTACAGTATTGATTTCCAGCGATTCCAGACCCTTAAGAGCCTCATTGTCAGGGTCATTTATGCTCTCCTGCAGACTTGCAGGATCGAACAGCGTTATGGTCTGGGTCTGGTCTAAGGCATATTTGAACTCCTCGATGCTGACATCGCAGTCTTTCAGTTCAAGCGCAGGAACACGTCCGGAGATGGATATGCCTTCCGCTACCAGCTTGTCCACATCCGGCTTGTGTACGAATTCCTCCGTAACCACCGAGACGGAACCGGTGACAGTCAGCGGCCCTCCGGCAGTGTATTCAAGAGGGTCGGAACCTGATACAGGAACCGGATCGATCAGGATATAGTCGATATCGAGCACTACAGGCTCAGTCGGAAGCGTCCCGTTGAAATTCAGGGAATTGTCCTCAGGATCATAACCATATCTGTCAAGACCGTTTTGTTCGAATACCAGCATTTCAGGGAAAGCTATCTTCAGATTCCTGCCTTCGATACTGATATCATCAAATTCAGGAGCGTCTATCGACATGGTTATCTGCTTCTTTTCATGCGGCGTTACCTTAATCTTGCCGAGGTCACCGACTTCTTCCCCGAATGTCATGGAGATATCCTGGCTGATATCCACGACATGAGGTTCGATTTCATTCAGAGTCAGGGAATAATCCTTTACAGACAGATCCGGCACCACATCTATCACGATGCCGGCATTTACAGGCACACCTCCTTCCGTAGGAAGTTCAGACAATGATATACCCTTTCCTCCGGCACTGTAGCTCGCTTCCACAATTACTTTTCCGTCAAAAGCGATGATCCTGTCACCTTCCGGTGAAGTCTCCGGCTCCGGTGGAAGAATGGCCTCTACCGGCATGAAGATTTCCATGTCTTCCGTCAGATCCGCATCTTCCACGGTAAGGGTCCTGCTGGCTTCGTCAAATGTTCCCTGCTGTCCGGCAGGATACGTACCGAAACCGAGAGCCTCAGGGAATTTGATCTGCAGGTTGGTAAGAACAGCATCAAGTCCCGATATCTGAGACAGATTCTCGGATGATATCTTCATGGTGATTCCGGAATTGTCATTCATATCCACTCTTTCGACGGACTTCACTTCCGACGGCAATTTTATTTCGCCGATGGCTATGTCCATGTCCGGATTGACATTACTTACGAGAGGTTCGACATCCATGGTCATATCCGCGATCATGGTACCGGTGAAGCTGATGTCGATATCAATGCCGAGCATTTCACTCTGGGCGGCTATCAGATTTGCCGTAGTGGAAACATCATTGCTGAATTTGATTTTTCCGGAAGCATCCACAGATACTTCGGCATCAAGCTTATTGCCGTTCCATTCCATGTCGGGAAGTCCTGTCAGGTCGTAATCACGCTCGGCGACAGGATTTTCAGCCGAAAGTGTCAGACCGCTCAGATCCAGAGTCCCGTTCTGGGAATCAAACGACGGATCATCTATCATGACGAGGTCTCCGAGGCCTGCGACACTGATTTCCGGAGTGACTTCGCCTTCCGCCAGGAATGAATTCACGAGGCTGAGCGAGATATGCATCCTCGCCCCTTCAGCGAACACCACATCCCTGACATTCGATATGCCCTCGGGGAGTTCGATCTTGACGGAGACTTTGGTTTCCGTACCTTTCGGCAGCTCAATAGAAGCAGGCAGGACATCTCCGATGGAGATAGGTTCATCTCCAGTTACGCCTGACGCCTCTACAGCGTTTTTCACATTATTCCAATCCTCCTGTGTCAGGATATCATGGAATGACTGTTTAGCTTCCGGAAGTTCGAGACCAAGCTGATCCTCATCAGGGTAATAGTCCGCAATCCTTATCTCTATATTCACCGGCTCGATCTGGTCTGGAGCTGGTAAAAGTTCATCGATATCAGGCATCTCCATGCCTTCGAAAGAAATAGAGGCATCACCTGCATCCGGGTTATCCGGATCCGGGAAGACGGTTTCTTCGATATCCGCATTTGACAAATCTATTTCGAGTGTTTCGTCTATATCGGAATTTATCGAGATGTCATCGATGTCCAGATATCCCTTCAGGTCGGGAATCTCATCGGACATGTCCATCTCATCCGACATCCTGAATCCCCATACCTGTCCGTTGGCCAGATCCAGAAGCTGGAGATATTCATTCTCCGGCAAAAGTGTCTGGAGTTTCAGCTGCTCCGTACTTCCGAGCGGGAAGACGAGAGCATTTCCGCCGAACTGCACCGTCGTATCGATCTTTTCGAGGTCGTATTCCTCATTCACGCACGACAGAGGCAAGGCAACAAAAATGGCAGCAGCCGCGATTCCGGGTGCTGTCCTCGTCAAAAAATGCTTTACCATATAAATATTGCGTTTAGTTTTTTCATCATCAGGATGCACATTCATCTGTATTCCATCCCACACTTCACTATCATGCAAAAATATAAATATTATGACAGAAATTCATATCATTTTCCATTTTTATCGTAAATTTAACACATTCGGGGAATCTTGCATAACAGTTCTCTTATATTTATCTTTGCGAACTAAATTTAATGGAAATGAGCAGAAAAAAACAGGATATTATCTTGGAAAACATAGAGATAGAGTCGGTAGCTGCAGAGGGAAAAGCACTCGCGAGAGTGGACGGGACCGTACTTTTCGTGCAGTTTGCCGTACCTGGAGACATAGTGGACGTGAAAGTCACGAAGAAAAAGAAAAACTACATGGAGGGCTACATTCTGAGGTTAGTGAAGCCATCGGCATACAGGCTGGAGCCGTTCTGCAGTCACTTCGGTATCTGCGGTGGATGCAAGTGGCAGCCGCTCCCCTACGAAATGCAGCTCCAGGCGAAACAGCAGCAGGTCTATGACCAGCTGGTCCGTATCGGCCACCTCGATGTTCCTGAAATCCAGCCGATAGCAGGCTCGGAAAAGACTGCAGGGTACAGGAACAAGCTCGAATTCACATTCTCGAACCGCCGCTGGATAGAAGCCGGCGAAGACCCGGAGAAAATTGCGCCTGAAGACCGTGTCGGTCTCGGTTTCCATGTCGGACGTTTTTTCGACAAGGTCCTGGACATCAGGCACTGCTACCTTCAGGACGGACCGTCGAACGACATCAGACTCTTCATCAGGAAATATGCCGTGGAACATGGCCTGGAGTTCTTCGACATCAGGAATCACCATGGTTTCCTGAGAAACATGATCGTCAGGAACAACCTCAAGGGCGACGTGATGCTCATTCTCTGCTTCTACCACGAAGACGAAGCCGCCAGGACTGCCCTCCTGGATTCAGTGGCTGCGGAATTTCCGCAGATCAAATCCCTGTGGTATGTCATAAACGGCAAGGCGAACGACTCGATAGCAGACCAGGAATGCATATTATATAAAGGAGAAGACGCCATATACGAGCAGATGGAGAATCTGAAGTTCAAGATAGGGCCAAAATCCTTCTACCAGACAAATTCCCTTCAGGCGTATACCCTGTACAGTATAGCCCGGGATTTCGCCAGACTTCAGGGAGGAGAAACCGTCTACGACCTGTACACCGGCACCGGCACCATCGCCCAGTTCATTTCCGCGAAAGCTTCGAAAGTCATCGGTATAGAATATGTGCCGGAGGCAATAGCCGACGCACGCGTCAATGCCCGCAACAACGGGATCACGAACTGCGAGTTCTTCGCCGGAGACATGAAGGATGTCCTGACGGACAATTTCATCGCGGAGCACGGGAAACCTGATGTCATCATCCTCGACCCTCCCCGCGCAGGAATACATCCCGATGTCGCGCAGGTGATCCTTAATGCTGCTCCGGAAAGGATCGTCTATGTCAGCTGCAATCCCGCTTCCCAGGCCAGAGACCTGGCTATCCTCGGCGGGAAATACAGAATCACGGCAGTGCGTCCGGTCGACATGTTTCCGCATACCCATCATGTCGAGAACGTCGTAGCCCTCGAAGCCGTCACCGAATAAAAAATTTTTCATAACTTTGCAGATTAATGGTCGGAAGTATAACAATTCCGTCGGTATGCGTTAATCCGGAGCAGTACTGACGGGTACTGCGACGATCTCCCGGAGAGGGAGAGAAAGAGGGTGACGCCCCTTGAAAAGGGGCTGTCGCGGAGCGACTGGGGATTAGGATAGATTCGGATTTCGAAGAAATCCTTGACGTAGACCGACGGAATCCCTGGTCGGAAGTATAACAATTCCGTCGGTATACGTTAATATGAAACTTTACGATGAACTCTTGAAAGACTACAGGGCGAAGGAAGGCCTGAAAACCTGCATCAATTGCGGGACCTGCACCGCCATCTGCCCTGCGGCCGAATTCTATAAATACGATCCGAGAAAAGTCATGGACATAGTCCAGAGCCGGGACGAGGAAGAAATTGAAAAACTCCTGAAGAGCGACTTCATCTGGTACTGCGGAGAATGCATGTCCTGCGTCACGAGATGTCCCCGCAAGAACGGTCCCGGACTCGTGATCATGGCTTTGAGGAACCTCTCCGCCAGACTCGGCTATTTCACATATTCCGAAAAGGGAAGACAGCTGTATCCTCTTACGAAACTGCTTACGGGTAACATCCTGAACTACGGCTACTGCGTCTACCCGGACACATTCAAATGGGAAGACCACAAGGAATCCGGGCCTGTATGGAAATGGCATCTGGAGCATATAGGAGATACGATGGCGCGGCTCGGTGCGAACTTCAAGGGCGAAGGCCCGGGCGTGCTCAGAAAAATCCCGCAGGAATCGCTCGACGAGCTGAAAAGCATCTTCGATGTCACAGGCGGGACCGAGCGTATAGAGACCGTCACCAGGTTTTCCAAGGCGAAGGCCGAGGAAATGGGCATGGATATGGACGAATATTTCAGGGAAACCTTCGAACATACGTCGGAGGGGCATCTGAATTCCGAAGATTGACGGCATTGTCCGACAAGCCGCTGGGGGCGGCGCAAAAGCATTGGCCGGAAGGCCTGGAATATTGCCGAAGGCATACAGATGAAGCCGCAGGCAAAGGAAAACATTGGCCGTGAAGGCCGTAATATTGCCGGAAGGCAATGAAAACATTGGCCGGAAGGCCTGATAAAGGAGAAAAATTTTATGATATACCAGGGAAAACAGAAAATATGGGCCGATTATCAGAAGGAAATTCCTGACAATCATTGGTTTTACGTAAGAAGCTGCATCAGGCAGAATTTCTTCCCGGGAGCGGAGAAAATGTTCATGGAGATATGCCGCGGCCTGCTGAAAAAGGACTTTTTCGAGACCGAACACCATACGACATGCGGAGGTATCGCCTATCATTGCGACACTATCCCTCAGGAGACCGTAATGACTATCGTGGCCCGCCAGTTCGCGCTCATGACCGAGGCGGGGTATGAAAACTACGTGGCCTCATGCATCACGTCTTTCGGGAATTACATTGAGATTCTGGAGACGTGGAAAGAGTTTCCGGAACTGGAGACCCGTATCCGCGAACTGCTGTGGAAAGCCTGCAGGAGAGAGTTCAACAAACCGAAATACGTAGCTCATGCCAGCGACCTTATCTACAAGTACCGCAACGAGATAGCGGCCAGGGCGAAATACCGTCTGGTGAACCGTTTCACCGGAGAACCGCTCAGGGCCGTGGAGCACATCGGCTGCCACTATGCCAAGATGTTCCCTGCCCGCGGAATAGGAGGGGCCGAATATCCGTATGTGCTGTGCGGGATGATAGAGTCCTGGGGCGGGAATGTCATCGACTACCCGGAAAGGCGCCACTGCTGCGGCTATGGTTTCAGACAGTATCATGTGAAGGCGAACAGGGGGTACTCGCTCTCGAACACTCACAAGAAATTCGAGTCCATGGAGCCGTACCATCCTGATTTCATACTCACGAATTGTCCCGGATGCCCGTATTTCATGGACAGATGGCAGTATGTCATAGCCGAGACCGAGGGCAAGACATACGGGGAGAACGGATACGGCATCCCTGTCCTCACTTACGAGGAGCTGGCATCTCTCGTGCTCGGCTACAATCCGTGGGACATAGGGCTGCAGCTGCATCAGGTGGCAGTGGAGCCGCTGCTCGACAAGCTCGGAATAGAATATGATCCGAAAGAAAAATACAAGGGGCTGAATGAGAAGGAACTCATGAGGCCTGAACTTCCAGGAGTGCTCAGGTGCTGCTGACCGCAGCAATGCTTCCATGCGGAAGAATGAAAAACGTTACCAAACCCTGAATCTGAAATGAAAGAAAACATAGTCATAGTCGGAGGCGGCATTGCCGGACTGGAAGCTGCCGCCCAGCTTCTGGAACTGGGCTACAAACCGATAATCATAGAGAAAAGCGACCGTCTCGGAGGCCATGTGGCCGACTGGAACTGCCTGTTCCCGGACATGTCTCCTGCAAAGGATGTCGTTTCATCCCTGATAGCCAGGTCGGCTGAAGCCAATATTTTCCTGAATACGGAGATTTCCTTCGTGAACAAGCTGAAAGACAGCTACAATATCATGCTCTCGAACGGGATATCCATCATCACCAGGATAATTCTGATGACCACCGGATTCTCCCTTTTCGACGCATCGAAAAAAGAGGAATACGGCTACGGAATATATGACCAGGTCATGACGAACAGGGATCTGGAAGACTGGTTCAACACAGGCGACGACAAGAGGATAAACGACAGCGCCATGAATGCCGTGGGCTTCGTCCACTGCGTAGGCTCGCGCGACGAGAAAGCCAGGAACTCCCAGTGTTCGAAAGTGTGCTGCATCACTGCCATAAAACAGGCCATAGAGCTGAAGCAGAAGTTCCCGGACGCCATGATATACTGCTTCTACATGGACCTGAGAATGTTCGGGAAAAAATACGAGGATTTCTACATAAATGCGCAGCGCGACTACGGCATCAGGTTCATCCGGGGCCGCGTATCCGAAGTGGGGGAAAATATCGACGGCAGGGTGATAGTCAAGGCTGAAGACACGCTTTCAGGCAAGCCTGTCAAGGTGACACTCGACCTTCTGGTGCTCATGGCCGGTATGGTATGCAACCCTGACAGCACGAAAGTGGCGAACATGGCCAGACTTCCGATAGACTCCGACGGTTTCCTGAAGTCGAAGGACAACGTAGCGGATATCATAGAGTCACCGAAAGAAGGTGTGTTCTATGCCGGCGCATGTACGGGCCCGAAGACAGTACCCGAGACGCTGGCCGAGGCCAGGGCTGCCGCGCTGAAGATTTATCTGTACATAAAAGGACTTGAGTGATGGATTTCGGATTCAAACTGTCGCCAAGTTCGGCCATCAATCTGGACAAGGTGGACCTGGAGAAGTTCGAGGAGCTGCACCGGGCCGAACCTGACGTGTACAAATGCATGGCCTGCGGTTCCTGTACGTCCACATGTCCTGCGAACAAGTATTCGGGGATGAGCATGAGGAAAGTGATACTTGCCCTCCAGAGGGGTAAGGAAAAGGAAGCCGTATCCATGATGCGGAACTGCATGCTCTGCGGAAAATGTACCATGGTATGTCCGCGCGGAATCAATACCAGACATCTTATCCTTTCTATCTGCAGAATATATGAGGAGGACGTGAAATGAGAGAAAGATTCCTGACAGGCTACAACGATTTCGTGCTGCCGTTCGTATGCGGCATGCTCTTCGTCCTCATATACTGCATGGTAGGGCTGGTGAGGATAATCCTCCAGCTTCCGGCGGCCGACAGACGGAAGTTCTTCCTCTCGCTGGTCAATCCCAAGACCATGGTGAAGAACATAAAGGACATTTTCCTGAAATGCCTGATACATGTCGATATCTGGAAGAGGAACAAGCTTCTGGGCTACATGCACTCAAGCATAGCCTTCGGATGGTTCATGCTCATAGTGGTCGGACATATCGAGGTCATGCTCTATACATCCCATCTGGGAGCAAAAGCCCTGTACTACCCTATCTTCTTCCGCTATTTCGTGGCTGAAACAGAGAGCACCATGAAAGGGTCGCTGATATTCTTCCTGATGGATTTCTTCCTTCTGGTCGTACTCAGCGGCATCACACTCGCTATCATAAAGCGCGTCCGTTCCCGTCTTTTCGGAATGAGACGCACCACCAACCCAAGTTTCCTGGACCTTATCGGCCAATACTCACTCTGGTCCATTTTCCCGCTGAGACTTCTGGCGGAATCCTTCACCGCCGACATCAGCGGAGGCTCGTTTCTGACCAAATCGCTGAACTATGTCTTCACCGAATTCCTGAGCAACCACGCGAACATGCTGCCTGCATGGTGGGCGTATTCCTGTGCACTCGGGATCTTCTTCTTCGTACTGCCGTTCACCAGATACATGCATATCCCTACCGAGATCCTGCTGATTCCTTTCCGTAATGCCGGGATCAAGATAGTCAACGCCCGCAAGGGATTTGCCAAGGCGCAGGTCTACTCGTGTCCGAGTTGCGGTCTGTGCATCGATGCCTGCCCGATGGGTGTCCTCAAAGGCAATATAAAGGATACTACCGTATATCTGAACCGCCAGATACGCAGGAACAATGAGGCCCGTATCGAGGAAATAAGCGACAAGTGTCTGCTCTGCGGAAAGTGCACGGCGATATGTCCGGTAGGTGTGGAAGGAGACAAACTCAGGATAGCCCAGAGATCCGTCAGAAAATACAATCTCGGCCCTGATTATTCGAATATCGACGTATCAGCAGACATCCAGAGATGTAACAAATTTGTTTTTAATCAAAACAATATTGTTTCATCGTCTGAAAATGAAAAAGTTCTCTATTTCGGAGGATGCATGACAGCTCTCACGCCTGCTATCATGAAAGCGACAGGGTCCATACTGGGAAAAGCCGGGATAGAATACGAAATCATGGACAGGGATGGCGGCATATGCTGCGGCAGGCCCATGTTCATGGCCGGAAGATTCTCCCAGGCCATGCAGCTGGTGGAGAAAAATACTGAAATCATCATGAAGTCGGGAGCCGATACGCTTCTGCTGTCATGCCCGATCTGTTACAAGATTTTCAGGGAAAAATACCATCTGCCGGGAATAGAAATCATCCACCATACCGAATATTTCGAAAGGCTGCTGCAGTCGGGCAGACTGAAAGTCAGGAAAGAAGATGTCCGGTATGTCTATCATGACCCTTGCGAACTTGGCAGAGGATGCGGTGTATATGAACAGCCGCGTCATGTGCTGTCTGCTGCCGGAGAACTGGTGGAAGCGGAGAAAAACAGGAAGGAAAGCATCTGCTGCGGAGGCAGCCTGGGAAGCCTGACCCTGAGTTTCGACAAGAGGAAAGCCATGACTGAAAATGCTCTGAACAACCTTGTATCAGACTCCCCTGACAGGATAGTGACCGCCTGCCCTCTGTGCATGTCGACCTTCGCCAGATATGCCGACAGGCCGGTGGAAGACATAGCGATGGTCCTGGACAGGACAGCATACTGAAAATTGGAATTAAAACATACGTATTATGACCTTCAAACCTACGAGCTACAAGCTTATGAACTGCGGTGACGGAAGGATTTTCGATGACGCAGGATGGACGCTGGCTGACCCTCAGGGCAAGAACCCCGCCCTGGTAAGAGCCGTTTATGAGAAGAAGAATTTCGAAGTCAGGGAGGATCTGGACGGATTCTACAGATATGCGGACTGGCTTCCTGTGAAAAGGACATTGAGCAATTCCTGTCCTCCTGTCACATACAAGAGCCGCAAACTTGCGGAGTATCTGAAACTGGAAAACCTGTACATCACATTTTCCGGTTATTTCCCGGAAATAGGGGCTTCCATGCAGACCTGCTCCTTCAAGGAGACTGAAGCCTACTCTGTCTGCGCCCGTCTGGCTGCCGATGAAAAAAGGGTGTTGGTAGTGGCTTCAGCCGGAAATACGGCCAGGGCATTCGCCAAAGTATGCTCTGACAACGGCATACGCCTTCTCCTGAGTATCCCGGAGGACAATATCCAGGCCCTGTGGTTCGACAAGCCGCTGAACGACTGCGTGAAAATCATAGCCGCGCCGAAAGGGGCCGATTATTATGATGCCATCGCCCTGAGTGACAAGGTCTGCGAATCTCCTGCGTTCCTGGCTGAGGGAGGTGCGAAAAACATCGCCAGACGTGACGGAATGGGCACTACCATCCTGTCTGCCGTAGAAAAGACCGGTCGCATTCCGGATGCATATTTCCAGGCCATAGGAAGCGGTACTGGCACGATAGCGGTATGGGAAAACAATCTCAGGCTCATCGGGGACGGACGGTTCGGAACTCACAAGATGAGGCTTTACCCTTCGCAGAACGATCCGTTCACCATCATGTACGACTCATGGAAAGCCG
Source organism: uncultured Bacteroidales bacterium (assembly GCA_944326365.1). GTDB lineage: Bacteria > Bacteroidota > Bacteroidia > Bacteroidales > UBA932 > Cryptobacteroides. Next base: position 81,549 of record CALVDR010000003.1, on the reverse strand, counting down.
GCTCCAGGGAACTGCTTCCTCTCACGCCTGAAGATGCCAGGATCCAGGCTTCCGAGATCAAGGCCAAGGTGCTGTCGAACAGGAAGCCGCCGTATTCCCTGGCCGGAGGTGTATATGATGCCGTCAAGGATTCGCGCGGAGACATGTACAAGATTTCAAATGATGTCCTGGACCGGTGGAAAGCCGGATTCCTGGAACTCGAAGGAATAGATATCTATTCGGCGGCGGCAGTCGCAGTGGCAAGCCTCGAAGAGGCAGTGAAAGACGGGTCTGTGAAAAAAGACGAAGTCATCATGCTGAACATCACCGGCGGAGGCGAAAAACTCGCCAAATCACACAAACAGGTGGTTTATGCCGTTCCGGATCTGGTGCTCGACCCCGCCCTTCCTTCCGAGGAAATCATAAACAGAGTGGAAAAACTGTTCTAAACACACAAAACCATGATTATGAATTTTCTGCAGACTGCAGTTCCGGAGATCAAGGATACTCTGGACCTGCAAAAGGCGACCGAACATCTGGTAGAAAGAATCGCCACCACTCCGGCAGACCAGTTGCTGTCCGAATTCATGGACAAGGCAATCGCTTTCGGACTGAAAGTGCTCGCTGCCCTGGCCATCTATCTGATAGGCGCCTGGATCATAAAAAAGATCAAGAATATCGTCCATAACATATTCGTAAAACGAAATACCGAACATTCCATAGCATCTTTTGTGGAGAGTCTGGTAAGCATTACGCTCACGGTATTTCTGGTGATATTCACTATCAGCGCTCTCGGGGTCAACACCACATCTCTCGCCGCCCTTCTGGCTGCAGGAGGTATGGCCATAGGCATGGCGCTCAGCGGGACGGTCCAGAATTTTGCAGGAGGGATCATGCTTCTGGTGTTCAAACCGTTCAAGGCCGGTGATTTCATCGAAGCGCAGGGCTACAGCGGAACCGTCACCGATGTGACTATCGTGAGCACGAAAATCACCACCACCGACAACAGGAACATCATAATTCCCAACGGAGCCCTTTCGAACGGCACCATAAACAATTATTCACAGAATGTGTTCCGCCGGCTGGAATGGCTTGTGGACGTGGAATACGGTGCTCCTTCAGACAAAGTGAAATCCTTGCTGAAGAAAATCGTGGATGATGAGAGGCGTATCGTCTATGCTCCGAATGCACCGGCAAACCCTACGATAGCGCTTAATGCCCTCAGGGACAGCAGTGTCCAGTTCGTAGTGAGGGCCTGGGTGAAAAAGGAGGAGTACTGGGATGTGCTTTATGATGTGAACGAGAAGATTTACAACGAGATACCGGAGAACGGAATACAATTCCCGTATCCGCAGTTGGATGTACATATAGCAGGAAATGACTAGTCATTTCCTGCTATATGTACAAATGTCTTTCTTCGAAAGACAGAAACCATCCTAACCCCCGCAGACAAAGTCTGCGACCCCTGTCAGGGGTGTTTTCGCTCCCTCCGGTCGCGGTCACTCCGTGACTTGTGAATTTGCGTAACGTCACTCCGTGACTTGTGACGCTATGGTGTCGGCGAGGGCACCCATATCGCATTTTTCAGGAGTGAAGGCCTGCGGGAAAGAGAGCCCGTCAGACAGAAGTTCGAACCCGAGTCCGGAAGCCATCCCGTTCAGAAGCTTCACACTCGCGCCGGCCCATGTGAACGAGCCGAAAGCCGCAAAACGGCGGTTCTTCATCAGACGCGCAGCAATGCCATACATGAAATTATATGCCGGAGGGAAGATATCGTTGTTGTATGTCGGGGCTCCGACCACAAGCGTATCGTACTTGAAGGCATCCCTGTAAGCATATGACACATGCTCCGTGCAGAGGTCGTGAACGGCATATGGCACTCCCCTCTTTTCCAGTTCAGAAGCCAGGGATTCCGCCGCCTTGGCGGTATTCCCGTACATGGAGGCATATGCGATGCACACACCCTTTTCGCCCTCGTAGCGGCTCAGCCTGTCATAACAAGACACCACTTCAGGGATGTTCTTCTCCCATACCGGACCATGCGTACTGCATATGCGGGATATCTCAAGGCCTGAAAGTTTCTTAAGGGCAGCCTGCACGGTCTGGCCGTATTTCCCTACAATATTCGAATAGTATCTGCGCATCTCATCCGCAAATGCGTGGAAAGCGTTTCCTGTCGGCACATCGCTTCCATGCAGACGCACCACGGAATCAGTGACACCGCCTTCAAGCGCACCGAAAGTACCGAAGGCATCTCCTGAAAAAAGAGTCTTCTCTTCATCGAAATAGGTCATCATGGTCTCGGGCCAGTGCACCATGGGCGTCATATGGAAAGTCAGGGAGCTGGCGCCGAGGCTTATGCTGTCTCCCTCCTTTACTATATGCACATTGTCACATATTCCGTAATAGCCCTTTATCATCGGGACAGTCTTCGCATTGGCGACGATGGTCACCTCCGGCCAGGTTTCCCTGATGACTTTCATGAGGGAGGAATGGTCCGGTTCCATATGGTTGACGATCAGATAATCGACCTTCCGGTCTCCTAGTTCCTTGCGGATATTATCCATATACTCAGTAGCGAAATCCGCCTCGGCAGTATCTATCAGCGCCGTTTTTCCGTCGAGTATCAGATATGAATTGTAACTTACACCATACGGCAGCGGCCACATACCTTCAAATGCGGTCTTCTTCAGGTCATTGACACCTACGTAACGTAGTTTTTCCGAAATCTTGCTCATGATATGATTATTGTTTCTGTTTTCAACGCATTTCTGCAAATATAGCAATTTGCCCGGATTCGTATAGGATTCCGGGCAATTCCTGAAAGGAAAATTGCCGTGTCAGCGGTCAGAAAACAAGGGCGAAGCCGAACGTGAAGGCCGAGATGAAGGCATTGTTGCGCCTGAGACGCTCGACAGGCACATAATTTCCCGCATCGGACTCATATGCCCGCGGATGGGTGAAAACCTCCTGGAAAGCCAGCAGGAAATCAAGCTTGGCAGAACGGTTCAGGGAAATCCTGTAGCCGCATCCGAGTTTTCCTTCGGCCGAGATTCTGGAAAGGTCGCTGAAGTCATTGAATCCCGCACCGAGACCGCAGAAGGCTATCCAGCGGTTTTTCATGGGATCACCTCCGGAATACCATGAGAGCCTCATGGACAGCGGCACCATGCGTTCCCTCCTGTATACTCCTCCATAGCCTGTATACAATGACAGATTCAGTTTGTCTGAAATGTTCACTCCTCCGCTTACGAGTATCTGTCCGTTGCTCATCGCCACGTCGGTCAGAGTCCTCTCGTCACGGCGTCCTCCGTCAGAGGAAATGAAATTGAAGTGTGAATAGTTCAGGAACGTAAGCACATACGAAGTCTCCACACCGAACGTAAAACGCGGGAAATCCCGTCTTTCCCCGGGACATGTATTTCCCTGTCTTCCGGCTGCCGCCGGAACGGAAACGGCAAGACAGAAAAGTACCGATATGACATACGTGAACCTGCGCATCTGATTCAGAATCTGTATTTCAACCCGAGATGAGGCATGAGCGAATAAATCATCCCGGCCTTGTAGAAACTCATGACGGTATAGCCGAACCTGTCTCTGCTGACATGAAGTCCGATGCATGGTTCGAGAGAAAGTGAGACAGAGACCGGAACGGCAAACAGGTATTCAAAGCCGATACATCCTGCCAGTGATACCATCACGCCATGTACACCTTTAAAATCCCTGAGATACCCTGCCGCAGCGCCCGGACCTGCCATGAAAACCATGGATTCCCCGTTCCGGAAACCGGTACGGGCAAATTCGAAAAGATAGACAGCATCAGCGGAAATGCCGGGATACAGGCTTTTTCCTGAAATGACGCCGCCCATATCCAGATTTGCAGAAATCCTGAGATGTTCTCCTGACTTCAACGGCATTCTGTATGCCGCAGAGAATTCGTTGTATGCAAACGAAAGACCCAGTGTCCTGTTTCTGTCAGCCGCACATGCGCCGTCTTCCGTGAGAAAGGCGGCAAAGACCATGGCAGCTATCCAGAAACTTCTTTTCATGCCTGCAGTTCCTTCTGCATGTGCTTCATTCTATGCCCCAGGAAATCACGGAATCCCACGGTCCTGAATCCGAGCCGGAGATACAGGGCTTCTGCTTTCGGCTTGTCCTCATCCACTATCAGGCCGACGACCTTGAAACCGGACCTGACAGCTCTCTGTATCATGGCATCGAAAAGCATGGAGCCTATTCCCCTGGACCTCATGGACGGATCGACGCCTACCGAGTCCAGATAAAATTCTCCGGCTTCGGTCTCCACCACGGAAGCAAAATCGTTCCCTGAGCCGAAGGATTCCTTCATGGCATCCAGAACCGGCTGCTTGAGAGTCCTGTACAATGCTCCGTCGTAGCCGTTCATCGCCCCGACGATTCTTTCAGTCCCGTCATCCGAGACCAGAACTGCCACCGAGGTATACAGATGGCTGTACAGATTGTCATCCGCTTCCACGAATTTCCGTATGAAACAGGTGAAGTCATCCTGTGTCATGCCCGGATTCATCTTCAGGAATTCTTCCACAGGCCAGGCCAGCAATATCATCCTCGCCACGTCGGGAGCATCCTCCCTGACGGCATCTCTGACATAGATTCTTTCCATAATCACTGTACGTACTTGAATTCAAGATATGTAGCTCCGAGCTCGTCGTTGAAGCTGCCGCCGATGAACGCGACCAGATCTCCCGACGCTATCCTTCCATTGTCCAGAAGCATCTGTATGGCATTCCTGACGAAAGCCTCCTTGCTCTTCTGGATAGGGAATTTGTAACAATATATGTCATAGGCCAGAGCCAGTTCCCTCATGGTGTAGTCATTGTAACACATCGCGTATATAGGCACTTTAGGCCTGAATTCCGACAGATAGCGTCCCGTCCGGCCTGTCCATGTGTCGAAGATTATAGCCTTGACCGGAAGGTCTCTGGTAGCAGCCACCAGCTCTTTCGCCAGGACAGCGGCTATAGGCTTGGATACCATCTCCAGGTCGAGATCCAGGGAAATGCTTATGGACTTCTCTGCTTCTTTCGCGATTTTCGTCATGGTAGCCACCGCTTCCACCGGATATTTGCCGCTGGCAGTCTCCCCGCTCAGCATGATGGCATCGGTGCTCTGGAATATGGCATTCGCCACGTCTGTCACTTCCGCCCTGGTAGGACGGGGGTTCTCTATCATGGTATGCAGCATCTGAGTGGCTATGATCACAGGCTTTTTCCTGGCACGGCAGCGCTGGATGATGTGTTTCTGGATGAGCGGAATTCTTTCGGCAGGTATTTCCACTCCGAGATCCCCTCTGGCGACCATCACCGCATATGTATGCGAGAGGATGTCATCAAGATTGTCTATCCCCTGCTGGTTTTCTATCTTCGATATGATCTTGATATGGCTGCCGTAAGAGTCCAGAAGGGACTGCACTTCGATCAGATCTTCCTTTCCCCTCACGAACGAGTGCGCTATGAAATCCAGGTCGGCGTCTATGGCCCATTTGACGAATTTCCTGTCTTTTTCAGTCAGGGCGGGAAGGGCTATGTGAACATTCGGCACATTGACACTTTTCTTGCCTTTTATGATACCGTCGTTCTGCACTTCACACAGGAGCTTGTCATTGTCCTTTCCGGTGATGAACAGATCCACCGCCCCGTCATCTATGAGCACATGGGAGCCTACGGGAACATCGGAAACGAAATTCGCATAGCTGGTATAGAGTACAGGATACCGGCACAGTTTGTCCGGACCGTTATGGATTTCAATCCAGTCTCCTTGTTTCGCCACAAAGTCCACGGAATCGTCTTCCATGGCTGTCAGCCTCACTTCCGGACCCTTGGTGTCCACCAGAATGCCTATCTTGTCGGAAACCTCACGAACATTGTCGACTATCTTCTGTGCCCCTTCTATGGTGGCATGCGCAGAATTGATCCTCACTATGTTCATGCCGCTCTCGAAGAGCTTGGTCAGGAATTTCACATCGCACCTGCGATCGGAAATGGTGCATATTATCTTGGTCTTTTTTTCAAACATACTGTAAATGTCCTGTGTATATCATATCAGGTGCGAATTTAAGAAATAAATTCCGATTTGACGCGTCTGCCGGCGGCGATTTGTTTTTCAAAAAAAGTTATTGCGGATTTTGCCTTTATGATATAATGAGTTAATTTTGGCTTGCCAATGGCATTCCCAAACTGAAAAGCGATGGATTCTACAGAAAACATAGGAAGAAGTACCATGCTGCCGCCGCTTCCGGAAAGAATGAGGCCGCAGACACTGGATGAATACGTGGGACAGAAGCATCTTGTAGGACATGATGCCGTGATATACCGCATGGTGGAGAGCGGAGACCTCAAGTCATTCATTCTGTGGGGGCCTCCAGGCGTAGGAAAGACCACTCTGGCAAAAATCATAGCGAAGACGATGGAAAGGGAGTTCTACACCCTCTCCGCAGTCAGTGCAGGCGTGAAGGAAGTACGCGAAGTCATAGACAAGGCGCGCGGAGGCTCCATTTTCTCTGCATCACGGGCTCCCGTCCTGTTTATCGACGAGATCCACAGATTCAGCAAATCCCAGCAGGACGCTCTCCTGGGTGCCGTGGAAGAGGGTGTGGTGACACTCATCGGTGCCACGACCGAAAATCCTTCTTTTGAAGTCATCACCCCGCTGCTCTCCAGATGTCAGGTATTTGTCCTGAAACCTCTGGACGCAGCCGACCTGGACATCCTCCTTCATCGCGCCATCTCACAGGATACGGTCCTGAAAACCCGTAAATTCGACATCAGGCAGACCGGGGCTCTTTTCAGGTACAGCGGAGGCGATGCGAGAAAGCTGCTGAATATCATAGACCTGCTTGCATCCACTTTCCATGGCGACGAGACGGTGGTCATCGATGACATGAACGTCACGTCGAGGCTGAACGAGCATCTGTCGGTCTACGACAAGGGAGGCGAAATGCACTACGACATCATTTCCGCCTTCATCAAGAGCATACGCGGTTCCGACCCGAACGCGGCAGTCTACTGGCTGGCACGGATGCTAAACGGAGGCGAAGACCCGCTTTTCATAGCCAGGAGAATGTGTATTCTGGCGTCCGAAGACGTGGGGCTGGCGAATCCGAACGCCATGCTCCTGGCAAACGCATGCTTCAACACCGTTCACAATATCGGCATGCCCGAAGCCCGTATCCCGCTTTCCGAAACTGCCATCTACCTGGCCTGTTCGCCCAAAAGCAATTCCGCATATATGGCCATAAACCAGGCAATGGCTGTCGCCAAAGAGACCCAGGATGCGCCGGTACCCCTGTACCTGCGCAATGCTCCTACGAAGCTGATGGAGGAACTCGGGTACAGTGACGGCTACAAGTACGCGCATGATTATCCGGGACACTGGACAGATCTGGAGTTCATGCCGGAAAGTCTGAAAGGTGAAAAGTTCTACGAGCCTGCGGACAACAGGAGGGAGACTGAAATGAGGGAGAGGCTCGAACGGCTGTGGCCTAAATATAGATATTAATAGACTTTGTTGTTGCTCGCACACAGAAAAATGGTGCTCGCATACAACAAGTCTATTTATGCCACAGGACGTACGGGAACTGGCAGCAAAAGGAAAAAATTGCCCGCATACAACAAGTCTGTTTATGCCACAGAACGTACGGGAACTGCCTCAGAATGACGGGGTGAAGTTCCGGAGAAGCCAGAACAGAAGAATGACGGCGAGGACGACACGCAAGGCCGGACCGTGATACAGCGCCATCTCCAGTCTCTTACACAGTTTCGCGAACTCAGGGGAAAATCCCGGAATCCGATTCCGGACCTTCAGTGCAATCACAAGCACGGCATAGAGCAGGAGATACGGAATAGCCAATACCAGAAGCAGATTGTAATGCATGGCGGAAACCGGATCTCCGTTCAGAAGACTATGGATCGCCCGCTGCGAGCCGCATCCCGGACACTCCAGACCCGTCAGCAGATAAAAGGGACATTTCGGCCAGAATACAGAATCAGCCGGATCGAATGCCGAATACAGGAAAATTGCCGCTGTCAGGACAATGGCAGCGGCAACTGATATCACTACCGGGAAAAAGGCCCTTTTCCCGTTCCTCAAAGAAGGCATGTATAGAATGTATCGGCCGAATCCCACCACATCGCCCAGGAAACGCCGGCCACCAGAAGTATGATATACACAATATAGAAAAGAGCCGTGAGGCAGAGTCCCCACACAGACCAGTTCCTGGCCAGACGGGAAAATTTCAACGCATCTTGATAATGCCCGGTATTCCAGGCAGAGTCCACTCTGGAGGCATATACTATTCCCACTACTCCGAAAGGTATGCAGCAGCATACTGTCACCAGAATAGCCAGGACCATATGCGTTTTCGGCCGCGTCTCTTCCGGCATACGGGCAGTCACGGGTGCATTCTGGTCTGTACCGCAACGTATACAGTAGCGTGTCCCTTCAGGAAGCTCGGTTCCGCAATTTCTACAAAACATAATATTCAGTCAGTTTAGTCCGGGCCGTTCCGGCATCAGAAAAGAGGGAAGGACTTGTCAGTGTCGACATACTTGGCCATGAAGGCTTCATCTGTCATGGTGAGAATCAGTATGCCCTGGATGAGCATCACCAATCCCCAGATATAGCATGAACAGAGACCGATGATCAGGGAGATGATGCCGGCAGTGGTCTTGCCCATATAGAAATAATGTATGCCGAGTCCGCCGAAAAGTATGGCGAGTATTCCGGCCACGATCTTGTCTTTCTTCGGCTTGCCCGGACAGTTTACGGCCGCGCCGCAGTTCGGACAATACTGCACGTTTTCAGGGACTTTCGTACCGCATTTCTGACAATAGATATCTTTTACGACCGGTGCCCCGCAGTGAGGACAGGCTGCAGCGGTGTCGGATATTTCCTGCCCGCATTCCTTACATTTTACAAGTGCCATAGTCTGGTTGTTTATAATGGTTTTCTTCAGATTATTCTACGAAGATAGGAATAATCGCGCAGATACGGCGCAAATATTTCGATTTTATATGCCGCATGCCGGCTTTGCATCCGGATCAGAACGGGTATCCCACGCCGAAATGTACGGCGAATCCGTCACGTCTGAGCCATTGCTGGGGTTTCAGCCATCTTTCGCCGGCAGCCCTGGCCGGGTCATGAAGCCGCATTCCCAAGTCGACACGCAGCAACAGGAAATTCAAGTCCAGCCGCACACCCACTCCCCAGTCGGCAGCAATACTCTGTGCGAAAGTCTTCATCATCAGTTTGGAGGCCGCGCTGTTTTCGCCTCCGGTGTCACGCAAGGTCCAGACGTTTCCGGCATCCACGAAAAGTGCGCCATCCACTTTCCAGAACATCTTGAAACGGTACTCCAGATTCGCTTCGAGCTTCATGTCTCCCGTCTGGTTCGCTATGATGAAGGTGCGGTCGAGCGGTGCGAGACCAGGACCGACGGCCCTCGCCTGCCATCCGCGCAGGCTGTTTGCTCCTCCGGAGTAAAAATGTTTTTCAAACGGGAGGGCCGTCGAGTTCCCGTACGCATATCCGGCTCCGGCCAGAAAGCGCGTGGCCAAAGCCTGCCCGTCATTGCGCCCGAACCTCCATGTCTTCCCTACGGAAAATTCAGCACGGACATACTGTGAAAAAGGGGTATTCCAGATGATGCCGGCCCCGTTTCCATCCTTCTTCATCAGAGTCTTGAAGGCGCTCAGGATATTGCCTGCGATATCCACCTGGCACCGGACATAGAAAAACGGAGTCTTCGGCACCACATCGGTATTGGTAGAATAATAGAAAATGGCTCCCGAGCCCAGATCAAAGTGGTCCTGATACGCATTCCGCATGAACGGATCGAGCGAGAGTGTGTTGAAAAAGCCCTGGTCGAGATTCATCAGACGGACGATGTTCAGCTGCAGAGGATAGACCTGATAGAAAAAACGTCCTCTCAGGCTTCCGTTGTAGCCGTATGACATGGAAATGATGTTTCTGGTATATTCAGGCCTGCTCTGATAGTTGTACGAAAAATTGATGTCGGTACGCGGCACGGTCCCGGGGAAAAGGCTGTATGGCAGCAGAAGGAATTTCGGAAAACTCAGACCGGCGGACACACCGAACTCGTTCGAACGTATGTCATCGTTGAACTTGAACTGGAAATTCCCCATGAAACTCAGATTCAGCCACTCCCCGCCCCTGAAAATGTTCTTGTGATAATATGACAGCTGCGGAGACACGCCGAAAAGTCCGGAAGAATTCATAGAAGCCTCCAGGTTCAGCTTGAATCCCTGAAGTCTCGACTGCGAGAGATTGATATTGCAATCCACTATGTTCGTGTCCCTCTGTGTCATCTCCACATTCACACTGCTGAATACCCTCAGTGAAGAAAGCCTGTTGTAGGCATTGTTCACCAGCCTTTCGCTGTAATGCCTGCCCGGCTTTATGGTATTCAGGTCAGTCAGCACTTTCTCCCTGATCTTCAGGTCGGCAGGATATGATATGGCCACCTGGCCTATGGTGAATCTGCACAGCGGTCTAGCATCGGCCTCGGTCCCGTTCCTCGTATAGTTTTTCACCGTCATTTCGAGTATGGCCGAATCCGGGCAGGACAGGGTGTCCGCTTCGAAGAAAAAATAGTTCTGGTCGAAAGTATAGAACCCTCGGTTCCTCATATACGTGGCTATCCTCTCGCTCTCGTCTTCGAGAAGATTTTCCGACAGCGGAACACCTTTCCTGATGGCAAGCGCTGAGGTGTCCTTGTAGAACTCCTCAGCGAATTCACCTTCAGGAACACTTATGCTCAGGGACTTGAGCGGATATTGCTTGCCCAGGGTCACATCATAGTCGACATACACCCTGCGTTTCCTCACCTCTATCCTCGTATCCACCGTCGAGTGGAAATAACCCAGATATTCCAGATGCCTGGTGATGTTATCCACCGAACTCTCCACCATTTCCGGATCGTAGACCACAGGAGCGACACCGATTTTCCTGACGAACCTGTCCCAGCCGTTCCCTTTTCCGTTCGACCAGTTGTAGACATTCAGGAAAGGATTCCAGCCGAACATGAAATACGAATTCGGCTTCTGCTTGAGATAGGGTTCGATCTGTCCGGTGTTGAAAGTCTTGTCGTTCGTGACGGAAACATTGTTCTTCGCCAGACGGAACTCGCCGTCCTGCAGAACTCTTGTCGTACTGCAGGAAACAGCCAGAACGGCGGCCAGGATGCTGATTATTCCTTTCCGGATGCCCATATTCCTAAAATCTTCCAAAATTATCCCATAAATTCCAATAAACAAAATATAATTGGCCGGATATCCGGCCAATTATACCGTGAACGGCCGTTTCCAGCCTGATTTATTCAATATTTATCCGGCAATGATTAGGAATGACAGAGATAAATCATATATTTGCAGCCTGAATCCGGAATCCGACACGATCGGATTGCCTGGAATTGACTGAAGTAACTTAATTGCATTAGCAGAGATGAAGAACAAGTACATCGATCTGATAGACCAGACATTCGAGTTTCCGCAGGATGAATTCAAGGTGGAAGACGGGGAACTGTACTTCCACGGAATCAACATGATGGACGTTATAAACCAGTACGGAACACCGCTCAAGATCACCTACCTGCCGAAAATATCATCACAGATACAGCGGGCCAAGAGAATGTTCAACGTAGCCATGGCCAAAGCCGACTACAAGGGAGACTACCACTACTGCTACTGTACGAAAAGTTCACATTTCGAATTCGTTCTCAGGGAGGCACTGAAAAACGATATCCATATAGAGACCTCGTCAGCCTTCGACCTGAACCTCATCGAAGCCCTCGAAGACGAGGGGGCGGTCGACAGGGACCTGTATATCATCTGCAACGGTTTCAAGAAACCTGCCTACATAGAGAACATAGCGAATTTCGCCAATTCGGGATGGAAGAACATCATCCCTGTTCTCGACAACATGCACGAGCTTCAGGATCTGGATGCGCTAGTGAACGTCCCTATAAACATAGGTATCCGGATAGCATCGGAAGAGGAGCCTAATTTCGAGTTCTATACCTCCAGACTGGGAATCCGCTACAGCGACATCGTGCCTTTCTATGAGAACATCATCAGCAAGAGCAGCAAGTTCCATCTGAAGATGCTCCATTTCTTCATCAATACCGGTATCCGCGACACAGCATACTACTGGAACGAACTGGCCAAGTGCGTGAACGTTTACTGCGACCTCAAACTGATATGTCCGGAGCTCGATTCCCTGAACATCGGTGGCGGCTTCCCTATCAAGAATTCCCTGGCGATGGATTTCGACTATGAGTATATGGCTGAGGAAATCCTGCTGCAGATAAAGACCATGTGCAATGCCCGCGGGGTTCCCGAGCCGAACATCTTCACCGAATTCGGCAGCTTCACCGTAGGCGAGTCCGGAGCTACCATCTTCCAGGTTCTTGACATGAAGCAGCAGAACGACAGGGAAAGATGGTACATGATAGACAGCTCTTTCATGACCACCCTGCCGGATACATGGGGAATCAAGCAGAGGTTCATTCTTCTGCCCATAAACAAATGGAACGAAAAATACCAGAGAGTATTTCTGGGAGGACTGACTTGCGACAGCCAGGATTACTACAATGCAGATTCCCATGCCAATGCCATCTTCCTTCCTATCATGGAAGACAGGAATGACCCTCTCTACATCGGGTTCTTCCATACAGGAGCATATCAGGAGTCCATTTCCGGTTTCGGAGGACTCCAGCACTGCCTGCAGCCTGCCCCGAAATACATCATCATCGACAGGGACGAAAACGGAGAGTATTTCACGAAACTTTTCACGAAAGAGCAGACGTACAAGTCAATGCTCAAGATACTCGGATACTGATCCGAAAGGGACGGAGCCGCTTATGGGCACTATTTCGAAGAACGAGATAAAGAAAATCAGATCTCTGGCACAGAAGAAGTTCAGGGACGAGCTCGGGCTTTTCACCGTGGAAGGCGAAAAACTCGTGGCCGAGGCTCTTGCATCGTCTTTTCAGGTGGAAAACGTGTACCGCCGCGATGAAATCGGAGAAGAAGCCATGTCGCGTATCACCATGCTGGCCAGTCCGTCTCCGGTGCTGGCGGTGGTGCGCAAGCCAGAGGACTGCCATATTGCAGGCGGAAGCCTGCGCGAAGCCATTGGCCCGACAGGGCTATATTTAGGGCTCGATGTCATCCGCGACCCGGGGAATCTGGGAACTATCGTGCGCGTGGCTGACTGGTTCGGGGCAGATGCCGTCCTTGCTGCCGAGGGGACTGTCGACATTTTCAATCCGAAGGTCGTGCAGGCTACGATGGGAGCGGTTTTCCGTGTGAAATTCCACTATGTAAATCTGCCGGAAGCTGCAAACGCCGTTCTGGAAAAAGGCGGAAAGGTGTACGGGACCTTCATGGACGGGAGGAATCTGTATAAGGAGGAGCTGGAAACCGGGGCGGACTCCACTGTCATGGTCGTGACCGGGAATGAGGCTGACGGGATTTCGCCAGAGATGGAAAGCCTGGTCAGCGGGCGCATCGCCATTCCCCCCTATCCTGCTGACGAATCTGGCTCCGAATCCCTGAATGCAGCCGTAGCCACTGCCATCACTGTCGCGGAATTCAGACGCCGGCTGTTATAATCAAGTGAATATTTTCGTATATTTAAGGTTTGAAACGAAAAAACCTTGAATATCATGGCAACAGTAAAATTCAACGGGACTCCCGTGGCACTATGCGGAGAGCTTCCTGCAGTCGGTGAAGACGCCCCTAAATTCGGAGGTGTCAAAGGTGACCTCACTACGGTACATCTTCCTGATTTTCTCGGAAAGAAAGTGGTGCTCAACATATTCCCGAGTCTTGACACGCCGGTATGCGCCGCTTCAGTAAGGAAATTCAACCAGATGGCAGCATCAATGCCTGACACTGTGGTTCTTTGCGTATCAAGAGACCTTCCTTTCGCCCAGTCCAGATTCTGTACGGCTGAAGGAATAGAAAATGTGATTCCGATTTCAGTGTTCCGGTGCCGCCATTTCGATGAGAGATACGGTCTCACCATGACGGAAGGTCCGCTCAAAGGACTGACTGCCAGAGCCGTAATCATCGTGGACGAAAAGGGAAAAATCATCTACGAAGAACTTGTACCTGAAATCACGGCCGAGCCTGACTACGAAGCTGCCCTCAATGCACTGAAATAAACACAAAAGCGGAGTTTGTCCATGGCATGATGCCGGCCGGACTCCGCTATTTCAACATTTCCAAATATGAACACAGTAGAACCGGTAAGCCTTAAAGAACTTATCGTGACCGACTATCGTGCCCTCATGAGCTACAGAGTGAGGAAAATCCTGATGATATGCAGCAATTATGATGCATTCATCCTCGAAGAAGACGGGCAGATAGAGGCGCAGATATACAAGGAATACATAGAACTTAACCTGAGCAATCCGCCGCAGTTCGTGTGGGTGACCTCGTCGGCCGAAGCGGAAAAGGTCCTGGACTCCGACCATAACCACATAGACATGGTCATCTGCATGTACAATGACAAGGACCGGGAAATATTCAATTTCGCGAAAAAGCTGAAATCGCGGACATCCGACAACCCGCAAGGCAAGAACATCCCGTTCATCCTGCTGACCCACTTCTCAAGGGAAATCCACAGAAGACTTGAAAAGCAGGACCGTTCCTGCGTGGACTATGTATTCAGCTGGAACGGCAATGCGGAGCTGATAGTGGCGATAGTGAAACTGTTCGAGGATCTGATCAACGCCGACAACGACATTCTGAAAGTCGGTGTACAGGCCATACTGCTGGTGGAAGACTCCGTACGTTACTATTCCACATACTTGCCGGAACTCTACAAGCTCGTACTGAAGCAGAGCGCCGAATTTCTGAAAGAAACGCTGAACGAGAAACAGCGCAAACTCAGGAAGCGCTCCCGACCGAAAATCCTCCTGGCCACGAACTACGAAGATGCCATAAACCTGTACAGGAAATACAGGAACAACATGCTGGGCATCATCTCGGACGTAGGATTTGTCCTGCACAAGAACGATCCTCAGGAAACCGAAAAAGCGGATGCGGGCATCGACCTGGTGAAGCTCGTGAAGGAGGAGGACCAGTACATGCCGATAATACTCCAGTCATCCCAGGGCGACATGGCGGAAGTCGCCGGAAAGCTCGGGGTTGGTTTTCTGAAGAAATATTCGAAGACACTGATCATCCAGCTGTCCGAGTACATCAGGGAAGAATTCGAGTTCGGAGACTTCGTCTTCAGGGACAAGGACAGGCAGGAATACGGCCGTGCGGCCAATCTGAGCGAACTTCAGGAGTGCATTCAGACCATTCCGGACGACGTGCTCATATACAACACCTCGAAAAACATGCTTTCCAAATGGTTCTTCGCCCGCGGACTTTTCACCCTGGCTAACCAGTTCAGGAAAGTGCATGAAAATCATTTCAATACGACGGCCGAGCTCAGGAACTATGTCTCACAGCAGATACATGATTACCATGCTCTGAACGGGAGGGGCATCATCGCACACTTCGACAAGGACACATACGGCAAATACATCTGGTTCTCACGAGCCGGAGAGGGATCTTTGGGAGGAAAGGCCAGAGGACTGGCTTTCCTCAATACCCTTATCGCCAAATACCGCCTTACGAACCGCTATGAAGGCGTGAAAATCTCCACCCCGCGGACACTCGTGGTCGCGACGGACTACTTCGATCAGTTCATCATGGAAAATGACCTGCAGTATGTCATAGACGCCGACATATCGGATGAGGAGATCCTGTCCGAGTTCGTGTCGTCCAGGCTTCCTGAAGAACTGGTGGAAGAACTCAAGGCTTTTCTGAAGACAGTGGACACTCCCCTGGCGGTGAGATCAAGTTCGAAACTGGAGGACAGCAACTACCAGCCGTTCGCCGGGGTATATTCCACCTACATGATTCCGCTTACCGAGAACAAGGACCAGATGCTCAGACTGCTGCGCAAAGCCGTCAAGAGCGTGTATGCATCGGCGTTTTTCAATGGCAGCAGGACATATATCCACACCACTGGGAATCTACTGAGCGAGGAAAAGATGGCGGTCATCATCCAGAGCATATGCGGAACGAAACACGGGGAACTGTATTACCCTATGCTTTCCGGTGTGGCCCGTTCGGTCAACTTCTATCCTATCGGAAAGGAAAAGCCGGAGGACGGTGTAGTGAATCTGGCATTCGGTCTGGGAAAGACCGTCGTGGACGGTGGGAATACCCTGAGATTCATCCCGAAATTCCCGAAAAAGATACTACAGCTGTCCGACATGAAGATAGCGCTGAACGACACGCAGAAGACGATGTACGCTCTGGATCTCAGGCCGGGCGCATTCATGCTGTCCCGTGACGATTCGGTGAATCTGGTGAACCTGCCGGTATCGGAGGCTCTGAAAGAATACAACCATCCGGAACTGGTGGCTTCGACATTCAGCACGGCTGACAACAGGATGGTCCCCGGAATCAACGCATCAGGGCCGCGTATCATCACTTTCGACTACATTCTCAAATACGGCCGCTATCCGCTCGCACAGGTCCTTTCCGACCTGCTGCTGATGTGCCGCGAAGAGATGATGTGTGATGTGGAGATGGAATTCGCCATGGACGTCATCCCCGACAGTCCGTCGCAGGAATGTGTCATAAAGCTCCTTCAGGTCCGTCCTGTAGTGGACTATGCGGAAGAACAGGACATCTCCATAGACCAGGTGATGAAACACATGGAGCATGTACTCGTAAGGTCCGGGAATGCCCTTGGCTCTGGAGAAATATCCGGCCTGACGCACATCCTGTATGTGGATCCGGAACTGTTCGACAGTGCGAAAACGAAAGAAATAGCTGCTGAAATATCGCAGATAAACAAGGAACTGAAAGACAATGGGAATTCTTATCTGCTGATCGGTCCCGGAAGATGGGGGTCGTCCGACCCGTGGTTAGGCATACCGGTATTGTGGAGCAATATTTCGGAAGCGAAACTGATTGTGGAATGTGCCATTCCAGGCTTCCGCATCGAACCGAGCCAGGGAACGCATTTCTTCCAGAATATCACATCGCTTGGCGTGGGGTATCTTACCATAGACACGGTTCTGGATGAAAAATCATTGGACACGTCCTTCCTGGACAGCCTGAACTGCGTCAGGAATGGCGGCTTCGTGAAACTCTACGAAGCCCCGGCCTCACTCACCGCATATATCGACCGCAAGTCGAACCAGGCTGTTATCGGTACATTGAAATAACGGGAGCGGCCCAAGACCGCTAAATACCTGTAAAGGAGCTTACTTGCTCACAGCTGGGATTCCTCCATCCTTGCCGGAAAAGGAGACTGTAAACTAAAGTGTGTCAAGTAAAGGAAAAGAGATTAACTTTACAGACACACTTTAATTATGAGTAATTCATTTGATTTTGAACAGTTCAAGGCGAATGCTATTGAACAATAATACATGAAGTGCAGGAATCCTCTGCCTGAATTAATTCTTGTCCTTGCCAGAATATTTTGTTGAAATAAAAACAATAGTACTTTAAAAATTCTGGCTACAAAAACATTTTTATGCTATTGTAATAATCTGCAGCATTAGATGGAAGTACACTATCAGATGCTCTTTGTATCATATGGAGAAGAGTTGTCCAATCGCTATTAGCATTACTTGCCGCAAACTTGCCTTGTAGATATGCTGATTGCAATTCTGAAACATACTTTTCCCAAAAATCTTCCGTGAAATAAATAGTACAATCATGGTTGTCTTCATCAACGCTATACATATCACCTTGTTTAGGAGCAGTAAATAAATGCCTGTTAAAACCAATGAACATCGTCGACAGGATTTGTGGATTAAGGCGAATTTTTTTCATACCTGAAGTATATTAAACTATAAAACAACTTTTCTAAATACCGAAAGTAATCCGTTGGTTATTGCCGAATTCCTTTCCACTAAAGCAAAAGGAGAAGATTCTTCAAGCATATTAATGATAGCTTTAATGCGTTCTTCTGGTCCCATCTCAAACATCATATAATCAAACATAGAATCACCTTCTTCCCAAAAATCGCTATGATGTCCACATCCTAACTTTTCCCATGAATAATACAATGCATTTTTAATGACGTTTAAGAGTTCATGAAGCTGGAACTTTTGCGTATTATCACCAGTATGAGAACATGCTTCCCAAAATTGACTCTGAACCTTGCTAACTACTTCAACAAGCTGAATTATTCTCTGAGCCTCAGGATTTCCCACAGCATTGGATTCTCGCTCTATTTTTCGTTTAAGATTATAGAAATTATCAAGATCAACCTCTGTTTCATCTACATCATCGACATCCATGTCCTCATCAACATCATCCCAATGATCATTTTCAATAATACTGATGAGTTCCTTAATGGTAGATTCTCCATATATCTCTCTAGGGATGCCTGAAATAATAGAATGCTCTTCAACTGTGTCAATTTCAGCCAATGCCTTTTTCGCAATGTAATACGCTGAATTGATATTATTAAGCTTATAATTGCAAAGTGCTATATACAAGAGTATTTTTGGCATCCAGATTGAGTAATCCTTATCTCCATCTTCCACTGCATCGCGTTCAAGATTACATGCCTCCACAAATAATTTAAGAGCTTCGGATACTGCTTCAGTCTTTTTAATGCTATTGGCATCTGCATTGTTATTGTACAGTATAATTGCCTTTTCCATCAATGTGTCTACATTGAGCATCCCACGGTCATCAAGATCCTCCATTACTTCTTCAGCAGTAACTGAAGTATTTGCAGAAGACTGGGAACGACTCCCTGTAGATGGTTGTCCCAGTTCGACCATTTCTCCATAAAACTCAATCAATCTGTCAGGATTGGTCATAGCAAAACGAACATATTCAATTCGGTTGCCAGAATAAAAGAGGTGACAAACCATAGGGACAATGGGATTGAAATCCGAGGTAGCATATGAATACTGAATACGGTCGCCTAAATCAGCTGAATCTACATTTCCACAATAAAAATCAAAAGATTGGAGAATTCTCAAATCAGCAATATCATCAAGTTCAAAGTGAATGGTGTTCCCAGACACTTCGGCCAAGATTTCAGTATCAATCTCCCCCCTTGAGATGCATCTGCCACCTTGCCATTCTTCGTATCGATTGGCAACGAATCTAAAGTTGCTTTTATATACTCTGGTCATATTTATAATATTTAATAAATGCTAATACTATAATACCGCCTGAATATTACGCTATTACCTTATAGTATAATAGTATGCCAGCTATAACGACTATCAAAGTAATTATTGCTATTATTTTAATAACTAACTTTTGCTTCTTTAGAATGGAATTAAGTAATATCTGACTGCTCTCTTGTTCCCTTTTTAAGGAATTAATAGAAGACATAATACTAGAAAGTGTCGAATTTTGCTTTCCTTCCAACTCAATTATCTCAGAAGCCTTCGTCTCAATCAATCCAGACAACTCATTTATTTTCCCGTCTAATTTTGACTTAGTCTCATCACTTTTACTTCTCACTTCAGAAACTACCCCCGATTTTGTTTTCTTCAATTCTTCATGAAGTAAATCTACTTTTGCCATAGCAGAAGTAATAACATCCGTCAGTTTATTCAAAGACGACACACAGCCTCCGAGAGCCTCAATAGTATCATTCAATCGGGATACTGAGCTACTCACCCCTTTTTCAAAAATTTCATTAACAGACTCCAGTGACTTCTTTGCTTCTGTGAAAGAACGATCACAACCAGTTTTGAATTCGGTTGAGATTGCTTTAGATTCAGCATCTAAAGAATCGGCTTTTTCTTTGACTGCTTTCAGGACAGAATCAACATTTGTTTTGACTCCAGACATAGACTTCGCTAATACATCAAAGGCTTTCTTGGCATCGCCATAACCTTTGATTACATCGTCAACCTGCTTTTTTGCAGAATCAATCCCTTTGATACTCTCTTCTAATTTGGCCAGTGTGGCCAGGATATTAGCATTATCCATAACTTATAGTATTTTATTTGTTATCAGCATATTTTCTCTTAAAGGCACTTGCCCAGTCTGCATGGATATCTATCTCGCTGGCCAGATCCCATTCCTTTAGCATTTCGAGTTCTTGCTTTGAAACGACATTCCTTCCACGAGCATTCAGGTCCTTTTTAAATTTGGCCATCATTTTATAGAATGAGGTTTTATCGGCAGAGTTATTATAGAATGCCCTGTAGCCTCTGACGTAGCTATTCTGAAGTTCTTCTTGAAGATTCTTGTTATTTCCAACCTTAAGATATAAGAGGCAATAGACATTCAAGAAATCAAGAACTGGATTACTGTCAGTTACAGCACGACGGATCAGTCGGACTGCACCTTGAAGGTGCTTGATATTATCTTTAGGCGAACTGGTTCCTACAACATCATCATCAATAACCCTCATATATTTGAAGAGCATATCATATGACCAACTACGGCCTCTGTTTGACTCATTAGTCAGAGAAAATGGCTCTCCTGCTTCCGTCTTATAATCCGATCTAGCGAACTTGGAGTTGAAGTAATAATATATGAAGTCTTTCAACTCCTCATTTGCCCTTTTCCAATCCCGACCATAACTTGTTCCCTCAATACAGAATGTGCGAATATCATCAATTGCCTGTTTCCTCTTGACAGCTATTTTGTCATAAATAAACTCAGTCAGATAAGCCAGACAATTGTGTACTTCATTATCACCTCCTGATTCTGGAATATGTGTGGCCATTTCGGCTGCCTTTTCTTTTGTATAATACCTTTCCAGGAATGTCTGAAGTGCCTTATAATATGACCCATCCGGTTTTCTTCTAGCAACGACGCGATATACTTTCTTCCCGTAATCTTCTGTGAAGTCATCAATCAAACCTATACAGCACATTCTGTAAATTGCCTTTGCTACATCGGCTTTCTCACGATATGGCGACAAATCCTTTTTTTCAACCCAGAATTCGTTCTGATTCTCAATATTCTTCACCGCTCGCCTGTCACCGTCAAACTTTAGTATCTTAACCTTCTCTGTAAGGCCATTTACGTTGGTCTCATAAATAGATATCGCAGATATTAATGCGACGATTTCTGTATCAACTTCAGCTTTCAGCACATTTTGTAGGAAATGACGAACTGGCACAGTATCTTTCAGTTCAGCATCATTGCCATAGAAGATGTCTGTATCGCAATCATTCAACAACTCCATCATAGTCCTCATCTCTATGAGAGTCCCTTTGAAGTTGTTGTTGTAGAAATACATCACGGTCTCATAGTCGACATTTTGGTACTCGAAATGTCTCGGAGATATTGTAAGACCGTTTGCACGAAGCACTTCCTTAAGTTCCTCGGCATATACATATCCACGCCCTTCATCTGGTACTTGTCGAAGTTGACATCGGTTGTACTCACTACACCTAACCAGGCATGGACCTTTATTACACCTTGTACAAGTTGAGCCGCATAATTTGAATGCATAACGTACGTTGCAAACATCACAACGCAATTTGACCATATCCTTATCAGGTGAATAATAAATAAGGTCACTCTCGTCAAGATCGATTCCGTAATAATCCAAGATTTCCTGTAAATCTCCATCACGAAACCATTTCCCTTTTATTATCATAAGTGGAAACCTGTCGACGGAGCACGACTTCTTGATGCTTACCAACCGATAGTCTGACAATAGAATTGTAGACAGAGCCATCTTTCTATCACGACCTGCACGTCCAGCTTCCTGCACGAAGCTTTCAAGTGAACTGGAATAATTCATATTCACAGTAAATCTGACATTAGGCTTGTCAATCCCCATTCCGAAAGCCTTGGTCGCCACCATCAACGGAAGTTCGTTTTCCCTAAATAAATCTAGATTCTTGAATGACTCCCTATCTATTTCATCTGCATCATCACCATCACCGCTTCCCATGAATGTGCCGATGTCCTGTATATCCTCATGCAAGGAATGATAAATCTCCATTACTGAAAGTCCTGTACTCTTCTTATGTGGACAGAACACTATTCCGGCTTGTTCATACAGTTCGTTCTCTTCAAAAAAATCTTCAGGTAGATTTGTCTTTAAATCAGCATCAATTGTACCCGTAATATTCTGACGCTCATTGAAACGGTTCTTAATAACATCTAGCGAATCATCTTTCTGAAGGTCGTCAATATACTCAGGAATCTTGGCCAGATATTCCTTTAAATATTCCTTTTTAGATTGATAGACGGACCATTTGTCGGAAATCATTACAGCACGAGGAAGGCTGGAATCCACATAACCTTTCTGATTATAATATTGATCATCTTCATACCGCACCGGCACTTTTTCTATCTTATACTGAAGTTCCAACCGGTTTGTATTCTCGTCGCGTACTATCGTATCAGAATCAAGTTCAAAAGCACCCTCTCCGGAAAGTTCCCTTTCAACATCAGCTAACACATCAAATGAGGCTGTGGCTGTCAGACCGAACAATGTCAGATGCCGTTCCTTATCTGTCTGTTTGGGGAGTACATATTGGTATAGATTCCTTCCCAAATGCAGATAGGTAAATCTAAAATCATGCCCCCATTCTGATACACAATGCACCTCATCTATCACTCCATATGTAAAATACACACCTAATTGATGCATATTACGCAGTTTCTCACGAAATGCATATGTACAAAGACGTTCAGGTGAAAGGAAAACAAACTGTATCTTTGACGTTTCCATCATTGATGCACGGCGTTCCTTATCTGACGCATTAATGGTAGAATTGATATATGTACAAGTGTCAATACCAGCCTTCAACAGTCCTCCATACTGGTCTGCCATAAGTGATCTCAGCGGGTCAACAACTATTGTGACACCCGGCTGAAGCATAGAAGCCAATTGATAGGTCAAAGATTTACCACCGCCTGTTGGAAGAAGTCCGATGACGCTCTTATTCTGCAATGCTCTACTAAGTATCGGGAGCTGCCCAGGGCGAAAATTCACCTTTCTGAAAAGTAACTGCAAGAAATACTGCAGGAGTTCCTTCCTGTCTGGTATATCCAAATAGTTTCCTTGTGAATCCTTGGTTACAAGCGGCTGATAAGTTATCGGATCAGTAGTGTATATGTGTCTTTCTCCCCTGACATAATGTGAGGAACGGATGCAGAAATAACACTTGCTAGGGCATTTGAATTTGCTGAAAGCCTTAACCTCTAACCCAGAGCGTCTTAGAACTGCAATATCAAGAATGACATCATATTGTATCGATTTGTCCAACTTGTTTTCTGAATCTAACAAATTAAGTTCAACTGATGAGACTCCTCCATCATATGTATGCAATGGTGAATCAATGAACTCATAGGAACTTATGATATCAAGATGGATTGTCGGAAATTTTAATGCCTTGTAGTCCTCACTGAGACATGTCAGATTGTTGAACATTTGAGTGAGATTCCTCAATGCAAGAGCGACACATGGAACATCCCGCTCAACAGCAAGGATATTCCAATCCGATTTATTCAAGTCCATCTTGCCGGTCATGATAGCTTCAAGTATTGTCTTCTCGACACGAGCAACTCCTATTGGAGTCAGAGCCATCTGTAGAGTCCTTTTCCAACTCTTGTTAAATTCCTTTTTGCAAGCCTTGTTGACAGTTCTGAAATAATCGTTATTCAGAGCCTTTAAGTCTTTGTCGACTTGAGTATAATCATTAATCCTGATACATTTCCAACCTTTCTGGTATAACTCTTCCGCACGTTCCTTATCTTGTAATCTGTTCTTCTCGTTTGAATGATATTGAATGCCATCAAGTTCAACGACACATCCCTTAAGAGTATCCCCATTCGAATCGGTTGTCTCATATGGGTATTGGCAAGCGAAATCGACTCTCTGTGAATGATGCACACTGTCTCCTGTAAAAGACACCAAGCTTCGTTGGGGCTGAAATATTTGTCTGAAAAATTGTGGTGCGAATGTAGTTATGAAGTTCTTCTCAAAATCGCTTTCCAGTACTGATTTATTATAATTGTCCGAATTTAGGATAAATCTGGAATCTATAGAATGAAGGGCTATAAACAACTCTTGAGCATCGAGATGATCTGCATTGTAGTTTAATGCGCCAAGACTATCATTTTGCTTCTTATTGCCTAATTTCTCAAAAGCTGCTTCAATAAATGGGCTGCTTTTCGTAGGCAAGCCTCTTGTGATAATATTGTTTAAGACAGCCAAAATTGGATTCACATCATCATATACACCAGCTCCAAAATCAAATGGTGCGGCTACCTCAAAACTTGAAAGATATTTATACAGTCCTCTGACCTTTTCATTAAATTCCTCATCATCAGTTTTCATAGCTTCACGAACAGCGTCAAGCTGATATCCTGCATAAAACTGCACGTCAGGATAATAATCTTCAGCAACAACATTAACCTGATTATTCTCCAGTTTGAACACCTTGATGTTGTAAGAACAAGGACTACTGTTTGCAGAATATCTATACTCTGACTGAGTTTCATTCAAGAACGTTTCGGGAGCATTGAAATACTCGTAAAATCTATCCAGCCTTCGGTTCCCGCTATTCATTGGACCGATACAGACCACATAGTGTTGTCCTTGAATGTTTGCTCCTACTTTTTCAGAAAGAAGTTTAAGGTCAATGCTGCTGATGTCAAGGATATTCGAGAAAAAATGGAATGTTACTGGGCTTATCGACTTTATATCCTCTTTAGAGACATCATCAATGTATTTCCCTATACAATTAACCTTTTGATGTTTTTCCGTATATGTTCTCACATGTATCTCCGCTCTCTCCCTGGCAGCATCCGACGGCTCAATCAATGTGATGTTTTGCGCTCGATTCGAGATATGCTTTGCTTTTAGAAAATCGAAAAAACAAACTGTTGCAAGACCTTGACCGCAGCCCCAATCAACGATGTCGAAATCATTGCTTGTAAATACAGACAGGCTTAGACTCTGAAGAGCTCGGTTTACCTTTGCCTGATGCATCTTTCCAAACGAATAGATATAGAGTTTCATTTGGGCATCTGAAGAAAGCAAATCAACTCCATGATTCAACGATTCAAATAGTAAATCCCGTTCCTTATCTGAAAGGGTCATTACATAATTGTAAGCGACTCTTCTGATTTTATCAAAAGAGATTTCACCTAGAGCAGTTATTTCATCCTTATAGGTCATATCATATACCCTTTATAGTCTCTGCGAACGGATTACGTCTGTGAATTTGCAGATTCCGTAAAGCTGATTCCTTAGAGCTGTTCGCGTAACAGTATTCACAAAGGTGAGCACAGGTGTTGTATTCACCTATATCCTTGCTGACTATACAGCCGCAGAACTGTCTCTGGCCCTTGTCCTTATTATTTTTCTTCTTTATGATTGTCTTTGTCCCAGTAAACAAATCAACACCTTGAACTTCCACTCCGAGAAATTCCATCAGTTTGGCATCATCAGAGAAGTACTTAATCATCAGGTCATCATCAACGCACTTGTTGTGTATTATGCCATACTTTTCAATATCAATCTTCTCTCCACAGGTGGCCAATGTATATCCCCAGTTTTCGTTCAATCGCTGCAAACCGGATGCAAAGCGGATCATGTCATCTTCTGAAAATTCACGATAGTGGACTTCATTCGCTTCAAGGTTGGCCTTAACCTTTTTATAGGCGGCAATATCGGCATAACTGAATACTAATTTCTCAGTATATCCTTTAAGTCTATCCCCAATGTTTTTAATCTTTCGAAGCAGATCTTCAATACTGATTTTATCTGTCAAAATCAAAGGATCAAAACGCCAAATAACTTTTCCATATCCAAGTTTGTCAACTAGGGACTTGAACGTTTCTATCCGCTCATCAACGGATGGTACTCCACGTTCAAGTTTCTCTTCTACATAATCGTTAAGTGTAAACTGGACATAGCAATTGATGCCTTTTTTGTTAAGGTAATCTATCAGGCCATTTTCATCCAACAAATGCTTTGGATTCTTTGACCAGAAAACAATAAGCCTTGTATTCTGGTATGAGACGTAACTTCTGACTCCGTTAAAAGGATTTGTCCAGGATGAGTATCCTACCTTTAAACGGTGGAGGAACCAATCACTATAGAAACCGGGAATATCTGTACTACGGCTGGCAGATACGATAACAGGAGCTTGAGCCTCTACAAGTTCACCATTTTCGCGCTTGATTGTAATCCTTTCTTTCGTTTCCATAGGAGTATTTAAATTATGTGAATCAATTTTTATTTTCTGGCACTGTTGTCTTTATATACACAATGTAATTTCGCGACAATTTAACAGATAATTGACTATTTGGATTATTGAATTAATTTTTAGGTCTAATATCTATATTCAACCTCAATCCCCTCAGCTCAGCAATTCTGAAGATATACGACATGAAGCAGTCATCATGAACCTGCCATGAATAAATCGTAGTCGCACCAAGATTCAGGTCCCGGCAAAGGTCGGTCTTGTTGATACGATACTGATTGAGAGCTATGGTAAGAAAATCCAGATTCTTAGGCGTTTCCGGAGAATATAGTTTGGATGTCACCTTCACATTTGGGTTTGTCTCCTCTTTCATATCTGTCAGGCTGAACCGGATCTCATAACCGAGCACATCAAACAGCCTGTAGATATTGGATATCTTCACGTCGTCCTTCTTGAACCAGTAGTACACAGACTGCCTTGAAAGCCCCATCCTGGCAGCCAGATCGCCGACGGTCAGATTCATTTCTGCCGCAAAATCATACAGAAACTTCAGATTCTTCAGCGGATAGGAACCGCTGCGGACATTCCTTGCTTTTTTGTTCTCCATCTCTTCGATGCTTATTAAGGCAAGTAAATATTTTGAAATAATATCATTTTCTATTAACTTTACCTCTGTTTTTATTAACACTTGCGTTGATTCTCAGATGAATCTTCACAAAGATAACTTTTTGATGAGTTTTTACAAACATTTGATTTTACTTTACAATACATCAATAATGCCTGCTTTTACAGAAGAAGAGAAGAGGATACTGCTTCAGACCCCCATAGAACTTATACTGTCCCATTTTGGCAAGGCCACTGAGCACAGCCGAGGGAACATGTTCTACTCCCCCTTCCGGGAGGAGTGCACTCCGTCTTTCCATATCAATCCAAACAATAATACCTGGTATGATTTCGGGACAGGCGAAGGAGGTGGGATCATAGACATAGTGACAAGACTTGCCGGGTGCAGCAGGTCACAGGCATACGATTTTTTGGCATCCATGAGGAAAGACTTTATCGCCTTATCCCAATACAGCCATCAGAAGGAAAAGGGAAAAGCAAGCAGAATTGACATTATATCCTCCAGGAGCGGATTCAGGAACAGGAGTCTGATCAGTTATGCCGAAGAAAGAGGGATCAGTCTTGAAACTCTTGAATCTTTCTGCACGGAAGTCATATACAGCATAGTCGGAATACGGGGCAGACAGTTCTATGCCATCGGATTCAGGAACGACTCTGGCGGATATGTCCTTCGGTCCCGCTTCACCAAGAAGTGCACATCGAACGATTTGAGCACACTGAAGTGCATACCGGAGAACGACCGCAGTTCTGTTGCGGTATTCGAAGGATTCTTTGACTTCCTTTCCTTGCCATTGATAAACCGAGTAATGTACTCTCGACCGCAGCAGGCACATGTCTTATGGAAATAAATGTACCCGTCCTTCAGGAATGCCCCCAAAGATTTGTCATACGTCTGAATTTGCTCAAGCCGTTTCTTGTTAGCCTCAGCCCGCTTGAATTTGAAATAGCAGCTCTGAGAACAGAAGACCGTCGGATAACGGGTCGTCTTAAAAACTGTTCCGCACTGTTTACACGTTTTTTGAAACATTGTTTTGTTCTTTAGTGTGTCCGAGTACGGGACATGAAAAAGTGTTTCATCGTGTTTCAGAATGTTTCAGAATGTTTCAAACCTTCTATATTACTTCACATTTCCCTACACTCCGTCCTACGAGTTTGCTCTCTGAATTCACTTTTGGTACAAATACGGTACAAAAACAGTGAAAACATTGATAGTTAATGATAACAATCGTCATACAAACAAAAAAAAGAAGAGCTGCCGAAACAACTCTTCTTCAATCATTTGTATGCAAATGTGCGACTTTAGTCTACATTTTCATTTACCAGTTCAGGATCTTTTTGAAATCGTAAGCCTCAGGATCTGAAACAAACGCCTTTGCAGCCTCGTAGTCAGCCTCAGTGACATAGTGGGCGATGTAGTTGTAGTAATTCTGGGCAGTACCGCTGTTGATATCCACTACTCTCGGAGGGATCTTGCCTGTAGCAGGGTCCTGGAGGTCAGACAGATAAAGCGGAGAAACATTGCCGTAGGCATCCACATACACCATACATCCTGTCTTGCCCTCGCTGTAGAGTTGGTAAACACCCATGGCGAGCTCCGTACAGTATGTCAGGTCGTAAGCAACCGGATCCTGGCAGCGGACATCATATCCGATCTCCACAGGACGGGTCTTCACCTTCAGGCCGATTTTCTTCAGTTCCTTCTCCAGAAGGTCGTTGAAAAGGACGGCCTTTGATATTTTTCCGAGCTCGGGATGTCCGTGCTCGTCATAAGTGAAATGAACGCCTGCAGCTGCAGCCTCCTTGGCCACGCCCTCATCGTGGAAAAGTCCCTCGGCTGCCACTACGGTACCGTAGTTCACACCCATGATCTTCCTCTTGATGATGGCTGAAATAGTCAGCTTTATGATTTTCTCCAGGCTGATGTCAGTCTTGTTGAACATCTCTGGAATGATGGTCATAGGGCAATGTGTAGCCTCGCCTATTCCGAGTGCAAGACTTCCGCAAGTACGTCCCATGGCAGAAATCAGCAGCCAGTTGCCTGAAGTACGTGCATCCTCGTAGATGGTCCTGGCCAGATGGGCACCCTCATTCTTTGCAGAATTGTATCCGAAAGTCGGAGTATTGTTCGGCAGAGGAAGGTCGTTGTCGATAGTCTTCGGACAGTGGATATTGGCGATAGGATAATTCTTTGCAGCCAGGAACTTGGAAATCCTGTTTGCAGTAGAAGCCGTATCATCGCCTCCGATGGTCACGAGCAGCTTGATGTTGTTCTCCTTGAAAAGATCGAGATTGAAGTTCTCCTCGAAATCCTTGTCGGTAGGTTTGAACCGGCTCATCTCCAGATAAGAGCCTCCCCTGTTGAAATAACGGTCAGCCTTGAAGAAATCGAGATCCTCTGTACGCGCATTCTTGCTGAAAAGTCCCGAATAACCGCCATGAAGGCCTATAACCCTGAAACCTTTTGACAGAAAAGTCTTGGCCACACTCATTGAAACCGAATTCATTCCCGGGGCAGGACCGCCGCCGCAGAGAATAATTACTGCATCTTTCATAATACCTTAATACTTAAATAACGTCAGTTCGACGAATCATTATACTAAGTACCAGAGACTTCGTCGAACTGACGTTAAGATTTCTTCGAAATCCCTTTCCTTTTACGTGTCACCCCTCTTAAATTGGGTGACTGAGTCACCCAATTACGTCTTTCTTCGAAAGACTGGATCCGTCTTAACCCCCAGCCCCCTATTAGGGGGATTTTTTAGGCCTCCCGTAGGGGAGAACTTACTGCCGGATTCGTATAACGAATCCTCTAAAAGAGGTAGTTCTCTGAAATTCACTCCGTTCTTTTCATCGAACTCACGTTAAATATTTATTTTAATCAAGAACTTTATCTTCCCTTATCCTTCAGCAGCACCCGGATTCCACTCCCCCGGTCAGGAGAGACGTACCGGAAAGCCTTCGGCCAATGCCTGATTCCAAAAGACTTGCAAAAATATCTAATTTCAGTCAAAAAACCACGAAAAAAAATCGTATTTTTGTAAAATATATGCTTTCAGGCGATGCCGGAAGCCCGTATATGGCAAATCCGGCACGGAGCAAACTACAGGAACGGACTAGAATGGAAACAGGAAATACCGATATAAAGGACAGAATAGACGAGCTGAGGGCTCAAATAGCGGAAAACAACAGGCTCTACTATGTAGAAAGCGCCCCGGTGATAAGCGACTACGAGTATGACATGCTCATGAACGAGCTTATCGCCCTGGAAAAGGAACATCCGGAATTCGTCACCCCTGACTCCCCTACCCAGAAGGTAGGCAGCGACCTGAAAAGAAAAGAAGACGGGGCGGCCGGTGGCCGGACGGAAACCATGCCCCAGACTCATGAATTCGCCCAGTATCCGCACAAATATCCCATGCTGTCGCTTGGGAACACATATGACATAAGCGAAGTGGAAGCCTTTGCAGAGCGGGCGGGAAAGTCACTGCACTCCGGTTTTACATACAGTTGCGAACTGAAATTCGACGGCACTGCCATCTGTCTTACATACATAAACGGCGTGCTTTTCAGGGCTCTCACCAGAGGTGACGGAACCATAGGAGATGACGTCACCGAAAACGTAAGGCGCATCGGGAACATACCGCAGAGACTCCACGGCACCGGCTATCCGGAAGAATTCGAGATACGCGGCGAGATATACATGCCGTATGCAGCGTTCGACAGGCTGAACGAAGAACGGCTCAGGGACGAGGACCAGCCGTTCGCAAACCCGAGAAACGCCGCCTCCGGTTCCCTTAAACTCATAAATCCAGAAGAGGTAGGGCACCGCGGCCTGGAATGCACCCTGTACCATATACCCGGAGAGAATCTTCCGTTCCAGACACATGACCAGGCTCTGAAGGCAGCTGCCGGATGGGGACTTCCCGTCTCGGACAAAAGGAAGATCTGCCACAGCATATCAGAAATAGAAGAATACATAAACTACTGGGACACAGCCAGGAAGGCACTGCCGTTCGCTACGGACGGCATAGTCATCAAAATCAACGAACTCCCCTATCAGAAAGAACTGGGCTATACTGCAAAGTTCCCTCGCTGGGCGGTAGCGTACAAGTTCAAGGCCGAGCAGGCCCTGACGAAGGTGCTGTCCATAGACTATCAGGTAGGCCGTACCGGAGCAGTGACTCCGGTGGCCAATCTCGAACCTGTTCTTCTGTCAGGAACCACCGTCAAAAGAGCTACCCTGCACAATGCCGAACAGATGCAGCAGCTGGACATCCGCATCGGAGACTATGTCTATGTGGAAAAAGGAGGGGAAATCATTCCGAAAATCACCGGTGTGGACACGGACAGACGGGAACCGGGCACCGTCATGCCGGTATTTCCGGACAAATGCCCGGACTGCGGAACGACTCTGGTGAGGGACGAAGGCGAGGCCAGGTACTTCTGCCCCAACGCTGACGGCTGCCCTACCCAGATCAAGGGAAAACTCGTGCACTTCATCAGCAGAAAAGCCATGAACGTGATAGCCGGAGACGCGACCATTGACCAGCTGTACAGTCTCGGTTATGTGCGTACTCCCGCCGACTTCTATGGTCTGACGAAAGATATGCTGCTGAACCTTGAAGGCTGGAAAGACCGTTCGGCACAGCGTTTTCTGGACAGTCTGGAAGCCTCGAAGAAGACCGGATTCGACCATGTGCTTTTCGCTCTCGGGATAAGATATGTCGGAGAGACCACTGCCAGGTCTCTGGCAAGGCATTTCCGGAATATCGATGCACTGATGGCCGCAGACCGGGACACCCTGCTGTCCGTCGACGATATAGGAGAAGTGATAGCCGACAGTATTCTGGAATGGTTCGGCAGCCCCGCGCATCTTCAGGAAATAGAAAGACTACGGAAGGCAGGCCTGAAATTCTCCATGGATGAAGAATCCGCTCCGGAATCGTCGGCGCTCGAAGGACTCACCATAGTGATTTCCGGAAACTTCAGCGTATCACGGGACGAAATCAAGGGAATGATTATCGGCAACGGGGGCAAAAACAGCTCTTCGGTCAGCGGAAAAACGTCATATCTGCTTGCAGGAGAAAAACCGGGGCCGGAAAAAATCAGGAAGGCACGGGATCTGGGCGTCGAAATCATAGATGAAGCCCGTTTCCGGGCAATGCTGGCGGCCTCCGGAAGCCAGGCCGGGAATTCCGGTGAAACGCCTTCCTCCGAAGGCTCCCCGGCAAATGCCGGGAAAGAAAAAGAGCCTGTACAGCCGACATTGTTCTGACAGCATTGCCGCAGGCACGGAAGAATAATCCATGCAGGCAGGGAGATTCCGGGAACACACGGACATTGCCGGTAACGGCGGAAAAAAGACAATCAGAAAAGGATATAATATGGAAATTGGAGAAAAAAAGATTTCGAAGCATACGGTGACCGAAGCAGAGACAGCCGACAAGGTAGGGTCCGGTGGGCTGCCGGTATTTTCGACGCCATCGATGATAGCATTGATGGAGAAGACCGCGTTCGGACTTGCGAAGGAGAATGGCCATGACACCGTGGGTACGCGGCTGGAGATTTCGCATCTGAAAGCCTGCCTGCCGGGGACCGAGCTGACCTGCGAGGCCGGACTGACCGGTATGGACGGACGGAAACTCACATTCAGAGTCCTGGTCAGTGATGCGGAAGGGACTGTCGGCGAGGGGCTTCATGAAAGATTCATCATAGACCAGGAAAGATTCATGAACAAGCTGGCCGGGAAATGACGGCTCATGCGGGGAATACGGCTGATGACGATGAAAAATCCTCTTGACATACTCGGACGCGTGAAGCGTTTCATCACGGAAGATATCTGGAATCTGGATATCGAGGATTTTTCGCGTGCCAAAGCCAGAAGTATCAAGTATCTCAAGGTCCTGATAATCACCATCAAGACCTTTTCCGCCGAAAAGATAGGATTCCAGGCAGTCGCCCTGAGCTTTTTCGGGACGATGTCGGCAGTGCCGTTCCTGGCCGTGATTTTCGCCATCACAGGAGGTCTCGGGCTGGCAGACAAGCTGAAAGAACTGCTGTACGAGTATTTCACCAATTCGCAGGAAACCATAGACATGGTCCTCGGTTTCGCGAACAATATCATAGACACCGCGCAGTCCAGCACGATGGGACTGGTGAGCGCCCTGCTTTTCGTATGGCTTGTCTTCTGGATGATGATATCTGTGGAAAGGGTATTCAACAATGTCTGGAGGGTGAAGAAATCAAGAAACATATTCAAGAGAATATCTTTCTATATCGCGATACTGTTCATAGCACCTTTCGTGATCATGCTTTTCTTTTCCGGTTCCATCGTATACAGCAACATGTTGAAAGGCATAGGACTCGGGGTGGCGTATTTCGAATCGATAGCGTCCGTGCTGGCGTGGGTGCTGTTCTACATAGTGGCGACTCTGACCTTTTCGGCCATGTACAAGTTCATACCGAACTACAAGGTCATGTACTCGAATGCGCTCAGAGCGGCCGCCATATCAGCGCTGGCCTTCACTGTCCTGCAGTACCTGTACCTGGAGACCCAGCTTTTCGTCACCAGGCTGAACATGGTATACGGAGCAGTAGCCGCGATTCCGCTTTTCATGTTCTGGATGAATTTCGGATGGTTCATCATTCTCTTCGGAGCCGAACTGTCCTACGCCTACCAGCACGTGGACAGCTACAATATTGAATAATAACACTTGAAAAAACGACAACATGCCTGTATCTGAATTCACAAAAGAAGATTTCGACATCATCGCACGGGATTATGCAGACCTCAAGGAGGCCGCAAGGAAAAGATGCGCCGACCAGAATGAACTCGACATCGTACAGAAAGCGTTCGACTTCGCGAATGAAGCCCACAAAGGGGTCCGGAGACGGTCTGGAGAACCGTACATACTCCATCCGATAGCCGTGGCAAAAATCGTCGTGAGCAATATCGGACTGGGCTACAAGTCGATCGCCGCAGCCCTTCTGCATGACGTCGTGGAAGACACTGAATATACAGTAGAGGATATCAGCAGCCTGTTCGGAGAAAAGATAGCGTCTCTGGTGGACGGTCTGACGAAGATCAAGACAGTACTCGACAACGAAGACAAGGCCGAGAAGAAAAGCATCCAGGCTGAAAACTTCAAACGCATCCTTCTGACACTCAACGACGATGTGCGTGTCGTTCTGATCAAACTGGCAGACAGGCTGCACAACTGCCGCACGATAGAATTCATGCCGGAATACAAGCGGGACAAGATACTGTCGGAAACGATGTTCATCTTCATACCTCTGGCGCACAGGCTGGGTCTTTATGAAGTGAAATCAGAGATGGAAGACATCTGGCTCAGATACAAGGAGCCTGAGGCCTTCAACGAAATCACTGAAAAGATAAACAGGAACATCTCCGACAAGGAAAAGGAAATCGACGAATTCATCAGGCCCATTGATGAAGCCCTGAAAAAGGCCGGATTCGATTTCGAAATCAAGAAGAGAGTCAAGACACCTTATTCGATATGGCACAAAATAGTGACCAAAGGCATCACCTTCGAGCAGATATATGACCTGTACGCCGTGAGAATCATCTTCAACCCGGGTCAGGGCTGTACCAAGGACGCGGAAAGGGACCAGTGCTACCATGTGTTCTCCATCATTACAGGCATATACAAATACAAGAGCGACAGGATACGCGACTGGGTAAAGCATCCGAAGAACAACGGCTACGAAGCACTGCACTGCACGCTGATGAGCCATTCCGGCATCTGGATAGAAGTACAGATCCGTACCCAAAGGATGAATGACATCGCGGAAAAAGGCATCGCGGCGCACTGGGCATACAAGAAGGACGGTTTCGTGAGCGAGAACGAGAGCGAGATGGACAAGTGGATAAGCAAGGTGAAGGAAATCATCGTGAATCCGGATGTGAACGCGCTCGAACTCCTGGACATCATACACAACGACCTGACGACATCGGATATCTTCGTATTCACTCCGAAGGGTGAACAGAAAAGCATACAGAAAGGTGCCACGGCCCTCGATTTCGCCTATATGATACACACTGAAATAGGGAACAAGGCCATAGCGGCCAAGGTGAACATGAAACTCGTCCCTCTTTCATATGTACTCAAATCCGGTGACCAGGTGGAAATCATCACTGCTGAAAACGAGAAACCGAAAAGGGCCTGGCTGCAGTTCCTCGTCACCAGAAAGGCAAAGGGCATAGTCATCGACTATTTCAAGGGCGAACGTCAGGAGAGCATCCGTGTCGGCAGGAGCATGCTTGAAGAGCAGCTGGCCACTCTGGGCTACAAAATGACGGACAAGACCATCGCCAGGCTTCTCGAAGGGTACGAGATATTCGAGGGCGACCGCGACGAACTCTTCTTCAGGATAGGAGCCGGCATACTGAAGCTCGGCAACCTGGACCAGATACTCAAAAAGGAAGATGACAGACAGGGCGGACGCTGGTCTTTCCCGTGGTTCAAAAGCAAGGACAAGAAAGACAGCAAATATGTCATCAACGACAAGACCGATGCCGCTCACAAATACGTCATCGCAAACTGCTGCAATCCTATTCCAGGGGACAGCGTAGTGGGATTCCTGGCATCTGACGGGACTATCACCGTCCACAAGAAATCCTGCAGCGTGGCGAACAGCATAGCTGCCAAGCACGGAGACCGCATAGTCAAGACCCAGTGGGAACAGGATGTGGACCAGGCCTTTCTGGTGAGACTTTCATTGAAAGGCTATGACCGTATCGGCATCATCAACGAGATTTCCAGATACATCTCACTGGTGATGAACGTAAACATGCGCAGAATGTACCTGAACACGGAAGACGAAGTGTTCGACGGCTATATAGACCTCTATGTCCATGACAAGGATGACCTGGAAAAACTCATCCGCAGGCTCGGAAAAATAGAAGGCATCCAAAGCGTGGTCAGGACAGACCTCTGACCCGTATTTCCATGATTCAGGCACGACCTTTGAGGCATCGCCGCCACTTGAATTTTTAACGTGAATCCGATGAAAAGATTTTTATCACAATATCTCCCCCTCCTGACAGTCCTCGCTGCCATAGGGGTGCTGGTATTCTCCCCGTCATGCGCGAATACCACGACACCGCCGAGCGGAGGGCCGAAAGACACCATTCCTCCGGTACTTCTGAAATACTGGCCGCTGCCCGGCGATACCATGGTGACCAGGCACAAGACGCAGATATCCCTGACATTCGACGAGTTCGTGGTCGTGAAGGATGCCCAGAGCCTCTTCCTTTCACCGCCACTGGAGAAAACCCCGAAATACAGGCTCAGGAACAAGAGCGTCATAGTGACATTCGAGTCCGATCTCGACTCGAACAAGACTTATGTGCTGGATGTCACCAACGCCATAGCCGACAACAATGAAGGCAACATGTATCCCGGCTACGCGCTGGTCTTTTCCACCGGGAAACACATAGATTCCATGATGGTGACCGGCCTGGTGCAGGACTGCAATACACTCATGCCAGTAAAAGGTGCGACAGTAATGCTTTACAAGGACCATTCGGATTCCGCCATCTTCAAGCGCAGGCCCGATGCGGCCATCAAGACCGATGACTGGGGATTCTTCTGTCTCAGAAACATACAGGACACCGTCTACAGGATGTACGCTATCATGGACATGAACAACAACAACATCTACGAAGCCGATCAGGAGCAGGTGGCGTTCATCGATACCCTTATAAGACCTTCGCAGAAGGTCAATGATTCGATACCGGAGCTGCAGAAATACATCATGACGGACACTGTCGCCTGTCAGGCCAGAAAGACCGAATACGAACTGAACCTTTTCAAGGAAGTGCCTTCGAAACAGATGATCATGAACAAGGAGCGCATAGGGGAAAGGACGGCCTATATCACGTTCATGGCTCCGTATGCACAGATAGACTCCATATGGATGACCGGAATACCTGCCGACAGGCTCATCACGCAGTTCAACCTCGAACAGGACAGTCTCGAAATATGGGTCAATGACCCGAATCCCCTGCCGGACACCCTTTTCCTGAACGTGGACTACCTGAAGACCGACACTCTCGGGAATCTGGTGCCTACCGTAGAAGAAGTCAAGCTGGCAAAGCCGCGGGAAATGGCCGTGGCCAAAAGTTCGAGAAAAGATATCAAGAAAGAGGATACCACCACTGTCTTCACTATCACGGCCCAGCCTGAAACGGTAGAACAGTACGGATTCGAGATAGAATTCAAGTATCCGCTGGTGGAGTCCGCCTTCGATTCCCTGGAATTCCGCTATCTGAATCCGAAGCAGCAGGAGTTCACAGACACGTATACGGTGGTACAGGACAGCCTGAATCTCAGAAAATATGTAGTGAGACCTACGTCAAGACTGCTGCCAGGCTATGAGTACTTCCTGAAAGTGCCGCAGCACAAGTTCAAGGATATAAACGGGTTCTACAATGACAGTTCCGAAGTGAAAGTGATGCTTCCGAACGATGACAAGCTCAGTTCCCTGAACCTGGTACTGGACAATGTACACAACAAATACATCATCGACCTGCTCAATGAAAAGCGGGACCAGACCATCAGGTCCTTCATAGTGGAAAAAGATACCACCCTGCTTTTCCCGTACATCAAGACAGGGAAATATTCCATAAGGCTGACCGAAGACCTGAACAGGAACGGACTCGTAGACACGGGAAACCTTCTGGAGCACAAGCAGCCGGAAAAAGTCAAGTTCTTCAAGCTGGATGACGGGACCGCATTTCTCGAAATACCCGAGATGACAGAACTTGAGCAGAGCATTGATGTAGGGGAAATGTTCAAATGAAAGTGCAGATGAAAAAACTTCGGAAGGTATTTTGTCTGTTGGCCGCGGCAGCGGTACCGGCATTGACAGACATGCATGAGGCGATGGCACAGCTGCCTCAGGGTATGTCTGTCGAAGAAGAAGAAAATACGGAAGCCACGGTCACGAAAGATACCACAGGACTGGATATGGTGACGCTGGAGATAGACTCTCTGAGCGACGGCTTTCTGGACAGCCTGGATCTGAACAGGGATATTCCTATCAATGACTATACTATGATAGGATTCCAGTACGGGATGGGAATCAGCCAGGTGAGCTGGAATCCGAGCATGCAGCAGAAATTCCGCTTCGTGCCGGTAAATTTCGGATTCCTGTATACCCGCTACGGAAAAATGTTCGGCTATATGCCGTATTTCGGCATTCAGGCCGGCATATTCTATGGTCAGGAGGGCTATCAGTTCGAAGAGGATGATGAAGGATATACTCCTACCGTGGAAGGTGCTACAGGTGCCCTGATGCAGGTGGTGGAAGTGCCTGTGATGGCACATTGCCATTTCGACTTCTGGAAAATGAAGCTGATGGTGAATCTGGGGCTGTACGGAGGCTACAGGCTGAGCATACAAAGATTCGGGGAAGGTGTGCCGGACGAAATAAGGAGCTCCTTTCTGGACACGGACCTGAGACTGGACTACGGCATCAAGGGAGGTGCAGGTTTCGCTTTCATATTCGACCCGGTGGAAGTGCACTTCACCGCCATGTACAAACATTCTTTCGGCTCTCTGTACAAGCCTGACTACTACAGCCAGTACTATTACAGATATGCCTATCCGGCAAATTTCATATTTTCCGTGGGAGTGCACTTCCAGCTCACGAAACGTGTAGGAAAGACCAAACATGCACTAAGACAGGAAGCCAGGGAGCATCTCGGACTCATCAGGACGATACAATCGAACGTACCTGCGGAAAGCGGGGCTTCAGAAACCGGAATACAATGATTATAAAAAGGAATTCTTTCGGAATAACAACTGACTGAACCATGCAGACAAGAGAAGTCAAAGTCGGGAATGTCATCATAGGAGGCGGACATCCCATCGTAGTACAGTCGATGTGCAATACCCGTACATCGGACATAGACGCTTCCGTAGCCCAGTGCAAAAGGCTGTATGAAGCAGGAGCCGGACTTATCCGGCTTACTGTCCCCACACTGGACGATGTGCAGGCCCTCGCCGCGGTAAGGGAAAGACTCAGGGAATGCGGAATAGACACGCCGCTGGTGGCTGATGTACATTTCTCGTCCGAAATAGCCATAGCAGCCGCAGAAACGGTGGAAAAGGTAAGGATTAACCCTGGAAATTTCCACAAGGATTTCGACCGTGCGAAAGAACAGTTCGCCAGACTGGTGAAGGTCTGCAAAGAGCACGGCACAGCCATCAGGATAGGACTGAACCACGGTTCTCTCGGGGACAGGATCACGACACTGTACGGGAACACCTCTCTGGCCATGAAGGAGGCCGCAATGGAATGGCTCGGGCTGTGTGAAGAAAATGACTTTCATGATGTAGTGGTTTCTCTGAAAGCCAGCAATACCATAGTCATGGTCGAAGCATACAGGCTTCTGGCCAGGGCCATGGAGGAAAGAGGGATGGCCTATCCTCTTCACCTCGGGGTGACGGAAGCGGGAAACGGTGACTCGGGAAGAATAAAATCAGCGGCAGGCATCTCCGCCCTGCTGTCGGAAGGCATCGGAGACACCATAAGGGTGTCACTGACTGAAGATCCCGTCAACGAAATACCGGTGGCTCAGTATCTGGCTGACAGGTACGGTCACAGACTGCATTCATCGATGGTCAGTCTGAATATCGAAGGCGGCAAAGCCACTGCTGTCTACGAGGCTCCGTCCCGCGAACGGTTCATGCTTGACATGGCCTGCGACTTCGGAAAGATGCTTCTTGACAGAAAAATCGATGATGTGGAATTCAGGGGAAGCTACCGTGCAGCGGACGGCTCCGAAATCCGTCTTGACGGGAGTGAGGAAGCCGCATACTTCTCTGACGAACTTCTCCAGGCGGCCAGAAGACGTTTCTACAAGCCAGAATACGTGGCATGTCCCGGATGCGGGCGTACCATGTACAACCTTGAAGAAACATTCAACGAGGTGAAACGGCGTACATCCCATCTGAAAGGCATGGTGATAGCAGTGATGGGCTGTATAGTGAACGGCCCCGGAGAAATGGCCGATGCGGACTGGGGCTATGTGGGCGAAGGTGGACACAAAGTCACTATCTACAGGAAAAAGACCCCTGTACTGAAACACATTCCGGAGAACGAGGCTATAGACAGGCTGCTCGAACTGATTGAAGGCAACTGAAAAGAATTCCACCTTTTCAGCCTAAATAACGTGAGTTCGATGAAAAGAACGCAGTGAATTTCAGAGAACTACCTCTTTTAGAGGATTCGTGGAACGAATCCGTAGGCAAGTCCTCCCATATGAAGGGGAGGATTTAGGAGGGGTGACACGTAAAAGGAAGGAGATTTCGAAGAAATCGTAACGTCAGTTCGACGAAGTCTCTGGTACTAAGTAAAATAATTCGTCGAACTGACGTTAAATATTATTTGGCGGCAATCTGACCTGCCGCCGGAACATCCTGACCTGGCTCTTTTTCACCGGATTCCGGCGTCTCCTTCTTGACTATCACCTTGTCTATTCTGGCCCCGTCCATATCCACGACTTCGAAGCAGAAATCCCGCCATGTCACCTTTTCGCCGGCTACAGGCATATGATCCAGTTCATCGAGAATCAGTCCGGCGACAGTAGTATATTCGAAATCCTCCATGGAATCTTCGATGTCAAAGTGTCTCAGGAAATCGTACATCGGACACATGCCGTCCACCAGCCAGCCGTCATTGTCGGCCCTTGCCACGATATCAGGGTCTTCGTGGTCATCATTGATATTGCCCACAAGGGCTTCCATTATATCCTTGAGGGTGATGATACCGGAGCATGAACCGAATTCGTCGCATACCAGCGCCCTGCTGATCTTCTTCTGCTTCATCTGCTCAAGCACGGAGTAGACATTCATGTTCTCATGGAAATACTCCGGCTCCTTCATCATTTTCCTGAGATCCAGACTGCCCTCCTTGCCTATATTCAGCACATATTCCTTTAGGGAGAGCACCCCGACCACATGGTCGAGATCATCTTCCACCACCGGATATTCCTCGAAGATATTGGACTCGATAGTCTCTCTGATCTCCTGGTCCGTCATCTCAAGGTCCAGCCATACTATGTCTGCCCTGTGGGTCATGATGGTGCTCACCTTAAGGTCTCCCAAAGCAAAGACTCTCTCTACCAGATCCTGTTCCACCGGCGAAACTTCCCCCTCGTCGGTTCCCTCCTGGATGATGGACTTGATCTCCTCTTCTGTAACTTTGGTCTCCTGATACCTGATTCCCAGCATTTTAGTCACCAGCGAAGTGGTTTTGGCCAGCAGCCATACGAAAGGAGCGGCTATCATCGAGATGAATTTCATCGGTCCGGCCACTATTTTCGAAACCCTCTCGGAAGCGCTCATGGCTATACGCTTGGGGACAAGTTCTCCGAAAATCAGGGTGAGGAACATCACGAGTATCACTATGATGGTCTGGGCCAGTGCCGATGCGGCCGCAGCTGTCATCCCGGCTTTCTGAAGCACTGCGGAAAACTCTGCGGCTATCTTGTTTCCGGAAAAAATACCGGTCAGGATTCCGATAAGGGTTATGCCGACCTGCACGGCTGAAAGGAACCTGTCCGGATCCTGCGCGAGGTTAAGTGCGGTCCGTGCAGCCTTGCTTCCTTTGTTCGCATCAGCCTGCAGACTGGATTTTCTTGCAGAAATGATGGCGATTTCCGACATCGCGAAAACACCGTTCAAAAGAATCAGCAGAATGATTATAAAAATTTCTTCCATAAATATCAGACGTCACCTTGACGTATCTCCTATCTGTTTTTTTCCAACACAGCAATGACCGTCTCACAGGCCCTTACTTCTTCTCCCAGGCTCACCTTTATGTCTGCATCAAGAGGCAGGTAAATATCTATTCTGGAGCCGAACTTGATGATTCCGCACTGTTTCCCCCTGCTCTCCGGTTTCCCCACTTCCGCATAGCATTCTATCCTTCTGCAGAAAGTACCGGCCAGCTGCTTGAAGAAGACATCGCCGTACTCCGTATTCACACATACGGAAGTGTGTTCGTTCAGTTCCGACGCCTTCGGCAGGAAAGCCAGGAAATATCTGCCCGGATGATACTTGTAGTAGGAAACTGTCCCGCTTACAGGCCAGAAATTCACATGGACATTGAAAAAATCCATGTAAATGGAAACCTGGATGCATTCCCTCTTCAGGAATTCCGGTTCATATACCCGGTCTATTACGACAATCTCCCCGTCAGCGACTGCCGTCACCAGGCCGTCTCCTTCGGGAAGCGTCCGGGAAGGAATGCGGAAAAAATAGAGCACGAACCCCATGAAGAAAATAAGGACCGCGACCAGAGGAATAGAGACGTACAGACAGCTTATAAAATGCAGAATCAGCCAGACCAGCAAACTACAAGCCACCCACACCGCGAGAATTATTCTCCAACCGCCTCTATGTACAGTCATAATGAGTAATGATTATCAACCTGCAAAGTTATGAAATTTTACCGAATAGCCGAAATAATCTTGTCCGTTTCAAAGTATATTCACGACCATCAGATACATGATGCCTAGCGGCAAGGCCAGAAGCGCGCTGTCGAGCCTGTCCAGAATGCCGCCATGTCCCGGCATGATAGTCCCTGAATCCTTCACGGCATAATACCGTTTCCACTGCGACTCTATCAGATCCCCGTAAACTCCGAAAATATTCATGAGCACAGCCAATATGATACAGTGCCAGAGCGGATATTTCAAAAGACCGGCATAATGCAATGCTACCCCTGCGCATACAGCCAGGAAAAGGCCTCCCCAGAAACCGGCCCATGACTTCTTCGGCGAAATCTCCGGGAAAAGCTTCTTTCCGAATTTCTGGCCTATGGACATCCCGAAGAGATAGCCTCCGATATCCGAAACCCAGATGATGATGAAAAAGCTAAGGAGAAGGATACCGTCATATTGTCCCAGATGAGGGAATGCCACAAGATTTGTCATGGCCATCGGTACGGCTATGTACAACAGGGCCGTGTAAAGATTCGCGAACTTTCCGAAATCAGTCTTGTCCTTTACATACAGGGAGTTGATCATCATCACGAACACAGGGATGACAGCCAGGATAACCAGCCTACCGGGAAAATTGAACCCCCTGTACAGAAAAGTCACGGCAAACATCACTGTCGCTGCCAGAATGGACAGCACCTGGGAAAAGACATACTCCCCCCTCATCGTCATCCGGTAGAACTCCAGCATCATCACCGTCATCAGTCCCACCATCAGTACGGCAAAGGAATATTTGTTCCACAATATGCAGGCTATGACTACGGCGACAAAGCCTATCCCTGTCAATGTCCTGATTATCAAATTCTTCATAGAAGTTCAGTTTAAGACTCGGATTCTTCCGCCTTTTCTTCGGCTTCAGCAGAAACCTTTTCTTCCGCCATTCCGGCACCGGAAGCATTGGCCCTCGGCCCGAATATACGCTCCATGTCATCCGCGAAAATGACCTCTTTTTCGAGCAGCAGAGCGGCAAGTTCCAGGAATTTATCCTTGTTCTCCGTCAGAATCCTGTATGTCCTGTCATGAATCCTGTTTATCAGGGCCTTCACTTCCTCATCGATGAGTTCGGCAGTCTTTTCACTGTAAGGCTTGCTCAGTTCATAACCTCTCGACCCGGTAGAGTCATAGTAGGATACCGTTCCGATCTTATCGCTCATGCCATAGTATACGACCATCGCATATGCTGACTTGGTCAGACGTTCGAGATCGTTCAGCGCCCCTGTA
Organism: uncultured Bacteroidales bacterium; assembly: GCA_944326365.1. Classification (GTDB taxonomy): domain Bacteria; phylum Bacteroidota; class Bacteroidia; order Bacteroidales; family UBA932; genus Cryptobacteroides. The sequence goes on along the minus strand of CALVDR010000003.1, from coordinate 37,951 downwards.
GACGGCTGCCCGTTCACTATTTCCTCAGCCACACGTCCCCCTATCAGTGAGCACATCTGATCCATCATCTGCTCCCTGGTTTCGAGCTGCCGTTCTTCAGGAAGATACCACGCCGCACCCAAAGCCTGTCCGCGCGGCACGATCGTCACCTTGAACAGAGGATTCGCATTCGGAAGCAGCCAGCTGACAGTGGCATGTCCGGCCTCATGATGCGCTATGGACTTCTTCTCTTCCGGAGTGATGATCTTGTTCTTTCTCTCAAGTCCTCCTATGATCCTGTCCACCGAATCCAGGAAATCCTGCCTGTCGATCTCTGTCTTGTTCTTTCTTGCAGCTGTAAGCGCGGACTCATTGCAGACATTCGCTATATCGGCACCGGAGAAGCCCGGAGTATGCTTGGCCAGAAACTCCACGTCGAAGTCAGGCGCCAGTTTCAGTCCTTTCAGATGGACCTTGAATATTTCCTCGCGCTCCTTCAGATCAGGAAGGTCCACATAGATCTGCCTGTCGAAACGTCCGGCACGGAGCAGGGCCTTGTCCAGAATATCGGCCCTGTTCGTGGCAGCCAGTATTATGACGCCAGAGTTCGAGTCGAAACCGTCCATCTCCGTAAGCAGCTGGTTCAGGGTGTTCTCCCTCTCGTCATTCGAAGAAAATCCCACGTTCTTGCTTCTGGCGCGGCCCACTGCATCTATCTCATCTATGAAGACTATGCACGGAGCCTTCTCCTTGGCCTGGCGGAACAGGTCTCTCACCCTGGATGCTCCCACACCCACGAACATCTCCACGAAATCCGAACCGGAAATGGAGAAGAAAGGCACATTCGCCTCCCCTGCCACAGCCTTGGCCAGCAAGGTCTTTCCTGTACCTGGAGGCCCGACCAGAAGGGCTCCCTTCGGGATCTTGCCTCCGAGCGCGGTATATTTCTTCGGGTTTTTCAGGAAGTCCACGATTTCCATCACTTCCTCCTTGGCACCGTACAGACCTGCCACATCCTTGAATGTCACCGTGATACTGTTCTTTTCTGCCAGTTTTCCGGTAGATTTCCCCACATTGAAAATACCGCCGGGTCCGCCCGGGCCGACATTGCGGTTGAAACCGCGGAACATGAAGACCCACATCAGAATCAGAAGCAGAGGGAAAAGTATCCACTCGAGCACCGACCCCCAGACCTTGTTGTTGTTTTCTATCACCAGCCTGAAACGGTCGCTTTCAGGAAGGGAATCATTCAGTTCGCCGAAAGTCTCCTCCGGATTGAAACTGGCGGAAACCAGAAATATGAAATGCGGCGACTTGGAAGGGATATTCCCTCCGAACTTGTCGGCATATTTTTCCAGTCTGTCCGGCTTTATGGTCACTTTCCCCTCAAAGTCGTTTCTGACAAAAGCGATCTCCTTGACATCACCTGCCAGAATCTGCTCCTTCACGTCTTCCCATTCTATCTTCTGCGGATTCGCCCCGCCCTGGTTGAAAAACATCCAGACGATGACTAGCATCAGCAGCATGTATATCCAGGAGAAATTGAACTTGAAGTTTACGGTTTTACGCCGGTCGTTTCCCTGACCGTTATTGTCGTTGAAAGTATTGTTTCCGTTATCCATTTCCTTATCGAAGATTATCTGTACAGCCCGGCTATTCCTGACTATCCGAAAATTCCGTCCTTTCCGCATCGGCCCACAACGCCTCCAGCCTGTAGAATTCCCTGTACTCGGTCTGGAAAACATGGACCACTATGTCGCCGTAGTCCAGTATGATCCAGAAAGAATTCTCTTTCCCTTGCGAACGGAGCACTTTTCTCCCGCATTTTTCTATCATCCTGTCCTCTATGTTGTCGGCTATGGCATTGACGTTTGTCGTAGAATCGGCATTGCACACTATGAAGTAGTCGGAAATAGCTGTTCCGATCGGTCTAAGGTCCAGTGACACGACATCTGCGCCTTTTTTTTCCAGCATCGCATCAGCAATGACCTTGATTTCTTTGTTATCCATCCGGTTTTTTATCTTAATTTTACAAAATAGAATTTATAAGGCGCAAAGATAATCAAAATCTGCACCAATGAAAAAAATGTATGCAATCAAGTGGTACGAAGAACTCGATTCCACTAACAATGAAGCGATAAGAATGGCTGACAGCCTTGACAATTTGTCAGTCATAGCAGCATCTTACCAGACTGCCGGCCGCGGACAAAGGGGGAATTCATGGCAGGCTGCCCATGGCGAGAACCTGACCTTTTCCGTTTTTCTCCGTTTCCCGCTGGCATCCGCACCGGATGAAAGCGCGAATACAGGGATTCCGGCTGCAGACCAGTTCAGGCTGAGCGAGACGGCGACATTGGCACAATGCCGTTTCCTGCAAGGGAAAGGCATTGATGCCAGAATAAAATGGCCGAACGACATTTATGTCGGAAACCGGAAAATTTCAGGCATGCTGGTGGAAAATTCCCTGAATGGCGGAAATCTCAGTACTTCCGTGGTAGGGATAGGGATGAACGTGAACCAGACCGCGTTTCCTCCGGAACTGCCGAATCCTGTATCAATGAAGCTTCTGACAGGAAAGGAATATGACATAAGGGCATTGCTCGAAGAGTTCATGGATGAGTTTTGCGCGAGTCTGGAACTTCTGGAACTGCCGGCTGACAGGCTCAGGGAAATATACGAATCCGGAATGTACCGACGCGGCGAGAAAACCTGGTTTGCCGATCTTTCAGGAAGGCCTGCATATCTTCCCGCAAATCCTTTCGTGCAGCCGCTCATGACTGATATATCCGGGGAAAACGTGCGTCAGGGAGTGTTCGAGGGGACTGTCACGGGGATTTCCGGTTCCGGACTCCTGAAAGTAATGCTCGCGGACGGCTCCGTCAGGGAATTCGGCTTCAAGGAAATAGCCTACATCATACCGCATGATGAATGACGGCTGTTCAGTCCCTGCGGAAAATATCCCTGGTATAAACCTTATCCTTCACGTCATCCAGAGAGGGATCATATCTGTTTGCAATGATGCAGCGGCTCATGGCCTTGAACCTGCCGAGATCATTCACTACCAGACTTCCGAAAAATGTAGTCCCGTCATCCAGCGTCGGTTCGTATACTATCACCGTAGCCCCTCTGGCCTTGATGCGCTTCATCACTCCCTGTATGGAACTCTGGCGGAAATTGTCGGAGTGGGCCTTCATGGTAAGCCTGTATACCCCCACCACGACATTGCGCTCGCGTGACTGGTCATATGCACTGTTCGCAGTGTAATATCCGGCCTTTTCGAGGACACGGTCGGCTATGAAGTCCTTTCTGGTACGGTTGCTTTCGACTATGGCTTCTATCAGATTCTCCGGCACGTCCTTGTAGTTCGCCAGGAGCTGCTTCGCGTCTTTCGGAAGACAATAGCCTCCGTAGCCGAAAGAAGGGTTGTTGTAATGGTTTCCTATTCTCGGATCCAGGCAGACACCCTCTATGATCGCACCCGTATCCAGGCCCTTGAGTTCCGCATAAGTATCCAGTTCGTTGAAATACGAGACCCGGAGAGCAAGGTAGGTGTTCGCAAACAGTTTCACTGCCTCGGCTTCCTTCAGATCCATGAACAATGTAGGGACATCCTCTGTCTCGGCTCCTTCCTGCAGAAGAGCGGCGAATCTGTGCGCTGCGTCTTCCAGGCCGCTCCAGGCCACTTCCCTGACTGCCTGCTTCTCCTCCTCCGTTCCCGAGTCAGGCTTCGGATAGCCGACAATGATTCTGGAAGGGTACAGATTGTCATACAAAGCCTTGCTCTCGCGAAGGAATTCCGGGGAGAAAAGCAGTCTCAGCCTTTTTCCTTCAAGTTCCGGAGCGGTCCTGAACCTTTCAGCATATTTCACATAAAGCCAGCGGCAATATCCTACCGGTATCGTACTCTTGATGACCATCACGGCATCGGGATTCACTGACAATACCTTGTCAATGACTTCTTCCACATGGCTCGTGTCGAAGAAATTCCGCTTGCTGTCATAATTCGTGGGTGCGGCAATGATCACCCAGTCCGCATCGCCATAGGCAGCGTCACCGTCCAGTGTGGCGGTCAGGTCCAGTTCCTTCTCGCGCAGATATCTTTCTATGTAATCGTCCTGGACCGGAGACTTGCGGCCGTTTATGAGCCGGACCTTTTCAGGAAGTATATCCACTGCCGTGACCCTGTGATGTCTGGCAAACAATACCGCCATCGACATTCCGACATATCCTGTACCTGCTATGGCTATCTTCTCTTTCATTTTTCCAAAATATCTTTTCCACCCGTTTTATAAAAATCCCTGTACCATTCCGCGAAGCGTCTCAGACCGGTACGGAGATCAGTAGCCGGAGTGTAGTGAAAATCCCGTGCCAGATCTTCCGTATCGGCAAAAGTCACAGGGACGTCACCGGGCTGCATGGGGACATACTCGGTATGGGCATCCGGATCGAAATCATCCGGAAGGAGCCCCGCGCGGACAAGTTCCTGACAGAGAATATCCAGGAAATCCGTCAGTCTTTCCGGTCTGCCTTTGCCGATGTTATAGATTTTGTACGGAGGAAGCGGCAGTCCGTCATTCCCTGTTTTCCGCTCCGGAGCATGGTCCAGGACAAGCATGATCCCGTCCACGATGTCATCAATATAGGTGAAATCCCTCAGACAGCGTCCGTAGTTGAACACCTTGATACTGCTGCCGGAAACAAGTTTGTCCGTAAAACCGAAATAAGCCATGTCCGGCCGCCCTGCCGGACCGTAGACCGTAAAAAACCGAAGACCTGTGGCAGGTATGCCATACAGTTTCGAATATGCATACGCCAGTATTTCATCGCTCTTTTTCGTCGCCGCATAGAGCGATACGGGAAAATCAGTCCTGTCTTCAGTCGAATACGGGACTTTGGTCCCTTCTCCATATACGGAAGAACTGGAAGCATATATCAGATGCCTGACACCCGCTTCTCCATCGTCTCTGGAATGGCGGCATGCTTCCAATATATTATAGAACCCGATGATATTCGACTCTATATATGAGTCAGGATTAGTGATGCTGTACCTCACACCGGCCTGGGCAGCGAGGTTGACCACTATTTCCGGTCTGAATTCCGCGAAAATATCCGCAAGCAGCCTTTTGTCGGCTATGTCTCCTTTTACAAAACGCCATGAAGAGCCCGGGGAACCGCCTGCAGCCTTTTCTATGCACCGGAGCCTGTACTCTTTCAGCGAAACGTCATAGTAATCATTCATGCTGTCGAGTCCGAGCACTTCCGCCCCCGTTTTTTCCAGCAGGGAGATGACCAGATTCGCACCTATGAATCCGGCAGCACCTGTCACCAGAATCCTCATGATTTCCTGTGATTCCATTGTCCGCCATACGACAGTTTCAATATCAGGCCGAAACTGTCCTCATACAATTCACCGGTATCGCCGTATGCCCCTATCGAGAAACTTACCGGCAAGTTTCTGAAGAGCCGTGGCACGTCCACTTCCAGAGCAAGGGAAACCTGCCATGGTGCAGTTTCGAAAAGGCTTACGGACTGATAGTACTGGCCGAAGTTCTTCGAATATGTCGCCTTGAACCTGTACGGGATTTTCCTGGCGAGCTTTCCGCCCAGACCAAAATGATGGGCCACTACCCTGTTGTTGCACACTCCGAGTACGATTCCGTCGGCTGACACAGGTTTGGGCGTGAACAGGGGAAGTCCTGCGGTCTTTCCGTAATACGTCCAGCCGGACTTGTATTCACCGTTGTTGAAGTAGTTGTCGCAGCCGCCAAGTATATGCCACTCTTCATCCTGACGGTCAGGATCATCACCGGTGTCATGATACGGTCCGGACTGCCATTTCGTATACACGAACTCGTACAGGATATCAGTCACCCACCTGTCCCTGTTCCTGAACGAGAGGAAAAGAGTATTCACACCGTCCGGAAAATTCTGGAATCCCATTCCGGAACCGTCGTCAAAGGGAATGTCATGTGCAAAAGACAGAGTGAAGGAATCCCCTGCCCAGTCAAGCTGGATCAGTTCCCGTCCTCTGTGATCCCCGAGCACATTTATCCGGTCGCTTTCAGTGGCATCGCTGCCTCCGCTCATTCCGCATACGACTCTCAGATAATCATTGAATGTGGCAGGCTGGGGACCATTGTCAGGCGAATTGCCGGCCCACATGGACCACTGTTCAAGTCCGAGCTGCAGATGAAGCCTGCGTGCAAGGCGGAATTTGAAAAACAGGGACTTGTTGTGGAGCATGGGGCCGTCCACATACCTGTCATCCAGCATCTTGTAGTCGGCATAATTGGCCTTTACGGCAAAAATCCCCTTAGTGCCGGGAATATCGAAATAGTTTACCTGAAGATTGTACCCCGGCAGGCTACGGGTATTTCCGGACCAGACAATATCTCCGCCGGTAAGCGAAAGTCCGCCATATTCCACAGGTCTGTCTATCATCCCGAGGTCCAGACGGAGCATTTTCCAACCTACACCGGCATACAGCTCATTCAGCATACCGTCCCACCGTGCAGTCTGCCTGCCGCCATTCATGGAAGCATAGCCTTTCATAGCCGGTGCCGCACTCACCCCTGCCAGTCCGGCAGGAGTCACCGAACCGGAAAATTTCAGTCCGGCATACACCTCGACACCAGGCTTTGAAGAATATACGAAGTCTGTTCCGGCCACGATGAAACCGCTGTGCGAATCAGGAACGATGCCATGCCTGTTCGTCACAGCCCAGAAAGGAAGGGCTTCGGATGTCGCTCCGGCCCCGTAAAGGGCCACGTCCCAGTCCAGTCCAAAAGTCTGTGCTCCGGCATCAAGATATCCGGCCGCAATCAAAGTCAGGGCCGCGGTAAATATTTTCTTCATCTTTTCCTTAAAAATCAAGGGTGGCCAAAAATCCTTTTGGTCACCCTTGGCGTCATAAAGTAGAGGTGCCAAGCAGAATCGAACTGCTGTACATGGTTTTGCAGACCATTGCCTAACCACTCGGCCATAGCACCATTTTGTATTTTCCCTGAACAGGATTGCAAATATAGATATTTTCCGTGAATCTGCAAAATTTTATTCTACATACAGAAGCAAACCTTTCAGATATTCCCCCTCCGGGTGGTAAATATTGACCGAATGGTCAGCCGGCTGGTTAAGCCTGTCCAGAATCCGGACACTGCGTCCTGTCTGGGCGGCAGCGGAAAAGACAGCCAGGGCGAAAGCCTCCTTGTCCACTACCTGTGAACAGCTGAACGTAAAGACCAGTCCGCCATGGGCCACTTTCGAAATGGCTGCGGCATTCAGCCTCTGATAAGCCCTCAATGCATTTTTCAAGGCACCCCTGTGTTTGGCGAAAGCCGGAGGATCCACTATCATCAGATCGTATTTCCCCTCCCCGACCTCTTTCAGGTAATCTATGGCATCGCAGCACAGCCCCGTATGCTTCGAAGCATCGAAACCGTTCAACGCGACATTCCTGTCCACCATCTCCATGGCTTTCTTCGAGCTGTCCACAGAAACCACGGATTCAGCGCCGGCAGCCAGAGCATATATCGAAAAACCGCCTGTATAGCAGAAAAGATTCAGCACCCTCCTGCCTGCCGCATATCTGCCTACCATGGCACGGTTCTCCCTCTGGTCCAGGAAAAAGCCTGTCTTCTGTCCTGACGTCCAGTTCACCAGAAACCTGTGCCCGTTCTCCTTCACTATCTGCTGGTCATCGTCGAATCCCGGTTTTCTGTACAGATAACCGTCCACAAGATCCAGCCCGGCCTTGAACGGAGCCGTACCCGAGCTCTTGTCATACACAGCCTTCAGTCCGTCCCCGTAAACCTTTTCCAATGCTTCCGCTATCCGTTTTCTGGCACGGAACATTCCGGCTGAATGGGCCTGCATCACGCAGACGCCGTCATAATAGTCGATGATCAGCCCTGGAAGATTATCCCCTTCGCCATGCACCAGACGATAGCAGTCCGTCTGCCCGCCTGTCCTGCCTGCCAGCCCCACAGTCTTCCTGACTTCCAATGCCCTGGAAATCATCTTCTCCCAGAAATCAGGCTGCAGGACATCTGAATCGAAACTCAGAATCCTGACGGCAATGGAACCTATCTGCCAATGTCCGCAGGCCAGCAAAGTCCCTTCATGAGAATAGACGGCTACCACATCCCCTTCGGCCGGATTCCCCTGTACCCGGGAAATCGCACCGGAAAACACCCACGGATGAAAACGGAGGACTGACTCCTCCCTTCCTCTCTTCAGAAAAACCTTGTCCATAACAATTGTCAGTAAAACAGATTATTTGCCGTCAGGCACACAGGATCCGATCCCGGGAAAAGAGACTTTCTCCGAACGGAGCAGCTTTATGTACATCTCCCGGCACACCCACGCATCGGTAGCGGCATATTTCTCCTGGGACTCGGAAAGAACTTCCGCCTCCCAGTTCGAAAGCTGCTGTGTCTTGGATATCCTGAACCCGAGTATGATGGCCGTCATTTTCTTGACACTCTTGTCCCTGATACCGTAGTCTCCTACCATTGACTGCAGGTCCACGAAAGACTTGGGAGTAAAATCGTTGTATTTCTGCAGCCCTCTGATATCATCCCTGACTGCAGCCCCTACTTTGACGATCTTTTCATTCGACAGCAGATTGCACAGTCTCCTGTTCATACCCATGCGGTTTATTCTGAACAGATACGCTTTTTCAGGCCCGGAAAGCTGGAGAAGTGCCACTCCATACCGTGGCTGGTCGGATGAGAAACAAGGTCTGGTCTCGGTATCGAAGCCGAGGATTTTCTGTGACCTCAGATAATTCACCGCCCTGTTGAACTCGGCCCCAGGAGAATCGATGACACTGATTTTTCCGGGAAAACTGGCGTATTCCAGCTGTTGCAATTCTTCAGATGATATGCTGTCAATATACATAAATCAATCTTTTATAAGTTTCAGGGGCCAACTCTTTCATTCTTTCCATGGCAGCATCGCTGAAATAGCTCTGACTCAATGGAATGAATCTGAAAGTCTCGACACCGGAACCTGGCGCCCTGTTGTACTTGAATTCAGGGTCCAGCCATCCGTCCTTGTCAAGATATCCTCCCTGGACCTCGGATGAGACCACCGTCATGTAGCCGGACATCCCCGGCAAAGCGACCAGATGCGTGAAACGACCGTTTTCCCTGAGCCACCTGTAGCAATCCTCCGCCAGAGTCTCTACCGGACTTATGAACCTGAATCCGGGAACAATCAGCTGCCTGTAAATTTCCGACTCCCTGGTTTCCGACATCAATATTCCGTCAAGTGCGGCATTCAGTGAATCCACCTCGGAAGAACGGGTAAAATCGTCCAGTATCACCCCGGAAAGCGGAGTATGATAGTCTGCGGAAAGATATGCATCGAAGAATCGGCGCACGCTTTCACCGGCATCAGACCCAGGCTCAGGCGAAAGGCATACGATTTCCGAAGTCCGGGCCCAGTCACGGTATTCATGAGAATGCCTGTCCCAGCATGCCGATCTTATATCCCTGAACACATTTCCGTACACTCCTGAAGAAACCACATTGCTCTCCGCCCATACGCCGATATTCGAAAGAGTGTCCGCATGTCTGAAAACATGTTTCACGGCCGAGGTGACGGGGTCAAGGACACCTGTGGAGATACCTGCAGCCGCAGTCAGACAATCTATATCATGGATTCCGAACTCCGACATCACGGAAGATGAAAATATCACCATTTTTGCACGCGGTTTGGAAGCCGAACTGCCATGATCGAACGCGCTTGACGCACAATGCCCCGATATCATCGAAAGGAAACCCTTGACTGCGAGTTCCCTTATGAAATCCTCGTTCGCCGCTGCCATGTAATCCGTATACGGGGCATTCACGGCATCGAAAACAGGCATGACCGTTTCTCCGGAAAAATCCGGAAGTCCGTCAGGACGCTCTTTGGCATCTATGTTGTCAAATTTGTCGCATGTCAGAAGCTTTTCGGCCAATACCGCCGTCTCTTCGAAACCGCCGAAAACAGCGATGGCTCCCGCATTCCCGAGATCCGCATATCCGCGAAGGCACGCAGCGGCAGGCGACGCGGTATCCGATACCGCCGTCTCCACAAGATCCAAAGGCCGGAATGCAACGGTTTCTTCCCTGCCGCAGGAGACCGAGAGCAGCACTGGAAACACCAATGCATTAAAATATGCTATGCATTTCAACATTTTCTTCATTTGGTGATGACAAAGGTAAACAATTATCTCAATAAATCAGAATTATTTGCTACCTTTGTAAGATGCAGACTCGGCAAAACAACTAAAACGAATTATATTATGGCAAGTATTTCATTGAAAGCTCAGCAGATGCCTGCCTCTGCCATCAGAAAACTCGTTCCCCTTTCTGATGCCGCAAAGAAGCAGGGCGTGAAAGTCTATCATCTGAACATAGGACAGCCGGACATCAAGTCACCGGATTGCGCCCTGGAGGCTGTAAGGAATCTGAAACTGAAAAACGTCTCATACACGAATTCCGCAGGACTCATCGAACTCCGCGAAGGACTCGTGAACAGATATTATAAAGGTATAGGAATAGATATCGAAGTCCCCGAGCTCATCGTTACCGTCGCAGGAAGCGAGGGCGTGAACATGGCTCTCGAAATCGCATGCAACGAGGGCGACGAAGTCATCGTACTCGAACCGTTCTACACGAACTACAATACTTTCGCCTTCATGAACGGCATCACCCTCAAGCCTATCCCTACCGACATAAGGAAAGGATTCCAGGTTCCCGACATAGAACTCTTCGAGAAAGCCATCACAGACAGGACAAAGGCTATCCTCATCTGCAACCCGGGCAACCCGTGCGGCACCCTGTACTCAAAAGAGAACATGCTCGCCATCGGAGAAATCGCCCGCAAGCACGACCTCTTCCTCATCTCGGATGAGGTTTACAGGGAGTTCACATATTCTGACGAGCCTCATTTCTCTGCCATGAATATCCCGGGACTCGAACAGAATGTGATTCTGGTTGATTCCGTATCTAAGAGATACAATCTCTGCGGTGTACGTATCGGCTGCATCGTATCACACAACAAGGACGTGATGACCGCAGCCATGAAGTATGCCCAGGCAAGGCTTTGCCCTCCTGTTCTCGGACAGCATGCTGCCATAGGCGCTCTGGACACTCCGCAGGAATACTTCAAGGAAGTGCGCGAAGAGTACATACGCAGGAGAGACTACATGATCGACAGGCTGAACAGCATCGAAGGCGTATTCACGCCTAAGCCTATGGGTGCATTCTACACCATCGCGGAACTTCCTGTGGATGACACCGAAAAATTCGCCAGATGGATGCTGGAGACATTCAGGCTGAACAACGAGACTACCATGATCACGCCTGCAGCCTCATTCTACAAGACTCCGGGCAAGGGGCTGAACCACGCGCGTATCTCATACGTTCTCGAGGTTCCGGAGATGGTCAAGGCTCTCGACTGTCTCGAAGAAGGCCTGAAGCAGTATCCCGGCAGGACGCTGTAGCCGGAACGGCATTTCTCCGGTGAAGTCTTATGGCTTTCCGGAAACCTCCGTTTCCGAAGAAAGAGAGTGGGTCAAAAGGTGGAATTTCAGGAACCTTTTGACCCATTTTCTTATGCCATATTTTCATAGACAGAAACACGGATTGGCGGAAGCCGGAGAAATTCCGGCGATTATTTCCTGACGTTGGTCGAGTTTTGGCGGAAGCCGTACAATATGGCAGAGTTTTTGAGGATAAAGGCGGCTTGATTTTATCGGAGGTTTATGAATTCATTGTCAAAAAACGGGCTCACCGCCTGTCTGGCGCTGGTGACGTCCCTTTCAGCCATGGCTCAGGACAGCATTCCCGCTTCGCCCAAGGTCTGGACACTGGAGGACTGCATCGGTTACGCCATAGAAAACAACATCACTATCAGACAAAGCAGACTGAACACGGAAAGTGCGGCCGCGGATATCATGGCAGCGAAAGGGAACATGTTCCCGAGCCTTTCGTTTTCCGCTTCACAGACCGTATTCAACAGGCCGTTTCAGGACAACACCACTACTATCAGCGGTACGGAAATCCTGACGAGCAACAGCAGCACGAGCTACACCGGCAGCTACGGACTGAACGCGCAGTGGACCCTGTTCAACGGCGGACGGATACGGAAGACATTGAAGCAGAACGAGATCGCCTACGAGCAATCGGAACTGGACAGCCAGACCCAGACAAACAGCATTCTGGAAGCCATCGCCAGCGCATACGTGCAGATTCTCTATGCGGACGAATCGGTGAAGGTGAACCGGAACACTCTGGAAGTGAGCATCGCGCAATGTGAGCGAGGAAAGGAGCTCCTCGACGCCGGCAGCATTTCAGCTCCGGATTACGCGCAGCTCCAGGCTCAGGTCAGCAACGACCGCTACCAGCTGGTGGTATCGGAAAATTCGCTGGCGGACTACAAACTCCAGCTGAAACAGCTCCTGGAACTCGAACCGGGGGAAGAGATGGAAATAGCGATCGACAGTCTGTCGGATACGGCAGCTGCAGCCGCCCTTCCTGACAAGATGGAAGTCTACGAGTCTGCCCTCGTTTCCAGACCGGAAATCAAGGCAGCCGAACTTGCAGTGGAGTCATCGGAAATGGGCGTCAGACTCTCACGTTCAGGCTACTACCCGTCTGTCTCGCTGTCTGCCGGCATAGGGACAAACCATACAAGCGGCACGGACTTCACTTTCGCTGAACAGCTCAAGAACGGATGGAACAATTCCGCCGGGCTGACAGTCAGCGTGCCGATATTCAACAACAGACAGACCAAGTCGTCAGTGCAGAAAGCGAAGCTCCAGTACACATACAGCCAGCTTGAACTCACGGCAGCCAAAAAGGACCTTTACAAGACTATCGAGGGCATATGGCTCGATGCCTACAGTGCGCAGCAGCAGTTCACGGCAGCGCAGGACAACGTCAGGAGTACTGAAATCAGCTACTCTCTCGTGAATGAACAGTTCGGTCTGGGCATGAAAAACACTGTAGAACTTCTTACCGAGAAAAACAATTACCTGAGCGCGCAGCAGCAGCTTCTCCAGGCCAAGTACATGGCCATTCTGAATACGAAACTGCTCCAGTTCTACGCAGAGGGCACCATAACGATGGAATAAACCGAATAAGAATATGAAAAGCAAGACTACAAGAAATATCATACTTGCGGCAGTGGCAGTGGCAGCTGTAGCGGCGGCAGTGATATTGACAGGCAGGAAAAGACAGCAGAGGGAAATCGTTTTCGAAACCGCTGCAGCATGCATGGGGGATATTGCCAGATATGTGACTGCGACAGGCACCATAGAACCTGTAACGGAAGTGCAGGTCGGTACGCAGGTGTCAGGAATCATCGACAAGCTGTATGCCGACTACAACTCCACTGTGAAGGAGGGCCAGCTGATAGCCGAGATGGACAAAGTCACTCTCGAAAGCGACCTGGCATCGGCCAAGGCCTCATACCAGGGCAGCGAGGCAGAATACGAATATCAGAAAAAGAACTACGAAAGGAATGTGAAGCTGCATGAAAAAGGGCTGGTAAGCGACACGGATTTCGAACTTTCGGAATACAACTACCGCATGGCTGAAAGCGCGTACAACAGCAGCAAGGCCGCCCTCGCAAAGGCCGAAAGGAATCTCGGCTATGCCACCATCACTTCCCCGATAGACGGAGTGGTGATAGACAGGGCCGTGGAAGAAGGGCAGACCGTGGCAGCCGGCTTCGAGACCCCTACCCTCTTCACCATTGCCGCCGACCTGACGAAAATGCAGGTTGTGGCAGACGTGGATGAAGCGGACATAGGAGGAGTGGCTGACGGGCAGCGTGTCACTTTCACCGTGGATGCTTTCCCGGATGACATCTTCGAAGGGAGGGTCGAGCAGATAAGGCTCGGAAGTTCCAGTTCCTCATCATCCGTGACCAGCACCACTACCGAAAGCGTAGTCACATATGAAGTCGTGATTTCCGCCGAAAACCCCGATCTCAAGCTCAAGCCGAGGCTTACCGCCAATATCAACATATACACCCAGGAAAAATCCGGGGTTCTCTCCGTCCCTGCCAAGGCTCTCAGATTCATGCCTGTAAAGGAGCTGATGAAAAAAGGCACGGAAATCAAGGACTGCGATGGACAATGGAAGGTCTGGACAAAGGACGGGGATGTATTCACCGCACATAAGGTGACGACAGGCCTGAGCGACGGGACCAACACTGAAATCACGGGAGGTATCAGTGAAGGTACGGAAGTGGTCACCGAAGTCAGAATCATAGACAACAAGATGCCGAAAGCCGGCAAAGGCGCTTCATTCATGCCGGGTCCGCCACGCAAATAACCGTATCGGCCATGGGTAAATATGTCATAGAACTGAAAGACATCCGCCGCGACTTCATCGTGGGTGACGAGACGGTCCATGCACTGCGCGGAGTGTCTTTTGCCATTTCCGAAGGAGAATTCGTCACTATCATGGGGACATCCGGTTCAGGCAAGTCCACCTTGCTGAATATATTGGGATGTCTGGACACACCTACCTCCGGCGAATATCTTCTGGACGGGATACCGGTCAAGAGCATGAGCAAGTCGCAGAGGGCCATACTCAGGAACAGGAAGATAGGGTTCGTGTTCCAGAACTACAACCTTCTGGCCAAGACCACTGCAGCCGAGAACGTGGAACTGCCGCTCATGTACAATCCGGACGTCAGCGCCGCAGAAAGACGGAAACGGGCAGAAGAGGCGCTGATAGCCGTGGGGCTGGAAGACAGGATGGAACACAAGTCGAACCAGATGTCCGGGGGACAGATGCAGAGGGTGGCGATAGCCCGCGCGCTGGTGAACAACCCTGCAGTGATACTGGCGGACGAAGCCACGGGAAACCTGGACACCAGGACTTCCTACGAGATTCTCATGCTGTTCCAGAAACTGCATCAGGAAGGCAGGACCATCATCTTCGTGACGCATAATCCCGATATCTCGAACTACAGCAGCCGCAACATCAGGCTCCGGGACGGGCATATCATAGAAGATGCCGTAAACGGCAATATCCTTTCAGCGGAAGAGACGTACAAGTCCCTGCCTAAAGACGAGGACGATTAAGGAGATTTCACAGCAATGAACTGGACCAATTTATTCAAAATATCATTGAAAGCCCTGGCCAACAACAAGATGAGGGCCTTTCTGACCATGCTCGGCATCATCATCGGAGTGGCGGCGGTGATCACCATGATAGCTCTCGGACAGGGTACAAAGCAAAGTATCCAGAAAGAGATTTCCGACATGGGCTCGAACATCATCATGGTTCATCCCGGCGGAGACCGCAGAGGCGGGGTGAGGAGAGATCCGTCGGAAATGCAGACACTCAAAGTGCAGAACTATGAAGCGTTGAAAGACGAATGCATGTTTCTGGCCGGGATCAGCCCGTACGCCACTGCCTCGGGCCAGCTGGTATGCGGGAACAACAACTATCCGTCATCGGTTACGGGTACAGACATTGACTACATCGCCATCCGCCAGCTCACAGTGGAAGACGGAAGCATGTTCACTGAAGCCGACATCAGGTCTTCTGCTAAAGTCTGCGTGATAGGAAAGACCATAGTGGACAATCTGTTCCCCGACACGGATGACCCCATAGGCAAGACAATAAGATTCAACCAGGTTCCGCTTAAGGTGATAGGTGTTCTCGAATCCAAAGGCTACAACTCCATGGGCATGGACCAGGATGACATCGTCCTGGCTCCTTATACCACTGTCATGAAGAGGATGCTCGCCGTGACACACTTCAACGGGATCTTCGCCTCGGCGCTTACCGAGGACATGACAAGTTATGCCACGGATGAGATACGCACCATACTCAGAAGGGAACACCGGCTGAAAGATGGTGAAGAGGATGACTTCATGATCAGAAGCCAGAAGGAACTGAGCGACATGATGGACATGACGACCAACCTCCTCACCACCCTGCTGGCCTGTATAGCAGGAATATCCCTGCTGGTAGGAGGCATCGGCATCATGAACATCATGTATGTCTCCGTCACGGAAAGGACCAAGGAAATAGGTCTGCGGATGTCAGTGGGAGCACGGGGAATAGACATCATGGCGCAATTCCTGATCGAAGCTGTGCTTATCAGCGTCACAGGAGGCATAACAGGCATATTGCTCGGAGGAGCGGCATGTATGGCGATGAAATATCTGGTCCACTGGCCGGTATCCGTCATGGTGTCGAGCGTAGTCCTTTCTTTCACGGTATGCACCGTCATCGGGATATTCTTCGGGTGGTATCCGGCCAGAAAAGCCGCGAACCTGGACCCGATAGACGCTCTCAGATACGAATAGAAGGGAACGGAGTTTCGGAAAAGAGGTGCCTGGCTGCCTGACTGATGCCAAGCACCTCTTTGATTTTGGGAACAAGCATCGAAACGATGAATTCCTCTTCCATGAAATGCGTTCCGCAGTATACCGCATAGCTGTCGCCGAAATACTTCCGGTAAGTCCTTATGCTCACTATTCCGGACCTCCGGTAATGGTCACGGGTTCCGAAAAAGGCGAAAAAATAATCCTTGCCTCCGCAGGAAGGGCTGTTCTTCAGTGCCTCTTTCCTGAGAGGCAGATATTTGCGCATGGTACCGAAGGTAAAGTGCAGTTTCTGCCTGTCACCTTCGCACGGCCTGTATATACGGTCCAGAAGAGCAGTCACGCCGGGAATACGTGTCAGAAATGCAAGATATCCGAAGTATAAGGGCGCGTTGAGCGAAGGGGACACCAGAATATGCGGCAATCCTTTTATCCTGATGGCATTCAAGGACCCGAGAGACTCCCCTATTATCAGCGACGGCTTCAGTTCGTCCACCCACGCCGAAATCTGACGGCCTGCCCTTTCCGGGTCAAAATCATACGTGCGTACTACGACTCCGCCGATATGTCCGTTCAATATGGAGGGAATCCTGCTGTCTCCGCCTCCGCCCATTCCATGTATGTACAATATCACCTTTTCGACTTTCATGACCGGAAAATTCATATTACGTCCTTTCCAGAACTGTGATAACGGACGTAAAGATATGCTTTTTCACGAAAAATTCATATCTTTGTATGATTTGCATTTTGCACATTTGAAAAATTTTTATTGTTAACGATTTTGCATTGCATGATGAAGAAATTTGCATTAAGTTTTGCTTTCGCCCTGGCTTTGCTGCCGGGTTTCGCACAGGAGAACGACAGTTCGGAGAAGAAGAAAGGTGAATACGAATTCACCGTCATCAAGGAGAATCCGGTCACTTCCGTAAAGGACCAGTACCGCTCCGGCACATGCTGGTGTTTTTCGGCACTTTCCTTTCTCGAATCAGAAATATTGAAGGAAAAAGGAGATACAGTGGACCTGTCGGAGATGTTCGTGGTTTCAAAGTCTTACCATGACAGAGGTATCAAGTATGTCCGCCTGGACGGCCATCTGAATTTCGCTGCCGGCAGTTCGTTCGGTGATGTGCTGCATGTAATAAAGGACTACGGAATCGTACCGCAGGATGTGATGCCGGGACTGAACTACGGCACCGAGAAGCCTGAACATTTCGAAATGGACGAAGGCCTGAAAGGCTATGTGGACGCCATCGTGAAGAATCCTAACAGGGTGCTTACCACCGCATGGGTAAACGGTCTTGACGGTATTCTCGCCGCATATCTCGGTGAGATTCCGGAATCGTTCGAAGTGGAAGGAGTGACATATACCCCTGAGAGCTACAGGGATTTCCTCGGGATCAACCCTGACGACTATGTCTCCCTGACCTCATTCACACATCATCCGTTCTATGAGCCTTTCATCATCGAGGTTTGTGACAACTGGAGATGGGACGCATCCTACAATCTTCCTATCGATGAATTCATGGAAGTGATGTACAACGCCATTGAAAACGGTTATACCATCGCTTGGGGTTCCGATGTCAGCGAATCCGGATTCACGAGAAACGGCATCGGCACAGTTCCTGACGTGGACAAGAAACCTTCAGCAGGTTCCGACCAGGAAAAATGGGTAGGAAAGTCTGAAGAAAAGGCCGAAGCCCAGCCTGAGAACAAGGAAGAGAAAGTCATCACCCAGGAAATGAGACAGGACGGATACGACAGGAAGACCACTACCGATGACCATGGAATGCACATATTCGGCCTGGCACAGGATCAGAACGGGACAAACTTCTTCATGGTCAAGAATTCATGGGGGGATACGGGAAAATATAACGGCATCTGGTATGTATCAGACGCGTTCGTCAGATACAAGACTCTGAATATCGTGGTCAACAAGAACGCTATCCCGAAGGATATCAGAAAGAAACTCGGCATCAAATAGTCCGTGATGAAAATCTTAAGACATTTGCCTAATACAATCACATCTATGAACCTCCTGTGCGGGGCCATAGGTGTGATTTGCGCTTTCGAAGGGAGACTGGAACTCTCCTTTATACTCATGCTCGGCGCAGCCCTGTGCGACTTCTGCGACGGCCTGTGTGCCAGAATGCTCAATGCATTCTCCCCTATCGGGAAAGAACTTGACTCGCTGGCAGATCTGATAAGTTTCGGATTGCTGCCGGCCATAATGTTGCACGAACTGGCAAGGGAAGCGGATGCAAATTGCCTCCTGACATTCGTACCACTCCTTCTGGTGGTATTTTCCGCCTTGAGACTGGCCAAATTCAACATAGACGAGTCCCAGACCGAGAACTTCAGGGGACTCGCCACTCCTGCCTGCGCCATGATAACAGGCTCGTTCGTCTACTATATCAGCGTCAGTCCTCAAAGCATGATGTCCGGATGGCCTGCAAGCCCTGTATTCATCATACTTTCCACAGTCATACTGTGTGCGCTGATGGTAAGCAGGATACCCATGTTCTCCATGAAGTTCAAGAAAGGGGCGAAAACCGAATCTCCCCAGTACAGGATGAGAATAGCCTTTATCGGCATATTCTGCGTGTGCACGGTACTGGTAGCCCTTCTGGGACTTGACTGGTCCCTGATCATCCTCCTTTCTTTCGTCATCTATGTCATCATGAATCTGGTGAACCTGCTTACTTCGAAATAGCAGGTTCACTTTCACCTGTGCAATGCCTGTATATCCTGTAGCCTATCAACGCGACCGTGACGGACATCAGAGGGGAAATCAGATTGAACAGGCAATACGGGAGATAATCCAGAGTAGGCACTTTCAATACCGTGGACTGGGTCATGCCGCATGAATTCCATGGAATCAGCACTGAGGTCACGGTAGCCGAATCTTCTACGGACCGGCTCAGAAGGCGTTTCTCGTACCCCTTGCTTTCATACAGTTTCCTGTACAGACTGCTGGTGAGGATTATGGACAGATACTGGTCTCCGGTAGTCATGTTGCAGAAAAGTCCGGTTCCCACTGTGGATGAAACTATGCCGGTCCTTCCTGAAATATGTCTGGTCAGGACGGCTGTCAGCGCCTGCAGCATCCCGCTCCCTGTCAGAAGGCCGCCGAAAGTGACGGAACATATTATCAGGAATATGGTATTCAGCATACCTGTCATTCCCCTTGTAGAAATAAGTGCATCGAGTCCGGCATTGCCCGTAGTCACCGACGTAGGGCCATATACGGAAAGCATCAGCCCCTTGAAGGCGTCGTGGGCGGAGAGAGAACCGGAATATCCGCCATGGATTCCCGTAGCCACCTCATTGACGATGTGTGGCTGGGCGAGAATGGCTGCAACCCCTGCCATCAGCGCGGCAAGGAAAAGGGTGAGAAGGGCCGGAACTTTCTTCACTATCAGGATTCCGGTCAGGACAGGCACAGCCAGCAGCCAGGGCGAGATATTGAATGTCGACTTCAGAACGGCCGAAAATTCTCCCGTCTGCACGCTGTCAGGAGAATGATGCAGCAGGCTCGCAACCAGAAATACCAGCACGGATATAAGCATCGAAGGCACAGTCGTGACCATCATATACCTGATATGGGTAAACAACGGTGTCCCTGAGGATGAAGAGGCCAGCACGGTGGTATCCGAGAGAGGTGAAATCTTGTCTCCGAAATATGCGCCGGAAATGATGGCCCCGGCCGACCAGCCCGGATCGAACCCGTAAGCCGTACCGATTCCTATCAAGGCGACTCCCACCGTCGCAATGGTAGTCCAGGAACTTCCGGTCATGACTGACACCAAAGCGCTGATGATACATGCGGCAGCCAGAAAGACGGACGGAATGATCACCTGCATTCCGTAGCAGATCAAGGTCGGGACTACCCCGCTTACCATCCACGTTCCTGCTATGGCCCCTATGAGCAGAAGTATCAGCAAAGCCGTACCGACCGAACGTATGTTTTCCAGTATCGAATTTTCAAGAGTCTCCCACGGCACGCCGTAGAAGCACATGGCTATCAGCACTATGACAGCGGAAGCCAGGAGCAAGGCCACCTGACTTCCGCCGGACAATGAATCTGCCCCGAAAATCCTGATCACGAATACCAGCACCACTACCAGCACTATGAACGGGATAGTGGATACTGCCCATGAAGGAGTCCGCGGCATCAATAGTTCTCTGAATGAATCTTGAAATAGCTCTTGGGATGCTTGCAGACAGGGCACATCTCAGGAGCTTTCTTGCCGATGACGATATGGCCGCAGTTCGAGCATTCCCATACCATATCCTGGTCCTTCGAGAAGACGAGACCGTCTTTCACGTTTGCCAGAAGCTTGCGGTAGCGCTCTTCGTGCATTTTTTCGATGGCTCCTACCTTTTCGAAAAGAACGGCTATCTCAGGGAAGCCTTCCTCACGGGCTTCCTTGGCGAAACCGGCATACATGTCGGTCCATTCGTAGTTTTCGCCTTCAGCAGCATCGAGAAGGTTCGCGTCAGTGGAAGGTATGTCTCCCCCATGAAGAAGCTTGAACCATATCTTGGCATGCTCCTTCTCGTTGTTTGCAGTCTCTTCGAAAATGGAAGCTATCTGCACATAACCGTCTTTCTTTGCTTTTGAAGCATAGTAGGTGTATTTGTTTCTGGCCTGTGACTCACCGGCAAACGCAGCCTGAAGATTGGCTTCCGTCTTGGTTCCTTTCAGATCTTTCATTGTGTTTCCAATTTAGAATTATTAAAATTTGATTACGTTTGACAAAGATAATGAATTAAATTAGAATTCCAATGGAAAATCAGCGCAGTTTATTCTGTTCGAAATGTCTTCTGGTCTGCATGAAATACCAGGCTACCCCCGCAGCATTCACTGCAAGCGCCGCCCAAAATGCGGAATGATAGCCGGCATGTTCGGATATGACACCGCCGCACAGGACTCCCAGACCGACACCTGCATCCCATGAAGTCAGTATGGAGGAATTCGCCGTCCCTCTCTGGCTGTTTTCGGCGAGGTTTATGAACATGTTCTGGAAGGCCGGATACATGTGTCCGTTTCCGAGACCGATGACGAAAGCGGATGCGAAATAGCCGGCAGGACTATGCACGGCCGCAAACAACAGATATCCCAGCATGGAAGCTATGACTCCTACCGAAGCATTGTAGCTCACTCTGTTTTCACGCAGGGCCTTCGCTCCGGTAAGACGTGACACTATCAGTCCTACGGCAAAGAGGGAGAAGAATATGCCTGTCCCTCCAGTCATTCCGAGTTCTTCCTTGCCGTATATCGCCACATAAGTGGAGATGACACCATAGCTGAATGCATAGGTGACTATGGCGAGGGCTTCACGCCACCCTTTCAGGAGGAAAAACCTGTCCAGGGATATCACCTTTTTCTCCGGCTTGAATTCTCTGACCGGAAGCTTTATCGATGCGTCTATCAGGAGTCCGGCCAGGGAAAAAGCAGTGGAAAGCCAGAACAGGGCATGGAAATCGCCCCTGAATGCCTGCAGCATGTAGATGGCGAGTACAGGGCCGAGGGCTGTCGCCAGGTTGTTGCTGAGCCCGTAGTAACCGATGCCCTCTGTCCTGCGTGAGGATGGAAGGACATCTATGGCCACGGTACTGGCAGCTACGGTAGTGGAGCCGAAAGGCGCTCCGTGCAATGTCCTGAATATCGTGAACATAGTCAGCGTTCCTGCTATGATATATCCGAAGAAAAGCAGGAAGAACAGGAAATTGCAGATCAGCAGGACCGTTTTCCTGGGATAATTGTCCACCACATATCCGCTGAAAGGCCTTATGATCAGGGCCATCAACGTATATCCGGCCAATGCCATGCCTATCGTGTCGTTGCTTGCCCCGAAAGTCTCGCTCAGATACAGCGGCAGCAGCGGCACGATAAGGGTAAAAGAAAAGTTAAGCAGGAAATTTCCTGTCCATATCTTCAGATAATTGCTGTTCCAGAGTTTTTCCGTCGCCCTTTCTGCCATAATTCAGATATAACCGATACTGTTTTTCCCCGTTCCGGCAAAGCGGTCTGCCGGATAACCGTAAAAAAGCAGGACCGCTGGTCTGCGGCCCTGCTTGATAACTTGGAGTATCCTTCAAATTATTTGCTGATGACGCGAGCCATTTCGCAAACCTTGTTTGAATAACCCCACTCGTTGTCGTACCATGAAACCACTTTCACGAAAGTAGGATCGAGCTGGATACCGGCCTTCACATCGAAGATGGAAGTGTGGGAGTCACCACGGAAGTCAGTGGAAACGACTGCCTCGTCAGTGTATCCGAGGATACCTTTGAGTTCGCCCTCTGAAGCTTTCTTCATGGCAGCGCAGATCTCGTCGTAAGTGGCAGGTTTCTCGAGCTCTACAGTGAGGTCTACTACTGAAACGTCAGAAGTAGGGACACGCATTGACATACCTGTCAGCTTGCCGTTCAGCTCAGGAAGAACCTTGCCTACAGCCTTGGCAGCACCTGTAGATGAAGGGATGATGTTCTCGAGGATACCGCGGCCGCCTCTCCAGTCTTTCTTGGAAGGACCGTCAACAGTCTTCTGAGTAGCAGTAGCAGCGTGAACAGTGGTCATGAGACCTCTCTTGATACCGAATGTGTCGTTGAGCACCTTGGAAATAGGAGCAAGACAGTTCGTTGTGCAGGATGCGTTAGAAATGATAGGCTGACCTGCGTAAGTCTTGTCATTCACACCGTAAACGAACATAGGTGTAGCGTCCTTTGAAGGAGCTGACATGATGACTTTCTTTGCACCAGCCTTGATGTGGGCTGAAGCGAGTTCCTCAGTAAGGAAGAATCCTGTAGACTCTACTACGACATCCACTCCGAGAGCGCCCCAAGTGATGTTTGAAGGATCCTTCTCAGCGAAGATCTGGATCTTGTTGCCGTCTACGATCATGTAGTTGCCCTCTACTTTCACGTCATGGTTGAAATGACCGTGAACTGAGTCATACCTGAGCATGTAAGCCAGATAATCTGCATCCAGAAGGTCATTGATACCTACTACCTGAATGTCATTTGAGAAATTCTCAACAGCGGCACGGAATACCATACGGCCGATACGACCAAATCCGTTAATACCTAATTTAATCATTTCTTTATTGTTTTTAAGTAATCGTTCCTTTCAATACGCCTGATCCGCCACCTGTAAGCCGCCGGAAACAGCCGCTTTTCAAAATCTTTGCAAAATTAAGAAAAAATATGAATAATCATAATGTCTGCGAATTTTTTTTTGAAAAATTCAAACAACCTGAGTATCTTTGTATGAAAAGAATCAGAACAGAATCTTCATGAAGATATTGCTTACGAATGATGACGGATACATGGCGAAAGGCATTGCAGTGATGGCTTCGATTCTGAAAGAATCCGGAGACGTGACAGTCCTTGCACCCAAAAGTCCGCAGTCGGGAATGTCCATGGCCGTGTCGATGGGAGGACGCCCGCTGGCATACAGGAATATGGGAATGAAAGACGGAGTGAAGTGGTCGTATCTCGACGCCACTCCGGCCAGCTGCGTCAAGCTCGCCCTGAATACGGTTTTTTCTGAAGAAAAGCCTGACGTCGTGGTTTCCGGGATAAACCACGGCACGAATGCGGCTTCCGCAGTATGCTATTCAGGGACTCTGGGCGCGGCAGCGGAAGCGGCCCTGTGCGGCATTCCCGCCATCGGAGTCTCTCTGGATACATGCGATCCCGATGCGGATTTCACCTCTGTAGAAAAATACTTCCCCGAAATTTTCAGGAAACTTCTCGGAAATCAGCCGGAAAGACCGGGAATATATTACAATATCAACTTCCCCGAAAACGGCATGGCTGTCCGTGGTGTAAGAATCGCGGTCCAGGGCCGGGGAAGATGGATAAGGGAATTCATGCGCTACGAAGGTCCCTCAGCTGCCGGACCGGGAGAAGAACTTTTCGTCATTACAGGGGAATTTCAGGATGATCCTCACAACCCTGAAAATGCCGACCACAGGCTGAACAGGAAAGGATACATCACCGTTGTCCCTCATGGAATCGACTGCACGGATTATTCCGAAGCCGACAGGCTGAGGAATCTTGAAATTGAAAATATTATTGATTGTCAACACAGATAACATTATTGTTATAATAATTAACATTTTTGTTATATCGAAAATCGCCCATAAAAAAGCATGAAATACTACATCATTGCCGGAGAAGCCTCCGGCGACCTGCATGGTTCGAATCTGATGAAAGGTCTTTATTCCGAGGACCCGGGAGCTGAAATCCGGTTCTGGGGAGGCGACATGATGAATGCCGTTTACCGCCCTTGCAGGGAAGGCGGACTGGTGCGGCACTACCGCGAGGGGGCGATCATGGGATTCTGGGAAGTTTTCACTCATGCGGGGAAACTCCTCGGCAACATAGGAAAATGCAAAAAGGACATACTTGCCTGGAAACCTGACGTGGTCATTCTCATAGACTATCCGGGATTCAATTTCAAGATAGCTGAATTCGCCCACAGGCATGGTATCAGGACTTTCTACTACATCGCCCCGAAAGTCTGGGCTTCCAGAGAGGGCAGAATCAGGAAACTCAAAGAATACGTCGACCGGCTCTATATCATATTTCCGTTCGAAATACCGTATTTCAGGGAAAAGGGAGTAGAGGCAGTATATCTCGGGAACCCTCTTGTGGACTCGATAGCGGCATCCGGTGCCATGAATGAGACACGCCAGGACTTTCTCGAAAGGAATTCCCTGCAGGACAGGCCTGTGATAGCCATGCTGGCAGGTTCAAGAAAGGGGGAAATAAGCACCATGATGCCGGTGCTGACAGAGTTCGCCGCCAGAATGAGAAGACTCCCGGAATACAGGGACTACCAGTTCCTGATAGCCGGAGCTCCAGCCAGAAACATGGAAGACTATGCACGGTATCTGAAAGGGAGCTACGAAGAGACGGGAGTGAAAGTCCTTTTCGGAGAGACCAGATCCATCATACGGCATGCGGAGGCCGCTGTGGTCAACTCCGGTACGGCATCCCTGGAAACCGTGCTGCTCGGAACGCCCCAGGTGGTCGGCTATATAGGCAGCAAACTCACAATCATGATAGCCAGACACTTGATAAAGGTGAAATACATAAGTCTCGGAAACCTTATCATAGACAGGCTTGCCTTCAAGGAACTGATTCAGGATGACTGTTCCGCCGGGAATCTCGTGGATGAAGTCAGGGCTCTCATAGAAAACAAGGCATACAGATCAAAAATGCTCGACGAGTATGCCTGTATCAGGGAAGCTCTCGGAAATGCCGGGGCATCCGCAGCTGTCGCGGCCGACATGGTCGCTAACCTGGAAAACGATTGACTGATCTTCAGGAGCGCTCCTTGATGATGCCCAGGCGGTAAGCCATCAGAAGTTTCTTCAGATCCCGGATCTGGACCATAAGTTCACGGCCCTTGTCAGTATCCTTCACCATCATCCTCTGGCTGCTCAGCTCCACAAGCTGCGTGGTGGATTTGATATCCTGGCCTTCCTCAATGGCCTTCTGCGTAGATGAAAACGGTTCATGCTGAACGAGCTGGAAACCGCGGGAATGATATACCAGGGTGTAGCCCGCAATCCCGGTCTCGGGATGGTAAGCCTTCGAGAAACCTCCGTCGATAACCATAAGCTTTCCGTTCGCTCTGACCGGCTTTTCTCCCTTTGCAGCCTTTACCGGCACATGACCGTTGATGATATGCCTGTGCTCCCCTGTCACTCCGAACTCATCCAGAATCCGGTCGCACACGGACTCGTCGTTCCTCAGGGTATAATATGCGCCCTTTTCCTCCTTGTGCAGCTCCTTGTCCTCCAGGAAATAGCGTTCGAAAGTCGCCATCTTGCTCTTGTCGAATGCAGGTGAATCCTTTCCGCACCACAGATACCACACGTAATCCAGGGCGAAACTCCTCTCGGGATCATTCTTGTCGGCGAAATAAGCCTTCCTTATGAGCTGCCCCACTCTGGAGAGAAGTTCACGGCCCTTGTATTTCGTCCCCATGATTTCTATTTCCTTCAGGGTGCCGTCCTCGTTCAGCGGCATGGAAGCGTGGAAAAGCAGGTTCGAATTGCAGACATTGTACATGCAGCCGTACCTGAAAATACATTTTATATGCTTGCGGAGCTTCTCGCTGCGGATGAAGGAATTGTGAAGCTTTTCCACCACTTCCCTTTCTTCAGGCGTAAGCTTGTAAGGGTCTGCCGGATCGAGAGTAGGGAAAAAGCAGTCTTTCATCCCGTAGTCCTTTCCATCCGACACGAAAACCTTGCGCTCCAGGTCGATATGTTCCAGCAGAAGCCTGTCATCCATTCCGAACTCCGGACGGCGCTTTATGATCCCCGCCTCCAGCTTGAACTGGATCACACTGATGGCCTTATGCATCTGAGCCAGCAGACGCATGGTCTTGTCATCCACCTTCTGGGCCTCGTCCTCTATTCTCGGGCCGAATGAAATGCACGGATCCGCGGCATAAGCCTCCATGGCGAAAGTAGCCAGCGGCAGCAGGTTTATGCCGTAGCCGTCCTCCAGCACGGCATGGTTCGCATACCTCATCGCCAGTCTGATCACGTTTGCGATACACGCATCGTTTCCGGAAGCCGCCCCCATCCACAATATATCATGGTTCCCCCACTGTATATCGAAATGATGATAGTCGCACAATGTATCGAGAATGATATGAGGCCCCGGTCCCCTGTCGAAAATATCGCCCAGGATATGCAGTGAATCGATAGTAAGCTGCTGGATCAGATTGCACATGGCTATGATGAAATCATCCGCCCTGTCCGTATCTATTATGGTGCTGATGATCACGTTTATGTAAGCCTGCTTGTTCGGATCCATACTGCTCTCATGCAGCAGTTCCTGGATGATATATGAAAATTCCTCCGGCAGGGCCTTCCGCACCTTCGACCTGGTATACTTCGAAGATACGTTCTGGCACACTTTCACAAGCCTGTTCAAGGTCACGCTGTACCACGAACTGATATCCGGGACAGACTCCTTGATAAGCTGCAGTTTCTGTTCCGGATAATAAATCAGGGTGCACAGTTCCTTCTTCTCCGTTTCATACAGCGCATTCCCGAATATCTCGTTCACCTTTCTCTTGATCGCGCCCGAAGCATTTCTCAGCACATGTTCGAAAGCCTCGTTTTCACCATGAAGGTCAGCCAGAAAATGCTCGGTACCCTTAGGCAGGTTCAGTATGGCCTCAAGGTTTATTATTTCCGTACTTGCCAGCGCGATAGTCGGGAAATTCAGCGAAAGGAGCTGAAGGTACTTGATGTTCTCCCTGATATCCTCCTCTGTAATCTTCTCTGTATCCATCAGATATGTCGGTTAAAGTTTTTTCCGGGTCCTTACGGACAATATTCCTGCCCTGCGGGCAATACTCTTGTACCGTCAGGACGATATCCTTGTGCCCTACGGGCAATATCAGTAATTCCGTTCTCCGAATATAAGTGTCCCTATCCGGACAATATCGGCGCCCATCTCCACCGCAATGCGGTAATCATGCGTCATGCCGAATGACAATATGCCGAAATCATCGGGCAATCCTGGGAATTTATCCATTTCGGACCTGATTTCATCCCTTAAAGTCACTAATTTAGCAAAATCTTTCCGGATTACAGTCTCATCATCCGTAAAAGTGGCCATACCCATAAGGCCGCATATCCTGACATTGGGGAAACAGGAAGCCCGGGATGCGACTTCGAGAATCTCATCCGATGAAAATCCCTGTTTCGTCGTCTCCGATGCTATATGCATTTCCAGAAGCACACTGATGATCCTGTCATTTTCCCTCCCCCATCTGTCGACTGCTTCCAGAAGATGCAGGCTGTCGACAGACTCTACCATGGCAGCTACAGGCAGGACCAGCTTCAGCTTGTTCGTCTGGAGATGCCCTATGAAATGCCATGAAATATCTGCCGGGAGGACGGCCGCCTTCGCGGCAAGTTCCTGCGGACGGCTCTCGCCAAAGACCCTTTGTCCGGCAGAATAGGCCTCCATCACGGCTTCAGCCGGGTGGAATTTGGAAACTGCCACCAATTTTACATTTGATGGCAGTTCCTCTTTCAGTTTCGCTATTGCTGATGCAATACTGTTTTCCATAATATCTTCAAGCGTTATCGTCTGCTGCGCTTCTGCTGTTCCTTGAGCGCCTGCTGCTGCATCTTCTGGGCTTCCTCCAGTCTCTGCTGCCACTTCGACTTCGGAAGAGGCTTGCCTGCGGAAGCTGCCAGCTGAGCATGAATCTTCTTCTCATCCACAAGATAACGTCTCACGAACCAGGTCTGAAGCATGGTGATGAGGTTCGAAAGCAGATAGTAGTAGCTAAGTCCGCTGGAGAGATTGTTACAGATGAAAAGCATCATCAGCGGCATCAGCCAGACACTCATGAACTTCATTCCGGCCATGCTCGGATCATTCGACATCTGGTTCGATGTCATCTTCGAATACAGGAACATCGAAACTGCCATGAGCAGGGCGAAAAGCGATACATGGTCGCCATACAGCGGAATATTGAAAGGCAGATCCAGAATGGAATCATATGCGCTCAGGTCATCCGCCCACAGGAACTTCTGCTGCCGGAGCTCGATGGAAGCAGGGAAGAAACGGAACATGGCATACAGGATAGGCAGCTGCAGAAGCATCGGCAGACAGCCTCCCATAGGGCTGATACCGGCTCTCCTGTACAGATCCATCATGGCCTGCTGCTTCTTCAGTGCATCCTCCTGTTTCGGGTATTTCTCGTTGAGCTTGTCTATCTCCGGCTTCAGGATATTCATTTTCGCCGAAGACTTGTATGACTTCATCGTCAGCGGGGAAACCACGATCTTGATCAGGATGGTCATGATCAGGATGATGATACCGTAGTTGTGGATGAATTTGCCCAGGAAATTGAATGTAGGGATGATCACGCCACGGCTTATCAGACCTATGACACTACCTCCCAGTGGTATTATCTTTTCATATTTCCGGTCATAGTCCTTCAACGTACGGTAATGGTTCGGGCCGAAATAGAAATCGAAAGGTATGGTGACATTCCCGTTCTCCAGTCTGAGTTCCGACTGAATGCGGGCATTGCACATCATCAGATTCCTGTCGGGATCCTTCTCATCATAGAACCGTATGCTGAAATCCGCAGATGAAAATTCGTTTTCCGCAGTCATGATGGCAGAGAAGAACTGCTGCTGGAAAGCGAACCACTTCACTTTCGACACTATGCTCTCACTGGCATTGCGCCCGCCCCGGCCGAGCTGTTCCGGTTTCTTCTCACCGGAAAAATAATAGTCGAGCTTCGAATACTGCTTCTCGTTCGTATAGCCTTTCTCAAGCCTCGGAATGATGACGTTCCAGTCTATGTCGAAACTGTTTATCTTCCTCGGTATGAGACCCTCCGCATTTACGAAAGACATCTCGTTCCTGACCATGTAGCTGTCCTCCGGAAGGATGTACTTCTGTTCGAGATAGCCGCCGTTCCGGAACGGAAGGCGCATAACGACCGATGAATCCGTAGTCTCGGCCACATCGAAGACCACTTCGCGGGTATTGATGTTCTCCCCTGCGAAGACAGCTATGTTATAATCGCTGTAGCCCGGTTTGATAAGGTACAGATCGGTACTGTCATAAGTCCTGTAGTCATTGAGCCTGGCCGAATAAGGCTGTGCCCCCTTCGTACTCAGGACCAGTTCAAGCTTGTCGTTTGCCAGAGTCACATAGCCGGCTTCGGCATTGCTGCGGCTGTTCAGCAGTGAATCGAGATACTTCTTCTGACCTGAAGAAGCCGCTGTCCCGGATTCGGCTGCCATGATTCCTGATGCGCGTGCTATGGAATCCTGCTCCGCCATCAGGGCTGCCTGTTCCGCATAAGCTATCGAGTCAAGCTGGGCCTGATACTCCCTCTGTTTCTGATATTGGTTTGACTGATACCAGGTGAATCCGAAGAAAATCACCCCTATCAGCACGAAGCCGATTATAGAATTCTTATCCATCTATCTTTTCAACGTCTGTGTAGCATTAATAATGTTGTCATTCCTGTCCGGATGACTCACTGTCGAGAGCCCGGATCTGTTCCTCCAGTTCCTTAAGTTCCTTCTTGGCCTGATCGATACGCTCCTGCATCTGCTTTATGAGCGGCTCGGAGTTCTTGGACATGGCGAAAAATCCTATGTTGTTCTCGTAAGTGGTGATATCCTGTTCCTTCTTCAGATACTTCTGCACCAGGCGCTCCTTTTCACTCTTCGGAGTCCTGGAATATCTGCCGGACTTGCGGGATTTCGAAACCAGTTCGCCGAACTTGGACTGAATGGCCTCCTTGTACTTTCCGGCTATCGCATCCTTCTCCTTGAACGGCACGAAACCTATCTCCTGCCATCTCTGCATGAATGCATTCATGGCTTCAGTATCCGCATCCTCATCACCGGAGAGAACATATGCACCGATTTCTTCGACCAGACGCTGTTTTGCCTTGAGATTTCCGTAAAAATCATTTTCCGGCTTGGCGTTCTTGTCCCTCTCGTTGAAGAACTCGTCACATGCCGCACGGAATCTCTTCCAGAGCTGTTCTGACTTCTTGCGGGGAACCGCACCTATTTCCTTCCACTGTTTCTGAAGTTCTATAAGCTTGGCTGCCGTTTTTTTCCACTCGGTGCTGGACTTGAGGGCTTCCGCCTCCTCGCAGAGAGCTATCTTCTTCTCCAGATTCGCATTTATGTTCTCCTTATACCCGGCATAGAACTCGCGCTTTCTGCCGAAGAACTTGTCGCAGGCTGCGCGGAACCTGTCATAAATCTTCTGGTTCTCCTTCTTGGTCGCAAAGCCTATGGTCTTCCACTCCTTCTGTATTTCTTCTATCTGCTTTGACAGGACATTCCATTCGGAAGCGGAAATGTTCTCCTTTGAAGCTATCTCCTCCACCTTTTCGCACAGTCCGGTCTTCGCAGCCAGATTCTCGGCATGCTGTTCCTTGAGTCCTTCGAAATGTGCCTGGTATTTTTTGTTTATGACTGACGTAGCTGCCTTGAAACGATCCCATATGGACTCACGGAACTCTTTGGCCACAGGGCCGTACTCTTTCCACTGCTCGTGGAGTTTCTGCAGTTCCTTGAAAGCTTCCACCACGTTTTCGTTTTCGGCCAGTTTCTCCGCCTGCTCGCAGAATCCGGTCTTGACTTCCAGATTCTTCTTGAAATCCAGATCACGAAGCTCCCTGTTGATCTTCACCATATCGTAGAACTGCTCTACATAAAGCTGATATGTATCGTTGAGATCTCTGAAACTCTGCACAGGCACAGGACCGACGGCACGCCAGCGGTTCTGGATTTCCCGGAACTCAGGGAAAGTCATGTTCACATCCTCCTGCTTCTCCAGAAGCGCTTTCAGATCCCTGATCACAGCCTCCTTCAGCTCCAGATTATGCTCACGTTCCTTCTCCTGCTCCCTGTTGTATTCAGCACGTTCCTTTCTGTATGCATTGTACAAGGCTTTGAATCCGCGTTCTATTTCGGCGAACGGATTCTCGGAAACAGATCCGGCCTCTTCAGGGGAAATTTCCGGCTGCTTGCCGGCTTCCTCTTCCTGACCTGCCGCCGCCTCCTGCTCCGCCGTATCGGAATCCGACGGTTCTGACACGCCGTCTTCAGGAAGAGCGATTCCTGCAGCGGCCTTTTCTTTCATCAGATTCTTGTAAAATGCGGACTTGATGGCCTCCGCCTCCTTGTTCATCTTCATCCTGTCAGGATTCCTGGCCAGCTCCATAAACAGGTCGGCAAGCTCGGCCAGACTTTTCTCGGAATAGTTTACTGACGGTGCAGTCTCTTCGTTCTCAATCAATTCCACCTCACCGGCCAATACTTCCGGATTCTTTTCCTCAGTCATAGTTCAAAGCAGTTAATTTTTCAGTCTGCAAATATATCAAATTTTATTTGTTAATTTTGCAAAACTTAAATTTTTACAGAGAATTCAGACGATGCGCATAGATATCATCACCGTAGTTCCGGAACTGCTCGAAAGTCCGCTCAGCCACTCGATTGTCGGCAGAGCCATAAAAAAAGGGATAGTGGAAATCCATGTACATAACCTGAGAGAGTACGGCAAGGGACCCCGCCAGCAGGTGGATGACTACAGCTATGGCGGAGATGCCGGAATGGTCATGATGGTGGAACCTGTCTTCAACATGATAAACGACCTCAGGAAGGAACGCGTCTATGACGAAGTGATTTATATGACACCTGACGGAGAACAGTTCTCGCAGAACATGGCGAACGAGCTTTCGCTGAAGGAAAACATCATAATACTGTGCGGGCATTACAAAGGTGTGGACCATCGTATCAGGGAGCATCTGGTCACCAGGGAAATCACGGTAGGCGACTATGTATTGAGCGGAGGGGAAATCCCTGCCGCAATAGTGGCCGACGCCGTAGTCAGGCTTCTGCCGGGCGCCATCACGGACGAGACCTCTGCATTGAGCGACTGCTACCAGGACGGACTGCTCTCGGCCCCGATATACACGAGACCAGCCGAGTTCAACGGATGGAAAGTCCCCGAAGTGCTGCTGAGCGGGAATCCCAGACTGATAAGACAGTGGCAGGATGAACAGGCGATAGAGAGGACCCGAAGACTGAGACCCGGTCTTCTGAATGAAGAAAATTAAGGTGTATACGTACACAATCGGGTCGAAAATAATTAATTCAGATTTAATTTATCAAAATTATTTGCATAAATGAAAATAATCGCTACATTTGTGTAATGTTCATAAGGCGATAATGAATTTTTCATTATAATCTTTAAACGACATTAGGCATCTGCCTTAAAATTTTTAAGCTGTTAAAATACTAACCACAAATGCAGCCTTTATTTACAGGCCAAGAAAATTTACACTATTAACTAACCAGAAAAAAGCCCGCAGTGATGCAGGCTTTTTTTTTGTCTTGATATGGAAGTATTATCGTGTTACAGAATGCGGGGCTCTATTTTTCCTGAAGTTCGATTTCGAAAAGGAGCGGCCAGTTCTTGCCGGTCAGATATATTTTTCCGGTCAGACTGTCGTAGGCTATGCCGTTCAGGACATCGGTATCAGGTTTCCTCATCTTCTGAGGGAGCAGCCCGGTACAGTCGATGACTGCTTCCACATTGCCGTCAGACGGCTCGATGACCACAATCATGTTCGTCATATAGACATTGGCCCATATTTTCCCGTCTATATATTCCAGCTCATTAAGATAGTTCAGAGGCTTTCCGTGCAGTCTGACATTGACCGATCCGGTCACCTTCAGGTTCCGGTCAAGAAAATAGAGTCTGGAAGAGCCGTCGCTTGTGATCAGTGAGCGGCCGTCGGTGGTGAGCCCCCAGCCCTGACGCGGATATGCATGGGTGGATATGTACTCCAGCGAGTCCAGATCATAAATGAAAGCCACCCTGTTCGTCCATGTCAGGATATACAGGCTGTCACCCAATGCCACGGATCCTTCCACGAAATATTTATCCCCGAAGTTCAGACGGCGCAGTGCCTCGCCGGTGCGGATGTCCACTTTCCTGAATGTGGATCCTCCATAAGTTCCAGTACTTTCGTACATCCGGCCTTCCACCATGAAAAGGCCCTGGGTATATGAAGTCTCGTCATGCGGATATTGATTCACGACTTTCACCCGGTACTGTTTCACCTGGGCCGAACATCCTAGTGACAGGAAAACCGAAAGCAGGAATACTGAAAACTGGACCCGCGGTTTCATGGCCGTCATTTCTCCTGGCTGACTTCTGAAGGATGGCCATGTCCGTCCCTGTAGGCCATGGACGCTTTCACGAATGCCACGAATATCGGTTGCGGATGTTCCGGCGTACTCTTGAGTTCAGGATGGAACTGCACCCCTATAAAGAACGGATGCGACGGTATTTCCACTATCTCCACCAGCCCCGTATCAGGATTCTTTCCCGTGGCCTTCATTCCGGCAGCTTCGATTCTGTCCAGATAGTCGTTGTTGAACTCGTATCTGTGCCTGTGCCTTTCGGAGATGATATCCGTACCATATATATTATATGCAAGCGATTTTCTGTCAAGTTTGCAGTCATAGGCTCCGAGCCTCATGGTTCCGCCCTTGATGGTAGTGCTTTTCTGGTCTTCCATCAAGTCTATGACAGGATATTTCGTGGCCGGATTCACTTCCGTGGAAACGGCATCCTTGAGTCCGAGCACGTCACGTGCGAACTCTACCACGCACATCTGCATGCCAAGGCATATCCCGAAAAACGGCACGTTGTTTTCCCTGGCGTATTTCACAGCCAGAATCTTCCCTTCAAGTCCCCTTTCGCCGAATCCTGGAGCCACCAGAATTCCGTCCATCGGCGAAAGTTTCTCTTCCACGTTCGAAGCGTTCAGGAACTCGCTGTGAATGCTGTGGACATTGACCTTGCATTCATTGGCGGCACCTGCGTGTACGAAGGACTCCAGAATGGACTTGTATGCGTCCTGCAGTTCCACATATTTTCCCACCAGTGCGATATTCACCTCGGATTTCGGATGGAAAAGCTTGTCCAGGAATTTCTTCCACTCTGTCAGATCTGGCTCCGGAAGATTTCTGATGCCGAAATGATCGATGACCAGCTTGTCGAGTTTTTCCTCCTGCATATTGAGTGGTACGGAATATATGGACGGGGCATCCATGGACTGGATCACATGACCCGGCTTCACGTTGCAGAAAAGGGCGATTTTCTTCCTGAGTTCAGGAGTAAGCTGATGCTCGGTGCGGCATACTATGATATCAGGCTGGACACCGCTCTGCTGAAGCTGCTGGACCGAATGCTGCGTAGGTTTGGTCTTGAGTTCCTTCGCGGCGCTCAGATACGGCACCAGAGTCAGATGAATGGTCACGCAGTCCTCCTCCGGAAGCTCCCACTGAAGCTGGCGGACGGCTTCCACGAAAGGCTGGGACTCCATGTCTCCCACCGTACCGCCGATTTCAGTGATGATGACATCGTACTTCCCTGTCTTTCCGAGAAGCAGCATTCGTCTCTTGATTTCGTCGGTGATATGCGGGACGATCTGCACGGTCTTGCCCAGATACGCGCCTTCACGCTCCTTGTTTATGACAGTATTGTATATCTTGCCGGTAGTGACATTGTTCGCCTTCGAAGTATGCACGCCGAGAAAACGCTCGTAATGTCCGAGGTCCAGGTCTGTCTCGGCTCCGTCGTCCGTCACGTAGCACTCCCCGTGCTCATAAGGATTCAACGTACCCGGGTCAACATTTATATAAGGGTCGAATTTCTGTATCGTCACCCTCAATCCCCTGGCCTGCAGAAGTTTGGCCAAAGACGCTGAAATGATACCTTTTCCGAGTGAGGATGCTACACCGCCTGAAACGAAGACATACTTGGGATTCATAGAAAATCTGTTTATACGTTACAGGGGGACAAAATTAATCAAAAAAACTGATTTGAGAAAAATGTTTATTAACTTTGACGCGAATTTAAACCTTACCCGAAGATGCAGACCTATTATATATTGATGACTGCCATGTTTGCCATGGCAATAATAGTTTTCATAGCGCTTTTCTTCTTCAAGGCAGGCTACGGCTATTTGTCGGCCTCGCATTGGGGACCGAAGATAAACAACAAGGCGGCATGGGTCATTATGGAATCTCCGGCTTTCATATTCCTGCTTCTCTATGTCATCGACTACCTGCTTTCAGGACGGGACACCGGCAATGAAAAGACAGTCCTGCTGATAATGGCGGCATTCTTTCTGGTGCATTACTTCCAGAGGGCGTTCATCTTTCCGTTTCTCATGCGCGGGAAAAGCGAAATGCCGATCCTCATCATGCTCATGGGCATGACATTCAACGGACTCAATTCGTACTTCATAGGCAGCTGGCTTTTCGAATTCGCCCCTGCCGGCAAATACACTATGGAATGGCTGTCATCCCCGCAGTTCATCATCGGAGGTCTGGTTTTCCTTACGGGAATGCTGATAAACCTGGATTCGGACCACGTGATCAGACATCTGCGCAAACCCGGTGATACGAAGCATTACATTCCTAAAAAAGGCCTGTACAAATACGTGACATCCGCGAACTATTTCGGGGAGCTCACGGAATGGGTGGGCTATGCCATTCTCACCTGGTCTCCTGCAGGCCTGCTGTTCGCTGTCTGGACTTTCGCGAATCTGGCACCGAGATCCAAGGCCCTGACGGAAAAATACGAGCAGGAGTTCGGGGATGAATACAAAGAACTCAAGAAGAAGAATCTGATACCTTTCATATGGTAATCGGAAATACGAATAAGAACCAAATCAATCATGAGTGATTTATTTACTCCTGTCAAGATCGGACCTCTTGAACTTCGGAACAGGACAGTCAGGTCCGCCGCTTTCGAGGGGATGTGCGAAAACAACTCGCCGTCACAGTCATTGTTCGACTACCATACCGCTGTCGCAAGAGGCGGTATCGGCATGACCACCATAGCATACGCTGCTGTCTGCCAGAGCGGGCTTTCATTTGAAAGGCAGCTCTGGATGAGGGAAGAGATAGTACCTGAACTGAAAAAGCTCACGGATGCCATCCACAAAGAAGGCGCTAAGGCCTCAATACAGCTCGGACACTGCGGAAACATGTCACACAGACGCATATGCGGCTGCCGCCCTTACGGGGCAAGCAGCGGATTCAATCTCTACTCCCCTACTTTCGTGCACGGAATGACGCACAAGGAAATAGATGAAGTGGTAGAAGCATACGGGAAAGCGGTGGAACTCTGCATAAAGGCAGGTTTCGATGCCGTGGAAATCCACGCCGGACACGGCTACCTCATATCACAGTTCCTGTCTCCGTACACGAACCACAGGAAGGATGAATACGGCGGCTCGCTGGAAAACAGGATGAGATTCATGAAACGTTGCATGAAGGCTGTTACAGACGCGGGGAAAGGCAAGGTGGCCATTTTCGTGAAAATGAATACACGGGACGGTTTCAAGGGCGGCATGGAAACAGACGATTGCATAGAAGTGGCCAGGGAGCTCCAGAGATGCGGTGCTGATGCGCTCGTACTCTCGGGCGGTTTCGTGAGCAGGGCGCCGATGTACGTCATGAGAGGACGCTTCCCTGTGAAGACCATAGCACATTACATGCCGATGAAAATGTGGTGGCTGAAACTCGGAGTCCTTTTAGGCGGGCGTATCGTGTCACCGACAGTTCCGTTCAAACACCTTTTCTTTCTGGAAGACTCCCTGAAATTCAGGCAGGCACTGCCGGACATGCCTCTGGTATATGTCGGCGGGGTCACTTCCAGAGCCGATGCAGACAAGGTGATAGACAGCGGGTTCCAGCTTCTCCAGATGGGACGGGCTGTCCTGGAGGACACGGACTTCGTGAACAAGATGGAAGCTGATGAAAATCACTGCAGCGCATGCGAGCATACCAATTTCTGCATAGGAAGGATGTATTCTCTGGAGATGTGCTGTCACAAAAACTGCAAGGACATCACTCCGTCACTGGAACGGGCCGTGGAGAAAACCATCAAATGGAATGACCGTACCGAGCGCAAACTCGGATATAAATAACGTGAGTTCGATGAAAAGAACGTAGTGAATTTCAGAGGACTACCTCTTTTAGAGGATTCGTAAAACGAATCCGT
>CALVDR010000002.1 GCA_944326365.1 uncultured Bacteroidales bacterium | reverse complement strand
CGTCACGGTGATGCCGATTCCCTGACGGTGGAGGTCCTCCCGAGGGAAGGCTCTTACAAAGGAATGCTGCCGTCGCGAAAAGTGACCCTGATGCTGGACGGGTTTGCAGTACCTGAGAAAGTGAAGGTGAATGGAAAGGAGATTCCATATTCAAGGTTTGCGGAATCCGAAGCGAAAGACGGACAGGCAGTATGGGGATACGACGGAAACTCATTGACCGTCCAGGTCTATACCGAAGAGGGTCCGGCAGACTCCGGCCTGGTCGTGGAATGTGTATTCGGCGATGACGGGCAGCTGTTCCGTTCTGGAAAGAAGGGCCTGATCAGAAGAATGATGGCTCTGACTCCGGAGGCCAAGCTGATGGTCGAACACCATGTGATGTCAGGAATGCAGCTCCCGTCAGAATTCCTGGACATAGCACAGTGCGGAAGTTACATCACTGAGGCTCCGGAGAATGCAGTCCGGCTCCTGGAGAGCATCGACATTCCTGCCATGACCGGATGGTTCGACAGC
Organism: uncultured Bacteroidales bacterium; assembly: GCA_944326365.1. Lineage (GTDB taxonomy): Bacteria > Bacteroidota > Bacteroidia > Bacteroidales > UBA932 > Cryptobacteroides. The sequence continues at coordinate 163,201 of CALVDR010000002.1, read as the reverse complement.
CAGGAAAGGCTTCCGGAAACATTCAGACAGAAAACAGCCGCACAGACGGCATTCTGGAAATAATCAGGAAAGACATTAATCTACTGGACAGATGGCAGACAGAATCCCGGATTCCATTTTGGTACAGCGCCTCTCTACGGGAGACGAAGAGGCTTTCTGCACCCTGTATGCACGGTACTGGAAAAAACTCTGCAATTTCTGCTGCCGTTTCATCGGGTCATATGACCTGGCTGAAAACTACGCTCAGGACATCTTTCTGAAAATATGGGAAAGCCGGGAACTTCTGGATCCCGACAAGTCGTTCTCGTCATTTCTGTACACCATCGCAAAGAACAAGGCGCTGAACTATCTCAGGCATGTAAGCCGGTCGGAATCCTTGCAGAGGGAATTCATGCAGGGCTATTTCGGGAAACAGGGCTACGAACCCGAGTGCAGTGTGAAACTGCAGGAGAAAGACTACCTAGGACTCCTGCAGAATGCGCTGCTCAGGCTGTCTCCGAGGCAGCGCCAGGTGTTCATGATGAGCAGGGACAGGAACCTTTCCCACAACGAAATAGCGGAAAAGCTGGGGCTGTCCGTCTATACCGTACAGGAATATATGTCGGATTCGCTGAAATCCATAAAGGACTATCTTTCGAAGCATTCCGACATAGTATTCCCGATGCTGTTTATTATAATGAATATTTTTTAACCATGACTGATGCAGAATCGACACGGGAACTGATAGTGAAATATCTGAATCATTCCTGCACTGAAGAGGAGCTGAAGGAATTCCTCGAGATGATGAAAGACAGCACGGCATCCGTACCGGAACTGGACGCCGCCGCCAGAGAATACTGGGAAAAGGAACCGGAGGAAGCACTGACCGACGAAATCTACGGCCGGTATCGGCAGGACGCGCTCAGACTCATCCGGAAACATTCTTTCGGAAGAAGGCTGAAAGGAAGATGGAAGGTTTCGCGGCGGATAGCGGCAGTAGCGGCTTCCATAGCGCTGGTCGCAGGTGCAGGGTATTTCATCGTATCGGATGTGACGGAAAGGCGGACGGCCATGCAGCTGGCATCGTACAGCACCATGGAGACCCAGCCCGGGCAAAGAAGGATGGTGGAACTGCCTGACGGGACCCGGGTGACACTGAACGTGGCCAGTTCCATCAGGTACAACGCACGCTACGGAAAGGACACGCGTGATGTCTGGCTTTCGGGAGAAGCGTTCTTCGATGTGGAGAGCGATCCCGAATGTCCGTTTCTCATACATGCCGGAGATCTGGATGTCCGCGTCACCGGCACGTCATTCAACGTAAACGCCTACCCGGAAGACAGGCAGGCCTCGGTGACGGTAAAGTCAGGGAAAGTCGCGGTATCCTACGGAGATGACGATGTCAGGATGAACCTTCATCCGGATGAACAGCTCGTCATCGACACGGAGAACCAGAGCATATTCAGAGGGAATGCAAAGACCGGGGAGGTGCTTTCATGGATGCGCGGGACACTGACATTCAGACAGCAGACCCTGCCGGAAATACTGAAGACGCTGCGCAGATACTACTCCTGCATCATCGAACTGCGCGACACGACCTCGAAAGTGAAGCTCTCGGGAACGCACGACAACAAATCGCTGGAATCGGTGCTGCAGTCGATATGCTTCTCCGCCGGACTCGAATACAGGAAAGAAGGAAACAAATACATAATTTACTAACACAAAATCACATGAAAAAGATTCTGTCACTGATTTTACTTGCCGGCTGTCTGATGACAGCCAATGCGAAAGTCACCATGCCGTCGGTATTCGCGGACAACATGGTGCTCCAGCAGAACACGGACGTAGCATTCTGGGGCACTGCCGACCCCGGGGAAAAAGTCACCGTATCCCAGACCTGGTCTTCGGAAAAGGCGGTCACCACTGCCGGGAAAGACGGGAAATGGTCCGTGACTGTCCCTACAATATCTGCCGGAGGCCCGTATGAAGTCACCGTGTCCGGCAAAGACGGGAAAACCGTCCTGAAAAACATACTCCTCGGAGAAGTCTGGATCTGCGCCGGACAGTCGAATATGGAGATGCAGATGAAAGGATTCCAGGGCCAGCCGGTAAAGGATGCGGCGTACTATATCAGCGGAGCACGTCCGGAGATACCGATCCGGTCATGCAACCTTCGGAGAATAAAGTCCCTGAAAGTGGAAGAGGACTGCCCTGCCACATGGTATGTCCATGATTCGGAAGGAGTATCCGAAGCCAGTGCGACAGCATACTTTTTCGCGCTCAGACTGTATGAAACTCTGGAAATACCAGTCGGTATCATAAACGTATCATGGGGCGGCACGCCTATCGAAGCATGGATGGACAGGGAACTCCTTGAGAAGGAATTTGCCGGGGAATTCGACCTGAGCAGCTACGAAACAGGCGAATTCCGCAAAGACCGGCCCTACAGGACAGCAGCCTGCCTGTACAACGGAATGCTCCACACTGTCATCCCGTTCACTGCGAAAGGCTTCATCTGGTATCAGGGATGCGACAACAAAGACCGTTTCGAACAGTACAAGAGACTCCAGCCTGCCTTCGTGAAGATGCTCCGCGAACAGTGGGGAAATGAAGATATGCCGTTCTACTTCACACAGATAGCACCGTATTCTTACGGCAGACCGCAGGACAGGGCAGCAGGCTACATGATGTGGGCCCAGGCGCAGACTCTGGCTCTGATACCACACTCGGGAATGGCGGCCACACATGATGCCGGAGAACAGGAATGCATACATCCGGCAAACAAGAAAGCCGTGGGAGACAGGCTCGCATTCCTCGCCCTGTGCAACGACTATGGCATCAGGGGATTCGATCCGAACCCTCCGATCTACCAGAGCGCCGAATTCAAGGACGGAAAGGCTTATGTGAAATTCAAGGTGGACGGCATGGGACTGAGTCCTATAAATCTCGACCTGCCGGGCTTCGAACTGGCCGGAGAAGACCAGGTATTCTACCCTGCCACAGCCAGAATATGCCACGACAAGAGCATGATAGAGGTTTCATGTCCGGAAGTCACGGCTCCTGCGGCTGTCCGCTACGGCATGAGGAACTGGTCCGAAGCCACAATGTTCAACTGCTACGGCATCCCTGTCAGTCCGTTCAGATCCGACAACTGGAAATAACCGAAATCCTGGAATAATGAATAATCTGTTGACAACAATGCTGTCTGTAATGATAGCCGCACCTGCCATCGCAGGAAACTGGTCTCCTGTCGGAGACAATATCATGTCCCCATGGGCAGAAGACGTAAATCCCGAATGTCCGCTGCCTGAGTACCCGCGTCCCCAGATGGTCCGCGGGCAATGGATGAATCTGAACGGTCTGTGGGATTACGGCATCACGGATGCCGGTGCGGAAAGGTTCCGCAGCGAAGGAAAGATTCTGGTCCCGTTCGCAGTGGAATCCGCATTGTCCGGTGTAGGCAAACGTATGGACAGGGAAGATGCTCTGTGGTACGAGAGGACATTCACTGTCCCGAAAGACTGGGCAGAAGAGAGGATTCTCCTGCATTTCGGGGCTGTGGACTGGGAAACCACCGTATATGTGAACGGTTTCGAGGCCGGCACCCACAGGGGCGGATATGACCCGTTCTCATTCGACATCACCCCGTATCTGAAAGCGTCCGGAACACAGACACTCCGTGTCAAGGTTCTGGATGCCACGGATGACAGCTTCCAGCCGCGCGGGAAACAGTGCCATATAAACGGGGGCATCTGGTACACTCCGGTGTCCGGCATCTGGCAGACCGTATGGATGGAGCCGGTACCCCTCTGCAGCATCGGAAGCTACTATACGGAAAGTGACATTGAAAACAGCACCCTGACAGTATATGTGGATGCACGCACGTCAGACAGGGATGAAGTGAAAGTCTCGCTTATAGAAGGCGGAGAAGGCTATTCTGCAGAAAAACCGGGCAATACCGTACTCTGCGAAGCCATCGCCGTGGACGGAAAGGCCGTCCTTCGGGTCAAGGACATGAAGACATGGTCTCCTGCATCCCCGTATCTCTACGGACTGCGTATAGAAATATCCCGTGACGGCCGTACAGTCGACAGCGTGGACGGCTACACCGCGATGAGGGAGATATCCGTAATACGCGAAAACGGGCTTTATGAATACCGCAGGATGGCCCTGAACGGCGAACCTCTGTTCCATTTCGGCCCGCTTGACCAGGGATGGTGGCCTGACGGGCTGTACACCGCACCTACTGACGAGGCACTGAAATTCGACATAGAAAAGACCAGGGAAATGGGATTCAACATGATCCGCAAACATATCAAGGTGGAACCTGCGCGCTGGTACTGGTGGTGCGATGTCATGGGTATGATGGTATGGCAGGACATGCCTTGCATCGGAGACTACATGGAAGCCCAGGCCCCTGCCCGCAGTGAGGAAGTGGTGGCTGCGAACAGGAACACATGGTCTTCCGGCAGTCTTCTCGGAGGTACGGACTGCCGGATTCCCCAGATATGGAAAGAGAACTTCTACCATGAGTGGGGAGCCATCATGGACGCGCTCAAGGTATTCCCTTGTATCGTGATGTGGGTGCCGTTCAACGAGGCCTGGGGACAGTTCGACACCCCTGAAGCAGTGGCATTCACCAGAGCGAAAGATTCCACGAGACTCGTAAACGAAGCCTCAGGAGGGAACTACAGCCTGTGCGGCGATGTCATCGATGTGCACAACTACCCGGCACCTGTGGTGAAGTTCTTCGAAAGGAAATTCGTGAATGTACTGGGAGAGTACGGCGGCATAGGCTATGTCGTGCCTGGACATACCTGGAATATCGCGGAAAAATGGGGATATGAGGGAGTGAAAGAGTCTCCGGAAGAACTTCTGGACCAATACATAAAATACCTCGATGACCTGAAAGCCATCATCAGGACAGGCTGTGCGGCAGCAGTCTATACCCAAACTACCGATGTGGAGGGAGAGGTAAACGGACTGATGACATATGACAGAAAAGTCATCAAAGTGGACATTCCGAAAATCTCGGCAGCCAACGCCGCCCTGATACGGTCCATGACTGAAATGATGCCGCAGAAATGATCAAACCACGTCAAACGGATACGAATTAAAATCAAGACGGACGGCCGGTTTTCCGGTCGTCCGTCTTGTTCTTGTATGTGCTGACAGAATTATTCTGCCTTCTTCTCCTCTGCAGGTGTCTCTACGGCAGGAGTCTCTGCTGCAGGAGCAGCCTCCTCTGCAGGAGCCTCAGTCTTCGGTTCCTCTACCGCAGGTGCAGCTGTCTCTGCTGCAGCCTTCTTTGAACGGCTGCGGCGGGTAGAAGTCTTCCTGGTCTCCTTCTTAGGTGAAGAAGCAAGAGCAGCCTCGTTGAAGTCAACGAACTCGATGAGAGCCATCTCGGCAGCGTCGCCATGACGGAAACCGACCTTGAGAATCCTGGTATAACCGCCCGGACGTGAAGCTATCTTAGGCGAAATAGTGCCGAAAAGCTCTTTTACGGCCTCCTTGTTCTTCAGATAGCTGAACACCATACGGCGGGAATGTGTAGTGTCCTCCTTGGACTTGGTCACCAGAGGTTCAACATACATCTTGAGAGCCTTGGCCTTGGCAAGAGTAGTAGTGATCCTCTTATGCTCGATAAGAGATACCGCCATGTTTGCAAGGAGGGCCTTGCGGTGCCCGCTCTTGCGGCTAAGGTGATTGATTGATTTATTATGCCTCATTTTTAAACAGTCTTTTTCTTGGGTTCAATATTATACTTGGATACATCCATACCGAATGACAGCTTCATCTTTTCTACCAGAAGGTCGATCTCGTTGAGGGACTTCCGGCCGAAATTCCTGAATTTCATCAGCTCTGACCTCGAATAAGATACCAGATCGGCAAATGTATCGATATCAGCTGCCTTAAGGCAATTGTATGCCCTCACTGAAAGCCCCATGTCGGAGAGCTTGGTGAGAAGCAGATGCCTCATTCTGAGTGACTCTTCGTCCAGCTCCTTGGAATCAGACTCCACAGCGCTCTCGAGAGAAAGCTTCTTCTCGTCGGTGAACAGCTTGAAGTGATAGATAAGGATGTTGGCCGCCTCCTGAAGGGCGAGCTTTGGAGTTATCGAGCCGTCAGTGATGATTTCCAGAGTCAGCTTTTCATAATCGGTCTTCTGTTCCACACGCCAGTTGTCCACGATCCAGTTGACATTCTTGATAGGAGTGTAGATAGCATCCACAGGAATAGTCCCGATAGGAGTATCTGAATCAATATTGTCATCAGCAGGAACGAAACCGCGGCCCTTGCTGATATTGAGTGAAATCTCCAGCTTGACAGACGGTTCGAGCGAACAGATGTGCAGTTCAGGATTCAACACCTTGAAAGAAGACAATCCCTTGGAGATATCCTCTGCGGTAAACTCCTGTTTGCCGCTGATGACGATGTTTGCCACCTCGGAATCTACAGTCTCTACCATTCTCTTGAACCTCACCTGTTTGAGGTTAAGAATAATGTCCTGCATCCCCTCGATCACTCCCGGGATAGTCGCGAACTCCTGGTCCACGCCCGAAATCTTGACCGAATTGATAGCAAACCCTTCCAGAGAAGACAACAATATCCGACGGAGAGCGTTACCGATGGTCTGACCGTATCCAGGCTCCAGAGGCCTGAACTCGAACCGGCCGACGGTATCAGTCCCTTCGAGCATTATCACCTTATCCGGTTTCTGAAATGCTAAGATTGCCATATTGAAATTTCCTTTTGGTGTTAACTATTATTACTTAGAGTACAACTCGACGATCAGCTGCTCGTTGATGTTCTCAGGGATTTCCTCCCTTACAGGAACGTTGAGATATTTGCCTGTGAGTGTCTTCGTGTCGAATTCTATCCATGAATACTTGGGAGCTGACGCTACGCTGTTCTGGATGACTTCGAGGCTCTTGGATCTTTCCCTTACAGCTATCACATCTCCCGGCTTTACCTGGGCGGAAGGAATGTTGCAGACGATTCCGTTCAGAGTGATGTGGCAGTGTGATACGAGCTGACGTGCTGCAGCCCTGGTAGGGGCGATACCCATACGGTAAACCAGATTGTCGAGACGGGACTCGAGGAGGACGAGAAGGTTCTCGCCTTTCTGGCCTTTCATGCGTGAGGCTTTCTCGTAAGTATTGCGGAACTGTCTTTCAAGCAGACCGTATGTATATTTCACTTTCTGTTTCTCCCTGAGCTGAGTACCGTACTCGGAAGTTTTCTTGCGCTTTCTGGCCAGACCGTGCTGCCCCGGAGGGAAATTTCTCTTCTCGAAATCCTTGTCAGTCCCGAAAATCGGCTCGCCGAATCTACGCGCAATTTTAGTAGTTGGTCCAGTATATCTTGCCATGGTAATTTTCCTTTATCTCTAAAAATTAAACTTTACGACGGCCTTTTGGTCTGCATCCGTTGTGTGGCATAGGAGTCACGTCGATGATCTCTGTGATCTCGATGCCTGCACCGTGGATGGTTCTGATAGCAGACTCACGTCCGGCACCAGGACCTTTCACATAGGCTTTTACCTTGCGGAGACCGAGGTCGTAAGCTGTTTTCGCTGCATCTGCTGCAGCCACCTGGGCAGCATACGGAGTATTCTTCTTTGATCCTCTGAAGCCGCTCTTACCTGCTGAAGACCAGCTGATGACCTGGCCCACGCTGTTGGTGAGAGTGACGATGACGTTGTTGAAGGTCGATGAAATATGAGCCTCGCCATAAGCGTCAACCTTGACAACTCTCTTCTTGTTTGTTGATGTCGTTTTCTTTGCCATAATTCATCCGTTATTTGGTTGCCTTCTTCTTGTTTGCAACTGTTTTCTTCTTACCCTTTCTTGTACGGGCGTTGTTCTTGGTGCTCTGGCCACGCACCGGCAGACCGATACGGTGGCGGATACCCCTGTAGCAACCGATATCCATCAGACGCTTGATGTTCATCTGGATAGTGGAACGAAGCTCACCTTCGATTTTGTATTCGGTCGCAATCACGTTACGGATTCCTGCGATCTGCTCGTCATTCCACTCGCCGACCTTGGTATCGAAATCTATTCCGAGACCTGACAGGATCTTTCTTGCTGAGCTGCGGCCAATCCCGAAGATATAGGTCAGACCTATCTCTCCCCTTTTGTTGTTTGGTAAATCAACTCCGGCTATTCTTGCCATAATTATCTTATTTTATTTATTATACAACTAAATAAAAATTATCCCTGACGCATCTTGAATTTAGGGTTCTTCTTGCAGATCACGTAAAGGCGGCCTTTACGCTTTACGATCTTGCAGTCCTCGCTGCGTTTCTTTATGGATGCTTTGACTTTCATTTTCGTAATTTTTTAAACTTGCGTTTATTTTATTTGTACCTGAATGAAATTCTTCCCTTAGTCAAATCGTAAGGTGACATTTCGACTCTGACCCTGTCTCCCGGCAGAATCTTGATGTAGTGCATTCTCATCTTTCCTGAGATATGAGCCAGAATCACATGGCCGTTTTCCAGCTCGACCTTAAACATTGCGTTCGGCAGTGTCTCAACTATGACACCTTCCTGTTCTATTGCTGACTGTTTCGGCATTAAATATCACTTTAAAATCCAACATCAGACTTTTCAATATAATCAAAGGTCGACAGAACTTCAGGAACGCCTTTCCTGACAACAACCGTAAGCTCGAAGTGCGCTGAATTCCTGTGGTCAGCCGTGCGTACTTCCCAACCATTTTTTGCAAGATACACACCGCGTGACCCGGCATTGATCATCGGTTCGATACAAATCGTCATCCCGTCTGTCAGCTTGGGGCCGCTGCCCTTTCTGCCGTAGTTCGGGACTCCCGGATTCTCATGCATGTGCCTGCCGATACCATGACCTTCAAGCTCACGAACCACAGAGAAACCGGCCGATTCTGCATACGACTGCACCGCGTGTCCGATATCGCCGATCCTGTTTCCGTCCACCGCCATCTCTATTCCCTTGTACAGTGATGCCTTGGTGACATCGAGGAGTCTCCGGGTCTCTTCATCCACCTCACCTACCGGGAAAGTGTATGCCGAGTCACCGTTGTACCCCTTGTACAATGTACCGCAGTCCACAGAGACTATGTCACCTTCCTTCAGCACATAGTCTGAAGGAAAACCGTGGACCACAGTATCATTTACCGAAATACAGAGAGCGGCAGGAAAGCCCTCATAACCTAAGAAGCTGGGGATAGCTCCGTGATCACGGATGTAGGTCTCTGCCAGCCTATTCAACTCAAGAGTTGTCACACCAGGGGCGACAGCCTTACCGACCACAGCCAATGTCTTGGATACGAGAATCGCATTCTCGCGCATCAGCGCTATTTCTTCTTCTGTCTTGGGCCTTACCATATACCAATGAACTACTGAAATTACATTCCTGAGCGTCCTTTCAGACGACCTGTCTTCATCAGACCGTCATAGTGACGCATAAGCAAATGACTCTCGATCTGCTGGAGAGTATCCAAAACCACACCCACAAGGATCAGCAGCGAAGTACCGCCGTAGAAACTTGCAAACTGGTTGTTCACTCCCAGAAGCATGGCAAATGCAGGGAGTATGGCGATAAGCGCGAGGAAGATGGAACCCGGAAGAGTCACTCTCGACATGATGGAGTCAAGATACTCTACGGTCTTCTTTCCCGGCTTGACGCCCGGAATAAACCCTCCGTTCTGCTTCAGCTGCTCGGCCATCATGGTAGGATTCACAGTGACAGCAGTGTAGAAATATGTGAAAATCACAACGAGAAGTCCGAATATGAGGTTATACCAGAAACCGGTATAGTTGCTCAAAGTCGCAGCGAGGCCTCTTGTGGCATCGAACTGGGAGAAAATCAGCGGGAAAAGCATAAGTGCCTGCGCGAAGATGATCGGCATGACACCGGCAGCGTTGATTTTCATTGGAATATACTGGCGCACTCCGCCATACTGCTTGTTGCCCACAATCCTCTTCGCATACTGTACCGGAACTTTCCTCACGCCCTGTACCAGAGCGATGGCAGCCACGAATACGAAGAACAGGATCACGAGTTCAACGATGAGCAGGAGGACACCGCCGGCGGTATTGTTCACCTTCTCTCCGATTTCCGCAGTAAGGGCATAAGGGAGACGGGCGATGATACCGACCATGATGATGAGGGAAATACCGTTTCCGATACCCCTGTCTGTAATCCTTTCACCGAGCCACATCACGAACATCGTACCGCCGATCAGGATGATGGTGGAAACGAAGTTGAACATGAAGTTGCTCCATCCGAGATTGTGTACGGCCAGGAAAGCACTTTCCGGAATCTGGTTGTGCAGGGCAGCCATATATGCAGGACCCTGGATGCAGAGAATGAGGATGGTCAGATATCTTGTCATCTGGTTCATCTTCCTCCTTCCGCTCTCACCTTCCATCTGGAGTTTCCTGAAATAAGGTACGAACACGCCGAGAAGCTGGATGACGATGGATGCCGAGATATATGGCATCACACCCAGCGCAAAGATTGAAGCATTGCCGAAGGCTCCTCCGGAGAACATGTTCAGCAGGCCGACGAGACCTTCCTGAGTATTGTCCTGAAGATTGGCCAGCTGGGCCGAGTCTATGCCTGGGAGCACGATGAACGAGCCCAGACGATAAACCAGCAGCAAAAGAATCGTATACACGATTCTCTTGCGCAGTTCCTCAATCTTGAAGATGTTTCTGATAGTCTGGATAAACTTCTTCATTATTTCCCAATTGTAGTTGCCGTTCCACCCTGAGCCTCTATCTTGGCGATAGCGCTCTTTGAGAAAGCATCAGCCGACACTTCGAGCTTGGCAGTCAACTCCCCGTTTCCGAGAATCTTCACCAGCGCAGTCTTGGCTACGATGCCGTTTGCCTTGAGAAGGTCTACATCGATGGCTGTAACACCGAGCTTTTCCGAGATTTTCTGGAGGTCAGCCACATTTACAGCGACATATTCCACTCTGTTCGGATTTGTGAAGCCGAACTTAGGAAGACGCCTCTGGATAGGCATCTGACCACCTTCGAATCCTATCTTGCGGGAATAGCCTGAACGTGCCTGGGCACCCTTGTGACCACGGGTAGATGTTCCGCCATGGCCTGAGCCCTCACCGCGGCCGATTCTCTTCTTTCTGCCTCTGGAACCTTCTGCAGGTTTTAATTCATGCAATTTCATTTCTCGTTCCTCCGAATTTAAATTTCCTCAACCTTGACAAGGTGGAGAACCTTCTCTACCATACCTTTGGTCACTGGGGTAAGCTCTACCTCGACAGTCTGATGCAACCTGTGGATTCCGAGGCACTGGAGATTCGCGATCTGCCTCTTGGTCGCTCCGTTCTTGCTCTTGATCTGAGTTATCTTGATTTTTGCCATTTCGTCCTTCCTCCTTAACCTTTAAATACTCTGCTCATAGGAATACCGCGAAGTCCGGCAATAGTATAAGCGTCCCTCATCTCAGCCAGCGCAGCTACGGTAGCCTTTACCAGGTTGTGAGGGTTTGAAGAACCCTTTGACTTTGCGAGCACGTTCTGTATACCCACAGACTCGAATACCGCACGCATTGCACCACCGGCCTTCACTCCGGTACCGGGAGCTGCAGGTTTCATGAATACCCTTGCACCGCCGAATTTGGCTTCCTGCTCGTGAGGAATGGTCTTGTTGAGGACAGGAACCTTCACGAGGTTCTTCTTTGCATCCTCGATGCCCTTGGAAATCGCAGTAGTGACCTCATTTGCCTTTCCAAGACCATAACCTACAACGCCGTTCTCATCTCCTACCACTACGATGGCAGCAAAGCTGAAGTGACGGCCGCCCTTGGTAACTTTCGTCACCCTCTTGACTGCTACGAGCCTGTCTTTAAGCTCCAGATCAGTAGTCTTTACTCTTTTAACATTCGTATTTGCCATAGTCTTAGAAAATTAGGCCACCTTCGCGGGCAGCGTCAGCCAAACTTTTTACTCTACCATGATAAAGGTAACCTCCACGGTCAAAAGAGATGGTGGTAATACCCTTTGCTATGCTGCGCTCGGCGATGGCCTTGCCTACCAGAGCGGCAGCTTCCTTACCTGATTTGCCCTTGCACTCTGCTGCAAGCGCCTTGTCGTTCGAAGCGGCAGACGCGAGAGTCACACCCTTCGTATCGTCAACGACCTGTACGTATATCTGCTTGTTGCTTCTGAACACAACCATACGAGGTCTCTCAGCAGTACCATTGACAACTTTACGTATACGGTAATGAATTCTTTTCCTTCTTTGTATCTTATTCAATGCCATAACTCAATCTCCTATTATTTAGCACCTGCTGACTTACCAGCCTTACGACGGATCTGTTCGCCGACAAATCTGATACCCTTGCCCTTGTATGGTTCAGGCTTACGCAGAGAGCGTATCTTGGCAGCGACCTGTCCGACCAGCTGCTTGTCGATACTCTTGAGAACAAGTATAGGGTTCGCTCCCTTCTTTACAGGTTCAGCCTCAGCTTTCACCTCTGCAGGAAGCATGAAATGAACATCGTGGGAGAAACCGAGTGAGAATTCAAGGATCTGGCCTTTGACATCCACACGATAACCGACACCGATAAGTTCCTGCTTGATAGTATATCCTTCTGAAACTCCGACTACCATATTGTGGATCAGCGCACGGTAAAGTCCGTGAAGCGAGCGGTGTCTTGGAAGATCGGTAGGACGAGTCAACTTAACTTCATTTCCCTCTACGGTCACAGTGATGTCAGCATCCACTTTCTGGCTGAGCTCGCCGAGAGGTCCTTTAACCTTGACAACGTTGCCAGGGAGCACCTCGACGGTGACTTTGGCAGGAAGGTGTACAGGCAATTTACCAATTCTTGACATTATTCGATTCTTTTAGATTAATATACGAAACATAATACCTCGCCACCGACATTCAGCTCTTTTGCCTCCTTGTCCGTGATGATACCCTTTGAAGTGGAAAGGATGGCTATTCCGAGACCGTTGAGAACTCTCGGCATCTCCTCCACGTTTGTATATTTCCTGAGACCCGGCTTGGACACGCGCTCGATCTTCTTGATGGCGGCAGTCTTGGTCTGAGGATGATACTTGAGGGCGATCTTGATGGTGTTTGCAGGCTGTCCCTCCACTACCTTGTAGCTGAGGATGTAGCCTTTTTCACAAAGGATCTTGGTGATAGCCAGTTTCATCTTTGAAGAAGGAATCTCCACGATCTTCTTTCCGGCCATGTACGCATTGCGGACCCTTGTAAGATAATCTGCTATTGGATCAGTCATTTCTTTTTTGTTTTAAGAACCGGCACATGATGCTGTGCCCGATATCCATTGTTAATATATTGGTTCGTTGAATTCCGATATTACCAGCTTGCCTTCTTCACGCCAGGGATGAGGCCGTTGCTTGCCATCTCACGGAACTGGATACGGCTGATGCCGAACAGACGCATGTAGCCTTTTGGTCTTCCTGTGAGAGAGCAGCGGTTGTGCATCCTGCAAGGGCTGGAGTTCTTAGGGAGCTTGTCAAGAGCTGCCCAGTCACCGGCCTCCTTGAGGGCCTTCCTCTTTTCAGCGTATTTGGCAACTAACTTCGCGCGTTTTACTTCGCGGGCTTTCATTGATTCTTTTGCCATACCGTTCTCCTTTAGTTGTTATGTTTCTTGAAAGGCAGACCGAACTCACGCAGAAGAGCGTGTGCTTCCTCATCCGTCTTTGCCGTAGTCACGAATGTGATTTCCATTCCGAGGATCTTGGAAATCTTGTCGATGTCGATCTCAGGGAAGATAATCTGCTCCTTGATACCGAGGGTATAGTTTCCTCTGCCGTCCATCTTCTCGGAAATACCGTTGAAGTCCCTGATACGCGGAAGGGAGATACGGATAAGCCTCTCGAGGAATTCGTACATCCTGGTGCCGCGGAGAGTGACTTTCACTCCGATGGCATTGCCCTTACGGAGCTTGAAGTTTGAAATATCCTTTCTGGAAAGTGTGGCTACAGCTTTCTGACCTGCAATGGCAGTCAGTTCCTGCTGTGCGTTTTCCACGAGCTTCTTGTCGCCGGTAGCATCTCCCACACCCTGGTTGATAGTGATCTTCACAAGCCTCGGAACCTGCATCACCGTAGTGTATGAAAACTCCTTCATAAGCTTCTGAACGATCTCGTCCCTGTATAATTTCTTCAGTGTCGGAACATATCCTGCAGGCACTGCAGCGACAGTCGCAGCCTCTGTTGTCTTCTTAGTCTTTGCCATTATTTGATCTCCTCTCCAGATTTTTTAGCATAGCGGATTTTCTTTCCATCGACAAACTTGTATCCTATTCTGGTAGGACCGCCCTTTGACGGGTCGATGAGCTGCAGATTGGAAATATGGATTCCTGCCTCTTGTTTAACAATACCGCCTTGAGGATTCTTCGGATTCGGTTTTGTATGCTTGCTTACCATGTTGATACCTTCCACGATAGCACGGTCCTTGGAACGAATTACCTCAAGCACCTTGCCGGTCTTACCCTTGTCATTGCCGGCATTGACATAGACTGTATCGCCTTTCTTGATATATACTTTCTTCATAACGATCTCGATTAAAGGACCTCAGGTGCCAGTGAAACGATTTTCATGAAATTCTCACGGAGTTCCCTTGCCACAGGGCCGAAAATACGTGTACCGCGGACTTCACCCTGATTGTTCAAAAGAACACAGGCGTTGTCATCGAAGCGGATATACGAACCGTCAGGTCTGCGTATCTCCTTCTTGGTACGGACTACTACAGCCTTGGATACTGAACCTTTCTTGGCATCCCCGCCAGGGATTGCACTCTTCACGGCCACGACGATCTTGTCGCCGACCTTAGCATAACGGCGGCGCGTACCACCCAGTACACGGATGCAGAGAACTTCCTTTGCTCCACTGTTGTCTGCCACCTGTAAACGTGTTTCCTGCTGTATCATTGTTATTTAACTTTTTCTACTATTTCTACTAATCTCCAGTTCTTTGTCTTGCTCAACGGACGAGTCTCCATGATGCGGACCGTATCGCCCTCGCTGCACTCGTTCTTCTCGTCATGGGCAACGAACTTGGTGGTCTTCTTTACGAACTTACCGTAAATAGGATGCTTTTCTTTAGTTGCTACGGCAACAACGATAGACTTGTCCATCTTGTTGCTGACCACGATTCCTATCCTTTCCTTACGAAGATTTCTTTCCATCACACTGAAATTTTAGTTCTGTTTTTCCTTTTCTGCCAGGATAGTCATCATTCTGGCTATATCCTTCCTGGACTTGGCTATCTTTGACGTATCCTCCAAAGGAGAAATAGTGTGATTTATCTTCATGGTGTCAAGAGCCGCCTTCTCTGCCTCGATGCGCTCGCGCAGATCGCTGATTGACATTTCGCGTACTTCAGATGCTTTCATTTTTTCTCCTTGATAATTATTCAACATAGTCTCTACGTACCACAAACTTGGTAGTGACAGGGAGTTTCTGTGCGCCGAGACGAAGTGCCTCCTTGGCGATCTCCATAGGAACCCCTTCTGCCTCGATAAGGATACGGCCCGGAGTCACAGGACAAACGAACCCCTCCGGATTACCCTTACCTTTACCCATACGCACCTCGGCAGGCTTTCTGGTATAAGGCTTGTCAGGGAATATCCTGATCCAGATCTTACCCTCACGCTTCATATAACGCACAACGGCCTGACGCGCAGCCTCGATCTGACGGCCTGTAAGCCAGCAGTTTTCCAGTGTCTTGATGCCGAAAGAACCGAACACAAGCTGATTGCCTCTCTGGGCAAGGCCTTTCATGCGGCCTTTTTGCTGCCTTCTGAATTTTGTTTTCTTCGGTTGTAACATTGTCTATTACTTTTAAAATTTACTTTCACTTCCTTAAATAATTGAGTATCAGCTGGTTGGGCGGACTTCTCCTCAATTAAGGGACTGCAAAGATAGTTATTTTTTCTGAATTGCAAATATTTTTTAAGAAAAATGCAGATATTTTCGACCGAAATATCTGCAAGTTAAATAAGGGAAAATCACTCTGTTACGAACACTGTTCAAAATTTTTCCGAACCATTTTCGACCGGCACGCCGATGTCCTCCGGAAGGATGTCGAATACCTGTTCACGCCTCGGCAAAATAAATAAATTTCTTTTGCACTTGGCTTCTGCGTATATTTGCGGTCCGGAACAGCGCAAGACAGGATGGCTGACAGAATAAGACATACTATAATCATATTATTGGCTGCCGCGGCAGCCAATATAATTGCCGGAGGCACGGAGGTGAAAGCCCAGACACCTGAATCGCCGGAAGGAATGTACATGCATTTCATGGTGGAGGGCCGGGACACGGTATTCACGGACGAACTGCCGCCGGCACGGGTGTATTCGAGAATGCCGCGACAGAAGGGCCGCGAATGGAGAAGGTATTACCGTCTGGTGCACAATTTCAGCAAGGCCTATCCTTATGCGCTGGCCGCCAGACATCTCGTACATGAAGTAGACAGCACCATCGAAGCCGACAATCTGAAACGGGCAAAACGCGACAGGTATATAAACAGCATGCAGAAGCAGCTGTTCGAAGACTTCGAATCCTCCATGCGCGGACTGACGGTGTCACAGGGGGCGCTGCTGATGAAACTCATTGACCGCGAGGTCGGGAAATCTTCCTACATGATCATAAAGGATTACAAGAACGGCATGGCGGCAGGTTTCTGGCAGGGCATAGCGAAGATTTTCGGCACGGACCTCAAGAAACCGTACGACCCGGAAGGGGAAGACAGGCCGATAGAGGAACTGGTACAGCTGTGGGAGACCGGGCAGTTCGAAGGCCTCTATTATTCGCTTTTCTGGAAATATCCGCCGGAAATGGAAATACCGTCGAAATACAGGTAGGGAGAGCCGTTTATCCAGTCTTTCAGGACATAGAGGTCAGCCCCCTCCGGGGTGCGGATCTTCACATCTGCATGATAGTGCCCGAAAATGAAATAGTCCACAGGACGTGTCTTCTCATATTCTGCAGCGAACTTGTAAAGAGGCTCGTCCTTCCCTCTGAAGAAATATTCCGTATGGCGCGCCAGACGATTGTGCTTCGACCAGCCGTTTCCGAAACGGAAAGCCAGCCACGGATGAAGCATGCTGAAAAGTATCTGAAGCACACGGCTGTGGAAAATCCCGCGCAGAATCCGGTATCCGAAAGGCACCGGTCCCAGACCGTCACCGTGCCCGAGGCAGAAATGCGTCCCTTCGATATCCACGTATGCCGGCTGTTCCAGCCGTATCATGCCCAGTTCCTCGAAATAACGGTAAGCCCACACATCGTGGTTCCCAGTGAAGAAATACACCTTCACTCCGGCATCCATCAGGTCCAGCAAGGCCGAAAAGACCCGCACATACCCTTTCGGCACTACATCACGGTACTCATACCAGAAGTCCCAGATATCCCCCAGAAGATACAGAGCCCGGGTCTTTTCCGCAGGAAGCGAACGCAGGAAGGCCGTGAAACGCGCCTCTCGTCCGTCCGGGTCATTCACGTTCAGACCCAGATGGACATCCGCAACGAAATATGTCAGATTCCTGCTGTTTTCCATATATGGCAGACACTCGCGAACAGGCTGAAAAGCGGGACCGGAAGCCTAACTGAACAGGAATATGCACAGGGCGACTATCGCACAGTAAAGGGCGAACCACGTCAGCTTGGCTTTCTTCACGAGAGCTATCATCACCTTGCAGGCGAAAAGTCCCGAAAGGAAAGCGGAAACGAAACCGAGAACGACAGGCAGCACACCTATGCTGGAGCCCGTCATCTCGCCGCCCACGACCTGCAGGAAAGCTTCTCCCAGAATCGGCACGAGGACCATGAGGAAAGAGAACTGCGCCATGACATCACGCCTGACACCGCAGATAAGTCCTACCGAAATCGTAGTCCCGGAGCGCGAGAGACCCGGCACCACGGCGAAAGCCTGGCCTATACCTACGGCCAGCGCCTGCCAGTAGGAAATGCCGTTCCTGTAGGTATTCACCTGATTCTGCAGCTGTCTGCGCGGATTCGACGCCATGTCTGACAGGAAAAGAAGCAGCGCGGTCATCATCAGGGCGATACCTACCACGAGGATAGACCCGAAAAGGCCCTCCACGAACGACTTGAAAAAGACTCCGATGATGAATACAGGTATCATCGACACGCATATCTTCAGGATATAATCCGTCTCGTCATTGTATTTGAATCTGAACAGTCCTTTCAGCAGACTCCATATCTGATGTCTGAACACCACGATGGTACTGAGTACTGTGGCCGCATGTACCGCCACTTCGAAAACCAGATCACCGGACTCCTCCACCCCGAGGATTTCACGGCCTATCACCAGATGTCCGCTGCTGCTCACCGGCAGGAATTCCGTCAGGCCCTGGACAAGCCCGAGAATAATCGCTTCAAACCATTCCATAACTATTCTTGTTTCGCATTTTCACTGTCACCGTTTCTGTTCATGATACCTGCGATGATGACTATCATTCCGCACAGTATCACCACCGGGGCCGCCACCAGACGCCGGAAATCGAACATCGCATAATTGAACACCTCGGGATCCTTCACGCCTCCGCCGGAAAGCAGGACAAAACCCGCCACCATCACTATGAATCCGGCCAGAACGAACCTGAGACCTTTCGGGGTAATTGCAAATTTATCCATAATCCTATAAATAACTTTCAGGCCTTGCAGGCCAATGCCATTGGCCGGTCACGGCCAACAGAATCTCAATAGTAGAGGTCATCCTTGTTCAGGGAGACCAGCTTGTTGACCACAAAATAAGTGCTCAGCATGCAGATAAGCACGCCGGCCGCCAGGACAATGCCTATGACCGCCAGCAGGAGCTCCAGACTGAAAATCTCGAAAAGCTGCGACACTTCGCTTCTTATAAAATAAAGCATGGCTATCAGCCCGAGGACCGCTATCATGGCGGCGAACACGCCCTGGAAAACTGACTGCACCAGGAACGGCGCCCTGATGAAAGCCCTGGTAGCCCCCACGAGCTTCATGGTATGAATCGTAAACCTGCGGGCATAGACATTCAGTCTTATCGTATTGTTTATCAGCACGAAGGAGACGAAAAGCAGAAGGGCGATGAAAACGCCGAGCACCAGTGAAATACGGCTCAGGTTCGCATTCAGCGCCTCCACGAGCGACGGCTGGTACACCACTTCATCCACCAGCGGGGAAGCGGAGATCTCGCGCTGCACCATCTCCAGACTGTCGGCAGACACATAATCCGCCTTCAGGGTCACATCGATGGACACTGGAATGGGGCTGGACTCGAATACGTCCAGAAAGTCTTCGCCAAGCATGGCTGCCATCTCTTTCTCGCCCTGCTCCACGGAAATGAATTCAGCAGACTTGATATACCTTTCCGTTCCGAGGTCCAGCAGGAAATCCTTCGCTTTCTTTTCGGTCACATCCTGTTTCATCATCACGGAAATCTGCATGTTTTCCTTGAAATAATCCGAGACAGTCCTGGCATTGACCAGCAGGAGACTGGCCATACCGACCAGCAGCAGTACCAGACTGATACTAATGACAGTCGACATGTAGGCGCTTCTGAGACGCCTGTTGATTATGCCTTTTTCTTCTCTTCCCATAAGTCCCGTCAGACCATATTAGGGGTCAAAGATAATGAAATATCAAAAATAATTATTACATTTGTTGAGTTTTTGTCTTTAAAACCTTGAATATGGAAGATGGTGCTAAAAGAATTCTGTTTGTCAACTCGGAGATTTTCCCGTATCTCCCCGAGAGCGACATATCCAAGATAGGGCGTTTTCTTCCACAGGGAATCCAGGAAAGGAAAAAGGAAATCCGTTCCTTCATGCCACGCTACGGCTGCATCAATGAAAGGAAAAACCAGCTCCATGAAGTGATCCGCCTGTCGGGAATGAACATCATCATAAATGATGTGGACAGGCCGCTCGTCATCAAGGTGGCATCCATTTCAGCCGCCAGGATGCAGGTCTATTTCATCGACAACGAAGACTACTTCCACCGCAAGCAGATATATCATGATGCGGAAGGCCGGTTTTTCGAAGACAACGGCGAACGTGCCGTATTCTTCGCACGCGGAGTGCTCGAAACCGTGAAAAAGCTCAGATGGGCCCCCGACATAGTCCACTGCCAGGGCTGGATATCGCAGATACTCCCGCTATACCTGAAAAAGGTCTACAGCGATGACCCCATATTCTCAGACAGCAAGGTCATCCTGTCTCTATACAACGATATTTCACCGGATGAAAGGTTCTCCGATGACTTCAAGGAGAAAATCAGATTCGGGGACATAACCATGGAAGATATGGACGCCATGGAATCTCCTGACGGCATGAATCTTGCGAAACTCGCCGTCCGCTATTCGGACGGAATCATCATGGGCTCCGGAGACATAGCTCCCGAGCTGGCCGAATGCTGCAGCAAGTCCGGCCTTCCGATACTGCCGTTCGACGCGGCGGCACTCGAATCCGGGGAATACATCGATATTTACAACAGTTTTTACGACAAGTTTTAGAAAATGCATATGAGATTCATCTACCTCGCGGCAGGTATTCTGACAGGGCTCACGGGCATTCTGTCCTGTGTGGAGATAAACGAAGAGCTGGGCAAGGAATACATTCCGACGAGGCATCAGTACGATGTCCACACGGATACCATATATCTTCAGGACATACGGATGAAACAGATAGACAGACTGTCCGGCTACAGTTCTTCCAGAATCACTGTCGGAGCAGTCAGGGATGCGTCCGGCACCACCTCCAGAAGCTCGGCATTCACGCTGATACCGACAGGGACGGATATGGACTTCGGAGAAGAGCCGAAGTGCACCCAGTTCCATTTCACGGCAGTCAGGGACACGCTTTCATGGCCTGACGAGAATCAGGCCCATATCATCCAGAACATAAATGTATTCAAGCTCGCCGAAGCCCTCGACGAGGATGACAGCTATATCTCCAGCGTGATAGACGAGAGCACCCTGACCCGTGTCGCCCCGACGGTGACATATTTCGGACAGGACTCCCTGTCCTTCAATTTCAACCCGGACTTCGGTGACGAATATATAGAAGCCATTCAGGCCATGCAGAAAGACCCGAAAAAAGAAGGTCTGGACTCGGTGAGCAACTATGTGAAAAAACTGCCGGGAATATACATCACCGCCGACATCCCGTCAGGAGAAGGCGGCAGGATAAACATGTTCGACCTGAAAATGGAGATTTCGGACAGCTATTACGTGTCCGGGAACTATGCGGAACTGAAATTCAGATCGAAATACGGACACAGGGAAAAAGTGGACACTTCTTTCCTTTTCTTTTTCGGAGCGCAGGACATGCAGGTATATGAAGATGCAGAAAGCGAATATGTGACACCTGACAGGACACCTCAATACGCACTGAACCTGTCACACACCGAAAACAGCACGATCAACCCTGACCAGGCGGCAGCCGACGTCATATACGTGGAAGGCGGCGACGGTGTGAAGCCTGTCATATCATCTAAAGAAATCAAGGACAGCCTGAACAGGATTTTCGCCCTGGACGGGACTAACCCGGAAGACGTGATCATCCACAAGGCTTCAGTCATCCTGCCGTATGATTTCAGGACCGAAGACTATGACAGGATGTATCTCTATCCGGACCGACTGAGCCCTACATGCCGGATCACACTCGAAGACGAAGATTCGGAAGACGAACAGGTCACATATGCCGGGCTCACGGATGCAAGCGTATCTACAGAGAACCAGGGAGACATAAACCGTTCGCTGAACTGCTATGCTCCGGACATAAGCCATCATGTGCAGGAAATCCTCCGCCGTGCGGAAGACTCGAACTACAGCGACTATGACATCTGGTTCCTGACCATGGCCGAAGAGACTGTCGAAACAGAAAGCGGCGGGAACAGCGCGCTGAGCGAATACTACCAGAATCTGGCCTACTACGACTACTACAACAGCATGTACAACTATGGCGGGTACTACGGGGGCTACTACGGATACGGCTACAACAGCTACTATGGAATGAGCAACTACTACAACTATATGCTCGCGGCCCAGTATGCCAGCCAGTCCTCGACATCGGTATCGGTAAGCATGCAGCTGGACAAAGACAGATACTATCGCGGAATCCTCCGCGGACCTGGTGCCGACGGCGGCCTGTCAGACGGAAACAAGAACCTGCCACGGCTCATCGTCACGTATTCGGTATCGAAGACATCGGGGAAATAAAAAATCGCTTATCCATAAAAGTACCCTCCCCACTTTATCATCACGGGCAAGGTCATCCAGACCGGACATGAAAGGGACAGTCTTGCGGATAAACATAAAAAAAACGGACCGGATCAAATCCGGACCGTTTTTATTTGCAATTCTGACTACTGCGAATTAAGCGTTGAGCTTCTTCTCGATATAATCGATAGCGTCTTTCACAGTAGAAATCTTCTCACCTGCATCCTCGTCAGGGATAGTGATGTTGAAAGCTTTTTCAAACTCCATGATAAGTTCTACTGTATCCAGAGAATCTGCACCAAGATCATTTGTAAAGCTTGCAGTCTCTGTAACTTCAGATTCGTCAACGCCGAGTTTGTCAACGATAATTGCCTTTACTTTATTTGCAACTTCTGACATAATGTTAAGAATTTAATTAATAAAAAGTTTATGTTTAAATACACTTATAATAGTCACAATCCGGCGCAAAGATAAAAAAATTTTACGAAAAAACGAACAAATCAGGAATTTAACGCATCATGTATTCTCCTGGCGAGGTCCTTGCCCACAAGTGAGGACAAATCCTCCACCGATGCGGCAGCTATCCTCGGCACGCTTCCGTAGTGCAGGATAAGCCTCTGTTCGGTCTTTTCCCCTACGCCCTTTATCTCCCTGAGGGCCGAGCGGATCTGCGCCTTGCTTCTGAGATTCCTGTGATGTGTGATTCCGAATCTGTGGGCTTCATCCCTGATATGCTGCATGACTTTCAGAGCCTGAGAGTTCCTGTCGAGGAAGAGAGGATGCGGATCTCCCACCCTGATGATCTCCTCAAAACGCTTCGCCAGTCCTACTACGGTCAGCCTGTCAGTGATCCCGAGTTCGTACAGCGCTTCATACGCGCATCCGAGCTGCCCTTTTCCCCCGTCTATCACTATGAGCTGCGGCAGGTCATCCGGATCCTCGCGCAGCATTCTGGAATAGCGTCTGTTCACTATCTCCTTCATGGAGGCGAAATCGTCCGGGCCCACGACAGTCTTGATATTGAAATGTCTGTAATCCTTTTTCGATGGCACGCCGTCGCGGAATACCACGCAAGAAGCCACCGGATTGGTTCCCGAGATGTTGGAGTTGTCGAAACACTCGATGTGTACAGGGAGTTCCTTCATGCCGAGCGCCGTCTGCAGTTCTTCCAGGACCTTCCGCCTGAAGTCATCAGGATCAGTATGTTCCTTCTGCTTGAGGGAGTTGAACCTCATCTCCTTCGCATTTTTCAGGCTGAGTTCGAGAAGTGCCAGCTTGTCACCTTTCACAGGTATCCGGAACTCCACTCCCGGAATCTCCACATCCGGTCTGAATGGAACCAGGACCTCCTTCGACAGGTCCCCAAACTTGGACTGGATTTCTGCCAGAAACATGCCCAGAACCTCTGAGCGGTCCTCTTCGATATTCATCCTGAATCCAAGATTCAAAGACTGTATCACCGCTCCGTCCTTCAACCGCATGAAATTTCCGTATGCCTCATTCGAATCGAAAACCAGGGAAAAGACATCCACGCTCCCTATGACGGAGTTCACGATAAGTGACTTGCTGTAATGTTTCTCCAGCGAAACCATCTTTTTCCTATACTCCTCCGCCGCCTCGAAATCCAGACGTCCCGCCGCTTCCGTCATCTGTTCTTTCAGATGCCTTATCATTTCCCGTCCGCCTCCCTTCAGGAGACGGACAATATCTTCGATGTTCTCATTGTAGTCCTTCACCGAAATGCCGCCGACACAGCACCCCCTGCACCTGCCGATATGGAAATTCAGACATGGTCTGAACTTCTTTTTCATGACAGCGTCAGATGTGATCCTGAGATTGCAGGAGCGCAGAGGATAGAGTTCGGAGAACAGTTCCAGAAGATTCCTCGCATGCATCACCGAACTGTACGGACCGAAATACCTGGAACCGTCCCTGACCATCCTTCTGGTCAGGTATACCTTGGGAAACTCGTCAGCGCTGACGCAGATCCACGGATAGGTCTTGGAATCCTTCAGAAGGATATTGTATTTGGGCTTGTACTGTTTGATCAGATTGTTTTCGAGAAGAAGGGCGTCAGCCTCCGAATCCACGACGGAGTATTGTGCATCGGCTATCTTGGAGACCATGACGGCAGTCTTGCGCGTCAGCCTGTCGGGAGAGACGAAATACTGGGCTACCCTCTTGTGCAGATCCTTCGCCTTGCCGACATAGATGACATTCCCCTCGGCGTCATAGTATCTGTAGACGCCGGGGGAATGCGGAAAGAGCGATATTTTTTCCTTTACAGTCATGGTACGGGTCATTCCGACATCACTGTCAGACTATATCCCTATCTCGTCAAGAATCCAGTCCATGCCGGCATAGCTGTCGAGGACCCAGAGCACATAACGGATGTCCACGCAGACGCATTTCGTATAGCCGTCCACATAATATACATCCGAAGCCAGAGACTCCTTGTTTCCGTCGAAAGCCAGACCTATCAGTTCGCCTTTCGAGTTCATTACCGGAGAGCCTGAATTTCCTCCTGTAATATCGTTGTCCGTAAGGAAATTCACATGCATGCTGCCGTCCTTGTCAGCCCAGCGGCCCCAGTCGGCTTCCTTCAGAAGTTCCAGCTGGCGGTCCTCCATGCCGAACTCATAGGAAGACGGATCATATTTCTCGAGAACGCCTGCCGTAGTGGACCTCCAGGACCATGTCACCGCATCATACGGCTGGATACCGCCTACCGTACCGTAAGTGATCCTCATGGTGGAATTGGCATCCGGATACTGCGGAGTGCCTTCGGACAGGGCCTTTTCATACATGGCATGCGTATATTCCTTGTCAAGCGTCAGAATATCCGGCTTCCCTTCCACCCGGGCCGTCCTCCTGTTCAGAGTGATGATTTTCAGGTCCTGAAAGAACCGGAAAAGCGGGTCGGCAAGGTATTCGTCTACCGTATGTTCTTCGGAGATGAAGGCTTCAAGCCTGGACTTGTCCGTCAGGATACTGCCGGTCCACAGATATTCCGTCATGGCATCGTAATCGCATTGCCCGTCAGGGCCGGAAAAACGGGAATAGAGTTCTTTCTGCCATGGTCCGATGACGGAACGGTCGATATTCTCGTAGAATTCGCTGACAGCGTAGCGGAAAAGGTCTTTCTCCACATCCGGTACGATGTGGTCATATTCTCCGAGCAGATTCTTCCTCACTGCATCATAGTCCCGTCCGCAGAATCTGAAACGCCTGCAGAAATTCAGTTCGGTGGAATCTGGACCGCCCTGATCGATGACGGTGTGCATCCTTATACGGTTTTTCTTGAGCACCTCACGCTTGAGCAGGTTCAGTCTGGTGGACATTCTGGACAGGGCAGTTCCTCTCACGAGGGTTTCGCGGAAGTAGTTTATGTCCCTCTCCGCTTCTTCGACATCGGAATATTTCCTGTCCAGCATAGGGATGACCTCTCCCCATCTGGCCTGACGCTCCGGATCAGCATCTATCCATGCCTGCAGGTCCCGTTCCTGAGCCGCCTTGCTGTCCACCACTCCGAAACGGCGGATATTCTTCTCTTTCCCGCAGTTCATCTCCTGGACATTGCTCAGACTGAAGTAATAGTCTGAATATTTCAGCCTGATGGAAGGGTCGGCATTCATCCAGCGGTTCACTATCTCCATCTGCTCTCCGCGAAGTCTGTTCGATATGGGCAGAGTGACCCTTTTCTCGAAATTCACCTCGGCGGACGAGCTGTACCTGTTAGTACGGCCGGGATAGCCTATGACCATGGTGAAATCGCCGGGTTTGTACCCTGCTGTGGAAACTGTCAGCTTCATCTCAGGTTCCAGAGGTATGTTGTCCTCCGAATACCCGGCAGGAGAGCCGTCCGGAGCCGTGTAGATACGGTACATGGCGAAGTCGCACTTGTGCTGGGGCCATTCCCAGTTGTCAATATCGCCTCCGAATGCAGCGAAGGACACAGGCGGAGCAGCCACCAGACGGATGTCCGAATATACCTCGTAAAACATCATGTAATACTTCTCCCCACCCCACATGGAAGCCAGGGAAACATCCATGCCGCCGGCATCTGACCTGTACTTCTTCTCTATCTCGAAACTTATTTTCCTCATTCCGAAATGCTTGCCCTGCCGGCGGTATTCCTCCTGCAAGGCGTTCACCTCGTCAGTGACGTCCAGGACTTTCTTCAGGAAATACATGTTCTTCCCCGGTATGGGAATCTCCTCGTCGCGGGACATGGCCCAGAAGCCGTCTTCAAGATAGTTCTTCTCGTCGGTGCTCAAAGCATGCACGTCGCTGTAGGCGCAGTGGTGGTTAGTGATGACGAGACCGGCATCCGAAATCACGCTGCCGGTGCATCCGAAGTCAAGAGAGACTACGGCGTCCGAAATCGTGGCCCCCTCTGCGTCCGCATTGTAGATTTCTTTTGCTGAAAGTTTCAGTCCGCGCTTTTTCATCTGCTTCTCCAGGGCCTTGTCGATGCCGTTTATCATCCACATCCCTTCGTCGGCCCATGAGAGAGTCATTCCCAGGCAGAGGACTGCCAATACTGATATCAATTTTTTCATAATAAAAATATCATGGCTGCTTTACAATGCCTTTTTTGTCAAAACTGAGCTTGGCCGGGGTCTCGCGCACGTCATCTTTCGCATACGTGATGGTCCATGTCTCCTGATTCATCAGATTCCACAGTTCGTCCTCTGTCATAGGGGCGGCATAGCGGATTCTGATGGCCGGCACCAGATCATCGTTCAGGACAAGATAGATTCCGATGATGTTCTCATTGTGGGACAGATGATTGCTCAGATAAGGCATATTCCTGAGGATGATCGGTTTCTCATAGTCAGGATCGGCGATTTCGTAAATATATTGCGGCTGGTCCGCAAACTTTTCCACACGTGCCCTGAACTCGGCCTTGAACGGATTGAAGAGCATCCGGATCAGGTCTTCGGTCGGGATATAGCTGACGCTATCTTCCAGGTCCACGAATTCGAAATCCACTTCGGTATCCTTCGTTCCGCCGCCATGGACAGGCATGGACAGGACCTTCATCTCCACGATATTCCTGAACCAGTCGCGGTCAGGATTCTCCGAAGGGTCCATATACACATGCACGATGAGCGGGCAGGCGAATTCCGAAGTCAGTCCGTAGATCTTCTTCCCGGACTGCCTCATCTGCAGGCCGAGATAGTTCAAGTCAAGTTTGTCGTACATCTTCTCTGTCCTGATGGTCATGACCTTCACACTGTCCACGGCCGCCGGGTCAGGAGTGTTCACACGGAACTTCGAAGGCACGTAGATGTTCTCCTGTATCTGTTCCGCAGTGATTTTCGCAGGATCATAAGTGATGATCACATAATGATGGTTCACGAATGTCTTCACTCCGTGCACGCCTGGAATCTTTTCGAGTTTGGCCTTGAACGCCATGGAGCTTCCGTAGCATTTCACCGAACGGAGTCCGTCTATCCTGAGTTCGGTCAGGGCCTCAGGGTCTATGAGCTGCGTTACTGTACCGTCATCGGCCACGGATTCGATGCCCCAGGTCTCGTCGATGGTAGGAAGTTCGAACTTGTTCCCTATCCACATGCCCAGGATGACCAGAAGCACGGCGATGATAGCAGGAAGATATTTCCCGAAGCCGGATCTGTTCTTCTGGCATACTCCGATATGAAGGGCTCCGGTAGGACATGCAGCCACACATTCGCCGCAGAGAGTACAATCCACTGAATTAAGTCTGCCGCCGCTCAGATCATCCACATCGATACCGTAAGGACAGTTCTTGTTGCAGATGCCGCAATGCGTACATGATCCGGCAGTCTTGATGACATTAAGTATCTGATATTTTGGTTTCCTGTTCAGGATTTCAAGCAGATATCCGACTATGCAGAAAAGCGCCAGAAGCACCCACCAAGGGATATTCGCACCAAGCAGGTCCAGCACCCACCAGAGCCCGAAGAGGACGATGATCCATATCCAGAACTTGAGGGAATTCGAAACCGCCCCGAGCGGACAGAGATATTTGCACCAGAACATGTTTATGAACAGACCGCCGAGAATCAGCAGGCAGACGGTCACTATGGACATCCATAGAGTGATTTCCCCCTGGAATCCGGTAGCTACGGCATAATACGGGTCCAGATTCTTGCAGAAAAGTTCGCTGGCCGTAGCCGTCATGTAGAAAATCCAGAATACCAGTCCGTATTTGACGATTCTCAGGACAGAGTCGGCTACAGAACCGTTTCTGACAGTGATGCCTTTTATGTTCAGGGTCTTGCGCAGTTTCATCAGCAGGTCCTGCACTGTTCCCAGCGGACAGAGATAGCCGCAGAAAAGTTTGCTGAACAGGACGACGGCAGCAGCCAGCATTATCCCCATCATGATCTGCAGGGAACTCATGCTGCACGGCAGGGAGCCGTTCACGAAATAAGTGGTCAGGGCCTGCAGGCCGCCTACAGGACAGTAGGCCTCAGGGTCAGCCGGTTCCTTGCCCGGAATGATTCCTGTCAGGAACAATACCAGAGCCGCCAACACTCCCCACTGGAGGAGGTATTTCGGCCAATTCTTGACGATGGTGGATTTTTTTGCCATAATCTGATATCTTTTAATTGTTGTTTGTCTTGTCTCTCGGAATAAGGGGTGGGCCCAAAATACCCTTTTGAGTCGCCTCCGTCATTCTTCCCTGTATATAGCGACGAATTTGTCACCTTCCGCCAGTCTGGCAGCGAATTTCCGGACATCGGCAGCCGAAACCTTGTTCACTGCACCGGCGTAATCATAGCCGGAGCTGACTCCGTATCTCACGAAATCACTCGTTTCAGTATTTCTCGCACGCAGGGAGTTGGCATCGCGGGCCGTCTTTTCTCCATGATGCTTCACCAGGTACTTCTTCGCCTCGTCGAGTTCCCGGTCCGAAGGACCTTCCGAAGCCATGACGGCCATCACATCCTCCACGTCAGCGACCAGAATATCCGTCATTTCCGGACGTGTCTGGAAATACACTGTGGATTCGAAGACTCCGCCGTCGGCATAATCCAGTTCCGTACTGAAACTCACATGATAAGTACCGCCCCGGACTTCCCTGATCTGCTTCATATATCTGGCGGACATGATATAATCCATGATTTCCACACAGGCCATATCTTCCGGCTTCAGACGGATTTTTCCCTTGAAACTGTATGTCACCTCGCTCTTAGGCACGGTCTCCACATCATAGCTGCGGTCGAGGACAGTGCGTCCCTTGTAAACCGGCTGCGGGATTTCAGTGTCGGACATTGCAGCCTCTGCGCCTGAAGGCAATGACGCGATGTATTTCTCCACGAGAGAAATGATTCCAGACTTGTCCATGTCGCTGGCAACATATACGGTCATGCGGCTGCAGTCACCGAAACTGCGTGAAAATACCTCTTCCACGAAATCCATATCCACAGCCTCGACTGCCGTGCTGTCGAAACCGGCCATCCACGGATGCGCACCGTATCTCGCCTCCTTTTCCATCTCCTTGAACCTGTCGGCGGAAGTGCTCTTTCCAAGCGACCTGAGAGTACTCTGCTTCGTTTTCCCGAGAGCCGCATCAGTGGAAAAATACGGATCAGATAGAATGCCGTAAAGCACCCCGAACCCTTTTTCCATGCTTTTTCTGTCGGTATTCACCGACAATGTCGAAAATCTCCGGTCTATGGACGAGGTGACATTCAGACCGGAACACTCCGGGCTGTTCTTCAATACGGTAGCATCATGACCGTCAAAGCCGAGATAACGGCTTATGTATCCGGCGGCAAATATTGCAGAACATATGCTGTCCTGAGGCAGGGCATTGTACCCGGTATCGGAAAAGAGCCTTATGTCAAGATGGACATTGGAGCTGACAGGCTCCGACGGTGTCCAGATGACCCTGACGCCATTGGACAGAGTCCACAATTCACTGGAAGTGCCTTTTACCGGCGAAATTTCCGATATTGCCCCGGGTACGGGGTCAAAACCGAAATCTATCTTCTCGAATTCGAGATATTCGGGACGGATATCCGAAGCCGCGGCCCGGGCGATGATTTCACGCATCCTGTCCGGTGTCGGAATCAAGGCTTCCTCGCTCTCGTTCATACACCATGAATAGATTTTCTCGCTGTCCCCGAACATTTTCCGTTCATAGCCTTTCACGTCTTCCATGGTCATGTCGGCAAGTATCATCTTCTGCGCCTGCTTCATGTCATACGGATTCGCGGCGGAGAAACCTCTGAGGAAATTCTCCTTGCACACCTCCACTATCTCACGGTCAGTGACTTCCGAAGGGAAATATTCCATATTCAGGCGGTATTTCTTCATTACCTGCGACTTGGCTGCCTCGAATTCGTCTTCGGTGAAGCCGTACCTGAGCATCCGTTCCGTTTCTTCGGTGTAGAACTCAAGGGCTTCCTCCAGATTTTCAGAACCTTTCACTGAAAGAGTGAAAAGCGAGATGTAGAAATCATCGCTGTACGGACTGGTAACCAGCACTGCGGAAGAAAGCGGACTCCCTGATTTCCGGCTGTGTTCCCTCATCCTGTCGCCCAGAATATACGTCACTATCTGTCTGGCATACAGATCCTTGTAGTATGCATCCGTATTCCGCAGCCCTTCCGGCGGGAAAGGCTGTCTGTGGATGACCTTCAACACATGGTAGCTGACCTGCGGGTCGAGCATGTTTTCGAACAGGGGCTCCTGCAGAGACGGTATTTCATAGATACCTTTCGGCTCCGGGTTTTCCCGTGCAGGGATGTCGGAGAACATGTCGCGGACCTTCGTCTCCATCTGGTCCGCATCGAAGTCCCCGACCACGACTATGGCCTGCAGGTCAGGCCGGTACCACTTGTGGTAGAAATCCAGTATCTCGTGAGGCTTGAATCCGTTTATGACCTCCAGCGTACCTATGACACTTCTCTGCGCATGTTTCGAACCTTTGTACACCAGCTCGTTCTGCTTCGCGCTCATCCTCAGGCGAGGTTCGTCTTTTCTGCGCCACTCTTCACTTATCACTCCCCTTTCCGCATCAAGGGCCTCAGGCTCGCAGGATATGTCGCACGACCAGTCGTGCAATACCATCAGCACCGAGTCCACGAAAGATTCGCGTACAAGCGGCACTGATGAGATGTTGTAGACTGTCTCTGTCCTGTTCGTATATGCGTTCACATTATATCCGAAACGGACTCCGTCCTTCGCCAGAAAGTTCAGGATTTCCTGGTCCGGATAATGGCGGGTACCGTTGAAAGCCATGTGTTCCAGAAAATGGGCGAGACCGTTCTGGTTGTCCTCCTCCTGGAGGGAGCCGACATTGTGGACGATATAGAAGTCCGCACAGCCTGCAGGATTTTCATTGTGCCGTATATAATAGGTCAGCCCGTTCTCCAGACGGCCCTTGATCAGCTCCGGGTCATCGGGGATGACTGTCTGTGCCCGTCCCGTGACGGGCAATACTGCCGTAAGGAAAACTATCGCCGCTATTATTTCTGCCACTCTTTTCATACCTGTGAAATTTAATGTTATCTGATCAGAACGCGCAGCCTAAAGTGACCGTAAAGACGTTCCTCCAGCCATTCTTCAGAAATTCAGGTTTTTTCAAGGTATGGTTATAGGTATCGCTCACGTCAATATATGCCGATATCTTGCTGCCGAACAATCTGGTATAGCGGAAAGAAAGCGTACCTGCCACTCTCGCCGCAGTGTCATATTCGAAGTCCCGGTCAAGGTACGAAGATGCCGAGGAATGATTGTCAGAAGCTGTCGCTGCATAGCTTCCGTCTTTGCTTTTCGTTCCGAAACCGCCGTAGTATGATGCATTCAGCCCCACTTCGAACATATTCCTAGTGAATATGAAATTCTTTTTCCCATGTACGGCCGCCTGCATGGACGTCACCTCCTGCATCCTGTAGTACGGATAGTAGGTAGACCTGAAAGAACGGTACGTAGCATCGAAGGCCAGGCCATATTCCCACTCCGGGCGATAATGCTCCACGCCGAGATAGCCGGTGTAGGACAGTTTTCCGGTTATGTCGGACCGGTTAAGAGTTTCGCTCTGTCCGAAATATTCTGCCACTGTATTACCTCCGGGTATTGTATTCATGCGGTAGATATTCTCATAATTCATCAGGTCTTCATAACCGGCTTCAAGTTCCACTATATGAAGATTTTTTCCGCGTGAGATATTCAACGCGCCTGAATATCTGTAGATATTTCCGAAATGCTCGGTATAAGCCACCTGGATGGAAGCCCTGTTCCCGTACAGTCCGGAACGTCTGAGATACGTGAGTTCATTGAAAAGCAGGACATTGTCAGGTCTGCCGAATGTAAGTTGCAATGATCCTCCATAAAACGTGTTCGTCATCGGCCGGGCATTTCTGGCTGCCGACGAGCCGACATTTATATAGCCCGTAGTGCCGTCAAAAGCCTCCACGTAACCAAGATAGCCTCCAAAATCGATAAAGGTAAAATACTGCCGGTTAGTAGTACCGAATATATCCCCGTCAAGTGTTTCGACAGTTCTGACATACTGCAGGTCAAGACCTGCCGAAAATCTGTCTGAAGGTGCGAACCGTGCTCCGGCGGAAATGTCAAGATCCATCCATTGGCTTTTAGTTCTCGGGTCCTTGCGCTTTGCATAGTCTGCCGTTTCATACGATATATTCGCTCCGAGAGACCATCTGTCACTGAGCGCATAAGACATGCCTCCGAGAAGTCTGTAGGTTTCCTTGACCTTGATGCCTGTCGTGGTCTCTGTGCTTTCGAGGAAATTGACCGGATTGTATGAAGGGTCTATGAGATAATGTCCTCCCATATTCCTGCCATGAAAATAGGAGTACGAAAGCTCGCCGCGGAACGCTAGCCTGTCAGAAATCTTCACATACGACTTCGTTCCGATCCCTGCGCACCAACTGTCATCAGAGCCTTCCACCGGAATGATGCCTCCGTTTTCCTTGTCGAAGAAGGCTTCAGCATAAGAAGTCCGGTCTGTGGAAAGCGTACCGAGACCTGCTGCGTTGATGCTCGTAAGCCACGGATTCGCGTGCTGTATGAAACCGAAGTCCCGCATATTCCTCTGAGGAGTCTGCGCAGCCGTAAGGGATGCAGCTGCAGCAAGGAGGAATACTGAAAGTATTATCTTTTTACTGTACATATCGTCCGTTTTATTTATATTTCCGATATCAATACCTCAGGGAAGCTTTTGCCCTCAGATGAAAATCGTTCGAAGAATTGTTCGTATCCTGATATATTATATGGGCACCGTTGGCTATCGAGGCTTCCGCGTCTATGCCGGACGGATCCGTGGTACCGCAGCTCGGCTCAATATCCGTAGTTCCACCCGAATAGCCGTAGACAAGTTTTCCTTCATTTTCAGGGAGGGCCTCTGTTGATGCCTGATCGACATTGCGGTAGAGGGTGTAGCCATGCTGATTCCTGTGGTAGACGAATCCGGCATCCATTGTAGACGGGAAACGTTTGTTGTTGTTATCATAATCAGACCTGAATACTTCTACAGCATCTACTACCCAATCATTTGGAATCATGACAGTTGGCCTACCGCTGCCATAGATATAGTCATAACGGGAACGGTTTTGTGTTTCAGTTTCAATGTCAGGACAATTGATAATGAAAAATCCCGGACCCGAATTGGAAATTGGCCATGCAAATCTTGCAGTTGCACTTGTTGGCGGAACATAAAGGTAAGACTGAAGGTAGTGAGAACTTGGAATATTTGCCGATGGAGCAGGATAGGCATTCGCATTATTGAAACCGGCTTCATAATCATACATCACATAATACTCCGCCTTGCTCAGATCTACAGAATTCGAATACGTTCCGGTGTGATTGACGGCACCATAAATCGCTACAACTATCTGTGAATAAGGAGGAATCACAACATCGGTTTCGAACCACCATATTGCGTACATGGCTGGTATCCAGCCTTCCGCCGCATACGACAGTTCTCCGTTCACGAGATAGCGACTCGTAGAGTTGCTGTTCTCCGGAGCTATAAAAGCAAAGCAGATGTCGCTCGCATCGAATTCCGTGTCTCCATTATTATAGAGAATAACATACTTGTCGTTTGAAAAAGCTCCGCTTCCATCATCTGTCTGGCATCCGCCCACATAAAGCTCCTTTATAACGAGCTGACTCGACCTCGACACGACTAAATCCACCTCCACGGAGTTCTCTTGCCCAGAAGTCAGGACTACAGACGCAGAGCCATTGTAGATGATTATTTCATCATCTGCCGATTCCCGGGAGAAGGCAGAGATGTTATATTGGCCTACAGGCACGGAAAATCTTGCGAACCCTCCGCGTGAAACATCGGAGTATGTGGTGGAATGATGCTGGGCGCGTAAAGTGACTGTGGCATTGTCAGGGAAGGGCTGTCCGTCTATCATCACGTTGACTCTGACATCAGCGAAAGACACCGGAGCCATATTGCGGTCATCGCAGGAAGCTGCAGTCAGTGAGACCGCCGCGAACATTATTATATATAGAATATTCTTCATCTTTTCCATAATATCAGAACTTGAACCTCAGAGTTAGGCCGTAATAGAAATCCGGGATATATCCGCTCGCAGACACATAGTTTCCGTCTCTTGTAGAACGCAGTTGCCCGAAATTATTGAAGAAATTGTTGACATAGAAAGAAATGGAAGCGAGATCACCGATTTCTTTGGTTATGCTGAAATTCATGGAGAAATACGGGGAGATATAGTCCTTGTTATAATAATAATCGTAAGTCGTGGATGCTTCGGCAAGACGTAACAGGTCATTGTATAAATTGTCATTGTTTTCCTTGGCCCAGACCAGATCCTCGTAATAATTCCGCTGTGTGTAAGGATCACCGTAAGTGGTATAATATTCAGGGAATATCACGGAATATCCGTTCCCGTCATATATGGAACCGTCGGTAATCGACAGAATGTCGTTCCTGTCCGAAATCCTGAGAGAACGGGCACCGCCGTCCTTTTCGCTAAGGAAACGGGAATATTGGAGTAATGTGGACTCAAGTCTGAGAGACAGTATCATCCTCACCTTCGGAATATGGGTCGTTATGGTCAGATTCGTACTCACCTGCCGGGTTTCCCTGCCATTCGAAAGATCATTACCTCCGATATAATAACCGATGTACTGGAAATGGTCACCATCCGCTCCATTACCTCCAGGACTGTATGCCACCATATTCTTGTCCTCTGTCCTGTACCCGTAGAACGAACCGTCGAGCCGGATTGTGGTATTGATAGGACGTATGCGCTTGAAATCCACGATCCATTCCAGACCGTACCTCGTAATCGGATTCACGCTGTTGTCAGCATATGTGTTTCTGGTCAGACGCCTTCTCTGACGTGATTCAAGAACCTGCGAAGCCACCGTACCTGTAATATCGGAAACGGTAACCTGACCGGTCTGTCTGTCTACACTGAAAACCCTGTTCTCCGCCGGAATCGGGAAATCAGTCCCTATCGAAGATGTCGGAGTGTAGGTATAGACGAACCTGTCATATCCGTTGTCAAGACGGTATGCATCGAGAGTCCTGTTGTAATATGCAGACAGGGATATCCTGTTATCCCCGACATTTATATCGAATCCTATTTCAGACTGCTGGTTTTTCTGCCAACGCAGGCCGGCATTATGCTCTATGGTCTGCGGCAGTATGTAATATGCATAAAAAGCCGAGCCGCTTGCCGTCGAAGTGGAGGCAAAGGTATTTATTGTCTGATAGGACGGCTCTGGATACAGTATGGAATAGGACGGCAGCTTGGTAGCCACGCCCCAGCTAGCACGAAACGAAAGTTCCTTCACAGTCTTGTTCCACCTGTCTTTAGGGGACAGAATGGTGTATTTGAGGTTGAATCTCGGGGAAAGACTGGAAGTCGTGCCGTAAGCGGAACCTTTTATAATGGTGTTGTCATTCCTGAGACCGGCGATGAGATTCAGCCTGGTCTTGCCGATAGGGATGGTGATGTTTTCCTCTATATAGGCAGCCACATTGTTCATGAACGGGACATCGCAATAGCGGTACTCCCAGAAATCCGGAGCAGTACTCATGTTCTCGGTATACTGTCCGATTCCGAAGTTGCCGTCACCTGACCAGTCTATGCCGACTTTTATCTTGTTATTGATATCGCCGAACTGCCGTGCCCAGTTCGCTTTCAGTTTCAGACTGTAATTTATAGGCCTGTCATCCACGCACATCGTGCTGTACCAGTAACCGCTTGGACGCAGGATGACAGCGGCATTCGGATTTTCATCGTAGTATTGGGCCATGAAATAGCCTTCTTCCGTACCGTGCACCGCAGGGGAATCGGAACTCCAGTTCACATTCTCGTGCTCCCGGCTGAGCCTGTCGCTGTAGACCACAGAGCCGCTGAACTCAAGATTTGTAATCCATTTCTTGCTGAGAAGCCAGTCGAGGGAAAAATTTCCTCTGAATGAATTGTCCCTGACAGTGGTACGGTTCTCCGAGAAAGCATCCGGATCAGCCTTGTTGTCCATCCCTCCGAGATTGCCGGAAGCACTGACGGAAAAGCGGAGCGGAGTTTCGCTAAGTATTCCCCTGTCGAACAGGTTGCTGTATGTCAGCTGTATCTGTTTACGGTCATATGATTCATACGGGGAACGCAGGTCTTTTGTAGCCAGGGTATATTCCAGACTGGCATTCAGGATGCCTTTCGATGCACCTCTGCGCGTCTCCCCGAGTCCGAATCCCTTGCTTGCAGAAACCTGCTTCAGATTAGGGTTGGTGGATAAAGTGACAATATAAGGTGTACGTCCCTTACGTGTGTTTATCTTCACCACACCGGAAGTCATGTCACCGTATTCCACTGAAGGCACACCTGTAATGACTTCGACAGACTCTACATTTGTGGAGGCGATATTGTTCACGGCAGCTCCTGACACCCCCGAAGTGCTGAACTCGGCGAAACTACCGTTGTTCGAGAGACGGACGCCGTCCACTTCCACGGCAGTACCGAATGATGAATTGCCGACTTCGGTACTGGAACCTGCCCTGATGTTGAAGACCTGGTCGCTGAGCAAGTCCGGGCTTTTGGTAGCACCTCCGGGCAGAAGGCTGGACACATCGGCCACGTTTACCATCTGGATATGGTCAAGTGCCGTCCTGTCTATAGTACGGCTCGTTGTGGCACTGTTGCTGTTGTCCTGGGCCGTGACCACCACGCTTTCAAGGGTAAGATTATCCTCTGCCAGGGAAACCGTGTAATTCCGGATATCCTTGCTGACGACTATCTCCTTTGTATCCGTGACAAATCCCAGGCAGGAGATGCTTATGACATTCTTGCCGGGCTGGACATTCTGGATAGTGAATTTTCCTTCAGCATCGGCAACAGCCCACTGCTCGGTCGACATGAGCAGAACAGTGGCATACTCCACCGGCTTGCCTGTACTTTTATCCAGGACAGAACCGCTTATAGTGTACGACTTGTTGTCCTGGGCAGACAACACAGCTACAGACAGGCCGATAAAAACAAGTAATAAAAAGAACCTTTTCATCATGGGGAGTTCGTTTTTTCTATTGACGAAGTTAAAAAAAATAATGTCAGTTGCTCCTTT
Organism: uncultured Bacteroidales bacterium; assembly: GCA_944326365.1. Taxonomy (GTDB): domain Bacteria; phylum Bacteroidota; class Bacteroidia; order Bacteroidales; family UBA932; genus Cryptobacteroides. The sequence goes on along the minus strand of CALVDR010000002.1, from coordinate 125,430 downwards.
ACGGGAATATTTTTTATCTTTGTAATCGGTAGGTGTCTAAGACGTGAGCAATCGATGCCTCGTGAATTAATTGACTTTCAAACCATTCTCACGAAAACGAATTATAACAAAATATAATCGCCATGAAAAAGTTTTATTTTATCGCATTGGGCGCAGCCTTGCTCATCTCGGCATGCGACAAGACTCCCGTAGAGACAGAACCTGTCAACGGAACCATCACCATCTCCCCACTTCTGACACGCGTATCTGATCTGAACTTCGATGAAGGTGACCAAATAGGTCTCACAATTTCAATGGGGGGGGGTACAAACTACGTAGAGAATGCTCCACTGACATTTGCTGACAATGTATTTTCCGGTGCCATCACATGGTACGGCGACACTGAAGCGGTTTCCGACTTCATCGCATATTATCCTTACAATCCTGCCGGCGCTCCAGAGACATTCACTGTCCAGACAGACCAGAGCGAAGGAGTCTCACCTTCAGACCTCATCATAGGCACAGAGACCGGAATCAAGCCTACAGAATCTGCCGTTGGCATGACTTTCAGACACAAACTCACGAAAATCGTAGTCAATATGACCAACAATACCGGCTCCGACATAACTTCAGTTGTATTGTCAGGGTCGAAGACTACTGCAGACGTGAATGTAGCCGAGGCATCGGTTACAGTAGCAGCCGATTCCGAGACCGCCGATATAACGACATGCGAAACCGAGAACGACAAGACTTATGCCGCTATCATCGTGCCTCAGGAAGCGGCTCTGACAGTAAAAGTCACCACGGCCGATTCCAAGGAATACACACAGAATCTTGAGACCAAAAATTATGTGTCCGGAGGACAATACACTGTGACTGCAATAGTATCCGCAGCATCCGGAATCCAGATATCAGTAGACGGAGAAATAGTAGACTGGACCGATGAAGGTGAAGTAGGTCCTGGAGAAGGCGGAGATACACCTGGCGGAGAGAACACCATCGAGTACGGCGGTGTCACCTACAAGGCTGTCACACTGAGCAACGGCCAGACATGGATGGCAGAGCCTCTGAGATATGTTCCCGAAGGTATGACTGTTTCAAGCGACCCGGCAGCTGCTGATGCACATATCTGGTATCCTTACAGCACAGACGGCACCACAACTACTGCCCTGACGGATGATGCATCCATTGCCAAAAACGGATATCTTTATGATATGTATGCGGCTCTCGACGTTGCGGAATTATCCGCAGACAAGGTTGCCGAATATGAAGGAGCACAAGGCATCTGTCCTGACGGATGGCATATACCGACATGGCAGGAGTATTATGATCTTTGCGGATACTCAAACAAAACAGCCACAGTCAATACATCGCAAACTAATCCTGATGCCCTGTTTTACGATTCCGCATATGGCGGAGGAAGTATTAAGAAATTCAATGAAGGCGGCTGGAATTTCGTTCTGTCAGGGGTACGTATGAAGAGCAATTTCACGGCAACACCTTCATACCAAAAAACTAAAGTTACATCCACTACAGACCCGGATTTAGCTGGGAAACCTTCCATAAACTATTTCATGACATCCACATTCTATCAGGAAGGAACAAACAATTTCCAGTTTATGTGTCTGGCGACTACGTTTACGAGTTTATATCCTGAAGGTAGGGCTACAATGATGTTCGCACACTGCGAAACCGGCCAGCAGCTCCGCTGCATCAAGGATGCGGAATAAAATATCCGGCAATAAAAGAAACAAGGTGGCTGTCCTAAACGACAGCCACCTTGTTTCTTTTACATTATTCCATCAGATCAAGAGAGGGGCATGGACTCAAAAGGAGTCCGTCCTTCTCATTCTTCAGGCTGACGGAGGATATCGCCGTGATCACGTACTACGGCTTCCTTCCACTTGTCCGTATAGCCGGGGTTCGTGATACCGTCAGGGATGCGGTCAGAATATCCGTTTGTGACGAAGGAACCGTCAGGATTCTGTGCCTTGACGTTTCCGTCCATGAATTTAACCAGCAGGAACGTTTCCAGGTCCACCCATTCATCAAACATGCCCTGAGCAGTACCGACAGAATAGTCTGTCAGAAAATCTTTCACCTCGGCAAACGGATCTGGGACTTTCTGCACTTCGTCATTCCGCCTTATCTGCTTTCTCGGAGTGTCGAGAGCCTTCTGATACAGAGCCATGGCCTGGATGTCTATTTCAGGGATGAGAGACATCTGGGCATTCTCGAAATCATCGGCTTTCGCCATGACTACCGGAGCCATGACATTGTACATTCTGTAGCAGGCATTGGCCACGCGGTTGCATATCCAGAATGCCGAAGTCGGGGAATATTCGAGGATACTGCCATTGCCCTCTGCGAAGCAGTCGGGCACCTTGTTTATATTGGTATATATCGGAGTCAGATACGAAGTGGCGGCATCGTCCGTACCGAACCATAGCAGGCCGCCTATCACATCAGGTAGCCAGCCGCGTGACTGTCCCACGAACCAGAATCCGGTCTGCTGGGTGGCTATCGCACGTTCGTTCACGTAAACATGGCCTTCATATTCGAAGTCCATCGGTCTCCAGCGATACGGAAGTGCATTGCCTCCGGCACCTATATCTGTGGTCATGTCCATCGGAGTGCCTTCGAAATGGTCGCGCATGACATCAGCGACATCTTTCATGGTGATTTTCCTGGACGGTTTCACGAAGAGAGGGAAACGCTTCGATGCGTCATACCCCATGGCATAATCGAGATATTCATATGAGTCGCACGTCACTTCCTTTCCGTTTTCATCCTCGAACGTGAACTGCCCGTCGCAGAGGATATTGAAAGCTGACCAGGCCCGGGCTTCGCAGCCACGCATGGCACCGAAATTCAGCGGATTATATGCATCACAAAAGCTGAAGTCCTCGTCTTTTCCATCGAAATAGCCCATCTCTCGTGCAAAGGAGATGACATCCGGCGCATAGAGACAGTTCTCCGGGTCGTCAAGGGGGAAGGTGCTGATTCTGGACTGGTTCGCATGGGCGCATATATAGCCGTCCGGCAATCTTCTGGCCACCCAGACTATACCTTTGTTCGCATTCTGTCCGTTTTCCTCCCTGTAGCCTTTCCCGATGAGGTCCATGACCCAGACTTCATCCTTGTCCGCGATAGAGAATGATTCCCCGCTGGAATAGTAGCCGTAAGTGTTCGCCAGGTCAACTATGATGTTTATGGCTTCACGCGCGGTCTTCGCTCTCTGGAGCGTGGTATAGATGAGCGAACCGTAGTCCATGATCCCTGTGGAGTCAAAGAGTTCCATACGCCCTCCGAACGTGGATTCGCCGATGATGAGCTGGTGCTCGTTCATGTTTCCGACTGTCTGGTAAGTATACGGCACCTGTGGGATCTCGCCGAGGAATTTTCCGGTGTCCCACTCGTATATTTTCAGCATCTCGCCTTTTTCATGGCTGGCCGCCGGGCGGAAATACAGTTCTCCGAAAAGTGTATGAGAATCAGCCGCATATGAAACCATGCACGAGCCATCCGCGCTGGCACCTCTGGAGATAAGGACATTCGTGCAGGCATTCGCTTCGGGTGCTGCGGCCAGGCACAGCAGCATGGATGCAAGACTGCTGGATAATGCTAAAAAGAATGATGGTTTTCTATACATCTTCATAAACGATTTTTATAAAATTCATGCAAAACACCGATTTGATCAAACTAAGTAAATATAGTGATATTTCTTAAAACTATACGACAAAACCTCCTACATTTCTGCAAGAGGGCGTATCGTTAAACTATTTCTTGAATAAATCTAATACTCTCCTTTCAGCATATGGTCTTGATTATTTACAGGTAACGGAATGTCATTCGCCAAACTTAAATGAAAGAACCGTGAAAATTCTGTAAAAATACGGGTGGAATTCTGAACAATTTATGAATAAAAGTTTATATTTGTAGATATGATGACTTCCCCACAGGTTGCAGACAGCACCGTCCGTAAAGGCGGAAGTCGTTTACGACGAACTTATAATCATTTTATAGCTTAATCCCCAAGGCTGTAAGCATGAACAGACTTTTCGCATCCGTATTGATTCTGTTTTTAACGGCGCTGTCGGTTGCCGCTCAGGAATTTACCGTGTCCGGTACCGTATACGACGACAGGGACAGACCGATGGAGTTCGTGTCTGTCGTGCAGAAAGACCTCTTTATTTCCACATACACCGATCATGACGGAAATTTCTCGATACGGCTGCCCAAGGGCCGAAGCACTATCGGCATATCGTTCATGGGCTTCAGGACGATAGAGTGCTGTCTTGATATCGACAGCGATATGGATTCCCTGATATTCACATTGCAGCCGGAGGCACTCAACATGGACGAAGTCGTAGTGACCGCCACTGCGGTCAACAGCAACAAGGGCACAAGCGTCTACCGGGTCGACGACCAGGCCATCAAGCAGATTCAGGCTATGAACCTGAACGATATTCTGTCCCTGCTTCCTGGAAACAAGATGGGAGCATCCGATTTCATGAGCGTGCAGCAGGCCAACCTCCGCTCCGCAGTAGTTTCCGATGCGAACAATTTCGGTACGTCCGTCATCGTGAACGGTATGGCTCTGAGCAATGATGCGAACATGCAAGCGTCCAATCCTACGATAGGAATAGGCGACAGCCGATCATCCGTGGGGGGGGGTATTGACCTAAGATCCATTTCCGCCTCGGGAATACAGAGCGTCGAAGTCATCACCGGCGTAGCCTCAGCCAAATACGGCAATCTTGCCTCCGGCACCATTATAGTAAAAAACAAGACCGGTTTTTCTCCGCTCAGCATTTCCGCCAACATGAACTCGACCTCTTATCAGGTCGCACTTTCGAAAGGATTCGACCTCGGGAAAAAAGGCGGAGTCCTGAACACCGACGTCTCCTACACGTACGCGGATGAAAGTCCCGTACAGCGGAAAAATTTCTATCAGAATGCCTCGGTAGGTCTGAGATGGATGACTACCGTCAATAAGAAACTGAACTGGACCAATACCGTCGCCATGCAGGCTTATCTCGGCTTCAACGGCCAGAGATTCGAGCCTGAGGAGAAAATGCCGAGCGAGACCGAAGTCAACAACCAGAACATAAATCTCAGCATCACCGGAGACATGGATTTCAAACGCTTCGGAAAGCTGAGCTATACTCTCGGAGGAAGTATTGACAACCAGTACTCCTATTATATGGATTACGGTACCGGACCGCTGCCTCTGATAGAAGCGTTGGAGACAGGAACATATATTACAGGCTACTCCTCCATCTTTTTCAAGCAGGAACAGATAATGAAAGGGCTTCCGGTCAACCTGAATGCCAATATCGACTGGAACAAGACCATGAGCCGCAAATCCTGGTCTTTCAATTTCCTGACCGGTCTGCAATACACATGGGACAAGAATTTCGGCAGCGGAAGGTCTATCGTGGGCAATGCCGTGTCTTCCGTCGGAGGAATAGGCGCCAGAAACGCTACATTCTATGAAATTCCGGCTTCCAACACATTTTCCGCTTATCACGAAACTACGGTCAGGAACGATTCGGAAAAGGTCGGTACGAACATGCGTCTCGGACTCAGATACGACTTTATGAACGGACGCTATCATCTGCTGGCTCCGCGGCTTTCCGGAACGTTGAAATTCTTCGACCAGCTGTCTGTAAGGGCCGCCTGGGGACTTGCCTACAAGGCTCCCGCCATGGTCCAGCTCTATCCGGGTCCGGCATACTTCGACTATACGAACATGAGCTACTATGCCACGGACCCTGCGGAAAGGCTTGCAATCGTCAGTACCTACGTGTATGAAGCCAGAAACGAGCATCTGAGGCCGAGCCATACGAATACCGTGGAGGCCGGAATCGACTGGGAGTCACGATGGCTGACCCTCCGGCTGACGGCATATCACAAGGTGCTCAAAAACGGAATCACTCTCTCGCCGGAACTGCTGATGCTCTACAAGCAAAATTATGAGGTCGTGGATGCTCCCGAAGGGGAACCGCCGAAAGTAAGTCCGATAGAGGGCGACACTGATATCCTGCTGAGGGAGAAATTGGTGATGAGCAACGATATCGAGGAGACCACGGACGGAATAGAACTCACATTGGTCCCGGCCAGAATCGAAAGCACTCATACCGAGTTCAACATACAGGGAAGCTATGTCAGGACGAGGCAGCAGAACCACGGCTACAAACTGGAACTATCGAGGTATGTCGTGGGAGATGCGAAAGCCCGTTACGGAGTATATGAGAATTCGCAGTACATCACCAGGATCGGCTCCGGCCGCATCACCGCCATACAGCAGATACCCAAACTGAGACTTATTTTCACCCTCAGTGCGGAACTGAATTTCGTGGACTATGTGGAGCCTGTCGGAGGAAGCCTGTGGCCCATAGCCTACTATGACGGGGACGGGACATACCATGACATACCTGTAGAGGAAAGGGAGACAGAACAGTACGCCGATTTGAAACGCGAGGCGAGCGTCCTGGAGATCACGGACAAAAAGCCTGTCTATGCCAATTTCCACATGCAAATAAGAAAAGAGACGAGAAACGGACATTCGTTCAGCCTCTATGCCAACAATTTTCTTTGGTACAATCCGACTTACGTCTTTAAAGACTCCAGGAGGACCCTGAACGGCGACATCAATTTCGGTTTCAGCATGACATTTACCATAACATCTAAAACAAACAACAAATGACACGTTTTAATTCTTTAACCGGAATCCTTTTCTGCATGACGGCAGCGGGATTCATGTCCGTGTCCTGCATGGACAACATGGATGACGAGTCTTATCTCGGCTCTCTCAGCGTAACAGTCGAAGCTCCAGAAGCATATCCTGACATGGAGCTGTCCGGACTTACAGTATCCATCCTGAGTACTGCCGACGGCGTACAGTCCACACAGACCACCGATGACAAGGGAACAGCCCTTTTCGAGGAATTGACTGCGGGAACATATAATGTTTCGGTATCCGGAACATACGAAGGTACCAGTATTAACGGTGTGGACAACGGAGTGCTGGTGGAATCACAGCTGACCGCATACTCTACGGTAAGTTTGACGGCAACTACAGTTGATTTGGACAGCCCGTATTATGGTCTGATAATCAAAGAGGTGTTTTATTCGGGGCACAGCTATAACTATGATCCTGCGACAGCGACAATGTTGAAAGACCAGTTCTTCGAACTGTACAACAATGGCGACAAGGCCATCTATCTGGATGGAGTCCATATTGCCGATGCCTGGACACCTGCCACTGCCGATTTCGAGTCCGCTCCGGCAGTTTCCATGCGAGAGGACCCGAATCTGGATCACAACCATGTCTATGCGAGTCTTGTAATCCGGATCCCTGGAGATGGCGATGATTATCTTCTGGAGCCGGGAGAAAGTTTCTTGGTCGCTACTAATGCCATTAATTTCAAGGAAGAGGTCCGCAGGGCCGCCGAAGAATATGAAACGACTGTAGATCAGACGCAGCTCAGCCATATCATAGATCTGTCCGTGGCTAATATGGAGACGTATGCCGTGCAGTGGCTTCAGGATCAGGGACGGACAGGAAATGACTACTTCGATCTTGACAATCCGGACGTACCGAATATGGACAATGTCTATATAGCGGATCCGTATGATTATTTCTTGCTCGACATGAGTGGCGGCTCCCTGATAGTATTCAAACCGGAAGAAGAACTTACGGATGAAGATGTCATGATTTACACTTATACACGCGACGGCAACGTGAATGAACAGGCTCTCATGAAAATCCCCGTAGACTGCATAATAGACGGCGCCGACTTCGTGAACAACATGGAATCCGCCCGCTGGAAGAGGCTTCCTGACGTAGTGGATATCGGTTTCGGCTATATTCCTAACGATGACGGGTCCATGACCAATTTCAGCCAGCGCAGAAAAGTGGATGCCGAGGCTTCCGCAAAGGCTGGCCGCACCATATTCCAGGACACGAACAACACCACGAACGATTTCGAGCCGATAGACCCTCCTACACCGAAAGGCGGTTTCAATTATTGATGAATTCATATAGAATCATATTGCTTTTCAGTCTGCTTTCCGTATCCCTGCATGCTGCGGGGATGCGGGATACGGATACCTTGTCTGTTCCGGACAGGGCTGAAAGGGAGTTTTTCGGGACACAGTACCGTTATGTTTACGGGGATAACCCGTCCATGCTGACATGGTGGGAGTATCCGACATATGCGGAAATCAGTCTCGAAGGCGACTACGAAGACGGGAAACTGCATCATCCGCAGACTTGCGACGGCCTGCTGACGGGACGTGTGTATACCGAATCCATTGTCCGGTTTCCGGACAACAAATGGGTGTTCAGCGGCAGTTTCGTCTATGAAAACGGGCAGGCAGACAGCGTCCGCGCCAATCTTTCATACCGTCTCAGGAACAATGGCTCCCCGTCTTTCTATTTCTGCAAGAATCCTGGGACGAAATGGAATATCCAGAAGTACGGACTGACGGCCGCAGCAGCGAGAAAGTTCGGCACACGCTGGTCTGCAGGGGCTTCAGCGGTCTATACCGGGGATATGTCTTTCCGCAAGAACGATGTGAGGAATGCCCAGACTACGCTCAACATCGATCTGAGAATAGCGGCTTCCTGCAGCCTGCCTTCAGGCCATGTCTTCAGTCTCGGAGCGGGCTGGCTGCATGCCAAGGAGAAGCCCGGATTCAGTACGATTTACTCGAGCGGCCCTGATTTTACCATTTATCTGATAAACGGTCTCGGAACATATCTGTCCGATTTGCTGAACAATATGGCTTGGATCGAAAATGCTCCCGGGGCGTTTGCACAGTGGCTGCAGAAGAACGACAGGAACGAGTTTTCCGTGGCGTACGATTTCTGTTCCGGAAACGACGGATGGTATCAGCAGGGTATCCAGTCTGCCAAGAGGCAGCAGCGCTGGACCGATTACCGCTACATGAAGCATCAGGTTACTTTCTCCGAATCTCTTTTTCTCGGCAGATCCTCCCTGCATCTGCGCGGCAATGCCGGTATGACGACAGGTTCCGGAAAATCATGGAACAACTCTTCCTCGGTGTATATCCGGAATTATAACTACAATGCTCTGACGGCCGATGTTTCCCTTGAGTGGAGGCCCGGAATGCCGGTCCTCGAATCGGTAATGGCCGGAGCAGGATATCTGTCGGAGAACAGACAGGACAAAAACTACAATTACCGGTTCGGACATTCTGCGGCTGATGCGTTCCTGAAAGTGCAGACCGGTTTCAGCATAGGACGCGTATATGCGGGGATATCCGCTGCCGGCAGCTACGTGACCGGGCTTTCTGTTTCCCACAGCCCCGGGGCTGCCGCAAATACCGGAAATATTTATACGGAATACATAGGCATCCCATTGAGCGAATGGTATGATGAAGACATTGCCGGCTTTTCTGCCGGCATCGATGTCGATATCCCGACAGGGAAGAACAACATCATTGCCGTAGGCGCCAAATATTCGAGAGACATGAGTCTCGTCTCAAAACGGAATTTCAACACAGCACAATTATCCATAAGTATTTTTTTCTGATTATGAGCAAAGGTTTTTCGGCGGCGGCAGCCGTCTTGGCTACATTGTTGTCCGCAGGGGCGTTTTTATCCTGCAGCAACGCATCCGGTATGACCGGACTTGACGCTTTCGTGATTTATAACGGTAACGGAACGCCGGTTTCGTACGAAAAGATGATGCAGGATATTTCAAGATCGGATGTCATCCTTTTCGGAGAAATGCACAATGATCCGATTTCGCACTGGATGGAACTCAATATCGCGAAGGATCTTTATGATTTGAAAGGCGACGGGCTCGTAATCGGCGCCGAGATGTGGGAGTGCGACAATCAGCTGACGTTGGACGAATTCGTGCTCGATTCCCTGATGGATATGGATACCTATGTGGCTAACTCGAGACTGTGGCCGAATTTCGATACGGATTATAAGCCGGTATTGGAGTTCGCCGCCGGGAACAGGATTCCGTTCATCGCCACGAACGTACCCCGCAAGTATGCCAATATGGTTTCGAAAATGGGGTTGGGCATTCTGGATTCGCTCGATACGGCAGCCTATTCTTATATGGCTCCGCTTCCTATAGAGGTGGATTATGAAGACCGGCTTTATGAGTATGTGGCCGATTTCTTTAAGAATATGGGCGGCATGCCTGCCAAAAAGAGCGATGTGCGGAATCTCGTGGATGCCCAGGCGTTGAAAGATGCGACCATGGCATATTTCATCACTGAAAACCGTGAGGATGACCAGACTTTCTTCCATTTTCAGGGGGAACTCCATTCTGCATATCATTCTGCAATAGCGTATTATATCAGAAAATATGCTCCGGGGACAAAAATTTCCACCGTGTCCGTCGAGGAAGCGGAGGACCCTGCGAAAGCGAAGATAGAAAAGGGGCGTGCGGACTATGTCGTGGTTGTTCCACTCTCAATGACAAGGACTTATGCAGACTGAGGATATCGAGATAAAGATAGACCATATCACGCATTGCTACGGCACGCAAAAGGCTTTGGACGATGTCTGCCTCGAACTTTCCGGGCATAATACGATAGGACTGCTCGGCGCGAACGGTGCAGGGAAGTCTACGCTTATGAATATTATATGCGGAGTGCTTACTCCTACATCCGGCTCCGTCAGCATAAACGGGTATACGATAGCCTCTTCTCCGGAAGAAGCGAAGCAGAGGTTGGGATTCCTGCCGCAGAAGCCGCCGCTGCTTCCGGATCTGAGCATCGAAGAATATCTGCGATACGCTGCGCGTCTGCGGGAGGTGAAGGATGAACGTCGGGCCGTGGAGCGAGCCATGGAGAAATGCGGGATAACGCATTTCCGCAAACGGCTTATAAAAAACCTGTCGGGAGGATACCAGCAGCGGGTCGGAATCGCCCAGGCCATCATCCATACTCCGTCGTTCATCGTTTTGGATGAGCCGACCAACGGTCTGGACCCTACCCAGATCATCGAAATCAGGAAACTGATAGAGGAGATATCCTCGAACTGCATGGTGCTTCTTTCCACGCATATCCTGCATGAGGTGCAGATGTGCTGCAGGCAGATAATCATGATAGCTCACGGGCAGACCGTTTTCGACGGGTCGATAGAGACGTTCAACAGTATCATCAAGCCGACGTCCGTGCTGCTTACGGGGGCCGCTCTCCCGTCGCACGAGCGTCTCGTCCGGATTCCTGGTGTCACAGGATCGGAAATATTGCCGGACAGGCACGATACCGTGAGAATATCTTTTTCCGGAGATTCCGACACCGTCTGCGAAAATCTGGTCAGAGCATCGGTAGAAGAAGGATGGATGCTGCACGAAATCATGAAGGAAACGCCTTCCGCCGATGACATTTTCGAATATCTTTCAAACAGTCCTGCTATATGATAAGACAGATTAAAGCTATAACCCGGGCCGAAACCGCCCAGCTGTTTTTTTCTCCGGTGGCCTGGCTCGTAATTGTGCTTTTCAGTTTTCAGGCATATTCTAATTTCACGTCGAATCTGTTGGGCATAGCGAACGACCAGGATATGTACGGGATGGTACCGAACATATCGAAAGAGCTTTTTTCAGGAATAAGAGGACTGTTCCCTTCGGTCCTGAACTATCTCTATCTTTATATGCCGATAGTAACGATGGGGCTGATGAGCAAGGAAATCAGCAGCGGCTCCATCAAGCTCCTGTATTCTTCTCCTGTGACGCCGTTCCAGATAATTTTCGGGAAATTCAGGTCAATGGCCATATTTTCCGCGATTCTGACTGCGGTGCTCCTCCCAGGGGTAATATTTGCAGCCTTTACGGTGGGCAACATCGATTTCGGTCTGATAATAAGCGGGCTGTGCGGGGTGTATCTGACTTTGTGCGCCTATTCGGCGATAGGTCTCTTCATGTCGGCGCTCACCGGGTATCAGATAGTGGCCGCGCTTTTGACACTCGGCGCGTTCTCGTTCCTGGAGCAGCTCGGCTCCTTGGGACAGAATGTGGAATTCCTCAGGCCTGCGACTTACTGGGCTTCCATTTCCGGACGTGCGGATGCCCTGATCGAGGGTCTCGTATCATCCGAGGATGTGGCATATTTCATCCTTGTGATCGGCCTGTTCCTGTCATTCAGCGTTTTTCTGCTCCAGTACAGAAGAGACAGGAATAAATGGCTGTGTGCGGCCAAATACGTAGGAAGCACGGTCATAGTCCTGATTGTAGGCGTGCTGACGTCGAATCCTTGGCTGACCGTGTATTATGATGCTACACGCAATGACGACAATACCATTACCGATACGAGCCGGGAGCTGATAGAAAGGCTCGAAGGCCCTCTCGATATCACGACATACGTAAACCTCAGCGATTACAGCGCGTGGTTGGGAGCGCCGTCGTCCATAAATGACGATATCAAGCGCTACAAGCAGTTCATGAGGTTCAAGCCGGACATAAACATGGAATACGTCTATTTTTATGACGAGCCGTATGCGAACGAGGATTATGGCACCGAAGGTGCAATGCCTGTATTGGAACTGGCACAGAAGTTCGCCAAGGGATTCGGTATCCCATGGCGAAAGGTGCTCACGCCCGAGGAGATAAGGGCCAGGGTAGATCTTGTTCCGGAGAACAATACCGTCGTCAAGCTGCTGGAAAGCAGCGGCGGGAAGCAGACTTTCCTGAGAATGTTCGATGACTTCACGCGAATCCCGGAAGAGCAGGAGATATCCGCGGCTGTCAGACGGCTCCTTGAGCCGCCGATAACGCTCGGGGTCATGACCGGGCATGGAGAGCGGGATGTCTACAGTATTTCAGATGAAGGATATGCCGGATTTTCCACTTCGAAGGCCGGCCGCAATGCTCTCGTGAATAATGGTTTCGACATCTTTACCGTCGACCCACGGCAGCAGAATTCTCTCGCCGTGTCCGATATTCTGGTCGTGGCTGATCCCGAGTCGGAACTCGGAGGGGCTGATATGGATTATGTTTTCAGTCATTTGGACCGTGGCGGCAACATGCTTGTCGCAATAGAGCCTGGAGGCGAGAAGAATGTGGCCGCTTTGTTAGAGTATATGGACGTGAGTGTCATACCCGGTGAAATTCTCTGCGAGGATACGGATTATGCTCCGGAGTTAGTGCCTGCCGTCGTTTCTTTTTATGGTCCGGCTCTGTCGTACATGTTCCCTCCGGGATATGCCGTGACCATGCCGGGATGTACGGCCTTGGACTATGTCATGTCTCCGGAATGGGAGGCAGTGCCGCTTTTGCTGACTCCTGACGGCACCCGGAGCCTTGCCCTGGCTTTGTCGCGCGATGTGAACGGTAAAGAGCAGAGAATCATAGTACTCGGCGATGCCGACTGTCTCGGGAACATGGAGATGACAGTGTCGAGGAAAAATCTTTCCTCCATCAATTCGTTTTTCTGCAAAGGCATCTTCAACTGGCTGTCGGATGCACGCTATCCGGTAGATGTGCGGCGTCCTGCTCCTGTCGACAACAATATAGCGCTGTCTCCGTCCGATGCGGAAATCGTGTCCCTGATTTTCAAATGGGTGCTGACGGCTCTTCTTATTGCAGCCGGCTGCATCATCGTAATCAGGCGCATGAGGTGTTGAAAAGTCGGGTTAAACATAAAGTAATATAATTGTAAATCAATAAATTGAATTGTCTTAATTGCCCTACAAAACATTATATCGGGCGAAGTTCCACTGTCATTCCCATTGCTGCCGCTATCTTGTAGAGTGTTGCAACAGTGGGGATTGTCAAACCTCGTTCTACTCTGGAAATATAGCCTTTGTCCGCTCCGATGCGCTGTGCAAGTTCTGCCTGTGTAAGTCCTGCATTTTTTCTTGCATCCAAAAGAATCTGGGCATTGTACTCCTCCCACGCATGGTTTATCGCTGCTTCCCTCTGTGGTGTACCTTTTGCCCCGAACTCCTGTTCAAGTTCTGCACTTACATCGTAAATGTCATTTGCTTTCATAATATTCATTCTTTAGTTTCACAGCCTTGTCTATCTCGCTTTTCGGGGTTTTCTGTGTCTTTTTCTTGAAACAGTTGAACAAAATCACTATCGTATCTCCGTCGTATGTAAAGAACAGCCGGAACTCATTGTTGCCATAGTTTACTCTGAACTCATAAATCCCGTCCCGAATGAACTTTATATAATGATGAGGTATCTTGTCCTCCGTTTCAAACAGCAACAAAGCCCTTTGAATCTTCTTCCTCTCCTGTATCTATAATGTGGCTCTATTACCAATTGTAATGCCTTCAGTAAGTTTGTTTTTCCAGCATTGTTATGACCTATTAGAACATTGAGGCCATCATTAAATTCGATGTCCGAATCTTTAAAATTGCGGAATCCTTTTATTTTTATATGAGAAATATACATATTTTTATATATTGTAAATTTTATTTTCTCAACAGTTTCTTAAAACTAAATTTTTATAGCTCTAACTCTTTCATGCAGCTCTGCCATTTTCTGCATAAGCGCATCAAACTCTAAGGATTTGCCATAAATAAAGAAACGCCTCATATCGGCATAATCATCTCGCCATGCTTCTATAGCCGATTCCGGTATCATAAAGTTGATGGTTGATGGGGCATGTAAATCATAGTTTACATACTTCAAAGCATTATAAGTTTTACGATGTTGAACAATGGCATCATAAAGTTTTCGATTCGACAAAGCTTCTTCTCCATATTCTGTATCCATCAACTTTTCCAAATCATACAGATGTCGTGACATTCGTACGCTCCGTGGTTTTTCTTTTTGGAATTCTTCCGCCAAAAGAAACAGCTTCTCAAGGAATGTACGAGTCGGAACTACAGTCCTGACAAAACTTTCAGCATCAGCATCTTCGCCATCAAAACTATCGCCTATCAAAGAACTTATGTGTCGTATCTCTGTTGGCTCATCCATTGAAAGGCAACTGATTTCTATCTTTACACGAGGAGGAATATAATTTATTGAATCTTCAAGAATTGACGGGTAGTGCAATAGAATTACACTAGGATCTTTGTCCGAATCTATTAGTCTCCATTCTCCATTTTTATCTTGTTCTTGAGATACATTCTCTATACTGTAACCAGAAACTCCCATTTCTTTCAAACGGGCATCTAATTGTGAAGAAAGGGTCTCGTGAATATATGCTCGTGCCTTTTTGCGTAATTTCTCCCGCTGACTTTTACTTGTTCCATCAATACCAAAGAACGAATGATTGATTGCCAAATCAATGTCTTCAGAGAAACGCTCTATGATATTAAAACCTTTTGACAACGATGTTCCGCCTTTGAATATCAAAGAATCACGGCAATCTGTTTGGAATAATACCTTCAGCGTAACTGTTACCCACCAGTCCTTTTCTATAGCTACCTGATTAACGCCAGGATGTCCAACCTCCGTCTGCTGTAACATTGCTAAACGGTCCACTATCTCATTGTTTAACCACAGTTTTCCCATAATTTAAGTTCCTTTTATGCGGTTAGCATTGGTTTTATAATTCGTTTCATCCATGCAGGCATCATATCTACATCTTTGATTAAAGTCTCCCTATCTGTTTCCTTAGATACCAATTGTCGAATTATATTCAATTCACCTTCTCCTATATTCTCCTTTTTCAGAGCCTTAAGCGCTTGAACAAGTAGTGAAATAAGACGAGTTCTATAACAGAAGTTTTTGGGGACACCTCGTTTTAATACTACTTTCCTATTTGATATAATTATTGTTCTTTCACTTCCAGTAGTCAGGAATGTGTAATTCATCGGTACTTGAGTCGATAGCCCTAATAAATTCAATGCAGTCATGCCTGATGGTAACACTTTTGCGTTATCTCGGACTGCAATTGCCTGTACAACTTTATCGACCGAAGGAAGTACAATACCGAATCGACTTTTTCTTGGCTTGGTATATATTCCATGTGCAATTTTAACAAGTGTACCTTCATTTGTCAATTCAGTCAAAATACTACCAACAAATTCAGTGTGATATTCAGGGAAGTCTGAACGAAACAGGATACAATCTTCAGGCATCGTTTCTATACGTTGCTTGAGAGTAGTACTATCTATAGAATATTCATTTGTCATATCACCTTTGAAATTTTGACGATTTTTCAAATGCAAAGATACGGAAAGAATTCAAATTAATGATAAATTACCAAGTAATTTGTTCATTAGCCTTGGAAATATATTTTGCAATGGCAATAAGAATGCTGTTTCTTTATATCTCGGTTTACATGAATCCGTCTCAAACCTGTCAAAGCAGACCGTCAGTGCGTTAAGAGACACTGTTAGATACGAAAAAAGCACCTGCATTTTCATGTAAGTGCTTCATCATAAAGGCCGTCTGTGGCCGTTTCCGTGGTCCCAACAGGGCTTGAACCTGTGACCCCCTGATTATGAGTCAGGTGCTACTAACCAACTGAGCTATGGGACCTCTTTTCGTTCATTTTTTGCGATTACTGCGTCAGACTGCGCATCCTCGTTCCTCACAACCACAAGGTTGCTGCGTCTCTCGTCGCTTGTCTTCCTTGTCCTCACAAAAACTAAACTTCAAATTAACTCGTTTCTTTTAGGTAATAACTGCGTCAGACTGCGTACCGTCTGTCGGTCATTTACACAAGTAAACTTCCTCTTTCCGGACTTGTCTTCCTTGTTCTGACCTAAAACAAACTTCGTATTATAAAGAACTTTTTCAAGCATTCCTGCCCGTCGCGCGGACAGGAATGCAAATATAGCAATTATTTTTTAAACTGCAACATCAGACTTTGATCTCGACCTCAACACCGCTTGGAAGCTCCAGCTTCATCAGGGCATCCACTGTCTTCTGAGTTGAATCATAGATATCAAGCAGACGGCAGAATGAGTTGAGCTCGAACTGTTCGCGCGACTTCTTGTTGACGAAAGTCGAGCGGTTCACAGTGAAGATCTTCTTGTCAGTAGGAAGTGGAATGGGACCATTCACACGAGCTCCTGTAGAAGCCACTGTATCAACGATCTTCTTGGCAGACTTGTCTACCAGCATGTGATCGAATGATTTGAGTTTAATTCTTATCTTTTGGCTCATATCAATAATTTTCTACAAATTAAACTTCGGTACTATTCGTCCTCATCGACATTCTTGTAACCGCTCTTCTCGATGATCTCCTTCGCGAGATTTGCCGGAACTTCAGCATAGTGGTCGAATGACATGGTGCTGGTAGCACGGCCGGAAGAAATGGTTCTCAGAATAGTCACATAGCCGAACTGCTCTGCGAGCGGAACGAAAGCCTTCACGATTCTTGCTCCACCCGTAGTGGAATCCATCGCGTTGATCTGTCCGCGACGACGGTTCAGGTCACCTACGATATCACCCATGTAGTCCTCCGGAGTCACGACTTCGAGAGACATGATAGGTTCGAGGAGAACCGGCTTTGCCTTAGGGCAGGCGTGACGGAATGCCTGACGGGCGCAGATCTCGAATGAAAGCTGGTCTGAATCGACAGGGTGGAACGAACCATCCTTCAGTGTCACTTTCAGAGACTGTACCTCGTATCCTGCGAGAACACCGTTCGCCATGGCAGACTTGAAGCCTTTCTCTACAGACGGAATGAACTCCTTAGGAACGTTACCGCCCTTCACCTCGTCGATGAACTGGAGTCCGGTAGTGCCCTCGTCTGCAGGTCCGATCTCGACTATGATATCGGCGAACTTACCGCGGCCTCCGGTCTGTTTCTTGAAGACCTCACGATGCTGGACTGTACCTGTGATGGCTTCCTTGTAGTTCACCTGAGGAGCACCCTGGTTGATCTCGACACCGAATTCACGGCGGAGACGGTCCACGATGATATCCAGGTGAAGCTCACCCATACCGCTGATGACAGTCTGACCTGTCTCATGGTCAGTCTTCACAGTGAATGTAGGGTCCTCTTCAGCAAGTTTTGCAAGAGCGATTCCGAGCTTGTCCAGATCCTTCTGGGTCTTAGGCTCCACTGCAAGTCCGATCACCGGATCAGGGAACTCCATGGACTCGAGAGTGATAGGAGAGCTCTCCACGCAGATAGTATCGCCTGTACGCAGATCCTTGAATCCTACTGCGGCGCAGATATCACCTGCCTCCACGAATTCGATAGGGTTCTGCTTGTTCGAGTGCATCTGATAAAGACGTGCCACACGCTCTTTCTTGCCTGACCTGGTGTTCAGGACGTAAGAACCTGCATCGAGACGGCCTGAATAAGCCCTCAGGAATGCAAGACGTCCCACGAACGGGTCAGTGGCGATCTTGAAGACGAGTGCGCAGAACGGCTCCTTGGAATCAGGACGACGCTCTTCCTCTTCACCCGTATTAGGGTTCGTACCCTTCACTGCGCCCTTGTCGAGCGGAGACGGCAGATAACGCATCACTGCATCAAGCAGGAACTGTACACCCTTGTTCTTGAATGAAGAACCGCAGCATGCAGGCACGATGGACATGTCGATGGTAGCCTTTCTCAGAGCCGAAATGATCTCATCTTCTGAAATGGAATCAGGGTCCTCGAAGAACTTCTCCATCAGGGACTCGTCATACTCTGCGGCAGCCTCGATCAGTTTCTCTCTCCATGCTGCCACTTCAGCCTTCATCTCTTCAGGCACATCAGTGACCTTGTAGTTCACGAGCTCTTCACCGCTGTCATAGATAAGGGCCTTGTTTGCGATCAGGTCCACGATACCCTGGAACTTGTCTTCTGCACCGATAGGGAGACAGATAGGAACTGCCCTTGCACCGAGCTTTTCCTTGATCTCGTCGACTACTGCGAGGAAATCCGCACCCACACGGTCCATCTTGTTTACATATGCTATCTTCGGAACACCGTACTTGTCTGCCTGACGCCATACTGTCTCTGACTGAGGCTGTACACGGCCCACAGCGCAGAAAGTGGCTACGGTACCGTCCAGCACACGGAGAGAACGCTCGACCTCGACAGTGAAGTCCACGTGGCCCGGAGTATCGATCAAGTTAATCTGATAAGTATCCCCTTTGTAATGCCAGAAAGCGGTAGTCGCAGCCGATGTGATGGTAATACCACGCTCCTGCTCCTGAACCATCCAGTCCATGGTGGCAGCTCCCTCATGCACCTCTCCTATCTTGTGGGTCTTCCCCGTATAGTAGAGAATACGCTCTGAAGTAGTAGTCTTACCGGCATCGATGTGGGCCATAATACCGATATTCCTGGTGAATTTAAGATCTCTTGCCATTTGTTCTTAACTTAATTGGGGATTAGAAACGGAAATGTGCAAATGCCTTGTTGGCCTCTGCCATCCTGTGCATATCTTCTTTTCTCTTGAATGCCGCACCTTCACAGTTATAGGCTGCGATGATCTCTGCGGCGAGTTTTTCTGCCATCGAGTGGCCGGAACGCTTGCGGGCGAATACGATCATATTCTTCATGGAAAGTGAAATCTTCCTCTCCGGGCGCACCTCGGTAGGCACCTGGAAGTTAGCTCCGCCGATCCTGCGACTCTTCACCTCTACCTGAGGCGTCACATTCTCAAGAGCTTTCCTCCAAATATCCAGAGGAGCCTTGTCAGAATCTTTCATCTTCTCGCCTACCATGTCAATGGCATCGTAAAAAATAGAATACGCGATACTCTTCTTCCCCTGCAACATAAGATTGTTCACGAAACGCGTAACCATCACGTCGTGATACTTAGGATCTGGAAGTAGAATCCTCTTCTTAGGCTTCGTTTTTCTCATTGTCTTGAAAAATTAAAATAAAAAATGATTACTTCTTAGATTTCTTCGGCCTCTTTGCACCATAGAGAGAACGTGACTGAGTCCTTCCCTCTACACCTGCAGTATCCAAAGCTCCTCTAAGGATGTGGTAACGTACACCCGGAAGGTCCTTTACACGACCGCCCCTTACGAGCACGATCGAGTGCTCCTGGAGGTTGTGACCTTCGCCCGGGATGTAGGCATTGACCTCTTTAGAGTTGGTAAGACGTACACGGGCAACCTTACGCATCGCTGAGTTAGGTTTCTTAGGTGTCGTAGTGTAGACACGCACGCATACGCCCCTTCTCTGAGGGCAAGCATCCAACGCGCGGGATTTACTCTTGATCTCGATAACCTCGCGCCCTTTGCGAACTAATTGTTGAATTGTAGGCATAAATGATTGTTAATCTTTAATTTATGTAACCTTTCCCCAAACTTTGGGGCTGCAAATATACAGATAATATTTTAATTATCAACAATTTTACGGACAAAAATTGTTGATAATTAAAATCCTCCTAACCCCCGGAGCCCCCTATTAGGGGGATCTCGCTCCTTTCTGTCGCGGTCCCGCCGGGACTTATTAGTTTTACGGACAAAAATTGTTGATAATTAAAATCCTCCTAACCCCCGGAGCCCCCTATTAGGGGGATCTCGCTCCTTTCTGTCGCGGTCCCGCCGGGACTTATTAGTTTTACGGACAAAAATTGTTGATAATTAAAATCCTCTTAACCCCCGGAGCTAATAACTCATGGTCATGTCCACAGGAACGCAGACGATAAAATCGGCCCTGCCCAGATTCTCCTCCCCGAGAACACTGATATCGTCCTGTCGCACACAGCAAACGGTCATGACTGACTTTCCGGGGCAATACTTATTGAAATACGGAATGATCCCGCCATGGAAATCCGAATGGAAGTTCCCGTTGTAATGTATGAACCTGCGGTCCATGTTCCGTGCTACCGACCAGGCCATGGTGGCATCCTTGATAGCCTGGGCCTCGGCGAAATATGACTTCTTCCCGTCAGAACCGCTGATCATCTTCATGAAGCCGAACATCGCCTCATCCTCCTCCGAGGCCTCGAAATCTATCGGAAGCGGCGCCATCAGCGCTTTGGCCCCGTCTGACAGATTCTCCAGAGCCTCCAGGCCATGGTCCTTCACATATGAAGCATAACGCCGCGGCACATTCGTAGCCACGAATTTCAGCCCTTTCTCCCTGGCGAAAGAAAGCAGAGGATAATAGTCCGTATAGTAATTGTCCCACAACTTGGCTTCACTTTCGAACTTGTCTGAAGAAATGACCCCTGTCACATACTCGTCCACCAGAAGCTGGTCATCGGTCTCGAACATCTCTGCCCCCAGGACCAGCCCGTCAGAATGCTTTCCGTATAAGTCCCGCGTCAGTTCAAACTCTATCCAGTGCGCTATGGGACAGTTGTGCGTCTCCCCGATGAAAATCACGTCAGCCTCTGAAAGGGCCTCCAGCATACGCCCGTAATCCGACGGCTTGCCGTCACCGGCAAATACGGTATAAGCCGGCTTGTCCTGTGCCTGTACGGCAATATTGGCGGTCGTGACCGCCAATATTATCATAAATACAATCTTTTTCATCTGAAATATCCGTTTAATCGTTTTCCTGGAAAGGACCTATCGACAGTATCATGTACCTGTCGGTATCGAAGCAATGCCTGAACTCATCCCTGAGTTCTTCAGGCGTAATGCTCTCGAGCACGGCTTCATACATATCCATCTCCACCAGGGTCTCGTCATTCCGGAGCTGGCGCACCAGATGGCTCTTCCAGTTCGCGGTGGCATCTTCCTCCAGATATGAACGTCTGTTCACTATGAATATCTGCTTCAGGGTATTCAGTTCCTTCACGGACACCTTTTTCCGCTGCAGTTCCTCGATGATTTCATCGAGGACTTCATGCACGCGCCCGGTGTTGTTCCTGTCCACGGAAGCATTTATGTCCATATAGAAGATACTGTCCGGAGATGCATTGTAGAAAAGCGATGCATACGGGGAATATACCAGCGACTCCTGCTCGCGGAGGACAGTCAGCAGACGGTTCCGTATGAGGTTGTTCATCAGCTTGAGTTTCAGTCCGGAGCGCAGAGACGGATCGTACTTGCCGAACCTGATGTAGTCGAACATCGTCTGGGACTCGTTCGCATTCGGAAATTCGCGTTTGACCGTGACTTCCGGCAGAGTGAAATGGGACGGCCCCATCCAGTTAGGCCTGTCACCGCGCGGGATGCGTCCGAAGACAGGAACTGCTTCCCTGAGCAGGCTGTCCACATCGAAATCGCCGCAGATGACGCACGTCATGCCGTCCGGATTCGAGAAAAGATCCCGGTAACATGCCGCCAGCGAATCCAGGTCCAGAGACCTGAGTTCATCTTCAGTCATTGCAGTCCTCCTGCCATACATGAGATTTCCCATCAGGCTGTCTATCTGCATGCCGACCTGCCGCATGACATCCTGTTTCATGAGACGGGTCAGATAAGACTCTTCCCCGAAACTCTCCAGTTCTTCCTGCCGTATTTCCTCGAAACCCTCATAGTCCAGGGACGGGTGCATCATACGCTCATACACGAGATTGAAAAGCAGGCGCATGTTCCGCGACGGGCCGGAAGCTATCATTCCATGCCAGTAGGATTCGATACCGAGCAACAGTCCTATGCCGTTCTCTGCCATCACCGATCTGTAGACATCATCGTCCACGCCTTCGATTCCTCCCAGTTCCATGTAGCCGGCAAGCCCCTCATATTTCGCGTACTCATCCTCAGGCACACGCGAGAGTCCTCCCGGAGCGAAGGTCTGCATCTGTATCCTCCCCTCCTCGTCCCTGGTAGGTCTCAGAATCAGGCGGAAGCCGTTCTTCAGGAAAACATCCGTCACTGCGATGTTCCGGTAAAACAGCATGTTCGCTATCATATCCTCGCCCGAAGGCCTTTCTTCAAGCAGAAACGCCGGAATCACCGTCCGTGCAGTTTCGTCCTCAGGCTCGTCCGGCACGAAAACATAAGGCTCGCACACGGTTTCCGAGGCTTCGGACATAAGAGCCTCAACGTCCGCCGGAGAAAAACCGGAAGTGGAAAGAGGATTGTACTTGCAGGCCGCGAGAGCACACTTTCCGGCATCATCCAGCCACCGGGAAAGAATTTCCCGCAAATCTTCTGACGAAGTGGCGCGGAGCTCTTCTTCCACGGCAGCCACCTGCTCCGGATCAGTCACATCCATGTCACCGAAAAGCACGGCATCAGCTATGTTGTCGCATATCATAGACGAACTGGAGGAAGCCGGGACATAAATCCCCACGGATTCCCTGAGCTGATCCATCTCCCCGTCCTGGAATCCCTCACGGGAAAGGCGGTACAATTCCGCCATCACATCCGCAAAACACTCCGACACCTCTTCCTTTACGTCCCCGGAAACGGAAACCACGAAATGCTCCTTGTCGGCGAAATACCAGTTGTTCGATATGGTGGCATACCTTCCCGTCTCATACAGGCGTGAAGAAATCCCCCTGACCAGCATCCTGTTCCTTCCGAACGACACGGCATCCCCAAGAGTCCGTCTCATCACGGCCGTATGGGGAACGATGAGTTCGAAACTCATGCTGCGTGCCATGGTATCCGCGATATTTTTCACAGTCACTCCCCCGGCGTATTCCAGCGGAGACTCGTCGAATTCCGGAGACACCGTAGGCTTCAGCGGGCCGAGAATCCTTTTTATCCGTTCTTCCAAATCGTCCCGGTACACATCGCCCACCACGGCCACAGTAGCCCTGTCGAGAGTGTACCACGTATCATGGAAATCCCTCAATATCTCCGGAGTGATCCTGTCTATATCCTCTTCCGTACCGAGAGGGATACCCTCGCTATAGCGTCCAGTACCTATCTTCAGATCATAAAACTCGTCCCCGACATCATATCCGCGCAGTTCCTCCTTGATCACGCCCTTCTCTTTCTCCACTTTCTGCCGGGCAATAGTGATGTCAGTGAGCCAGTCTTTCAATATCAGCAGCGCACGATCCAGATTCTCAGGATCATCGGAAGGCATGGAAAACATATAGATGGTCCTGTCGTAGCCGGTGAAGGCATTGATGCCTATCCCGTACTGGACTCCCAGAGACTCCAGATACTCCACCAGTTTCCGTTTCGGGAAATGGCGTGTCCCTCCGAAAGCCATGTGCTCCAGAAAATGCGCCGCCCCCCTGTTCCCGTCCGTCTCCATCATCGATCCCGTCCTGAAAATCAGACGGAACTCTATCATCCTCGATGGAGACTGGTTCTCCACTATGACATAATCCAGGCCGTTGGCCAATCTGTCCGTCACTATTCCTGCCGGAGGCAATACCGGCTCTTCCCATGTCTTCCCGTCCGTACTGCCGTCAAATGAAGACTGTTCCGAGGCTCGCACCCCGAAACAGTTCACAATGGCAGCGACAGCTGCCGCTGTCGATATCAGTCCTTTCCTCATTCGTTAGGTGTATATGTTGCTACGACTTTCGAATAATCATAGTCGTATGATGCATCCATGCTGTTATATATGGAGAATGAAAATACCATCTTGTCCGTGGAAATAGACGCTGAAGGGGCTATGTAATTTCCCACTTCCCAAGTATCCTCAGAAACATCGTCAGTATTGAGATTTGAGGCAGGATTTACAGTGGCGGTATAATACCACTCAGGATTGACTGCCGTACCTATTTTTCCCGCAGCCAAAGCTTCTTTTTCTCTTTCATATGCCGAAAAATAAAATTCAAACGGGACTTTAGTCTGTGTCACTTCATCTCCATAGCTGTCTATGAATGTAACTTCGTCCAAGAATTCCACTGTCTTGTCTACTTTCGGTTTTATACCGTCAAGAGACATAGTGAAAGTTTCTGTAGACGTTGAAGTCCATTCTATGGCATCAAGCAGTGTCTTGAAATCCGGAGAAGCGTCTTCATTGGTCCAGTCCGGATTTTCAAGAGTAAGAGATTTCAACTTGCTATAAAGAATATCCTGAATACCCATTGGATTATTGGTCATTTTCAGCACAGGCTGGTCAGCTGTGGACTCTTCAGAAAGCGTAATGGCCGTGATACCGCTGACAGTAACAGGGTCCAAAGGAATCTCGGTTTCAATACTTGCTGCCGTATAGACAGTGCTGACTTCCACCAGACCCAGATACTTCGACAGGTCGATACCAGTAGCGGTCTTGTAAGCTTCGATGATGGCCAGCTGATCATCGGTCAGGTCCGGCACTGCAGAGGAATTCACAGTGAATGTGAAGTCTTTGTCCCACTTGACATTCTCAGGAAGCACGGTGGACTCGTCCAGGGAAATCCTGAAATTCATGGAGTTCTCGGAGAGTTCGGCACTCTTTACGGTCACAGTCCCAGACCTCTCTCCTGCAGGAATCGTCACTGGATTCCCTTCGAGAGTTATGATGTCTTCAGTATCGTCCGTTTTCAGAGTCAGTGTCAGATCCTGGTCCAGAGCTGTTGTCAGGACCACTGAAATTTCGAGAGAGGCATTGTCATACATCGAACTGGATGCAGACTCCAGATAAATGTAATTGGTTCCCTCATAGCCTGTCTCAGGCTCTTCGCAGGAAGTCATTCCTGCGGACATTGCTGCGGCCACGCAGCACCAAGTCAGAAATTTTTTCATGTCTTTATCCGTTTATAAATGATTTTTCTGAAATTATTCCGAATTTATTCGGCCACCTCGTAGGACCAGCCCGGGTTCTGGTGTTCGGCGGTGATGTTTTCATTGTACCTGTACTCTGACTGAGGTATCGGGAAAAGATGGCGGTAGTCATCGGCAGCGATGGTGGACGTACGGTTTCCGGCAGCATTGTACCTGTCAAGAGGACTGCCGATACGCTTGAGGTCGAAATATCTCACACCCTCGCCTACGAACTCCCTCTGCTTCTCAGTCAGGATGGCATCCACCAGAGCGTCCCCTGAAAGGGATTCATCCAGCAGAGTGCAGCCGCGCGCACCGAGATACCTGTTCATCAGAGCCACTGCCTCGCCAGGCTGCCTGTCCCTGGCATAGGCCTCTGCTACAGTGAAGCACACTCCCGAATAACGCAGAGTGTTGATATAGCGCACTTCCGTATTTTCATAATACATCCTGTTGTACTTGCCCAGACTGCGGACTCCTGTCTGAGGACCCTGATATTCGCACCAGGACTTCCTCATATCCGTGTCTTCATACGTGACCCCGTCCGCAAGACAGAAATAGTCTCCGCTCTCCCTGTCATAGTTCAGGTTTATGTAGAAGGAGTCGAAGATATAAGGGGCGAAAATACGCTCCTGACTCTCGTTTTCGGTCCAGAGATTCGAATACTCCGTTTCCGTCAGCCGCGACTCCAGATCCGAAAGCAGGGGCAGACCGTACTCCACTGCGACATCATAGGCGCCGCGGTACAGTTCGAATTCCGCACGCAATGCATTCACGGCATCGGAACCGAAATAATAGACGGCGTTACCGGTATTCGACACCTTCGCGGCCTCCGAAAGCAAGGAAGCTATCTCCTCTACGCAAGCCCTGACTGAAGACCTCGGCAGGAAGTCCAGTTCCAGCCTGTTTTTCAGGATGATGCCGTCCCTGTCCAGCACGTCTTCAGAATAAGCCGGGGCATAAATCCTCAACAGGTCGAAATAGCAGTACGCTTTCAGGGCATAAGCTTCGCTGCGGACTTTCTGCAGTTCCAGAGCTCCGGCTTCATCCTCAGTCTTCACGTTATCTATCCTGTCGAGAAGAGCATTCAGATATGCCACTGTCATATAATAATCGTTCCATACCTGTGAAGAAAGGTCGGTAATGGCATTGTCCTGCCAGTTGTAGAGATTCTGCATTTCCGCATACTGGTTCGCATACGTGGTGGGATAAAAATCATCGCCCAGCACCGAAAACTCCATCTGATAGCGTGGGATGGAACTGTATGCCGTAGCCAGAAGTTCCCTGGCCGTATCCACCGTAGTGATGGCATCGGGATCGGAAAACTGGTTCTCCAGCTTGATGTCGAGACAGCCGGTGAATACCGGCATCATGCACAGCAGGCTTATGATATATTTTTTCATTTTCATCTTCCGTTTAGAATGACAGACTCAGGCTTATGGTATAGATAGGCTGCTGCGCACCTACGAGCGAACCGGATTCAGGGTCGGACTCCTTGTAGCGCGTAAGGGTGAACAGGTTAGAAGCCTGGAAAGCGATATTACCGTACTTGAAGAAATTCCCTGCCTTCTGCAGGAGCCGCTGCGGGAACCTGTAGCGGAGAGACAGCATGGACAGTCTCAGATAATCGCTGCTGCCTACCGTGCGGCTGTTCGGGTACAGGGTCAGATTCTCCAGGGAAGCCGTCTCGGTATAAGGGGAATTGTAGATCTTGTCCTGATCCCCTTTCTTGAACCACATGTTCTCCACCTGTCCGCGTACAGCGTTCTTGTTCGCATCATCCACGTCCCTCACATACGAAAAGGCATAGGCCTTGATACCGCCCAGAACATAATAGAAGTCGGCATCGAACTCCAGGTTCCTGTATGTGAAACTCAGGTTTATGGTCCCGCTGAAAGGAGGTACTCCATGTCCGAGGGCCACCATGTCTTCCCTTTCCAGTTTTCCGGATGCAGGAATCTCGCTGCCGTCGGCTTTTCTGAACGTAGGAAAACCTGTCATCGGGTCTATACCGTTGGAAATCGGTCCGTATATGATGTCATAAGCCTTTCCCACCTCATAATCCGGCACCAGGGTATATTCACTCGTGTACAGCTTGTCCCCGTCATACAGGTCCAGCACCTTGTTTTCATTGTATGCCACGGAAAAGCGCAGGTTCAGACGGGTATTTTCCATATCCAGAAGAGTGGCCGAAACCGCCGCCTCGATACCGGAATTGCTCAGCACTCCGATGTTCCTCTTCATCGTAGTGAAGCCGTTCGATGCCGGGATAGGCACATCCAGAAGGGCATCCTCGGTAATCCTGTTGTACCAGCCGACATCGAGAGACACCCTGTTCCAGAACCCTATGGACACTCCGGCCTCGGTAGAGACCGTCTGCTCCGGTTTCAGTGAATCGTTGTAGAGCGACATCAGGTCCAGAAGCCTGCGGTCACCATAGCTGTCCTCCAGATACTGGAAGGTGGCTACCGCCAATGACGGCGAGATACCGGCGAGACTCGCCGTACGCCCGTATGAGGCCTTGAACCGCAATGCCGAGATCGGATTCCAGTCCTGGAAATAGCTCTTCACATTCCACCCTGCACCCACGGCCCATGCTGCATTCCACCTCTTGTCCTTGGGCAGGATGGACGAAGCATCGGCCTTGTAAGTGCCGAAGACGTCATAGGTCCCGTCGAAACTGTAACCGCCCAGCACACCTATGCCGACCTGGGCCGTCTTCTCCTTCAGATTCGAGGTACTGACCTTCCTGCTGCCTTCTATGGACTGGTTTATGGCGGCTGCCGAATTCAGCTGGCCGACACCGTAGCCGGTGATGGACATATTGTCCACATCGTCCATATAATAGTCGGTATTGGCACCGAGTGTGATGTCATGCTTCCCGAAAACCCTGTTCCAGGTGGCACGTATATTATAAGTGATATTCGTCATGACATTCTTCGCCCTGCCCAGGCGTCCCCTTTCTATCTCCGGGGCGCCGCTCTGCTGCTCTGAATACGATGTGGACGGAGTAAAGTCCTGGGACTCGGAAAGCACCATATCCAGACCCACCACGGCATCCAGATCCAGACCTTTCAGAGGCTGGAGATTTATACTGGCCGTAGCGCCGAACCTTTTTTCAGTGGACACCTTCTCATACTGATAGAAGAGGTCATCGTATGTCCTGTTCGGATATGACCAGAGTTCTCCGCTCGTCTTGCTCTCATACGGGTTCAGTTCGTAAATCAGGGAAGTAGGGGAATATTCCGAACTGTTCGGGCTGTTCGCCTTCGAATATCCGCCGTTCACGCTCACCGACACGTATCCTATCTGTCCGACCGCCTGGTCCAGGCTTATCCTGCCTGTAAAGCGGCTCACGTCGTTCCCCGGAATCTGTCCGCCCTGATAGCTGTAGTTCGCGGAAGCATAGTAGGAAGTCTTGCTGTTTCCTCCCCTGACACTGAGATTGTGCCTCTGATAGAAGTCATTGCGGAGCAGTTCCTTGAACCAGTCGGTATTAGTCTTCCGGAGTTCGTCCAGTTTGGCCTGACCGGCCGCCACCAGTTCATCGATGTTCGCCGCACCCGGATTCGTCTCACGGATATATTCCTCGCTGTACAGATAGCCCGGAGCAGACGGATTCCTGAGCCTGCGTTCAAGTTCGAGTTTCTCGTCTGTATCCATCATGAGTACGCCGCGACGCCCGCGGGTGGTGATACCTGCGTTGAAGTTGTACGTGACCAGAGCCTCGCCTGCGGTTCCCCTGACCGATGTGATCTCGATGACACCGTTCGAAGCCTTCGTACCGTACAGGGCGCAGGCCACGGCGTCCTTCAATATCTTGATATCCGCTATGTCCAGAGGATTCAGGGTCATGAACGCATCGGAAGAAATGACCTGTCCGTCCAGAACGAAAAGAGGCTCGTTCGCCGCATCGCCCTCACGGAAAGATGAGTTTCCCCTGATACGGATTTCAGGCTTCGTTCCCAGGTCTCCCCTGTTCGTCACCACGAGTCCGGGAGCAGAACCCTGGAGCGCCACGGACATGTCCACCACAGGCTTGTCCTGCAGTCTCTTGACATCCACGGTACTGATGACACCGGATTTGGAACGGATATCCAGGTCGTTGATATTCTGCTTTCCGGTGACCACGGCCCCTTCCATCATGTTCGCATCCTCTTCCAGA
The DNA here is from genome assembly GCA_944326365.1 of uncultured Bacteroidales bacterium. Classification (GTDB taxonomy): domain Bacteria; phylum Bacteroidota; class Bacteroidia; order Bacteroidales; family UBA932; genus Cryptobacteroides. Next base: position 95,871 of record CALVDR010000002.1, on the reverse strand, counting down.
ATCACGGTGACCTCCTTCTGCCCAGTATATGAAATGGTCTGGGACTTCATTCCGAGGAAGGACACCTCGATCAGGATATCGTTCCTGGCCGGTAGTTCGATGGAGAAATATCCGTTGATGTCTGTAGATGTACCGGTACCGGTATCGCCGCGTACCCAGACATTGGCACCGGCCAGAGGCTCGTCCCATATATCAGTCACCCGCCCGGCAAGAATTCGGGGATTTCCTCCCTGGGCGGATGCCATTACGGAAACGATGACAGCCATGAAAACAGCTATCGTACGCAAAAATTCCATAGGCAAAATCTGTTAAATTCGTTTATACAGATTTCAAAAGTATGAATTTCCGCGCAAAAAGTCAAGTCCAGGGACTGACGGCCCCTGACAAATCAATACAAATTATGAAGCAGAATGGTGCAATATCACCATTTCAGACTATATCTTCCGGCGCTTTTCCAGCTGCTTTTCATACCGCTCGATATACCGTTGCAGCATGTCCGCATCCTGCCTGGCCCTGGCCTGTGCCTGTTTCAGGGCACGGCGTTTCTTCGCCCTCGCCTTCTCTGCCTTCCGGTCAAGTTTGGCCTGCGCCTTCCTGGCATCGGCCTCGTCCAGAGCCTTCCATCTGGCCTCCCGGGCAGCTATCCTCTCCGACTTCTTCCTTTCACGCTCGGCCGCCTTCTTCTGTCTGAGCTGGTCCTTCGTCAGTTCAGTCTCCGGGATGCTGTCCATTCTGGCGGCAGAATCCGCCTTCGCCAAACTGTCAGCCAACGCCAGAGAGTCCGACACGGCCTTGATGCTGTCAGCCAACGCCAGAGAATCCGCCTTCACCTGCTCCAGCGAATCCAGACGTGCGACAGCCAGGGAATCCTTGATCTCCTGCTGCCTGATTTCCTCCAGCTGCACCTGTCTCTGCCTTTCCACCGAACGTACATGATTCAGGGAATCCCTGACAGCTATCTGCAGATATATGTCATCTATATAACCAGGGAAATAAAGGTCCGTCTGGGCATAGCGTGCACGAGGTCTGGCATTGTACCGCGTCCTCTCCGACGGCCTGAGATCCAGGGAAGTCACCGCATGTCTGTCCTGGGGACGTCTCTCCGGCATCCAGTTGAACCCCTTCAGTTTCCGGTCCTCTTCAGACAGCTGCACCACAGGATATGCATCGCTCACGGCTGTATCGAAATAGTAAATCCTGTTTATGTTCCCGTCCTTGAAGACAGCTGACAACATCTTGGAATCCTTCTTGTTCACAGTCGCCAGAGCATCATTTTCCTCTATGTAGAACAATGCAGAAGCCCCTCCGAGCGCATCGAACCGCGACAGCTCTCCTTCTTTCGAGAAATAAGCCATCATCTCCGCACCCTTGATCTGGTCATAATGGGTCGTATCCTCTTCTATATGGATGAAAGCATTGGACATCAGGCTCGCCTTCTCCATCGCATTATTCTTTACCACCACGGAAATACTGTCCGCGTTGTACTGCTGTGTGATTTCGTTCCAGATAACCGGTTCCTTGAACAGGCGCGCCAGCGAATCCAGGTCGCAATACAGCAGCGAGTCGCAGACCACCTGCATGCTTTTCCGGAAAATCTTCACATTTCTCAGCGCCACCACGAAGCCGATTTTCGTCGTATCCGGTTCCACGTTCGCCAACGAGTCCGCCATCGCAAGAGAATCCAGGCCTGCGGCCAACGAGTCTGTCACCGCAAGCGAATCCTGACCTGCGGCCAACGAGTCTGTCACCGCAAGCGAATCCTGACCTGCGGCCAACGAGTCTGTCACCGCGAGCGAATCCTGACCTGCGGCCAACGAGTCCGTCACCGCAAGCGAATCCGGGCCTGCAGCCAGCGAGTCCGTCACCGCAAGGGAATCCGCCGCAGCCTTAGCCCTGGCCAATGTTTCGGCCGCCTGTGCAGCCTTCAGAGAATCTGCGGCAGCCTTTGCCTTCGCCCTCTGCTCGGCCTCCATCCGGGCCTTCTGGTTCGGATCATTGGCCGCAGCCTCTGCGGCCTTCTTTGCAGCCTCCTCGGCAGCCTTTCTTCGGAATTCGGTCACCGGATCGATGTCGAGATTCGCCTTTCTGGTCGCGGCCTCGGCTACCGTCAGGGAATCTATCTCGAACATCTTCAATGTATAATGTATCAGGGTATCGGCCCCGAAATAGACGGTATCTTTCTGCCCCTCTTCCTCTGTGACGGCCACCACTGCCGGATCACGCGTCAGAGTCACCGTGGATATGGAATCCACATAGTCAAGTCTGCCGGCAAGCCCGTAGACGTTGCGGGTAGTATCTGTCAGCTGCACGTTCCCCAACATCTGTATATCGGACGTATTCCTGTTGAAATACAGGGAGTCGCACCACGCTTCCTGGGTATCGGACATCAGATGCACCTTCCTGCTGAAAAAGAAAAGTTCGCGGCCGCGGTCATACCACCCGTACTCGGAAGAAAGCATGTTGTCCTCTTTCCAGGCATTGGTCCCGGTCCCGAAAGTGGCCAGGGACGTTTCCGACTGGTATTTCAGGGTATTGGTCTTGATGAAGATGGAGTCAGTGAACATATTGACGTCAGTCGCGAAATCGAATGTCTTTATTTTCGAATCATACGTACCCGTCTGACTTTCTATGATCTGTCCGTCCTTGTCCCGCATGGAACCTCCGCGGAAAAAGACGGCGACACTGTCTTTCGTATTGTAATCCAGGAACTTGGTGCGCAGAGTATTCCTGTCCTTGTCCTGAAGCTGGACCACGTCTCCGCGGAACTCGGCCAGGTCGGTATCGATGTAGTATTTCATCTTCTCGCTGTGCAGCTCGGTCTGGTCCTGGATGATCTGCACGTTCCCGATGGCATCTATCACTCGGGTATCCACATTCCAGAGTGCGGTGTCGCAGAGAAGATAGGTGTTGTTGTGAAAGAATCTGGCAGGACCCACTATCTTCCTGTAGCTCATGCCGTCGATCTCCAGAAGCTGGGCGCTCTTTCCGCTCAGCAGGCGCACAAGACTGTCCTCCGGCTCCTTCTGCTGTTCCTGGGCTGAAGCCCCGAGGGAAAACATGGCCGGCAACAGTAGCGACAACGCGATGCTGGGAATATTCCGCATGACTTATTCTTCCGTTCTGATTTTCGAAGACCACTCCTCATGGTCGAAAGTACAGTCCTTGAAAATAGGATCTATGACGATATAGGTATCCGCTATCTTCTCCTTTATGAATTCATCGATGGCTTCCATGGCCCTCTCGTTCTTTGCCTGCTCCAGCAGCAGGGCGTAGTCTTCAGAGAAAGATGCCGTATGGGCAGGCAGGATCCTGTCCACCTTTATGATTTTGTAGACAGTGTTTCCGGAGCGGCCTTCATTGTCTCTGGATTCGAAAGGTGCTGATATTTCGCCCTCCTTCAGATCCTTGATGGCGTTGTAGTCTTCCGGTTTCAGCTGGTCTATCTCGAAATATGACGAACCGGTGTTCGGGTCCGACATCTGGCCTCCGTTCGTTCTGGTAGACGGATCCTGCGAATAGAAACGTGCAGCCAGGTCGAACGACACGGCTCCGTTCTGCAGTTCGGTCTTCAGGCTGTCCAGTGTCTTGAACGCCTTCTCCATGTCATCCGCCGTATACTCCGGCTTCATCAGGATGTGGCGGGCATTGAACATGTCGCCTTTCTTTTCCAGCACTTCAATGATATGGAAACCGTCCGGAGTCTCCACTATCTGTGAAACTATGCCCGGTTTCAGAGCCATGGCGGCATCCGAGAAAGCAGGCCAGAAGACGGATTTGGAAGCCATGCCCAGCTCTCCACCCCTCCTTGCGCTTCCGGGGTCCTGCGAATAGATCCTCGCCAGTACCGCGAACTTCTCTCCGTTCATTATCCTTTCCCTGATGGCCAGAAGACGGTCCTTCACAGCCAGATTGGCCGCTTCGCGGTCAGGATATATGCATATCTGGCTGAGCTGGTACTTGATCGGGACGACAGGCAGGTCCAGAGAATCGGTGGCGTCGACATACTCCTGCACGTCGAAAGGGGTCATTTCAGGAGCCGAAGAAGCCACATTCTGCTGCATCTGCTGTGTAAGGCTCTGGTCCTGAAGTGTCTGACGCCATTCCTGACGGAGCTTGTACAGCGGCTTGCCGAAATATTTCTCCACATTCTCGTCTCCTCCGAGCTGTGTCCTGATATTGTCCACCCGGTTGCTCAGCTCGGCTTCTACCATGTCATTGTTCACGGTCAGCGAGTCGAGCCTCGCCTGTATCAGGAAAAGCTTGGATGTCATCATCTGCTCCAGCAGTTCGCAGCGGATATTCCTGTCGGAAGCCATGCCCTGCGCACGCATGATCTGCACCTCCTCTTCGAGCTGGGAGATGGATATCATCTCGTTTCCGACCACGGCGACGGTCTTGTCGATGATCCCGTCCGGGTACTGCTGTGCCGATGACGGCAATATTGCTGTCATGGCAGCAGCCATGACAGCGGTTATTCTGAGAGCGATGTTTTTCATTCCTGTCAATTTAACAAATATTTTCCGGCCGTCAGTATCAGTAAATGACGAATTTCCCTTTTGCGCGGGCATCTTCCAGCAAGTCCTGTTCCAGACCGGTCACCAGCTCATGTCTCCGTATCCCGATGAGGATTCCTCGGATCTCCGCCTCGCAGTATTCCAGAGGAAGCGGGTCGCCTGCACGGACGAAATCCGAAATATAGGCGATGTCCAGCTTGTCATAGTCAGTATCGCGCACCTGTATGAACGAATTGCGCATTTTCGAAAGGAGTCCGGACCAGTCTTCCTGCCCGAAATCACGGGCAAGGGCCTTCATGCTTATCCATTTGCCGCCATAGTCCGTATACCTGTCAGCGGAAGAATATGCGAGGCTGTCCACATACGCCATGTCATCGATATTGTCCGACGTGATGTTCTTCTTTATCGGTTCGATACTCGGGGAATCGGCCGATATCCTCATGAAGTGGGCCTTCACCAGCGGCATGTCCGCCACGAATTTCTGTTTGTGCGAATCATAATATTCCTGGAGTTCCTCCCTGGTGACGCTCGTATCAAGACGCTCGTTCACATACCTCTGTTCATAGCGGTATTTCAGCAGCGCTTTCCGGTATTCCTCCACTTCCCTGGAGACGTCCTTTTCCTGTTTTGAAAGCTGCGCTTCGGCGATGTCCGCATAGACCAGATCGGATGCCCACGAGTTTATATACTGCATCACTATCTTCATGCTGTCCTCATGCGATGTGCCCTTGGGCACCAGTGCGGCTATGTCACTATGGCTGAGCTTGTGCTGGCCTACTTTCGCCACTACTTTCCTGTCATCGTCAAAAAGTGACGAAATCGCCTTACACGATGAAAACACCGGCAAGGCGACCATGAGAACCGTCAAAGACAAAATCCAGCCTTTCATCCTGCGGATTATCTTGAATAGTTAGGGGATTCACGGGTGATGGTGACATCATGAGGATGTCCTTCCACGAACCCGGCATGGGTGATGCGGACGAATTTCGCGCTGCGGAGAGTTTCGATATCCTTCGCGCCGCAGTAGCCCATACCTGCACGGAGACCTCCGACGAGCTGGTAAACCACTTCAGAGAGGGTACCCTTGTACGGCACCTGGGCTACGATTCCTTCCGGAACAAGTTTCTTGATATCGTCCTCCATGTCCTGGAAATACCTGTCCTTCGATCCCTGCTGCATGGCTTCGAGCGAACCCATTCCCCTGTAAGACTTGAATTTACGGCCGTTCAGGATAATAGTTTCACCCGGTGACTCCTCGACTCCTGCGAAGAGAGAGCCGGCCATGATGGTGCTGGCACCTGCAGCCAGAGCCTTGACTACATCTCCGGAATATCTGATACCGCCGTCCGCTATGACAGGGATACCGGTACCTTTCAGCGCATTCGAAGCCATCATCACGGCTGAAAGCTGAGGCATGCCGACACCGGCTATGACACGGGTCGTACAGATGGAACCAGGTCCTATGCCGACTTTCACTGCGCTGACACCTGCATCGGCAAGAGCTTTCGCACCTTCGGCCGTAGCCACATTTCCGGCTACTATCTGTATGTCAGGAAGGGCTTCGCAGGCTTTCTTGATCACATTGAGCACACCTACCGAATGTCCGTGGGCAGTATCCACCACTACGGCATCGGCACCCGCATGAGTCAGCATCTCTATACGCTCGATAGTATCCGATTTGACACCTACCGCAGCAGCCACGAGAAGACGGCCCTTCGAATCCTTGGAAGCGATAGGATTGTCCTTGATCTTCATCAGGTCCTTATAGGTGATGAGTCCTTCCAGAGTACCGTCCTTGTTCACTACAGGGAGTTTCTCCACCTTGTAGTTTCTCAGGAGTTCGGTAGCCTCGGAAAGGCTGATGCCGGCAGGAGCGGTCACCAGGTTCTCGGAAGTCATGATCCGGGAAATCGGTAGCTTCATGTTGTCCTGGAAACGCAGATCCCTGTTGGTCACGATACCTATAAGGTGCATGCTGCCATCCACGACAGGGATTCCTCCGATATGGTGCTGGGCCATCATCCCCAGGGCATCGCCGACCGTAGCGTCAGGACTGATGGTGATAGGGTCGTCGATCATGCCGTTTTCGGCTCTTTTGACCTTTTTCACCTGATTCATCTGCGCCTCGATGGTCATGTTCTTGTGAATGACACCTATTCCTCCTGCCCTGGCCATGGCGATAGCCAGATCAGCCTCTGTCACAGTATCCATCGCCGCCGACACTATAGGCGTCTGCAGCCTGATGTCTCTTGAAAACCAGGTGGTGACGTCCACCTCTCTCGGGAGCACTTCTGAACGTGCCGGAATCAGCAACACATCATCGAAGGTCAGACCTTCGGGAATCTCGTAATTGGTAAATGTCTGCATGCTCGAAAATTTTATAATCTGCAAAGATAGTGATTTTTGCGTAAAAAAATCAAATTATCCTCACTTGTCATCCACTTGTACGGCACTTCACCATCGTAATATCGCAGCACCGTACTCACTTCACAAGCCGCCCCTGCCATGCATTTCTCTCCTCCATACGGAGGTCCAGCAAGCGCAGCAGTTCGAAATTCCGCACCAGGCCCCACGGAGTCTCGTTCACGAATCGCGGAGGCACCTCTCCTGCTATCCGTTCGATATACAGGTCTGGCCGAAGCCGCTCCAGAATATCGATGATGAAATCCAGATATTCCTCCATCCCGAAACGCAGGAAATCCTCCGGTTTACGGGCATATTCCCTCTCCATCGCCGTGCCCTTTATGATCTGCAGCTGGTGGAATTTCACTGATTTCAGCGGCAGGGCATTGATCATGGCCGTCTGGTCCAGCAGCATCTGCCTGCTCTCGCCCGGGAGTCCCAGAATGAAATGCGCCCCTGTGTCGATCCCTCTCTCCGCAGTCATCTCCACGGCTTTCTCCGCACAGGCGAAATCATGACCTCTGTTTATCCTCTTCAAAGTCGCGTCATAGCACGACTCTATCCCGTACTCGACCGTCACCACCGGCGCACTGAGGACGTTTTCCCCGACTTTCCGCCGCCATTCCGGCAAAAGACTGCCGTCTTTCAATGCCGCTATCATGTCCAGTTTTTCCTCGTCTACGCAATCCGGTCTTGTTCCTATGACTATTCCGACCACCTCCGGGTGGTCCAATGCTTCCGTATACAGGGAGCGCAGGCGTCCAACGGGGGCGTAAGTATTCGAATAAGCCTGGAAATAGGCCAGATAATGGCCGGAATTCCGGTATCTGACACGATGGAATTCAATACCCTCGTCCATCTGCCGGCGCAATGTCTTCCCGGGGACGCTGTAACCCGGATGAAATGCAGCATTGTCACAATAGGTGCAGCCTCCCGTACCGACAGTACCGTCCCTGTTCGGGCAAGTAAAGCCTGCATCGAGGACTATTTTCTGCAGCCGTTCTCCGTATTTTTCCCTGTAATAACCTACAAATGAACGGTATCTTTTACCTCCGTCAAATTCCATATGGCTGTGTTTTCCTGCAAATGTCATAAATCTTTTCTTTCCAATGAAATTTTCAAGCGAGTGTTTTTTTACAAAAAACATTTCCGATATAAATCTGTTTTCTATAAAAAACATTTGAGTACATTTTTGTTTTTTACAAAAAACACATTCCGGTACGTTTGTCAAAAAAAAGCGGTGTACCATAAATGCAAACTGCTGCGTTATTATCGGGATTCGGGCTAAGTCATTTACGAAAGTAAACTCCTGTCGCCCTCACCCTCAATGCCTTGCATTTTATCAATTCTGATACACCTAAAGAGACTGTGCAAAATTTACCATTTTGACACAGTCTCCAATGCGTAAAATACGCTGTTTATCTGCCGATTCTACGAACCAACCAGCTATTCGGCACGTTTGAAGGTCATTTCGAGATAAACGATTCCAGCGGTCGGCTTGTCAGGCATATACATTCCATATATAGGGTCAAGCCACTCAGGGCAGAACGTATGAGATTCATAGTCAAGGACATAAAAATCAAGCAACTCATCACCAGTACCTTCGTCAGTAATGAATCGAGCACCGATATATGCGACTTTATCTTCACTTGTCTCTGTCGGAGAGAACCATCTGTTTACATTATCCAATTCTACCAACAAAACAGCAGGATCAATCATTCCATAAGCATCATAATAATCTCCTTGCTTAATAGAAGATTCACCTATAAAATAATCTTTAAATGATCCACTGAATTCTGGGATAAACTTATTTCCGGAAAGATCAAAAGTAATTTTATCGTTCTGAGTTATTGTCGGGAACAATTCGAAACCAGTAGCACCAGCGTTACCATACATGCCTTCATAATATTCTCTGTCCGTAACAAACTCATTTATCACCCAAGTTCCATCAAGCCTGTCCCATAGCGAACCTGAAAAGGTAATGGCAACTTCTCCATACTCGCCTATCGGAGAATTCTCAGTCTCCTTGATGTTCAGAACGACAGTATTGTGACCTTCCTCATATTTGACAAGATTTATTGTCAATGCCCCTTCAAGATCATTTGCATCTACCACGACCTTCTGGATATTCTCTTCCGGCTCATCGCTGTCAAAAACAAAATGAGTACCGAGTTCCGCCGTAGATTTTTCGGTATTCACTTCTACCTCAAACGTCATGGCCTGACCCACCCGTTTCAGAGTACCTTGCCCATCATAAGTGTTAAGTACGACAGTGGCCGCTTCTGGAGCAGAAACAGCATTAGTCTCGAAAGATAGATAAATCTTGACCGGAGTGAGAGACAGGGTCACACTCGGAATCTTGCCAAGGACGAAACCTTCAGGAGCTGTAAGAGATATGGTCAGTTCCTTGTCAGGAACAGTCGTAAGAGTAGTGACAGTAATAGTATTGACAGGCTCCGCACCACCGATTACAAAAGCTTCTGCGGAAAGACGATAATCCTCAAACTCCACGGCACTGCCACTAAAATCAAGAGGTACCGTGACAGGATCTGTACTGTCATAGCCGGATGTCATCAGAGTGAGGGTGAAAACCCCGTCCACATTGACAGGCTGGACCGCAAAACTTACCGTAGGGAACTCCACAGTGTCCTCAGGCTCGCAAGACACCATGAACAGAGCCGTCATGGCCGCGAAAATCATAAACAAACTTTTTTTCATACGCGTAAAAATTAATATTGTCAGTTCGTAAATTGCATTTTTATCCTTGCAGGCAGCTGCATCGCATATGCGGGCACTGTTGACCCACGAAGGGGGGTATGTCTGTGCGAGCACTGCGAAGCCGCGGACCCGTCAATTGGAAGAAATATCCGCATTGTACTCATCCTGCAGCTCCTGAATGACCTCCCGGTCAGCGGCAGTAAGATCCTCCGGATCAGGAAGAATGAACTCCGTCGCATAACCGTCATTCATCGGCGGCAGCTCATCGGCATCATCACACGAAACAGCCGACATCATCAGCATTGCGGCGAATGCCGCCATCACCATATATTTTATATTCCTTTTCATCATCATCAATTTTTTACTTGACATTATCATAACCCGGATTCTGCACAAGCCCGTCCGTCAGAATCACATCAGCTATCGGAAGAGGGAACGTATACATGAACTCCAGAGTCGTGTATTTGCGGCCCTGCCGGTGCGTCCACATCTCAGGCCTCCCGTTCCTCTTCAGCTCATACCAGCGGTCCCCTTCCAGGAACAGCTCCTTCCGCCTCTCGCACAGTATGGCATAAATCAGCGGAGTAAGGGCCTGCCCGCGGGCATCCACCTTGACATTGTCATCAGGATCCACCGGAGGCAGAGTCTCCATAGTATAGTCAGTCACGCCGGTGATCCTGTGACGGCGCAGTTCATTCAGCGATGCAAGAGCCTCTGTCTCCAATCCCTGATGATACTGGCTTTCCATCAGGATACACTGCATCTCTGCACTCCTGAGGCACGCCATTGGACGTTTTGCAAAGGTCCGCTTCTTGCCCAGAGATATTCCGTATCTGATATCCTGTTCACCTTCCGCGAACAAGTTGATGAACTGCTTGCTGACAGGCTTGCACTGAAGATAGGATATAGCCTGCGAATCACCGCTGCCCGTGGATCGAGTACCTCCCTTCATCAGGATATTGCCGGTCCCTTCTCCTGTTTCCTCCATCATGGACTTGTAGGCATCCCCGCCAAGCAGAGGGTGCCTTTCCAACACCTGGGAAGCACAGGAAGCAGCCTGACTGTAATTTCCTGCCCAGAAATGCACCCGGGCAAGATAGCCAAGCATCACATCGCTGTCGAACAGGTAGTCCTCATTCCGGATATTGCAGTCTATGGCCGACTGAAGATCGTCCGCCACCCTCTCCACCGTCTCGGAGAAAGATGAGCGGATGGTTCTGGCCTCCATATCGAATACAGTCACCAGAGGCACGCCGAGCTTCCCGGAAGCATTGCCCTCCCACGGCTCGCAGAAATCCCGCAACAGGTTGTAGTAGCATATGCCACGCAGCGCATAAGCCAGACCTTTCACATCGGAAGCTTCCTCCGATGTATCCTCAGCCAGTCCGTCGAGTACGATATTGCAGTCCCTGATGACCTCATACAGATGGGCATACAGCACCTGTTTGTCAGAGAGGTCATCACCTACATAGAGGGGTACATAGTTCCCTGTAGGGTACTGGGTCAGTTTCGACTCCAGATCATCGGCATAGCACTCCAGATCCGCGACAGAGCCGACATCCCCGATGATGGTCTCCTCTCCTTCCTCTATCTCGTACAGTCGGGTCTGCAACAAGGCCGAATATTCCTCCGGCGTCTGCGGAATCGTCTTTCCGTACGGCTTGATGTCCAGATAGTCCGTACACGAAACCGCAGCCAGAACCAGACCGGCCAGCACCGCATATTTACCGATATTCTTCATTACCTTGATTTCCTTCATTATCTTAATTATTTGTTAATGACTATCCGCCAAAATTTCTTCACCTTGTCATCTCGACCGGAGGTCCTGCGGACCGCAGTGGAGAGATCTGATATTAAAAACTACAGCTCAGGCTGAACGTAAACGAACGGCTCTGAGGGTAAACGGCCCCCGGAGTCTCCGGATCGATACCCGTGTAGTTCGTCAGGATGAACAGATTGTTCATCAGGAAACTCACCGTAAACGAACCCATCCTCATGGCGTCCACCCACTTCTTCGGCAGGTCGTATGAGAGAGATATCGTACTGAGCTTGAAATACGACACATCCTCCAGCATGACGCAGTCCGTCACATCGTCAATATACGGCTGCATGGCATCCAGATACTGTCCGCTCGGATCGGTGATCCTCGGTCCGTAAGCATCTATCAGACGCGGATAGCCGTCAGTCACCGGATTCGCCACGGTCCAGCGGTGGGTCACATCCTTGCGCACATTCAGATGATTCACATACACGTCATTCATCTGCGTGGCTATAGGCTCGTTGTCAGTACCGGAACCGGCATCGCGCCATGACACCGGACATTCGATATTGTTCAGCATCTTCCCGCCTATGGAGAAATTTCCGGCGATATTGAGAGAAAGCCTCTTGTAAGTAAACGTCGTCGAAAGACCGCCTGTCCACGGAGCATGTGAAGTGCCCACATAGTAGAGGTAATTCGTGAACAGCCTGTAGTCCTCGATGGTCGAAATCTGCGCATCAGGACGGATGATGAACTTGTATACCCCTGTCGCAGGATCTATTCCCGAAGTCTTTCCTGTAAAAATATGTCCGAGAGGATAGCCTACATAATAGTCGCCGAAAATATTGCCCGTAGGGGAATCATATTTGGTGAGTTCGTTGTAGTTGTAGGCGGCATTGGCGGTCAGTCTCCAATGGAAATGCTTGAATTTCAGTATGGTCGAGCCTAGCATAAGCTCCACTCCGTTGTTTACCTGCTCGGAAGTGTTGTAGCTCTGGGTATCGAACCCCGTGCTCTCGGGCACACGGACATTCGTGACCAGATCCATGTTGTGGTTCCTGTAGTAGGATACCTCTCCGAAAATCCGGTCATGGATCAGGCCGAAATTCAGGCCTACATTGAAGGTCTGATTCTTCTCCCAGCGCAGATGCGGGTTCGGCGGGTTGCTGATCTGCCCGAGCCGGTAGTAATCATCTCCGGTATTCCTGAAATAATCCCTGTAATTCATGATCAGCACCGGATAGACAGACTGGTTCACGCCTCCGGTATATCCGAAACCTGCACGCAGGCTCAGCGTACTGATCGCCTTCGAGATTCCGCCCTGCATCCACGGCTCTTCGTCTATGTTCCACGCGGCACTGCCTGACCAGTTCACGTTGAACTGTTCGTCGCTTCCGAAATTGTTCGACCCGTCGCTTCTGACCGTCCCGCTGACCACGTATTTGTTCCTGAACGTATAAGTGACTGACCCGTAAAATGACGCGAAGGCATTCTCTATGATATTCTGGCCGGCGCTGCCGTCCAATACCGCTCCGAAATTCACCAGATCCCCGTAGTCGTAGTCCCCGTCGGAATTCGTCGGCCACATCGGAGTGGAATGGTTGCCGGTCACCGGATCATATCCGTACCGTTTCGTAGTGATGTTTTTCGCGTAGGAACTGCGGATCTCGGCTCCGCCTATCACGCTGAGGGCATGGTCGGTCGCAAATGTCCTGGCATAGTTCAGCTGGCCGCGGAGCATGTACGATGTATTGTATGTCGAAGACTGTGTGATGGACCCGTATTTTCTCTGGGAAGTATAGGACTCTCCCTCGAACGGCCTGTCCATGAAGGCGGCGTATGTATTCGCCCCGTTTATGTTCTCGGACATGTCTCCCGAATACGAAAACGAAGCCAGGCCGGTGAATGTCAGGCCTTTGGCAATATTTATCGTAGTATTCCCCTGTATGGTGAACGTAGTGGAATTCGCCTCGCTGGAGGTCTCGTTTATCTCGCGCATGAGGTTGAAACCGTTGTCCGGAATCTGGGCGCCGACAGCTCCGTTCGCGCTGCTGATGGTCAGATAAGTATCGTCAGAACGGTACGAACCGTCGGCATTGTACAGCTGCTCGTAAGGATTTGCGAAATAGGCATAGTCGAAAAGGCTGACATTGTTCGACGGAGACAGGGCCTTCTGATAGCTGAAATCGGTCTGTATCCCGAATTTCAGCCATTTGGCAGGACGCGAGTCTATTTTCGCATTCAGGCTGTAGTTCGTCGCGCTGGTCTTCTGGACCAGGCCGTTGTTGTAGCCGAATCCGCCTGACACATAGTAAGTCATCTTGTCCGTTCCTCCGGAAACCGACAGATAGTGGCTGGTGGAAACTGTGTTCCTGAACAGCACATCGAACCAGTCGGTGGTATGCGACCCCAGTTCTTCGATATAGGCATCCTGCTCGGCTACAGACATCCCGGCGAACTTTCCGTAACCGGAACGGATCTGCCCCACGATACCTATGACAGGATAGTGCGCGGAGGTATTGCCGCTTATGTAGTCCTGATATCCGGCAGCAGAGAATTCATCCCACAGTTCCTGTTCCCAGGCCAGCTTCTCCCTGGAATCCATCAGATTTGCGTCCCTGGCCGGCTTGGTCTGCACGGTCACTGAACCCATATAGCTGACGGAAGTCTTTCCGGCATTGCCTCTCTTGGTCGTGACCACGATGACACCGTTGGCTGCCTGTGACCCGTATATTGCCGCGGCGGCGGCATCCTTCAGGACAGTTATGGACTCGATGTCGTTCGGGTTTATGTTTCCGATGCCAGTAGCGAAGATGTTGTCGAAGTCACCGGACTGGATCTGGCTAAGATTCATCTGGGGAGTATTCTTCTGCATGGGCACTCCGTCGATGACCCAGAGCGGTTCGGCATTTCCGGTGATGGTGTTCGTACCCCTGATTCTGACGGAAGCCGCAGCTCCGGGACGGCCGGAAGTCATCTGGACATTCACTCCGGCGAGCTTTCCCTGCAGAAGCTGGTCGACAGTTTTCAGAGGAGAGCCCTGAAGTTCCTCGGCATCGATGACTGCCACGGCACCCGTGCTCTTGCGGAGTTCCACCTGGGAGTAGCCCGTGACCACCACCTGGTCCATCATCATGGTTTCTTCTTCGAGGACCACGTCGAAATGCGTCTTGGTAGCCTTTATATCCTTCGACTCGAAGCCTATACAGCTGAAACGCAAGGTAGAGCCGAGATCCACGGTGATGCTGTAGTCTCCTTCCAGTCCCGAGCCTACGCCTATCATCGTTCCCGGTATCATCACCGACACGCCTGCAAGCGGCTCGCCTGAAGAATCCGTAATCTTTCCGCTGACCGTGATCTGCGGAGTCTGGGCATTTGCAGCCGCCGGCACTGCCAGAGACAGCACAGACAGAAGAAAAGCCAGTAATCCTGTAAGTTTGTAGTCGGATATTTTCATAGGCGAAAATATGAGTTGTTAATAATCGTTGATGTCATCCGCATTCATGCCGAGAAGGTGTTCGGCGAAGTACAGGCGGATCATATTCACATAGTACTTGTCACCCAGTCCGTGGTCTTCGCCAGGAAGGATCATCATGTCGAAGTATTTTCCTGCCCGGATCAGGGCCCTGGCAAGACGGAGGGTGCTGGCAGGATGGACATTGTTGTCCACATCTCCGGTGATGAGCAGAAGCCTGCCTTTCAGGTTCGGGGCGAGTTCTGCAGTGACAGGCACGTCGCACCGGAAAATGACGGAACCGTCCTCCGTCGTTTCAGTCTGCAGTCCCTGATAGGATTCACCCCACCACTGCATGTAGATATTGTTGTCGTAGTTTCCCGAGGCAGCCACTCCGACCTTGTAGAAATCCGGCCTGGTCATCATGGCGGTGGCAGTCATGAAACCGCCTCCGGAATGGCCGTATATTCCCACCCTGGTGGTGTCGGCGAACGGGAGCTTCTCCCCTATCTGCCTGATCACGGCATAGTCATCATCCAACGGATAGTCGCGGAGATTCCCGTAACCGAAATTGGAGAAGTCGCGACCTCTGAACGGATTGCTTCCGCGATAGGAGAAATTCACGACCACAAAACCCATCTGGGCGAGGGACTGGTTGTAGTTGTCATCCAGCGAAAAGGCATTCGGCACCAGGTCGGTCTGAGGTCCCGGATACACGCTGCTTATGATCGGGTATTTCTTCGTCGTATCCAGATCGAAAGGCAGATATACGATGCCGTACAGGTCAGTGAGCGAGTCCGCCGCGTGAAGTTTCATCAGCAGAGGCTCTTTCCAGCCGCGCCGGTACAGTCCGGAAACATCGCAGTCCTCCATTCTGAACTTCTCCCTGCCGGAAAGGTCATATATCCTGTTCTGTGGAGGAAGGTCCATTCTGGACATCTCGTCATGCAGGAAACGGTAGTCCGGAGAAAGAGTCATCCTGTGCTCTCCGTCTCCCGGTGTCAGACATACGGCTTTCCTGTTCCCGTCCAGAGATGCCTTGTAATAGAAAGTGTACGCAGGATTCACGTCTTTTTCCCTGCCGAAGCCCTCGAAAATGACTTCCCTGGTCTTCCTGAATATCCTGACTACTCTCCCGGCCACGAAATCCTCATCCGTTATGGCATTTTTCAGGCAGCCTTCACCGTCATAGAGATAATACATCCCTTTTCCTGTCCGCTCCGACCACCAGAGGATTTCTTCTCCCTCGTCCATCACATAAAATGAAAACAGCTGCTCGTTCAGGTGAGGCTTGCATTCTTCACTGATCAGCACCTTCAGGCTGCCGTCCTCCGCATCCACGCGGCAGAGGTCCACGACATCGGCCTGTCTGTTCATCCTGATGAAATATATGTACCTGTCCGTCTGGAAAAAACGGCTGAACCGCGGCACCACTATCCTCTGGTCAGGATAGGCATCTGCATCTATACGCCGGATGGACTTTTGTTCCGCATCTACCATATAGACGTCATACTGAGGCACATGCTTGTCCCCTGGAAGTGTGTACTTGTAGGTTTTGACCGTAGGTCTCGGAGAAGAAAGACTGTTTATCAGGGACATGGTCCCTACTTCCCGTTTGTCTTCCCTGATGAGGAAGAATTTATGGGTAGAGCCTATCCATGTACCTATCGGGGCATACCTGACATCAGGTTCTTTCTGAGAATCTCCTCCGATGGCGAAAGAAAAATACTGCTCCCCGTCGTATGTGAGTCTGAGACTGTCCCTCCCTCCGTCTGAATAAAGCACCAGATCATGGCCGATGGTGGAGATATAATAAAGGCTGTCGGCTGAATAGCTTTTGTACCATTCGTTCTTCATGCCGGGGAGATTCCGGATTTCCCGCTCCAGGACCATTTCCAGACTGTCTTTCCTGACATCGTATCTGAAGCGATGCCCGTGCCAGCCGAATTCGAACCTGAACGGATTCCCATCTTCAAACGTCAGGGAATAAACCGTCAGAGGCTCGTCAGCCGCATATCCGCGAGGAGCTACCCCCCCCCTTTCGTTTTCCAGGAGTCCGGCTATCCTGCCGGACAATGCCTTCGGGTCGAAAAGCTCGCGTTTTTTCCAGTTCCGCGTATCCACGACATAATGATGCACGCCGAGGCTGTCTTCGGTCCTGTAATGGAAATATCTGTCACCCTGCAGCCAGTCCACCTGCATGGAGGCGTTCCTGACCAGAGGACTCAATGAATCATATGAAAAACGTTCTGCCCCGGCGATGGCTTCCGCCACCGTCGGTCCGGCGTAGATACTATAAGAGAATAGCAGGAAACAGCCGGTGAGAAATAGAATTTTAGGGGAGAATCTCATCTGCCAATGTCCGTTTCGTCGCAAATATATCATTTTTTCGGTATGTTGATACCTTATCCGCAGTTTTTTTCATCACGGACGACGGGCGGACCGGCTTTTCATGTCAGGGAGACACCGGCGGAATCAATTCATTCTTCATTCGCCTGCTTCATCATTTTCTTCCAGTTGAACACCGGCAGCAGGAAGGAAACCAGAGCCGCTGCCAGCCAGAAGACAGAAACGGGTGTGAAATTGTACACGGCATCCGCCACCTCACCGGCATGCTGCATATTACCTTCTATCAGATAGCCGCTGGCGATATCCTGGATGCCGGCTGCCAGATAGCTCGAAATCCCGACGATACCCAATGCCGCCCCCGTAGCCTTTCTCGGTACGATGTCTACGGCCATCAGGCCTGCGACAATACAGTACAGCACCCCTATCGCCAGGCTGAATACGGAAACATATACTACGTTCAGCACATATCCGCCCTCGGAAAACAGAAAAAGGGCCAGTGCCACGAAGCCTACGGCTCCGGACAATATCGCCGGCTTGATACGGTCACTCCTGAATACCGTATCGGACAGCCATCCGGCCAATACGGTACCGACCACTCCGAATACTGCGGAAAAAGCGATGATCTGCGAGGCGGATTCCAGGGAAAAGAGCTTTTCTTTCTGCAGGAAGAGCACGCCCCAGCCTGCCACGGCATACTTGGTGATATAGATGAATGCGCTCGCAGCGGAAATGATCCATATTCCCGGATGCTTCAGGACCGATTTCTGGACCTCGGAAGTCCTCATCCTGTCCTCTTTCCTGAGTTCTTCCGAAGAAAGTTCCTGAACGGAAGGCAGGCCCTTGCTCTCCGGTGTATCGCTCACGAAAAAAAGAATGGCCAGCGTACCGATCACTCCTGCCGCGGCGGCGAATATGAATCCGGACTGCCATCCGAAAGTCCCCACTATGGCCCCTATGACTATGAATGACAGGAACTCTCCCAAATAAGGAGTGGCACTGAATATCCCGTAATACGTTCCCCTCTTGTTCAGCGGGAACCAGCGGGAAAGATTTATGATCCCCGGAGGAGAACCCATGGACTGTGCCCAGCCGTTGATCCCCCACAGGATGACGAACGATATGAACACCGCCACGGAAGCTATCCCCATATCGCCATGCAGGAAGCCGAGCACTCCCATCAGCAGGTTTATCAGGGCAGATACCGCCAGTCCGGTCGCCATGAAACGGCGGATATTGCAGTAGTCTGCGATAAAGCCGTTCATGAATTTCCCCACTGCATAGACGAAAAGCATGGCAGAGCCTATGATTCCCAGCTGTCCTGCAGTCAGGAGTTCGGAATCGATGAGAGGCTGTTTCACCACGCTCAGGCTGAGCCTGCAGACATAATAAAGGCTGTAAGCTACTGTCGCCGCCCAGAAAGTATTCCGTCTAAGACGCTTATAGACTTCAGGCACTTTCCCGGCAGGGACCTTTTCCTGCGATGGCTTGCTGATCCTGTAGAAAGAGTATAGACCCATTTTGCGGTTATTTGTGTGTCATTCCGGTTAAAAATCTTCCAAAGATAGCACGAACCGCTGACATTACCAAGATTTTGAAAATATGACTGACATAGTGTTCATCTAATTAACGTGAGTTCGATGAAAAGAACGCAGTGAATTTCAGAGAACTACCTCTTTTAGAGGATTCGTGGAACGAATCCGTAGGCAAGTCCTCCCATACGAGAGGCCTAAGAAAATCCCCCTAATAGGGGGTGCAGGGGGTTAAGACAGGGCTAGTCTTTCGAAGAAAGACGTAATTGGGTGACTGGGTCACCCAATTTAGGTGGGGTGACACGTAAAATGAAGGGAGATTTCGAAGAAATCGTAACGTCAGTTCGACGAAGTCTCTGGTACTGAGTAGAATAATTCGTCGAACTGACGTTAATATTGTCTATATTACAAAAATGTCATACATTTGTACCGGTCAGCCATATATGAATTGGAACAAATTGAGACTCACGGTCATAGGGGTGATATTGCTGACGATGTCAGCCTGCATCAGGGACAGGATTCCGGAAGGGGCTGACCTGAGGCCGGGGGACAGACTGCCCTGGTTCAGCGTGACGATGGACGACGGCTCGGTCCTGAGTACCGGAGATCTGGCAGGCAAGGTATCCGTGATAGTATTCTTCCATACCGGATGTCCCGACTGTCAGGCCGAACTTCCTGTCATACAGCGCATCCATGATGAATTCAGTCCTGAAGCCGCCGTTCTCTGCATAAGCCGGGAAGAAGATGCCGCAGACATAGCGGAATATTGGGCGGAAAACGGACTCACGCTCCCGTATTCAGCACAAAAAGACCGTACGGTATATAGTCTTTTCGCATCCGAAGGAGTCCCTCGCGTGTATGTATCGTCCGGCGGCCTGATCATTCACAGCATATACGATGACAGCCCGGTCGCCACATACGAAAATCTCGTCTCGGACATCCGGGCTGCAAGCACGTATTGAACGTGGATCCGGTGAAATCATCCGGATCAGGCTCCTTCGAAGAGGATCAGTGATGCAGCACCGAGACAGCCGGCCCTGTTTCCCAGCTCCGCCGCCACGATTTCCGTATTCACGGCACAGTCACGCATGGCATATTTCATGGCAGTTTCACGGACTTTCGAGATATAGAACTCTCCCGCCTGCGAAATGCCTCCACCTATAACCACTCTCTGCGGACTGAAAATATTTATGAACCCCGCAATCCCGTGGCCGAGAAAGTCACAGTGCTCGTCCAGACTCTCCACTGCCACGGCATCGCCCTGCCTATACAGATTCACTATATATTTCCCGTCTACCTTTCCGGCATCAAACCCGGGAGACAAGGTAGACATCCTGTCGCAGAATCTGCGGACCAGAGCGGAGGCCGAGGCATAATGCTCCAGACAGCCGACCGAGCCGCAGGCGCATTTCTCGCCGTCAGCGATGAGAGGGACATGTCCGAGTTCCGTTCCCCTGCCGGCATATCCGGCGAAGAGTTTCCCGCCTATGACCACGGCGCCGCCGATCCCTGTACCTACGGTGATGAAGACGACATCAGATGCACCGCGCCCAGCTCCGAAGACAGTTTCGCCGAGCCCCATGAGGTTCGCATCGTTTCCCATACGGACAGGAAGACCGGATATTTCTTCCAGCCTGCCGGCCAATGCGATATTCTCCCAGCCTCTGATGTTCTCGGCACCGCCCACGACTATCCTCCCTGTCTCGTCGACGATACCCGGCGTACCTATTCCGACACCTTTCAGGTCAATGCCGTTGAGCGCCGCCACTTTCTTCACCTGCGAGACCGCCTCTGCCAGCTGGCCTATGACGGCTTCCGCCGACACTTCTGCCATTGACGGCAAAATGCCGTCGAAATGAAACACGCCCTTGCTGTCGATAAGGGCGTATTTCACGTTGGTACCGCCGAGGTCGATACCTATGGCGTATTCATGTTTCTTCATCGTCATGCCCTTTCGACCCAGATAGGAGAACTGAATGCCCACTGCTGGTCACGCTGGCGGACTCTGACATAGTAGTAGTCGGTATCCTTTTCAGGTTCACGGTCTTCCATGTAGTGCTCGATGGTGTAGCAGCTCTCAGGCATGGCGCGGTTGAAGAGAATGGCTTCGCTGAGCCAGCCCACCACGAAATGCGTACGTGAACCTTCGAGGAGTTCTGCGATGGTGTGGCTGAACTGCTTGCCGTTGAAATCGGCTGTCAGGACGCAGTCCTTCGGGACCTCCAGTTCGAGGGTTACGGCCTGGGTGGCAGGGGTAAGGGTGTTCGGATTCTTCGTGGAGAACATTTTCAGTTCGACATCCTGATCCGATACGCCCAGAATCCGATTCACCCTGGTATGGAATTCCTTTTCGCCAGGCTGCGGCGAGGTGAAGGCGGCCCCGCGGAAGCATGGGGTCACGCTGACGATGCGTCCCTTGTTGACAGAGAGTTTTCCGTTCCATTCCACATACTGTTCTTCACGGTTCCATCCGAACTCGACCTTGACCTTGCAGCGCACGGTGTCCCCGTCAGGAATTACAGGCGTGTACGGACCGTTCATCCTGGCGAGGAGCCTGCCGTTCTTGATCAGATCCACATAGTCGATGCAGCTGTCTCCGGTCACATTCACGTAGATGCGGCGGCGGACACCTTTCACGACATCACCCATGAGAGCGTCGTTTATCCTGAAATCTATGTTGATCTTGTCTCCGGTGACACAGCACACGTGGCGGGTACGCAGGGCCTCCCAGATGGCGTCACGTGTCAGGGACGGTGCGAGCACGCCGACACGTCCGTCTCCATAGCTTCCCGGATAGCCCGAATGCTGGTCCGTAGAGCCTATGAGACCGAATTTGTGGCCGAGACTGAGACCGTACTGTATGGTCCCTTCCCACTCGCGCGGTCCCATGTCATGCAGATAAGGATAGTCGCCCTGGTCGCTTTCCGCGAGTCCGTGTCTGGAGTACATTTCCACGAACGGAGTCTGGTCACCCTCCGTGAAGCATTTCCAGTTGTAGCCTCTGTAGCCTGTCTGGTACCCCATGTGATGCGGTGTGATGAAGACTTTGTGGCCTCTGGCCTTTTCTTTCCAGTCTTCTATGGATGTACACTCCACAAGCGGGGCATCGAGGTCATAGTTCAGGGCCACGTGGTCGCCGTGCTCCAGACTGTGCGCCTCATATCCGACGAATGTCAGGAACTTTCCCTCATCGTTGTACTCGTTCGTCATCCGTACATACTTCTCGTAGTTTCCGCTGCGGAGTCGCTTGAAAGCGTCGGTATGGTAGCCGATCACCCATTCGAGGCGCGGATCGTTTTTCAAAGTGTCTATGTCAGGCCACATGGCGTGCGGAGTGACGCTGACGAAGTCAAGCTGTTCCTTTGCCGCTTCGAAAGCATCACGCATGTCTCCGTGACCGTATGTGATGTTACAGTGGTTGTGCAGGTCTCCCCAGAACAATTTCAGCCCTGTAGGGGACGGCATGATCTTTTTCGCTTCTTTCGAGCCGTTCACGCATGCCTGGAGAAGGCTGCCGGAAGCTGCCAGTCCCACGAGGGACCAGCCTGATGTTTTCAGAAATTTTCTTCTGTCCATATCGGTTATTTTGTTTTCATTATGAATATCGATTTCAATTGTCCAAGTCCGGTTGCCGGAACAAACCCGAACATACTACAAACCGGCACGCCCCTGATATCGGCGGTCACCCTTGAACAGGACCTTTTCCTTCTCGTCAGGATCGGTATCGCCGTACTGCTTCTGGACCTCTTTGAGTATCCGGTGCATGTCGGCACGGACCTGGGCATAGTCAGGATCGTTGTAGACATTTCGCATCTCGTGAGGATCCTGAGTCTCGTCGTACAGTTCCCATTCATCTATGTCATTGTAGAAATGGATGAGCTTGTAGTCCGCTGTCCTGATGCCGTAGTGGCGTTTGACGGAGTGCTCGGCCGGATACTCATAGTAATGATAGTACGCAGCCTCGCGCCATCCCTCAGGTTCTGCACCGGAATTTTCCAGGACAGGCTTCAGCGATACACCCTGGATGTCATCAGGAATCTCCGCACCGGCAAATTCCAGGAAAGTAGGGGCAAAGTCCACATTCATGCAGATGGCGTCAGACACGGAGCCTGCGCTGACGGCTTTCGGATACCGCACCAGCAGAGGCATCCGCTGGCATTCTTCGTACATGAAACGCTTGTCGAACCACCCGTGTTCTCCGAGGAAAAAGCCCTGGTCGGAAGTGTAGACTATAATGGTATTGTCCAGTTCGCCCGTCTCCTCCAGGTGGTCGAGAAGGCGTCCTATGCTTTCATCCACAGACATGGCAGTAGCGAGATAGTCCCTCATGTACTGCTGGTATTTCCATCTCACCAGTTCGTCACCGCGGAGTTTTCCGCTCCTGTACTCGGCGATACGTCCTGCATAGACTGAATCCCATTTCTCCTGGACTTCCGCAGGCATCCGGTTATAGACCTTGTAGAGTCTGTTAGTGGTATCCGCCAGCATCTCCTCACGTGTCAGGAGCTTCAGGTCCCAGTCTTCCGTAAAGGTGTTTTCGAGATTCATGTCCTGTTCGCGAGCCGCACGTCCTCTTCCCGCATAGTCGTCCAGAAGGTTCTCAGGCTCAGGGAACACGGTGTCGTTGAACATCCCGAGGTGGCGTGGTGCAGGCATCCAGTTCCTGTGCGGGGCCTTGTGATGGAACATCATGAAGAAAGGCTTCGAAGGATCCCTGTGATCGATGAAGTCGAGAGCCTTGTCCGTAATGATATCTGTCACGTATCCCTTTTCCGTGATATGGCGGCCGTTTTCGTTGAAGTCAGGGTCGTAATAGTCTCCCTGTTCCTCCTGTCCGGTGAGTATGCTCCAGAAATCGAAGCCCTGAGGTTCCGAAATCAGGTGCCACTTCCCTATCACGGCTGTCTGGTATCCGGCCTGCTGCAGGAGCTTCGGAAGAGTCTGCTGGTCTCCGTCGAATGTGCAGGCATTGTCGGTGAACCCGTTCACATGACTGAACTTTCCTGTCAGGATGCAGGCTCTGGAAGGACCGGACAATGCATTGACTGCATAGCAATTGTCGAACCTCATTCCTTCCCGGGCCAGACGGTCCATGTTCGGTGTCTGCACGAGATTCCCGCCATAGCAGGACATGGCCTGGGTAGTGTGGTCATCGGTCATGATGAATATTATGTTCGGACGCTCCGGTTTCTGCTGTCCGCAGCCGGACATGCCCAGCAAGGCAGCCGGTACGGCTGCCAATGCTCCTATATTATTCCAGTTCATATTCCAGTATGCGTTTCTTTTCCTTACCGACCTTTACCTGTATCTTCAAGGCTTTTTCATTGAATTCCCTGTTCAGGAACTTCGCATCGAGAGCAGGTTCCTTCCCTGCCTTTTCCTTAGGATATATGACAGTGATATAGCGAACGGACGGAGAGTCCTGTTTCTTGACATTGAAGCTGACGTTCATGCGCTGGACTTTCTTGTTGTAAGCCGTTGACAGCCATCCGGCCTCTTTCTTCATGGTCATGTTCTCCGGGCCGAAGCAGCGGAACATGAAATTGCTCCCGTCTTCGAAATTCGTGTAGAATGTCATGTCTTCGCGGCTGTTCGGCACGTCTCCGCGCGGCATCTGGAAATGCAGGTTGACATTGTTGTTACCCGATACCGGGCCCACAGCTTCGTCCACTATCACAAAATATGTCCCGTCCACGAAGAAGACGGAACGCCTGTGTTTCAGGTCCTGATAGCTTGGGTTTTCCGTCACCAATATCTGGACATCGCCTTCAGGCTGCCAGAGCAGGGTCTCCGACTCCGTGGTCTCCAGGTTTTCATCGTTAAGCGTGAGCGTATTGTGATGGGCGGTAGCCCTGAACCAGTTTCTCCACTGCATCACTTCGGCGTCTCCGGCATAGACATAGGAGCCGGAATCCTGGAAGAGGCTGCGCCCGTTGTACCACATTTCGAAGGTACCGTTGTCAGGCTGGCAGTGCCATTCGCCTTTCGGACCGGCCTTTACGACCATCTGGAGGGCATCCATGCCCCATCCGTTGCGGAACACGAAGAAACCGGAGGTCAGGAATCCTTTTGAAAGATAGTCAGGCAACTCGCCCTCTGCACCTTCCGTAGCCAGGTATCTGATGAACCGGTTTTCAGGGAATATCTTCGTCCACTTCGCGTAATGGCTCAGCATGGCGTCCTTCCCCGTCAGCTTGGCATCGCTGAACAGAGGGTTCGTATAGTCAGGGAAACAGATGTTCGCATAGAAGACTATCATTTTCTCCACAGTGTCGATATAGCTCTGAGGGAAATCGCTGCGGAATCCGTTCAGGTCGGCCATGGACAGGGCCTTGATGAAAATCTCGATGGTAGCCAGATGATAGTGAGGGTCCAGCTCGAACTGGCCTCCGTCATCGTAGACCTGCACCTTGATCTCCCTGTTCAGGATATCCACCCCGCTCTGTCTCCATACCGAAGCCTCTTTGAATTCAGGGAAGAATGTCCCCGCATAGATCATCCTCTGCGCCTCGAAGAGCAGGTGGTTCCCCTTCTCGGAGTAGTTGTGCAGGATATGGTCGGCATGCCTGTGGTAGTTCACCAGAAACTCCGTCAGGAACTCCGGGGTAAAATACGGAGAGTCTATGAAAAGCTGGAACTGGAAACACTGGTCCTGCAGCCTGTGGCTCACTTCCAGAGGCCGCCATGCGAAACGCACGTTCTCGGCCGCACCTTTCACTTCCCCGCTGCTCACCAGTTCATACTCCTCCTGGTCTATCTGCACGAGAGGGTTCTTCCTGATCCAGTCCATATATTGGAAAGCCCACTCTTTCGCGTATTTTTCGTCACCGCTCACCCTGTAGGCATATCCCATCGGAGAAAACCATTTGTGACGGTGGAGCTGCCAGCGCAGTTCGTTGTCCCTTACCGGCCAATACTGCCAGTCTATATCTTCCCCGTAATTGAAGGACGGCTGGTATCCGTCATGCACGTAGAAGGTGTGTTCCAGGGCCTCGTCTGCCCATTTCTGCTGTTTCTTGCTGATTTTCACCTTGTTGATGTCCTGAATCTCAGGCGTTTTGATATCGCGGCCGCGATAGTACTCCAGAAGTGCCGCAGCGGCAGCCGAATCACGCCCTTCGGCGTGCAATGTCTTCACCTGTTCCAGTCCGGGCCAGTCCAGATCCAGCAGGTCAAACGCCTCCGGTCTCAATTCCTGAGCCAGGAGTCCTGCGGACAATGACATTGCTGCGGCAGCTGCCGCAGCAATTGAAATAATTTTTCTGTTCATCGTTGATTATCGGTTTATCGCGAGGGCAATCCCTCTCCAATGTCTTTTCGTGGTTTTAGAGTTCGCTATAGGAAAGGCCCTTCAGGTCCATGTATCTTTTCAGGCCTTCCAGATAGTAATAGTCGGCATAGTTCAGAGGAACGTCGATTTCAGAGCCGTTCGGCAGGGAACCGGTCGAGTGCATCAGGACAAAGCCCTGGTTTGTGCCCGGCGCGGCCAGATATGCATCGGAAGAAAGGCTCTTCAGTATCTTCTCGCCATAGTCGAAGTATTTCTGTCCGTCAGGCACCATGGTGCTGAGTTCCAGCATGGCACATGCCGTCACCGCACCTGCGGATGCATCGCGTGGCGTCTCGTTCGTCACCGGAGCGTCATAGTCCCAGTACGGTACAGCGTCTTCCGTCACTACTTTGGACATGATCATATCGGCTATCTTACATGCGAAGTCAAGATATTTCTCATCCCCGGTCTCACGGTAGCATGAGGTATAGCCGTAGACTGCCCATGCCTGGCCGCGGGCCCATGACGAGTCATCGTTCTTTCCCTGGAAAGTCTGCTTGAGTTCCACAGTGCCGTCATCGTTGTAGCTGACTACATGCCAGCAGGTATAGTCCGGACGGAAGTGGTTCGCCATGGTGTGGTCCGCATGACGGACAGCTATATCCTTATATTTGGTGTCACCGGTGAGCTTGCTCGCCGTGAAAAGCAGGTCAAGATTCATCATATTGTCTATGATGACAGGGAAATTCCATGGTCCGAAGTCCCATGAGCGGATACAGCCGATAGAGTCCTTGAAGCGGCTGCAGAGATTGTCCGAAGTCTCGACGAGGACAGCAGGAATGGTGTCATTGGGCGAAAGCCTGAGAGCATTGCCATAGCTGCAGTTTATCATGAACCCGAGGTCGTGGGTGCCGGTGTAGCGGCGGATCGGGTCGAGAAGTTCAGTATAGTGGACGGCTTCCGATTTCAGGGCTTCGTCACCCGTGAGTTCATAGGCATACCAGAGACTGCCCGGGAAGAAACCGCTGGTCCAGTCGTAGATATTGCACAGACGGCGCTGGCCTTCCTGTCCCGGTGCCGGAATGGCTCTGAGGGAGTCGGCGAAAGTGGAGCGGTCACGTTCAAGCTGTCTTTCGAGAAAATCCATGTCATAACCCACACGGATGGAACGCGGGAGCATACCGGTGCCCTTGATTTCCTCCGCAGTCCATTTGAGCTGCTGCGAGGCGGTGTCGATACCATTCTTCACCCAGGCGTAATCTTCTGTCTGATTCTGGCAGGCCGTGATCGCAAGGGCCGCCATGGAGATGGTCAGGAGAATTCTTTTCATGTCTGTATGGTTATTAAAGTTAAATGTCCGTCATGTGTTTTCAGTCTTACAAAATTACACATAATCACATGGTCGGGAGAACACTATTGTTCAAACAGGCCGCATTTGCTTTTGATTTTGTCCGAAATGTGTTTGTTTTTTTACAAATCGAAATACGGCGCTGCGAATTGCACAAAATCTAAATCAATTTGGACAAAATCTAAAGCCACAGCACATTTTTGAATGAAGATGGAACAATCCGTAACTCCCGCCGACAGCCTATCAAGTAATTTTGTATCCATCGAATAACACCAAAAAAACCAACAACAATATGAGAAAATCGATCTTAATCTTATCCTCTTTCCTGCTGGCAATGGCCGCATGCACAGTAGAGGAGGATTTCAGCGAAAAAGCAGGAAACCAGAGTCCTGTCATCTCTCCTGAGATTGATCTGCAGGATTCCATATCCGTAAAGGTTTTCGACTATCTGAACCTTGATTATCCCGGACTTGAAAGTGTAAAGGAACACTACTCCAAGGCAACAGCGACAGATCCGGTCGATGAATCGGAACTTTATCTGGCAGCGTACGAATTGCTGGATTACTACAGAAACAGATCTTTCATCATGCCGGAATACTCTTTCATAAATCCTTATGCATCTGAAAGCGACCTGAACATAGCAGACCAGGCCATAGAGCACAGATTTTATGTAAAGAACTTCTCGGATGGCAATACGGCAGACGGCAAAGAACAGTATTATCTGTTCCCTGAAAAAACCGATGGGACAGGAATTATAGACTGGACATATGTACCAGACAATCTGACTGCGAGTGAAAATGAATGGAAATCCCAGAGATTCCGCCATCAGTGGATGATGCCTCAGGCCAAGGCATACGGGATGACAAAAGACGAAAAATACGTGACATCATGGATCGAGGTCTATGGTGACTTCATGAACCAATATCCTTGTCCGGAAGGAAAGATTTCAGGCAGCGATGAACTCGCTACAGCGTGGACCAACCTCCAGGTAGCAGAAAGGACATCGGAGCAGCCTGCTATTTTCAAGTATTTCATGGGCTCTGTAAACTTCACCCCCGGCTGGCTGACACAGATTCTCGCCACTTATGCGGAAGGAGTGGAAAGCATAATCCAGAACCCTTATTACGCTCCGGAAAACAACATCTACTTCTCTCAGATCAAAGCTGTGACCACGGCAGGAGTCATGTTTCCTGAATTCAAGAATGCTCCGGACTGGCTCACTTATGCCTCGCAGCAGATAAACAGCCAGCTTGATCTCCAATTCAGACCTGATGGAGTACATAACGACCTGGATCCAAGCTACCATAGAGGCACACTTGACAACTTCTACACTACATACAATCTGGTACAGGCCAACGAACGCTCAGAAGTATTCCCTTCAGACCTTCTCACAAAACTCAGGAACGCCTGCTGGTTCATGATCGATGTAACTTATCCTGACTATCTTCTTGAATATTTCAATGACACCAGAAAGACTACCAAAAACGTAATGAAGAGGAACTTCAGACATTACAGTGAAATGTTCCCTGAAGATCAGGAAATCCTGTGGATGGCTACCGAAGGTGAAAGAGGTACCATGCCTACCAAGAAAATGGCCCTTTACTCGGACGGAGGATACTACATGCTCCGCAACGGCTGGACAAAAAAATCCACCATGCTGATAATAAAGAACAATGACAATTATGACCAGAGGTGGCACTGCCAGCCTGACAACAATACCATCGGACTGTACAGCAACGGCCGACACTTCCTGCCTGATGCAGGTGCGTTCTCTTATGGAGGAAACGAGCAGAATGAGTCAGACAGAGCCACATATGCAGCCACATCCATGCACAATACACTGACAAGCAACGGTGCTGACATTCCTGATGACCGTATGCGCGGACGTCTCCTCAAATCAGAGGAAGGGTCCAATTACAATCTCATAGTCACAGAAAATGACTCATATGACGGAATGTCCCACAGAAGGGCCACATTCTTCGTTGAAGACAAGTTCTTTGTTATCGTGGATGAAGGACATGGAGACAAGGAACACACGGCCTGCCTTTCATTCCTTTTCTGCGAGACAAAGAACGATGTCCCTGAGGACAAGTATGAGAACGAAGCTAACGCATACGGAGCCCATACTATTTTCAGCGACAACAACAATATGATATTCAAGACCTTCACCGAAACGACCGATGGATTGAAAACGACATGGAATACAAAATACTATTCACCTGAAATCGGGGAAAAGGTACAGAGGCCATTCTATAAAGTGGATGTAAAGAAAGCTGCGGACAAGGCCGCCCGTTTCATAACAGTCATCTATCCGCTCGGAGCACCTGCAGACTTCGCCAATATGTCCATATCCGCGTCATTCACTGACAATGCAGCAGGACAGGAAGGAACGTTTCATTCAGAAGGTGCGTCAGTAAAAGTGACAATCAACGGCACGGAATACGATCTTTCTTATAAATTGAACTAATCATTTAACTCAAATACAATGAAACACTTGATAACTAAAATCATCATGCTGCTTTCGGTAGCCGGGCTGGCGTTTTCTGCTGTTTCATGTGAGCCGGAAGGCATCACCGATACATCAGATTTCATGCTCTACTATCCAGGCATCACTGATATCGGTCCTTCGACCAATTTCAATCTGAGTCCTACATATCATGGTGAAAAGCCGTCACAGTTCGCCATAGATAAGATCACATTGGACGGCGAAGCTGTTTCCAGCGAATGCTTCAGCATTGATCCTGATTCAGGTCTGTTCTCCATGTCAAATACGGACAACCTTGAAACAGGCCTTTACAGTTTTACCATTTCATGCGTCTCAGGAGGGAAAAGATACACATTCGAAGATGTCATTACCATCAATATGATGAAAGCTGTGCCTGACGGCATCACCGCAGATCCAGCAATATTGACGGTAAAACTGGGAGATATCATATCTCCATCAGAAGACACAGTTCTTCCTACTTCACAAATCAAGACTGATGGGACATCTGTATCTATCAAAAGCTATATTATGACTAATGTCCGCAGAAACGGAGTCGTCATAACAGACTATGAGAAACTGTTCGAAGTATCTTCTAATGGTGTTGTATCCATTATCGGAAACAATCCTGACTTCTTGCCTGGCGAATATGTTTTCGATTTCAAGCTCACCACATATCTGGTAAATGAAGAAGCAGAAGAAGGTCTCTTCTCCGATGCACTTACCATCAATGTCACCTCAGAACCTCTCGGCATCACATATAATCCTGCAAACACTGAAGTAGAATCAGGATATGCCATTTCTTCGGAGGCCCCACTGCTTAACGGCTCGCTTGATGGAATACAGTATTCCATCAAATCAATTGTACGGAATGGTGCTGAAACCGTTACTGATGCGCCGATTACTATAGACCCAACTTCCGGTGTCATATCGGTAGCAGATAAAAACGCACTTGAAATCGGGGATACTTATACAATTTCCATCACTGCAACCAATGCATACGGAACGAAAGATTTCGACAATGTTTATACTATAACAGTCGTTGATTTCATAGAACCGATTACAACTCTTGAATATGAAAACGTCACATCGGCTATTGAAATGGTAGCATTCGAGAATCCTGTAAAAACCATGGATGGAGAATCCGTGACCTATTCATTAGTAGATCTGACAACCGAATTAGAAGATCTCAGGATCGACGCGGCGACAGGAACCGTTTATGCAGAAAAAGGGAACAGGATACCTCTCGGCACTCACAACGTCACAGTAAAAGTCCAGAATATAAAGAGTGAAGCTACTGCTACATTTACCATAACAGTAGTCGCAAACCCTAACATGTTCACTTTTGTTCACTGGGGGAACAACCTCGGACTGACTCCGGCTACAGATTATGCAAGCCAATATCGTTTCACCAAGAAAGCCGACTATACAAGCGCTCAAATTACAGTGGCTGACAACGATCTGCCGGAAGGCGTAACAGTGAGATATGAAATAGATGAAACCAACAGTCTCGTTGACCAGAAAAACCAGCCGGAATATCAAACAGACGAATCAAAATGGGTTAAAGTATCTGACTGCGCAAGCATCGATGCCAATACAGGAACTATCACATTCACTGACAAGGCATGGTCAGGAAACCCGAAAGTCATGATGTTCCTTGTTAAAGTCACTGCAGGAGATGACCCTGACAGTCAGATAACAGTTAAGGTTCCTGTTTTCATAGAAACATCGCAGCCTGTAAAACCTGACGGCGGCTTCACAGGAGAAGGTATTACCGTACAATATACTCCGTTTGTAATTCAGATCAATCCTCGCACTGGTGGAAAATCTTTACCTCCAGCAATAAACGGATTGGCCGATCCTGCCAATTTTAGAATGGAATACCGTACAGATTATTCTTACGCCAATATAAATGGACCTGAGAACCAAAAAAGCGGACTTCCTTCTACTTCCGGATCATTTATGCGTGGCCTTTATGACACATTCTACGCGAAATTAGGAAAATCGCCAAACTACGGTCAGAAATGGCCTCTCTCATATTATCAGGGGACTAAAGATGGTTGGCTCAATACGTATGCACTGGGCTATATCAATACACTTACTCCGGATAATCCGAATGGACAATACGAAGTATGCATCAACCCAGGTCTATGGGTAGATGGGAACGGGAAATATGCAAACGGTGCCTTTATAGGAAGATTGGCATATTCTGTTGACGGTACGGAACCGAATTCAAGCAGATTCATGCCTGTTGCAATATGGTTCGACGAGAAATTCTAATGAAAATCCATTGTAATGAAAAATAATAAATTCGGTATATACGGGCTTATAGCCCTTCTGGCAGTGATGTTCAACATTACTGCGCTGGCCCAGGACAAAGTCACCGTCACAGGTACTGTTGTCGATGAGACAGACCTCCCTCTGATCGGGGCAGGAGTTCAGGAAAAAGGTACGACCAACGGAGTAGTCACGGATATTGACGGAAAATTCAGCATTTCCGTCATTCCCGGGGCTACCCTGATATTCAACTATATCAGCTACGCCGCTCAGGAAATAGCCGTAGGCAGCCAGTCTGTAATCAATGTCAAACTTGCGCCGGACACGAACATCCTTGACGAAGTCGTAGTCATAGGTTACGGTACCATGAAAAGAAGCGACCTGACCGGTTCCGTATCATCGGTAAATTCGAAGGCGATCGAAGATTTCAAAGTGAGTTCTGTAGTCGAGGCACTCGGCGGTCAGATAGCCGGTGTGAATATCACTGCATCTGACGGTACTCCTGGTGCCGGATACGACATCAAGATCCGCGGTGTGGGAACAGTGAACGGAGATTCATCTCCGCTGTTCATAGTGGACGGCTTTGAGGTCGACAACATAGACTATCTCGCGAATCAGGATATCCAAAGTGTCGATGTCTTGAAAGATGCGTCAGCTGCTGCTATTTACGGAGCCCGTGCTGCGAACGGAGTAGTCCTCGTTACTACCAAGTCCGGTATCGAAGGCAAGCCTCAGGTAACATATAACGGTTCTGCGAGCTATAGGGAGCTGTCAAAAAGACTTGATCTTCTCAATCCATATGAATTCGTGCAACTCCAGCTGGAAGCAAACCCAACGAAATACGGAAATACCTATTTCCGTGTCGGCGAAGATTCAGACGGCATTCCATACAAATATCAGACTATAGATGACTACATAGGATTAGAAGGTGTTGACTGGCAGGATGAGGCGTTCAGGCCTACATGGTCCCAGAATCACGACATCAGTCTCAGAGGCGGAGCCAAAGGTTCTACTTATACTGTTTCATTCTCTCATTTCGATGAAAACGGTATCTTCAAGAACAGCGGATACGACAAGAACTCAGCTCGACTGAAACTCAATCAGAAAATCACAAAGTGGCTGACCCTTGATGCATCCATCAACTATACATCGACAAAAAGAACCGGTGTAGGTACCGGAGGCAGTCTGCTTGCAAATCTGATCAGATACAGGCCTACCGGTGGTCTGAATGTTTCAGACTACGATTTGAGACACTCCGCATACGACCCTCTATCTATAGGAGATTCCAACTTCAACTCTTCTAACAACAACCCTATAGTACAGGCAGAGAACACTGATGATATCCGCAAAGTGGAACAATGGGTAGCGAATGCATCCCTGAACTTCCAGTTCACCAAACATCTGTCATTCAAGAGCGGAGCTACTTACAATGCCCAGTATCAGAGAAGGGATCAGTTCTGGCACAACGGCACGAGCCAGGCTTACAGGTCGGGCTCTGAATACGGCCAGACACAGATGACAAGAGGCCTTAGATGGTCAAATAACAACGTCCTGACCTACAACAATACTTTCAACAAGAAGCATGATCTGAATGTCATGGTCGGACATGAGGTTTCATACAGCGGAACCGAATATCTTCTCGGGCAGGCTCAGGAATTTCCGTTCGGAGATCTTGCAAACAACAATTTGGGTCTTGGCGCAACTCCAAGTGTTGTCAATACCTCGAAGTCAGAAAACATGCGACTTTCCTTCTTCGCCAGAGCATTCTATAATTATGACGACAGATATATGATAACAGGTACTGTCAGGGCAGATGCCTCGACAGTGTTCTCCAAGAAACACAAATGGGGATTCTTCCCGTCATTCTCAGCTGCGTGGACAATTTCCAATGAAAGTTTTCTTGAAGATATTTCCTGGCTTTCACTCCTGAAACTCCGTGCCGGATGGGGAACCGTTGGTAACGACAGGATTTCCAGCTACCTGTCCATGGACCTGTACACTCCGGGGAAATATGGAGTAGGAACCAGCCAGGTAACTATTCTGACTCCTAAGCAGATAGCCAATCAGGATCTGAAATGGGAAGGATCCACTACTACTAACATCGGTATTGATTTCAGCGTATTCAACAGTAGGCTGAACCTGAATGTAGATGCATTCATCAAGGATACAAAAGACCTGCTTCTTGCCCAGAATCTGGCTCACGTGACCGGTTTCGATTCACAGTGGCAGAATATAGGCAAGATCCGCAACAAGGGAATTGAGATTACCCTTAATTCCGTGAATTTCAGCAAAAGGAACTTCTATTGGGCTACCGACTTCAACATCTCGTTCATTGACAACAAACTCGTAGCCCTGCAGGATGGTACCGATTACATGCTTTCACGTTCCGGATTCAATTCAAATTTCTCAAGTTACGACTACATTTCATACGTAGGATCTGCACTTGGTGACATGTACGGATATGAGTTCGATGGCGTTTATCAGTATTCTGACTTCAATATGACTCCTGACGGTGGAATGGTTCTGAAACCTGGTGTAGCTGATATCTCTGACCACGCCGGTAAACCTGTAAAACCTGGCATGGTCAAATACAAGGATATCGACGGCGACGGTGTTATCACTACTGAAGACAGAACCGTGATCGGAAACGGACAGCCGGACTGGTACGGTGGTATCACCAACACATTCAATTTCTACGGTGTAGACTTCAGTTTTATGTTCCAGTTTACATACGGAAATGATATCTATAACGCTACGAGGATGTACTCTACTCAGACTCAGGACGACAGGACAAACCAGATTGCTGAAGTGGCAGACCGCTGGACCACTACAAACGCATCCAACACTGTTCCTGCATGGGACGGATATGTCAAGTCAGAGTTGTACTCACGTTTCATCGAAGACGGTTCGTTCCTCAGGCTGAAAAACGTTACACTTGGATACACTTTCCCTGAAAAATGGACCAGGAAGATTTATATCAGCAAACTCAGGGTTTATGCATCTGCACAGAACCTTTTCTGTCTGACCAAGTACAGCGGATATGACCCAGAGGTCAGCACTTTGAGCAGTCCTCTGATGCCTGGCTTCGACTGGGGTGCATATCCTAAGTCACGGACATTCACTTTCGGCCTTGAAGTTCAATTTTAATCATGACATTGAAAATGAAAAATATCAGATACATACTTATTTCCATCGCCTGTATCTTCACCGCTGCAGCTTGTTCGCTTGATGAAGAGAGCTTCACGGAGATAGAAAAGGATAAATATATCAATGACGCCTCAGAGGCAAATACAGTGCTTCTCGGCATCTACAAGAACATGACATATGATGAAATGTACGGATACTATCTGTCCATATATTTCACCTTGCCATCAGACATCGCAAAAATCACCGGCAATGAACTCACCAACTGGAGAAATGTACCTTGCAACGCGTTCACAAGCACTGAGGATGAAATCCAGGGAGCGTGGAAATATCTGTACAACTCCATTTACCAGGCTAATGACTTCATAGAAGGTCTGGCCGCAAAAATGGAAGAGTTTTCGGATAATGACAAAAAGACTGCGACAGCCTATATGGGCGAAGCCCGGGCACTCAGGGCTCTGTTCTATTTCGAACTTGTACGCTGGTATGGACATGTTCCGCTTATGACAAAGACAAGTCAGTCGGACCAGCATCCATCGACTTTCGTCCAAGCTGATCCGGTCGATGTATACAAGTTCATTGAACAGGATCTTCTGTACGCCATTGAAGTACTTCCATATGCTACTGATGACACTGTCCGTTCTGACAATAGTTTCAGGATATCCAAGGGCGGAGCTCTTGGTCTGCTGGCCAAAGTCTACGCCACATGGGCAGGCTACCCACTTTATGATGAAACCAAATGGGAAGATGCAGCAAAGACTGCTGAAATCCTCGTAACATCAGGAAAACACGGTCTTCTTTCTGACTATGAACAGCTCTGGAAAAACAGCGCAAACAGCGTATGGGACCCTACAGAAAGTCTGATAGAAGTAAGTTTCTATTCTCCTATCATCACTGGAAACTCTTCGAATGATGCCAGCGGACGTATCGGCAAATGGAACAGCGTGCCTATTGCCGACGGTGTCGGCAACAACGGTCGTGCAGCAGGCAACTGGAGAGTCATCACGACTTTCGCGAAAAGCTGGAAAGAAAGTTACCCTGGAGACAAACGGTGGGATATTTCCATCGCCGACTACAGATATACCGCAGCAAGCGGGACAACTCCTGAATATGCTACGGTTTCAGAAACTCAAGATGGAAACAAAGTAGATATTCAAGTGAGGTTTACCGATGCGATGGCCAATAATGCCTCAGACTCAAAAAGAGCAAAATTCAACGACAATTTTCTGTATCCTGGGAAATGGGACATGATTAAATACATTGAGCCGGGAAATGAAGTCGTAGACGCAAATAAATCGAATGTGAACTGGTATATACTCCGATATTCAGACGTTCTCCTTCTCTATGCCGAAGCCATGAACGAATGGAAGAAAGGCCCTACTACGGAAGCATACAATGCTGTGAATATGGTTCGCAGACGCGGTTTCGGTCTCACTGTCGGAGCGACATCAAGCACAGCCGATCTTCCAGAGGGACTTTCATATGAACAGTTCCAGCAGGCTGTCCGCGATGAAAGATCATACGAACTCGCATTTGAGGGTCATCGTCGTCAGGATCTTATCCGCTGGGGAATTTTCTACGATTCCATCCAGCAGACATTCTACGATCTGCAGACATGGCACGATCAGGCAGCGTCCTACTACAGATGTATTGATTTTACTATCGAAGGGAAGAATGAACTCATGCCTATACCGCAGAGAGATATGGACCTTTGTAAACAATTCAAGCAAAATCCTGGCTGGTAAGCCGTTTTTGATATTTGTGTAAACCCGGGCGGCGGAGCGCATCGAGACCACTGGTCAGATGTTTCCGCCGTCCGTTTTTTACCATATACAATCCGTTGTCCGGAAGTTTTTACATGGACTAACCGCTTTTTCTACGCCAGATGGCATTTGTCCGGCATATTCAATGACACCTTGGAATATAAAAAACGTCAGTTCGACGAATTATTTTACTCAGTACCAGAGACTCCGTCGAACTGACGTTACGATTTCTTCGAAATCTCTTTACCTTTTACGTGTCACCCCACCTAAATCCTCCCCTACGTATGGGAGGACTTGCCTACGGATTCGTTCCACGAATCCTCTAAAAGAGGTAGTTCTCTGAAATTCACTACGTTCTTTTCATCGAACTCACGTTAAAAAAGTGAAAAAACTTTAAAAAAGAGAAAAATCTGCAGCCTCCGGCCAATAATTTTCTTTTTCTTGCACTCCTGTTCCCGATCATTGAATAATTTAGCCTCGCCAATTTATCCTTGCCGTTGCGGACAGTATAGCCCGCGACATATCAGCAAAACTGACGCTGTGTGTCATTTCGAGCGGAGGACACAGTCCGAAGTCGGGAAATCTGTTTTTGAAGTATACAGATTTCTCCACTCCGGTCGGGATGACAAGATGAGGGCATTTTGACGGATATGAATATTGATAATCAAACCATCTAAATTCTATCTTATGACAAAAAGTGTTGTGGAAAACAGACTTGCCGGCAGCAGGCAGGCTGCAGTGCAGAGGTATGTGGACATTCTGACCGATGCAGGTCTGAAGGCGGTCTTCGGAGACCAGAGGAACAAGGACGTACTCATCGACATCCTAAATGTAATCCTCCCGCCTCACAGAAGAGTGGAGGACATCACTTACGAAACTACGGAGATTCCCGGGTTCACTCTGTTCAACAAGAGCGTCAGGTTCGACCTGCGGTGCCGCGGCGAGGACGGACGCCAGTTCATCGTCGAACTCCAATGCTACCATCAGGCCAATTTCTTCCGCAGGTGTGTCCTGTATGCTTCCAAGGCTTACGACATGGGCTCGCAGAGAGGTGACGGGCAGGTGTACGACATCCCTCCCGTGTATTTCATCGGATTACTCGACAAGGACCTGCAGGACATGCAGCGGTATTCCCCGGAAGACGGTATCATTTCCGAATATACCTTCCGTGAAAAAACGACGATGAAGGTGCCGGATGAGACTATTTTTACTATCTTCGTGGAACTGAACCGCTTCACGAAGACGAAGGAGGAGTGCGAGACGATGCTGGACAAGTGGTGTTTCGCCCTTACCCACATCGGTACCTTAGACAGGCTTCCCGATGAACTGAGGACAGAGGCTTTCGAACGTCTGTTCCAGGCCTGTGAAATCGCGCGGTTCGAACCGGAAGTAAAACTTAAATACGAGAAAGAGATGATCACGGAACGGGACTACTACAACATGCTCAACACCGCGAAGGCTGACGGTCTGGCCGCAGGGTTAGCCGAAGGTGAAGCTAAGGGCAGAGCCGAGGGTCGTGAGGAAGGTCGTGAAGAAGGTCGTGAAGAAGGTCTGGCTATGGCTGCAAAAGAAATGAAGAAACTCGGACTGCCGACAGACATTATCATCAAATCTACGGGATTATCTGAATCACAGATAGCTGAATTGTAGATTCAGCATACTGTTCAAGAGAGTGGGTCAAAAGGTGGAATTTCAAGGCCTGCGAAGATGAGAAAACCGCAGTGTACTGGCGTACATGAGGATTTTCGAATCAAGTATAACGCAGAAAGTACCCTTTTGATCCGCCCTCTTTGCTTTTGATTGTTCCTATATTTTTGCCGCCAGGTGGCGTTTGTCCGGCACCTCCATGCTGGACTAACCTCGTTTCCGGCCATCAGCGGCTTTAGTCCTACACAATAAAGCAAAGATTTTAGACAAAATTGAAATTCAGGGACTGATTTTCACACAAAATTGAAATACTGCAGGCACACCCTTTATCTACATTTGTAAAATGTAAAACACAAAACTGATATTTCACATCCAGCAAATCTATGGACAGGAAAAAAATCATATGGCCGGTCCTGATGGCAGGAACTGCGGCCATGAACCATGCGGAAGCCCTGACACCGGCTGCGGCAAAGCCTACAGGCACACCGGAAATCCAGACGGAAGAAAACGCACCGCAGGACAGGCCGAACATCCTCTGGCTGACATTCGAAGACACCAGTTTCTATGAATTCGGATGCTATGGAAACCGGGACGTCCACACCCCGAACACAGACAGTCTGGCAGCTCACGGGGTTCTGTTCACAAACGCATGGTCGAACGCACCGCAAAGCTCGCCGGCACGCTCGTCCCTGATTACAGGATGCTACGCCACCACTTACGGCATGGACATTCATCCGGTATCGACAGACACACCGGAAAACATTCTCTTCCCCCAACTGCTCAGAGACGCAGGATATTACTGCACGAACAACCGCAAGACACACTACAACACCACCCTCGACAACAAATCCTGCTGGGACGAATGCGACAAGACCGCATCCTACAACAGTCCGCAGAGAAAGGAAGGAGAGCCCTTCTTCGCAGTCTTCAACACAGCCACATCCCATATGGGGCGCGTCCGGACATTCCACACTGACGGACGCCGCGACTACACCCTCGAAGGAATATATCCGCAGCTGCTCGACCTGCCACCTCACGTACCGGACCTCGCTGAAGTACGTTCCGACTATGCCGGCCATCTAGAAGCCGTGCAGGATGTGGACAAATGGGTAGGTTTCTTTCTCGAAGACCTGAAAAAGCAAGGACTGGATGACGATACCATCATCTTCATATTCAGCGACCACGGCGGCTGTCTCCCCCGGGGGAAAGGCTATCTGTACGAAACCGGGCTGCACGTTCCGCTCATCGTATACTTCCCCGAAAAATGGAGGCATCTCGCCCCCGGCAGCCCTTCAGGACAAAACCTGCCGTCAGATAAAGACACGACGCCCGGGCTGGAATACACCTCACCTGCGGGATTCGTCGACCTCGCACCGTCAGTCC
This sequence comes from uncultured Bacteroidales bacterium, assembly GCA_944326365.1. Lineage (GTDB taxonomy): Bacteria > Bacteroidota > Bacteroidia > Bacteroidales > UBA932 > Cryptobacteroides. The sequence continues at coordinate 55,831 of CALVDR010000002.1, read as the reverse complement.
TCAGCCTCGCAGGAATAAAACCGCCGGCACACATGCAAGGCAAGGCCCTGATGGGCCAATACGCAAGCGGCGCCCACCGGTATCACTACGCTTTCGCGACAAACCATCTCCACCATTTCACTCCAGTGCGTGCCGTCTCCGACGGGCAATACAAATATATCCGCAGTTATATGCCTTACAGGCAATTCGCACTCAGGAACTACTACCAATGGGGCATGCCGTCGAACAAGGCATGGGACAGGCTCGTGCTCGGAGGACACAACACGAATCCTGACTGGGACCAGCCGTTCGGCACTCATCCTGCGGAAATGCTTTTCGACCTGGAGGCAGACCCTTTCGAACTGCATGACCTGTCAGCTGATCCGGAGTATCAGGAAGTGCTGGAAAAATTCAGGAAACTGGAATCGGAACACATCCGAAATACCGCAGACCTCGGATTCTTTCTTCCGACGAGCAGAAAAGACCTGGTACTGTACGATATGGTCAGAGACGGGGACTATCCGCTGGAGGGACTCTGGAGTCTGGCGGAAATGGCAGGAACAGCTACCGTGGATGATATCCCGGCTTTACTGGAAGCTGCGGAGAGCCCTCTGGATGATTTCAGATTCTGGGCGGCTGCAGGACTGGCGAAACTCGCGACCGAAGGGGCATTGGACTACTGTCCGGAAATCCTGGACAGCCTGATCAAAGACGGGAACCCTTACATTGCCAGCGAAGCGGCATATACTATGGTCTGGTGCGGAAAACCGGAGCAGGGTCTTCGCAGACTTCTGAACCCGGACAAGGAAAATCACCGGAAAATCGGATATTCCGCCCTGGAATGCCTGTCCCTCCACCCGGAACTGAGACAGGTACTGACAGAATACTGCCTTACAGACCTGCTGGAGAAGGCGGAAACACTGCCGCGCAAGGCGAACGAAGATACGGGACTTATGGCCAGAGGCATCCTGGTGAATCTCGGCCGGCTCGACATCGACCTCCTCCACGGCGAGGAAGCCTACATGCAGGGACTCAAACTGAACCACGGGCGGCGGAAAACGGTCCCCCTGCCATAACGACACCACAAAAACCGGAAGAGATTTCGAAGAAATCGTCACGTCAGTCCGACGGAATCTCTGGTACCGAGTAGAACAATCATCGAACTGACGTCAAATCAAATGACACTGAAATCGCTTCTCACAGCCATGACGGCCGCAATCTTCTGCACGGCGGCATCGGCACGGATCATGTCTTTCGAAGACAATACCGTACCGGAAAATTTCTCCATCGACAGGGGAAGACTGTCCGTATCTTCGCAGAAATACAAACTCGGGCACAAGGCCCTGAAAATACGCTGGAAATCCGGAGCGGAAGTCCGCATATCGCACCCGGACGGCATCGCCGAAGCCTCCGGGGCACGCAACGGGGGAATGAATGCCTGGATCTACAACGAAATCCCGGCAAACGACACCCTCACGTTCTCTTTCCTCAATGAAAAAGGCCGCGAACTCTGCCGCCTGCCGTTCCGTATGGACTTCAACGGGTGGAGATGCATCTGGATCAATTTCAGGGCGGATCTCGGAAAGGCGGACAGGGAGCCGATAGAAACTGTAGTGCTGCGTTTTCCTGACAGCATTCCCGAAGGAACGACATTCGTGGACATGCTCGAATTCACCGGGACTGTTTCATGGCAGAACATGAGTGATGCCCAATACAGCGTGAACAGGACGGACTTCAGCCTGATTCCCGACTTCATGGGCTACCGGACGAACGACAGGAATGTCACAGACCCTGTCAGGGCCGGAGAAGAAGAAATCGGTACCATAGCCCGCAGACTGGAAGAATGGTATCTGGGAAGCGGCTCGGCCCCTGCAGGCAGGTTGACAGGACTGAGGACTGAAAACGAAAAGAAATTCATAGCCGGAGGAGTGAAACGGGCATCCCGGTACGACATCGGTACAGAGCCGCTTTTCCCCTGGGGAGCCCCGAACAAGGCAAACGGCGAAAAGTGCGTGAAATTCAGGGAACTGAATGAATTCGTACTTATTCCGCTGGCCCTGGACTGGAAAAAGAACGGAAACAGGGAAAGTCTGGACAAGGCTCTGGAGATATACGACTGGTTCCACGACCAGGGATGGGCTGACGGAAGCGGTATGGGCACGCTGACATTCGAAAAACTGCGCAGCTGCGGATATTTCCATTCGTTCTTCCTGCTTAAAGACCGGCTGGACCCGGAAAAACTCGAAAGGGAACTCGGCAGCATCGACTGGTTCAGCCTCTTCGGCATGTGCTACGACATTCCGGCACACAAAGGCGAAGTGGCCGACAATCTTCGCGCCCTGGCCATCCCGAAACTCATCTACGCCCTCTCCCTGACAGAGCCGGATGAACAGCAGAAAGCACTGACGGCCTACAAGGCATATATGGACAACGCCCTCGGCATCGCACCGGGATATTTCGGGACATTCAAGGCCGACTTTTCCGGCTATCACCACCGCGGGCCGTATCACAGCGCCTATTATCCACATGCGCTGTACGCCGGTTCGCTGATAGCATACCTGCTGCACGGCACTCCATACGCACTGTCTGACGACACTCTCATGAACCTGAAGAACGGGCTGCTGAACTTCCGCTTCTTCTGCGCGGGTACGGATGTCCCTGCCGGAACCACAGGCCGTTTCCCTAAAGGTCAGCAGGTGCTTCAGGAAATACTTCCGGCATTCGCATACGCGGCCCTGAGTTTCGACGAGCCGGATATGGAACTCGTGGCTGCCCTGAAGGAATCGCTGGCGGAACCGGCAACGGCAGAAGCGATGCTCGCCTATGCCTCGGAAGTCAAATCCACCCTCGCCTACACCTCCACCGTCGGTGAAATGGAATTGATGGAGGCTGTCGCCTCAATGCCGGCAGAAGCCGCCCCTGCGCCCCATGGCTCGAAATTCTACCCGTACTCCGGACTTCTCGTCACCAAAGACTCCGAAGTCCAGTTCAACGCCAAGGGCTTCAGCCGATATATCTGGGATTTTGAATCTTCCGCCACTGAAAACATTCTCGGAAGATACATTTCCTACGGACATCTGGAATACTTCGATTTCCGGAACGGGAGGAAATCGTTCCATCCGGAAGAGGAGAAATGGGACTGGAACTATATGCCGGGAGCCACCACCCGTGTCCTCCCGACTGATCTGCTCCAGGGCAAAGGTGGAGCATCATCCGGACACAGGAATTTCTCCGACGAGACATTCCTGGCCGGTACGGGCGTTTCGGACAGTCTGGCCATGTTTTCCGTAAGGCTGCATGATACGGCATACGACTCTTCTTTCAGGGCAGACAAATCCGTTTTCTTCTTCAGGGACATGGCAGTCTGTCTCGGTACGGGCATCTCTTCGGAAGACAAGGAGCACAATACTGTCACCACCATCCTCCAGGCATTCGACGGGACGTTTTCCGCATCCGGGCTGCAGTCCGGGGAGAAAGACGGCAGCGTCATCGAGGACGGCTCTTTCCTCTATGTCGTGAAAGACGGCACTGTCAGGACATTCCGGGACGGGCTTTATGCCCGGGCCTGGATAGACCACGGCACGGCTCCGCAGGACAGCAGCTACTGCTATTTCATACTGAAAGAAAAGGACAGGGAAAAAGCGGCAGACCTGCTTTCGGGCAGCGGTCCCGTGAAGATCATCGAAGCTGACAGGGACGCGCACATCATCGGATACGGAGACTTCAACATAATATGCGGGGCCATATTCGGCACAGGAAAGACATTTGCCGGTACGCCTGTAGCCTGCACAGACACACCTGTAACGTATATTTTCGAAAGCACTGACGATACCGGGACAAAAGCCCGCCTGACTGTCTGCGATCCGGACATGAGGCGTCCGTACAGGGCACACATGGGGCAGCTGACGGACGAAGATGTCATAGCCGAAGAAAAGCCGCATGAAACCACCATTGTCCTGAACGGGCTGTATTCCGTGACCGGAGGACCGGAGGACACGGCTGTCCGCCACGACATGACAGCCGGGACCACAGCCGTCACCTTCACCACCGTCAGAGGGGAAAATCATTCATTTGCATTGATCGTACTGAGATGAGACAGATTCTTACGCGCATTGCCGCCGTTTCATACATTGCGGCTGCCGCCGCAATGTCATTGTCCTGCGGGCAGGACAACCTGAATGAGAACATATTGTGGTACACGACTCCGGCCTCGGCCTGGGAGGAAGCATTGCCGGCAGGAAACGGCAGGCTGGGAGCGATGGTGTTCGGGTACACGGGGAAAGAGAGGATACAGTTCAATGAAAACACGCTCTACAGCGGAGGCCCGCAGCCGGATCTCGGCATAGATATCAGGGAAGACCTCGGGACGGTGAGGAAGCTGCTCGCCGAAGGGAAAAACGCAGAAGCAGGCGGACTCATGCAGGAGAAATGGATAGGCCGGCTGAACGAAGCATACCAGCCCTTCGGAGACCTGTATCTGGATTTCGGGGACAGTTCGGACGTATCGGAATACCGGCATGAACTGAACATGGGAAATGGCGTAGTGAAGACGTCTTATGTAAAGGACGGGGCGAAAGTGTCCAGAGAAGTGTTCGTGTCGCATCCCGACCAGGCGATAGTGGTACACATCAGTGCGGACAGACCCGTTCTGGATTTCACGGCAAGTTTGAATTCGAGACATCCTGTGCGGACGGCATGCATGGAGGGTAATGCGGTGATGACAGGCAGGGCCCCGGCACACGCGCAGAGAAGGGATATCGCGAATATGCGGAAATTCCATACAGAGAGACTGCATCCGGAGTATTTCAGACCTGACGGGAGTGTCATCAGGGAAGACCATGTGATATATGAAGACGGGAGAGGTATGGCTTTCGAAGCGATGCTGGTACCGTACAGCCATTCAGACGGGGAGCTGAGCGTGTCGGAGGACGGTGTGATCAGAGCTGAAGGGTGCTCGGAAGTGACCCTGCTGCTTTATGCGGCCACTTCTTTCAACGGCTTCGACCGGAGTCCGTCTTCTTCGGGGAAAGACCCGCACGCGGAGATAGGGAAGTACCGTTCGCTGCTCTGCGGGACAGACGCGTATACCGACATCAAAGAGAGGCATACACGTGATTTCAGCAGTCTCTATGACAGGGTGTCGCTCGACCTTCCATCCACTGCGGCGCAGAGACGCATGCCGACTGACCGGAGACTGGCGGCATACCGGGACAGGGAAGATCCGGGACTGACAGCCCTGCTGTTCCGGTTCGGAAGATACCTGATGATTTCAGGGTCGAGACCTGGAGGACAGCCGCTGAATCTGCAGGGGCTTTGGAACGACAGCCTTCTTCCCCCATGGAACTCGGGCTATACCCTCAACATAAATCTCGAAATGAATTACTGGCCGGCAGAGGTATGCAATCTGTCCGAGTGCCACCTTCCGCTGTTTCCGCTCATAAGGGAGATTTCGGAAAACGGACGCATGATCGCACGGGACATGTACGGGCTGGACGGATGGGCCATACACCACAATATTTCCCTCTGGAGGGAGGGCTGGCCGTCAGACGGATTCGTGTACTGGTTCTTCTGGAACATGTCCGGGCCGTGGCTTTGCAGCCATATCTGGGAGCACTATCTCTACACCGGCGACCAGGCTTTTCTCCGGGAGTATTACCCTGTGATGCGCGGTGCTGCGGAATTCTGCTCCGGGTGGCTGGTGGAAAACAGCGCAGGAAAACTTGTGACTCCGGTCAGCACATCTCCCGAAAATGCCTATCTGATGCCGGACGGCACTCCGGCCTCGGTCTGTGAGGGAAGTACCATGGACATGGCAGTCATCAGGAATCTTTTCACGATGACATCCCTGGCTGCAGACACCCTCGGGACCGATACGGAATTCAGTGCGATGCTCAGAGAGAAGGCAGCGAAGCTCAGAGGATACAGGACCGGCAGCCGTGGACAGATTCTGGAATGGGACAGGGAATATGCCGAAAGCGAACCGCACCACAGACATGTGTCGCATCTGTTCGGGCTGTATCCGGGAAACGACATCCGCACTCACGAGCTTCGTGAAGCGGCCGCGAAAAGCCTGGAACTGCGGGGAAATGAAGGCACCGGCTGGAGCATGGCCTGGAAAATCGCCCTTTGGGCCAGACTGTACGATGCGGAAAATGCCCTCGGCGCCATGGAGAACATGATAAGATATGTGGCCCCGGGCGATGCCGCGACTGATACCGGAGGAGGATTCTACAGAAGCCTTCTGAATGCCCTGCCGTTCCAGATAGACGGCAATTTCGGCCTGACGGCAGGTGTGGCAGAGATGCTGCTCCAGAGTCAGGACGGAAGGCTGCATCTGCTGCCTGCCCTGCCTGAAAGCTGGGACAAAGGTTCCGTAAAAGGGTTGAGAGCCCGCGGAGGTTTCACGGTGGACATAAACTGGAAAGGGAACAAGGTGACGGCAGACATCACCGCAGACACAGCCGGAGATGTGACCGTAGACTGCGACGGGTCCGTGAAGCGGCTCAACTTCCGGGCAGGCGAGACACAGACGGTCACCTTCCCATGAGTATTCCAGGTGCGTCAGAACATGCAGATTGCGTGTTATCACGCACCTGTGTTGCTCTTCTGGTAATCTGTAGGCAGGCAGCCGAAATACCGCTTGAAACTCGTGGAGAAATAGGACGGAGAAGAAAATCCGACCTTGTAGCATATCTCGGCGATGGTCCACCTGTTTTCCTTCAGGAGCTCGCAGGCTTCGTTGAACCGGATTTTCCTGATGAAATCCAGTGCGGACTCCCCTGTAATGGTCTTCATTTTCAAGTGAAGGCTCGAACGGCTCAGCCCGAGGGCCTTGGCGAACTCTTCCGTAGAGAAATCCTCGTTGCTCAGATTCTGGCGGACTATTTCCACGGCTTTCTTGATGAAGTCCTCGTCCACTTCATTGAATGTGATCGTACCGGGATCCACTTCGGAGTTCTTCGAATACCGCTCCTGCATACGTTTTCTGGTCTTGATGATATTGTTCACCTTGACCATGAGAAGCTGCAGGGAGAACGGTTTCGGGATATAATCGTCAGCCCCGGTCTGGAGGGCTTCCAGCTGGTCGTCGATATCGGTCCTGGCAGAAAGCATTATCACCGGGATATGGCTGGTATTTATATTCTGCCTGATGGTCTTGCACAGTTTTATACCGTCCATGACAGGCATCATCACGTCGGTGATCACCATATCCACGTCCGGAGTCTGTTTCAGAATCTCCAGAGCCTCTTCTCCGTCACCGGCCGTCAGGACATCGAACTGCTGCCGGAGTCCGCCGCGCAGATAGTTCCTGATTTCCTCATTGTCTTCCACTATCAGCAGCTTTCCGCGCTTGATCCCTTCAGTTTCCTCATAGTCGTCTTCCTGCCGCTCGGTATCGATATAGTACATGTTACGCGGATTGGTGGAATACGCGACATCATCCTTCTCAGTATCCCCGTCCTTCACTATCTCGCATTCGGCATACACTGAAATATCCTGCGGGAAAGTCACCGTGAATGTGCTGCCTACACCTTCCGTACTCTGGACATCCACGTGCCCGTGATGCAGTTCGGCCAGTCTCATCACCAGTGACAGTCCTATTCCGCTGCCTATATGCTCGCTGTCTATCTGATAGAATCTTTCGAATATCTTGCTCTGCTTGTCCAGCGCTATCCCGACTCCTGTATCGCTGACCTGAAGCACCAGATTCCCGTCCTTGGCGAAAAGCCTGACAGTCACCGCCCCTTTGTCGGTGTATTTGAAGGCGTTTGATATCAGATTGTTGACTATCAGATCCATGTATTTCTTGTCGATAATGAAGAGCTTGTCTTCAAGATCCGATATGAAATTGTACTCCAGACCTTTGTGCTGTGCCAGCTTCTCATAGAAAGAGAAGTTCTCGAGTACCAGATTGAATGCCACTTCGCGGCTGACCCTGAGCCGGAAGACACCCTGTTCGGCCCGCCGGTAATCCATGAGCTGGTTCACCAGATGGAGGATCCTGTCGGTATTCCTCTCTATGAATTTGAGCTGCTTCCGCATCCACCTGTCGGAAGTCTTGGATATCATCTCCTGGAGAGGGGCCACGATAAGGGTCAGCGGTGTCCTGAGTTCATGGGAGATGTTTATGAAAAATCTCATCTTCATCTGATTCACCTCGTTCTTCGCCTCCTGCTCCTTCTTCTCCATCTCCAGCCGTGTCTCTACGGCCTTCCTTTCCCAGAGGAAACGGGCAGTCAGATAAATGATTACAGAGACGACCAGCACCAGAATGCCTCTTGCCCACCACGTCCCATACCATACGGGCCTGACGGCAATATCGAGGGTAGCCGGAGTATCATTCCAGATCCCGTCGCTGTTGGCTGACTTGACCATGAAAGTATAGTGTCCGGGAGGAAGGTTCGAATAAGATACCGACCTCACTCCCCTTTCGGGGTAATACCATTCCTTGTCGTACCCCTGCAGTTTGTAGGCGAACGAATTGTGCTGGCCGGAAAGATAGTTCGAAACCACGAAGCCGAGGGTGAAAGACCTCTGGTCATGCTTCAGCACTATCCCGTCGGTGCGGGAGATGTTCCTGTCCAGTATGCCGCTTCCGTCTCCCGGACGGACCTGATGACTGTAAAGCGAAAGTTCCGATATCACAGGTGACGGAGAATACGGGTTCTCCCCTATGGACTCCGGCACGAACACAGTGATGCCGTTTATACCACCGAAATACATCCTGCCGTCCGAAGTCCGGCAATGCGAATACGTATTGAACTGGTCGCTCTGCAGACCGTCAGCCGCCGAATAATTCCGGATTCTCCCGCTCTCGGGGTTGAAGCTGGACAGTCCCTTGTTCGTACTCAGCCACAGGTTCCCTCCCGTATCTTCCTCTATCCCGTATATGACATTGTTCGGCAGACCTTCGGCAGTAGTGAAATGCAAGGCAGTGTCCCTCACGGAATCATAACCGTACAGTCCGGAGCGGGACGCTATCCACATCATCCCGCTTTCGGATTCGTGGAAGTCCTGGACTGATTTCATCCTCGGGAGATTCATGCCGTCGGAAAGACATGCCCCCACATCCCCGGCAGATATGTCATAGACTTTCAGCCCTTCATCGCCGCCTATCCACAGCCGGTTTTCCGAATCATGGAACATGGACATGATCCTCACCGGCAGACGGCTGTCCGATGAGCTGTTCTCTTTACGGAAACTGAATTTCCGCGAAGGTATGTCGAAGATGAAGAGCCCGTTCAGCGTCCCCACCCACAGGGATCTTCCGTCACGGGGAAGGATAGAATATACGTCCATCACAGGCCCGGCGAAGTCTCTGCAATATTCTATCTTTCCGGTCTTCCGGTCCAGTATGTTCAGGCCTCCGGCATGTGCCCCTATGAAGACCTCGTCTCTGGCATCATCGATATATATTGCCTTGATGTCATTCGATTCCACCCCCTCTTTCCTGCTCTCGTTCATATAATACGAGAACAATTCTTTCCGTGGGTCATAATGGTTCACGCCTCCGTCATTGGTCCCTATCCAGAGTGTCCCGTCGCTGTCTTCGACTATGCAGCTCACGACATTGCCGCTCAGGGAATTCGAATGTGGTATATGCCGGATGTTCCGGAATCTCATTTTCAGCGGATGATAGTAGTTCGCCCCACCGAAATATGTCCCGAGCCACATCCCTCCCTGCGAGTCCTTGAATATGCATCTGACAGACTGCTGGGAAAGGCTTTCCGGTTCCGCCGGATTCGAATACAGCACCGAAAAGCTGTCATCGCGCACGTCATAAATGCACAGATTGTTGAATGTCCCGATCCAGAGACTGCCGGAAGAATCCAGGGCGAGAGCGCGGACATAGTCAGAACACAGGCCTGAATCGGAGTGGCGGAAATGCCTGAGTTTTCCGGTGGCCATGTCTATCCGGAAAAGACCCTTGCCTTCTGTCCCTACATACAGATTCCTGCCGTTTTCAAGCAAAAGTGACTGTATACGGCACCCCCCCCCCGTGGACAAATTCATGCATGGCATAGACCGTGTTTTCCTCCGGTTCATAGACATAAAGCTCCCCCGCATCGGTCCCTACATAGAACTTTCCTTCCGACGAAGTGACGGCGGTAGCCTTCATGGGCAGCATGGACACGGGCAGCACATCATCGCGGAATGTCCGTTTTTCCATGTCGAATACCGACATCCTGTCATCCAGGGCCACAAGCAGCATCGATTCGGAAAGCGGATATATGACATTGACTGCGGAAGGTATCCCCTTATAGGCAAAGTTCCGGAAAATATCCATATCCTCATCATAGAAGGACAGTCCTGAGGCTGTCCCCACCCATATACGGCCTGACTTGTCCGCACACAAGGTCCTGATGATGTCATCGGCTATGCTTGTAGTGTCTCCTATCTGGTTCTGATATACGGTGAAGCCGTATCCGTCATACCTGTTCACACCGTCATAAGTCGCGAACCACATGTTTCCCGTCCTGTCCTGGGCTATGGAAAATATGGTGCTCTGGGAAAGCCCCGCATCTATGGAAATCCTGGTGAAATGTATGTCCGGATCATGCCCGGCCGCCTCGGACGGCTGTCCTGAGAAAAGGCACATCACCGCAGCCGCCGACAGAAAAGTCAGAAAACGTCTCATTCCCGAAGACCTGAAACCTGAAAAAAACCGTGTCATCAATATGCGTATATAATGAAAGCCGTCCCTCAGGCACAGCTTTCAGGACGGCTAATTTAAGGAATTTTTTCCGATTTTCATTGCGGCTCCGCCGCAATCCTCATTCCCGTCTCCCGGCAATATCTTCTCTATTGAGTCCTGCCGGACAATGACAGGAGCACCTGCCGGAACTGGACCGGTATTTTCATAGAGGCACGGGAGATACAGTATATCTGCCCCTACATCCTCGAAAACGGCTCTGCCGTTCCTTATTTCCGCAAAGGCTACCGATTCCCATCCTTGCGGCGTAAATACCGCCAGATAGGCTATCCTGTCCCGCGTTTTGGCAGGAATATCCACACGGACATCAGTCTGGGCTATTTGATGATATCCGGTTACATCTTTAAAACGGCAGTCTTCGAACTGTCGGGGAACCGGCTCTTTCCCTCTTCGGCGGTATACGGGATTGTCTTTCTGCATGAAGAATGTCCGCCGGTAGACTTTAGGCGGCAGGTCCGAATAGCTGACATTCTCGCCGTCATCTTTCCTGTCCTGAAATACAAGTACGGAATCAGACGGCAGGATGACGCTGCAGAACGAATGGCCGTTGTTCTTCCTTCCCCAATTCGGCACATACTCGAATGCGGCAGGGATTCCGTATGACCGGAGTGCCATAGCCAGAAGTATCGCCCTGTCATCGCATTTGCCGAAGGCTCCGGTCATGGTCTTCGAATAGCCCATCTGTGGATTTCCCCACGTCTCCGGTTTCACCGGGACATCCACCGCAGCGTTTATCTTCCGTGCTGCCGTGATGAGATCATCTTCCGGTCCTATGTCAGGTGACAGCCATCGCGGAATATCTTCACGCCACCGATATTCTACAGGCTCGTCTGCCACCTGAGGCGGAAGAACATATTCCTGAAAGATATTTCTGTCATATTCCCCTGCCCATGCGGCATCTTTCCATACAGTCCTGGCCAGCCGGACATCCATAGCCACAGAATCCTCTGGCAGCGACCGTTCCTCCACGCTCCGCCTCACAAAATCTGACGAAGTGCAAGACAGACTGACTAATGCAACAAAAACTACGCAGCTTATCCGATTCATAATCACAGATATATCATCCTCCCCTTGTACTTGTACGGCGGGCATTTCACCGCTACGCCCTTCGACCGCAGTTCTTCCACGAACGGGCGGACGGATTCATATCCCATGCTGGATATTGAAAACAATCGCTCAAATTTGCGATCTCGCAATCTGATTTTGCATGGCAAATTTTGATAAGCTCCAAAAGACACCACTACCGATTTAATATTAGGGTACTTATACTTAATCTGAATGAATCGGAAAATAGCATTTTTTATTATCAATGAGCTGCCTGACAATACAGGAAAATTAAAAGATACAATAGTCACAATGACTACATAAGTGGCATAGCCGACTATAAACCAAAATAGCTGGGGATATTTGGGCAACAATATCAGACCACATACAAAAATGGGAATTGCCGGATATATTATCGTCTTGATTCCTGTCTGTCTTGTAAAATATTTATTTTTCATATGCTATGCCAATGATGATCCTACACAAATATATGCAATCTCTCCATTCGATGCCATAATTTCATACTATCACGCAAGGTCTGTCTGACGACAAGAACAGCACTATTCCTTCCCGCTCTTTTTCTTCAATGTCAGAACATTCAACGTTTTCCCGTTCGTAAAAAATACGGACAGGGAATCTACCCCGGCGGATATATCATCCGCATCCCCTATAGGAACGACAGGAAACCCCATGTCATCTCCCATCAGAAACGACTTCCAATGATAACCCCCGTCAACCGACCCGAATAGACAATCCTTCTTCCCTGTCTCCCCCGGAAACTGAAGAGCCCTGCATACCACAAAGTCGCCTCTCTTTACCAATGAAATCGGATGATATGAGCCTTGCCACGGATTCCAGCGGAACGATGATATCTCTTCCATTGTGTCCCCGTCATAATGATAAAAATTCAAATCGGGGTTAGCGGTAAACAAATTACCTGATGCAGCTATACTATAAAGACTTCTGAACGGGATTATCGTTTCTTTCCCATTTACTATATCTTTGACCATCAACGCCTGACCACTGCCATCATTCATGAATAGAGCCACATATACATTATTACCGTCATACGCAAGATATTGATCCCCGCCAAAGTTCCCTGGAAGAGCCGGTTCTTCCCAGGTCTTTCCCGAATCTTTCGTAACCAACAGAGTGTCTCTATCATCCCCTAGGTACATGCCACAGGCATACGTAGAATCGTTGAAAACATGAAATTCATAAATCTCCCGGTCAAACCTTGATACCCGTTCCAGCTTATAATTGTTTTTTGTTGAACATCTCAGAATCTCAGAAGGCGCATCGATTTTTTTATAATAATCATAATAATACACTACAAAGTATATGTAATCCTTATACGTACTTATCTCAACACAGTTCCCTTGCCTTTTCCCTATGGCTTCCCATGTCCTGCCCCGGTCTCTACTCCTGTGCAAGATGAATTCCTTCCGGCTGTAGCCGTAGTCTTCCTTCGTGTACAACGGCTGGGCGGCATATCCTATACCTTCCGAATCGAATGCGTATATGGCCGCACGCAAATATTCCGGTTCCGAAAACGTCTCAATGCGTACATCATAGTTTTCATCTCCGTCATACTTGCCTTCCCTGTGCCCGCACGTTGCGAGCACATGAAAGACAAGGACCAACGCCATTGCCAACCTAAGATATCTCAGGCAAACTAAAACCAGGTACATGATCTTCATAATATTCTATCAATTGACCGAACAACAAATCAAGTTCCTATAATCCACTCTCAATATAAACGTCAACATGAGACTCAAAAGCCTTTTCCCTTAACGACTCAGGATAACGTTTCAGAAAATCCAGAACCCTCACAGATATATCATCCTCCCCTTGTACTTGTACGGCGAACATTTCACCTCAACTCCCTTCGACCGCAGTTCTTCCACAAATTCAGGTAAAACGTTTAATGACATACCATCGAAACAAAAACTGCTATACCTGCTTTTATTCTTACTTTTCACTCGCATGACACACCTATGAATAATACTCGATTTTGTAAGAAATTCTATCGTTTCAATTTCGCTATATAAGATGTTCTTTCGATAGAATCTGAAAAACTTATGTCTTATGACAAGACATTCTTTGGTCAGTTCCGAATATACAAAACCGGTAATTATCAACAAAAAAAGTATAAATACTATGTATAATGAACATATGACGACAATCCATACATTACATAATATTACCACTCCCATCACTGACACTGCTATCAATATAGGAAGTAAAACTGTCATTGTCAGCATGAAAATAAAATTCCTATAAAATGCTCTCCATGCATTACAATATTTTTGCATATTTAACAGTACCATGAGTAATTTCCTACGTAAATATATACAGGTAAACCGTTTTGTGTTGGTATAATATACATTCCTGGTTGACAATATGAAGACAGACCTGTCGCAATTAAACCAACGACACAACTCGATATGCCAACGACGCCTGCCGCAATAGAAAATGGCGGTAAAAAAACAGCTGCGACCCCCAATGCAGCAGAAACCAAAGACAAAATTTCACTTTCACCAAATTCATCTTCATTTGTAACAACAAGTATTGTTTGTGCAACACTCAAACCAGCCCCAACAATTGATAACTTAGTTCCAAAATTACATAGAGTCTCTATACTTTTGTCAATACTATCAACAAAATTTACTGCAGATGTTATAATCCCATTTGCATTTATAGCTGTTCCTATACCTGTCAATGCTCCATTGGCTGCCTTATAACAATTCACATTCCCTGATCTCAGGTCACCGGCCATCTTTGAGACTCCCTGCCTGCCCAGTGCTATGGCTTCTTCATCGTCTTCACCTCCTTCCGGCTTATCCGGCTTGTTACTGCTGCCTCCATCCGGTGACCAACCGCTGTCCCAATCATAATCGGTCATCCCTCCATCGTCTCCATCTCCGGTATCTATCGGTGGCCAGTCAGGGTCCGGCTCATCTTCTTCTATCGGATCCGGCCAATCCGGCTCATCTGGTTCGACAGGTTCCTCTGGCATTATATAGAACGAGTCAATATTGCCGTCCCCGTCCCAGTCTATATAGTAGTCGCCCTCGCTATCCTGATAGATTCCGTCCCCCATGTCAGTGTAGCCATCCATAGAGCCATAATCCCAATCCCCGTCTGTGCCGTCATCCCATATGTCCTCACCATACTTCGTCTGTACTGCTCTTCCTCTCAGAAACTTTATCTTCCCTAATTCCCTGCAGATCATGTTAACCCTTCGCACGAACTCTTGCGTGTCCTTAGTTCCGAAGGCACTGATCCAGCCTGTCTTCTCTCCTCCTTCATACCTGTCAAGCCGCATCGGCAGCCCTCCGCAGAAGTACACCGCCAGTCCGCTGTAACTCCCCTTGTCCCCCGTATTGATGAACATCCCCGCCACGTTTCCCCTATGGCTCCGGTCATAGCCCCTGTCAGGTATCAGCGTCAATATGTACTGACCCATCCTGTATTCTCCGCATTTTTCGTCGTACTTCTTCACCACCACAAGCTTCTGGCAAACGCCCACAGTATAAGCTTCCGCCTTCCCGTCCCTGAACTCTGACCGCACCGCCCTGTAACGGTACGTAGGTATCACCTCAACATCCACGCTCGCAGTATTCCCTTTCCACGACTCCACCGCTTTTTCCCACATCGGCGTGATGTCTCCCGGCATCAGCCACGGTACCCTGTCCTCACCATTAACCGTCTTCGTCACGGATAACGTCCCATACTCGCTCTCGAAGTACCGTCTCGCTTCTTCTACACTCAGACTTACCCTGCTGTCCGGTTCCGCCTCCTGCTCGTGAAGTTCCGGTATCTTCGCACAGTCCGGTATCACTGCCGCCACTCCTATCAGCAACACCAGCCGGATGACTTTATATAATAGTCTTTTCATCGTTTTCAGTTTTTATCGTCTCATTATTCTCTAATAATATCATCTGGACTGCTGTCTCTGGGCTTCCTTACGCTGATAGTATTCGTACCATTTCCCGAAGGTCTCATGCGGAAGTACAGCCCTCAGACTGTCCACTTTCGCCTGCTTCGCCGCTGCTATCTTATCTCCCCTCTCCATCGGCTCAGTCACAGTATTCTTTATGACAAGTATCTCCACTGCCTGTCTGTTTTCCAACTCCTTGTATAGCTCAAATTCCGAATCAGTGAACCCGAACTGCTCCTTGAACTTTCTCTCCACGGCGCTGTTCTTATATGCCGTCCATTCCCCGTATTTTTCTTCTCCGATCAACATCTTGATTTTCCCTCTGTATTCCGAATCCAGAACAGCCTTCCTCTGCTTCTTCTCCCGATATGGCAATCCCGAAAGCGCCGCAACCGATTTGTCATACTCTGACTTCATCTTCCCCATCGCTATCTCTTTTTCTACTGGAAGTTCCAGTATCCTGATTTCCTTCGCTTTCGCTGCCTTGAAGGCTTCTGGATCAAACTTGCTCTTCTGTTCTTCTGTCAGTATGCTCCCGATACGCGCATAGTAGATATAGGTCACCGAATCCCGCTCTTTACGGTATTCTTGCGGCGCCAGGTCAAGCGTCTTCAGCGAATCAAGTTCTCTCGAACGTATCCACGAATACCAGTTGATCATTTCTTCCTGCCACGCCGTCACTCCGTAACGTTCCATCAGATACCCTTCCGGGTTCGGCCGGTAGTCCTGTGCCTGTAAACATTGATTGCTCCACGACATCAGTACGGATGCCGCAATCATCGTCAGAATCGTCTTCTTCATGTCTGTATTATTGTTCGGTTATTGGTTATTATTGTTCTTCGTGGTGTTGCGTTAGCAAAGATAAGAAACATATCCTCCCATTAGCAATATTTTGTACCGCAAGAAATACATATTTGGACAAAATCCAATCATTTTGCACAAAAGTATATGCTATGCCAATGATGATCCTACACAAATATATGCAATCACTCCATTCGGTGCCATAATTTCATACCAGCCAGGAAGAATATTATCCGATACAAAAAATGATACAATACCCCCTCCTCTCGCCTTGTACAAATCCACATTACATGAAAAGATACGACTCCCACCCCTGTTTATGATTCATAATCAATTACAAAGGTGAGAGTCGACTTTTCAACAAGAATTATATCAGCTATTTTTCAGTGATCCGGATGGCCCCGTCCAGGACATCCACCAGAATTTCAGACTCCTTGTGGACACTGCCGTCCAGAATAGCCTTTGCTATCAGATTCACAAGTTCACGCTGCATCAGACGCTTGATCGGTCTCGCGCCATAGGCAGGATCATAACCCTTGTCCGTCATATAGTCCTCAAAGGCTTTCGAGAACGATATCGAAACACCGTTTCCGGCCAGTTTCTCCCGGAGATCATCCATCTGAAGATGCAGAATCTCACGGATATCTTTCTTCGTCAGAGGTTCGAACATTATGATCTCGTCGATACGGTTCAGAAACTCAGGCCTGACCGTACCTTTCAGGACATCGAGGACTTCCTTCCGGCATTGTCCGAGTATCTCGGACCTCCTGGCAGGAGAGTCATCATCGGAGAGGCGGTCCATATATCCCTGAATGATTTCGGCACCGGCATTGGACGTCATGATCAGGATAGTGTTCTTGAAGTCCACTGTACGGCCCTTATTGTCGGTCAGACGACCGTCATCCAGAACCTGGAGCAGGATATTGAATACGTCCGGATGGGCTTTCTCGATTTCATCGAGCAGGATTACGGAATAAGGTTTCCTTCTGACGGCCTCGGTCAGCTGACCGCCCTCGTCATATCCTACATATCCCGGAGGCGCACCGACCAGACGGCTCACGGAATGACGCTCCTGATATTCGCTCATATCGATACGGGTCATCATGTTCTCGTCGTTGAACAGGAACTCGGCCAAAGCCTTCGCCAGCTCGGTCTTGCCCACACCCGTAGTGCCGAGGAAAAGAAACGATCCTATAGGCCTCTTCTCGTTCTGCAGACCTGCCCGGCTTCTGCGGACCGCATCAGACACAGCCTGTATGGCCTGGTCCTGACCGACCACCCTCTTGTGAAGCTCGCTTTCCATCCTCAGAAGCTTCTCCTTCTCGCTTTCAAGCATTCTCTTCACAGGGATGCCCGTCCACTTGGCGACCACTTCGGCGATATCCTCCGGAGTGACTGCCTCGGTGATGATAGGGTCCTTGATGGCAGCCTGCCTGGCTGTCAGCTCATCTATCTTCTTCTTCGCATCGGCCATCTTTCCGTAACGGATTTCCGCCACCTTTCCATAATCGCCTGCACGCTCTGCATTCTGTGCCTGGATTTTATAGTCTTCCACCTGTTGTCTGGCTGTCTGCAGACCTGAGAGTATGGACTTTTCCTCGTCCCATTTCTTCATCAGCACCTCTCTCTGGCTGCCAAGCTCTTTCAATTCTTCCTCGATCTTGTCCATCTTAAGAGAGACACCCTCGCGCTTGATGGCCGCCTTTTCGATTTCGAGCTGACGGATACGGCTGTTCAGAGTATCTATCGGCTCCGGTACGGAATTCATCTCCAGACGAAGTTTCGAAGCAGCCTCATCTACCAGGTCTATAGCCTTGTCCGGCAGAAACCTGTTCGTGATATACCTGTGTGAAAGCTCCACAGCCGCTATCAGGGCGTCATCCTCGATACGTACCTTGTGATGGTTTTCGTACTTCTCTTTCAGACCCCTCAGAATGGATATGGACTCTGCCGGGGTAGGCTCGTCCACCATGACCATCTGGAATCGCCTTTCCAGAGCCTTGTCGGATTCGAAATACTTCTGATACTCATCCAGTGTAGTGGAACCTATGGTCCTCAGTTCGCCTCTGGCCAGAGCCGGTTTCAGGATATTCGAAGCATCCATCGCACCGGAACTACGTCCTGCGCCCACCAGCGTATGAATCTCATCTATGAACAGTATGATCTCGCCGTTGCTGTCCACGACTTCCTTCACGACGCCCTTCAGTCTTTCCTCGAATTCACCCTGATATTTGGCACCGGCTATCAGCGCACCCAGGTCCAGAGAATAGATCTTCTTAGTCTTCAGATTCTCCGGGACATTCCCGTTCACTATGTTCTGTGCGATGCCCTCGGATATCGCGGTTTTTCCGACACCCGGTTCACCGACCAGGATAGGGTTGTTCTTAGTCCTTCGGCTCAATATCTGGAGGACACGACGGATCTCCTCGTCTCGTCCGATGACAGGGTCCAGTTTGCCCTGTGCCGCCCTTTCATTCAGATTGACGGCGAATTTTTCAAGAAATTCAAGTTTATTGTTTTCCATATTCTGTCTTCTCCTTTTGTTTCGTTTTTTCAAGTACATTCCTCACTCAGGACCATGTCCTTCCGTTCGGAATGCCAATACAAGACTGAGGATCAGACAAAATATATTCCAGCCGCAGCCGATACTGACATTTTGTCAGACACGGCAGCAGCTGGAATAAGCGTATGTTCCTGAAACGGATTACTCGGCCTCGGCAGCTGGTGCTTCCTGTGCAGGAGCTTCCTGAGACGGAATACCCTGCGGTGCAACCGGGAACTGAGGACGGCTTTCTTCGATAGAGCGCTCGATCTGGTCAGTCACATCCATGCCGCCTTTCGTATTTCCAGTAGTGGCGAATGATGAAACGATGGTCACCACAAAGACGAAAGCCACGAGACCCCAAGTCACCTTTTCAAGGATATCGGCAGTCTGACGCACTCCGAAAGTCTGGTTTCCTGCAGCGAAATTGCTGGCAAGTCCACCTCCCTTTCCATTCTGGAGCAGCACTACGATAGTGAGAAGAATGCTTGCCAGGATGACGAGCACAGCCAGAATTGTAAATACTACGTTCATGATCTATTCTGAATTTTAATTTTCCAACCCAAGTTTCTGAATAAGGGCTGCAAAGTAAGCATTTTTTTCCGGATATGCCAAAATTAGTTTTTCATAAATCCTTTTCGCCTGTTCGGGATAGCCCTGTTCAGCGTATATTCCGGCCAAAGTCTCCGTGTAGAATTCCAGAGTCCCGTCTGCCGGCTGTACCTCTCTGCGGGAATCGGCCGAGGCTTTCCTCGCCATGTCGGAAAAGACTTCATCTCCGGACTTCCGTATCCTGTCATATTCGTCCTGAGAGAAATAGTCGCCGCCCACCACCACGACAGGACGGCTTCCGGCACTATCCCGGACGGTCTCGGGCTTCCCGGATATGTATGATTTGAGAATATCATCCAGATCCTTGTCGGAACAGTCTGACAGACGGCCTTTCTTCCCTATTCCGGACAGGGACTTCCCCGAAGAGACATACAACGACGCTTCTGCCAAAGCTGCAGAAGCCGTCTCCGCATCCCCCATGGCTGCAAGCCGGACACACAGCTCCTTCCTGGCATTTCCGAACCAGGGATAGAGGTTCACCACACCTATCAGCTCATCCAGAGTAAGCGTCTTGAGATTAATATAGCCTTCCATATCAGCATCACCACTGTGCGACAGTCGCATTGAAAATATCTTCCACGAGCTTGTCTATGATCTCCGTACACAGGGACGACTCGACGGCATCCAGGGATGTGGTGGCATCGAAATCGGCATAGGCGGAGAAAGACTGTTCCAGATTGTCTTCCGGATATTTGTTGTTCGTAAAATATATCTTTACGTTTACGGTCAGCCTGTTCTGTGCCGCGACTTCATTTGCGGTCACACCCATGGCCTTCACATCATAGCCTATGATTTCCCCTACGATGTCCAGATCTCCTCCCTCATCCACCTGTTCCAGCCTGGTCAGCCTGCGGAACTGGTCTTTCAGGGCTTCCGTCAGTTCGTTGCTCAACGTCGGATTCACCCGCAGAGCCTTGTATTCGAAATAATGTATATTCACGGTATAGACATCCGGCTGGATGGATGTCCCGGAAAATGAATAAATCCCGCACGACCGTACTATAATCCCTACTATGGCCAGCGAGATGATGAAAAGTATTGCCGATATTTTCTTTTTCATTAATAAATTCTTTTTCCATTATATAATGCGCGGTCCGTGCCATCGGACCCGCGCCAATATTCCAATGCAGTCAGACTATTCCAGTGACTTGAGTTTGCGGTACAATGTCCTTTCCGAGATCCCGAGCTCTTCCGCAGCGAGTTTCCTGTTTCCCTTGTACTTGTCAAGGGCACGCCTGATGAGGGCAAGCTCTGTCTTTTCTATCGAAAGGTCTTCCGCTTCCCCATCCCCGGAAAGCTCCCTGCCCTGCGGCAGATCATCGGTGTGGAGATGGTCCGGGATCACCATTGCAGGCTGCTCGTCAGGGTCTTCCCTGCGCTGATAACTGTCAGTCATGATCCCGTCTTCTCCGGCATCCGTGCCGGCATTGGCCGCAGACGGCCTGATATTGTCGGCATGGCCGATCAGAGACCGGTCAGAAACATTGCCCCGGACAGGGGCGCTGCCTCCGATGACCAGCGATTTCAGATAATCGACGTCCTGGCGAAGCTGGAATATGGTCCGTACGAGCATTTCCTTTTCAGAGGCAGAAAAGGACTCGTCGGAGAAATCGGCCTTGACCGGAAGGCGGTTCGGGTCTTCCTTCGGCAGGTATTTCGACAGGGTCGCAGCGTTTATCTCGCGTTTTTCGCTGCCCGGGGTGGATTTTACCGATTCGATGGCGGACACCGTCTCGGCGACATTCTTAAGCTGACGTATATTTCCCGGCCAGCGGTAGTTTCTGAGCAGGGTCACAGCTTCATCAGTCAGGACAATCTTCACCATATTGTATTTGGCGGCAAAATCAGATGCGAATTTGCGGAACAGCAGATGAATGTCGTCCTTTCTGTCCCTGAGGGCCGGCATGAGTACCGGCACCGCGTTCAGCCTGTAATAAAGGTCTTCCCTGAATTTTCCTCTGGATACTGCGTAACGGAGATTCACGTTCGTGGCCGCAACCACTCTCACATCGGTCTTGAGCACTTTCGACGAACCCACCCTGATGAATTCACCTGACTGGAGGACTCTCAGGAGCTTGGCCTGGGACGGAAGCGGCAGTTCGCCCACTTCATCCAGAAACAGGGTACCGCCGTCAGCTTCTTCAAAATATCCGCGGCGCATCTCGCCGGCACCTGTAAACGAGCCTTTCTCGTGACCGAACAGTTCCGAGTCTATGGTTCCTTCCGGTATGGCCCCGCAGTTTATGGCGAAGTATTTGCCTGTCCTGCGCAGGCTGTTCTGGTGTATGATCTTCGGGATGTTTTCCTTTCCGACACCGCTTTCGCCGGTTATGAGCACGGTAAGGTCCGTCGGAGCCACTGCCACGGCGATTTCAAGGGCCCTGTTCAGCGCAGGGTCGTTTCCTATGATGTCGAACTTGTTCTTTAGTGCCTGTAATTCCTGAGTAGTCATATTCTGCAAAGTTATGAAACAGTTTCGAAAATTTTCCAAATTTCATACATAGATTTTGCCTTTCAGCAGAAAACAATCAGAGGTTTCTGAAATTTTTCTCATACAATTTATGATTCAGCGTCGGAACAATCAGTTTATTTGTTATATTTGTCGAAAATATGCCCCGGCCGGAAAGCAGGGACGTGAATGACAGAGACAAACAAACCATTAAATAACAGACAGACATGAAAAAAAGTTTCAAAATCCTTTATTCTGCCGTACTGGGTCTTGCAGCAGTAGCCTGCAGCTCCCCGGAGAAAATGGCGGAAATGGCAGAGAACGTAAGCGTACAGTGCGACCCTGCAGTACTTGAAGTAGTGGCCGGCAAGATCGAGGCTACCGTTTCAGTGACATATCCTGCCGACTATTTTCATCCTAAGGCTATCCTTGAGGTGACTCCGGTCATCGTTTACGAGGGCGGCGAAGCCAAGATGGATCCTTTCACATATCAGGGTGAAGATGTTCAGGACAACTACAAAGTCATCCCTTCAGACGGCGCCACCGTTTCAGAGAAGGTAAGTTTCGACTACGTACCGGGCATGGAGAAGAGCTATCTCGAACTCCGCGGCGTGGTGAAATACAAGAAGAAAGCCGTAGAGATACCTACCAAGAAAGTCGCTGACGGAGCAAACACCACCTACATGCTCGTATGCAAGGACGGCAAAGTGGACTACAAGGCTGACAACTATCAGGAAATCATCAAGCAGACCGCCGAGGGCCAGATCCTCTACACCATCAACAGTTCATATGTAAGAGGAAGCCAGCTCAAGTCAGAGTCCATCAAGGCTTTCCAGGCCGCTCTTGACGAAATCAAGGCAAACGAGCGCAAGGAAATCATCAACACCGACATCGTAGCCTATGCTTCTCCGGACGGTGCTGAAGACCTCAATGCAAAACTTTCCGACAAGCGTTCCGAGACTGCAGAAAAGGCATTCGGCAAAGTAACCAAAAAGCATGAGGTAGACGCTCCTGTGACTGTCATCAGCGTAGGTGAGGACTGGGAAGGCTTCAAGGAGCTCGTTTCAGAGTCTGACATCGAAGACAAGGATCTGATCATCCGTGTTCTTTCCATGTACAGCGACCCTGCTGTCCGCGAGAAGGAAATCAAGAACATGTCCGAGGTTTACAACTCTCTGAAAAAGGAAATCCTTCCTGAACTCCGCCGCGCAAGATTCATCGCAAACGTAGAGTTCACGAACTACTCCAACGAGGAACTCCTCGCACTGATCGACGAGAACATCGACATCCTTGATGAAGAGGCTCTGCTCCGCGCAGCTTCTGTAGTGAAGGACAATGCCGACAAGGTGGCTATCTACAAGAAAGCTGTCGAGAAATACAACAGCGCACGTGCACAGTACAATCTCGCCGTTGTCTACATCAACTCGAACGATCTGGCCAACGCAAAAGCCGAGCTGGCAAAGGCCGCTCAGGATGCTGACTGGCAGAACGCAATGGGCGTGATCGCCCTCAGGGAAGGTGACAACGCTGCCGCCGCCAAGTATTTCGCCGCTTCCGGCAACGCTACATCAAAGGAGAATGCAGCTGTCCTCGACATCCTCAACGGCAAATATGCCGATGCTGCCGCCAAGCTGGCTTCAGCAGGAAACTGCTGCAACAAGGTACTGGCCTATATCCTTACCGACCAGCTCGACCAGGCTTCCGCTGCCGCTACATGCGGATGCGCCAAGACTTCTTACCTGAAAGCTGTCATTGCCGCACGTCAGGGCAAGGCAGACGATGTGAAGAAGTATATCGACGCTGCCAGCAAGGACAGCAAACTTGCTGAAAGGGCTACGAAGGATATCGAATTCGCACAGTACAGGTAATCTTGCCTGAACCGCTAAAGAAACCGGTCCTGAAACCTTTAGGGCCGGTTTTTTTGGAATCGGCCGACCATAAGACATCATCGCCAGGAAAACTGTTCTGAAATTTAATCATCGCAAATCAGTTTATGAGCAATATTACTAAAGAAGAGGCCCTGCTTTATCACTCTCAGGGCAAGCCGGGGAAGATAGAGGTCGTCCCCACCAAGCCTCACAGCACCCAGAGAGACCTTTCTCTGGCCTATTCTCCAGGCGTGGCCGAACCGTGTCTGGAAATCGAGAAGAATCCGCATGACGCCTACAAGTACACGGCAAAAGGGAATCTGGTAGCAGTCATTTCAAATGGCACGGCCGTTCTGGGACTCGGTGACATAGGAGCATTGGGCGGAAAGCCCGTCATGGAAGGAAAGGCCCTCCTGTTCAAGATATACGCCGGCATAGACGTGTTCGACATCGAAGTGAACGAGAAGGATCCCGACAAGTTCGTGGAAGCCGTCAAGGCCATTGCACCGACTTTCGGCGGAATAAACCTCGAAGATATCAAGGCTCCGGAGTGTTTCGAGATAGAACGCAGGCTGAAGGAAGAACTGGACATCCCGGTGATGCACGATGACCAGCACGGTACGGCCATCATTTCAAGTGCAGGACTTCTGAACGCCCTGGAAGTGGCTGGGAAGAAGATAGAGGACGTGAAGATAGTGGTCAACGGAGCAGGAGCTTCAGCCATCTCATGCACAAGCCTGTACGTGGCTCTCGGTGCCAGAAAGGAAAACATCATCATGCTGGACAGCAAGGGGGTGATCACTTCAGACAGACCGAATCTGACGGAGCAGAAAAAGCTCTTCGCCACCGACCGCCGGGACGTTCACACTCTCGCCGAAGCTATCAAAGGCGCTGACGTGTTCCTGGGCCTCTCACGAGGCAATGTCCTGACGCAGGATATGGTGCGCAGCATGTCAAAGAACCCGATAGTCTTCGCCTTGGCCAACCCTGTACCTGAAATCAGCTACGAAGACGCCAAGGCGTCCCGTGAAGACATCCTGATCTCTACCGGACGTTCCGACTATCCGAACCAGATAAACAATGTCATCGGATTCCCGTACATTTTCCGAGGAGCGCTGGATGTGAACGCTTCGGCTATCAACGAGGAAATGAAGCTGGCAGCAGTCCACGCTATCGCCGATCTGGCGAAAAAGCCTGTGCCTGACATAGTGAACGAAGCATACAAGGTAAATAATTTCACATTCGGACCTGATTATTTCATACCTAAGCCAGTAGACCCGCGGCTGATCACGGATGTTTCCATCGCAGTAGCCAAAGCGGCCATGGCTTCAGGTGTCGCACGTAAGGATATCACCGACTGGAATGCCTACAGGGAACATCTGAAGGAACTGATGGGATTCGAATCTGAATTCATACGCCAGCTGTATACTACAGCCAGGACAGACCCTCAGAGAGTCGTATTCGCCGAAGGCAACCATCCGAACATGATCAAGGCAGCTGTGGAGGCCAGGTCTGAAGGCATCTGCCATCCTATATTGCTCGGAAACGATGAAAGAATAGAGAAAGCTGCCAAGAGGCTTAAACTCAGCCTGGAAGGGGTGGAAATAGTAAACCTCCGGCACGACAACGAGGCCGCCCGCAGGGAAAGATATGCCCGGCTTCTGGCCGAGAAGAGAGCACGCGAAGGCGCGACATATGACGAAGCATGCGACAAGATGTTCGAGCCGAACTATTTCGGCATGATGATGGTCGAAACGGGGGATGCGGATGCGTTCATCACCGGTACTTATACAAAGTACAGCAATACCATCAAGGTAGCCAAGGAAGTGATCGGCATCCGGCCGGGACTGGAACATTTCGGCACCATGCATATCGTGAACTCGAAGAAAGGTACATATTTCCTCGCCGATACCCTGATAAACAGGCATCCGGACACGAAAGCACTGATAGACATAGCCCTGCTGGCCGACCATACCGTAAAGTTCTTCAACCACGAGCCTGTAATGGCCATGGTTTCATATTCGAACTTCGGAGCTGATACCGAGGGCAGCCCGAAGACCGTGCATCAGGCCGTGGACTATATCCAGTCGAAGTATCCTGAAATCCTCATCGACGGTGAGATGCAGGTAAACTTCGCTCTCGACGATCAGCTAAGGGACCGTAAGTTCCCGTTCAACAAGCTGAAAGGACGCATAGTCAACACCCTTCTTTTCCCGAACCTGAGTTCGGCGAATTCAGCCTACAAGCTCATACAGGCGATGAGCGACGCGGAGATGATAGGGCCGATCCAGATGGGTCTGAACAAGCCGATACACTTTACGGATATAGAAAGTTCTGTCCGTGACATAGTGAATATCACGGCCGTAGCCGTCATCGATGCCATCGTAGCGAAGAAGATGGAGAACGGAGACTGTTAGCGAGGATTTTGGAATCTCCGGAAAAGATTCTATATTTGCAGCAGAACCGAAATAATACAGCAATTCCGGATACCGGTAAAACGGTAATACGGGATTGCTGTTTTCGTTTCAGAAAGCACATCCCAGTCACTATTCTTATCGGACCGGATATCATTAATGTTCTTTAAATTATTGGTATTATGGTTACAGAAACAAAATTTGCACATTGCCCGGATGACGGGCAGGTGACAGTCGACGGAAATCTGCTGGTGGAGATGGTGGCAGACTGCGAAAAGGATGCGCTCAAGGCGCGTGATGTCCAGGAAAAGATCAGGTGCTATCTCAGGATGGCCGACCTGTGCAGGTCAAATGATTTCGCTTTCACGGCATTCCTGCTTTGTCACAAAGCCTGGGATCTGGCCATCGACGATGATTATGAGCATCTGAGGATGAAGAACAAGGAGTTTGCCCTCACCGCTGCCGGGAAACTGAACAGCCTCGTGGAGAAGCTCCGTCCTGAAGACATGAAAGCGAAAGATTTTGTCAGGGAAACGCTTGACTACTACCACGACATTTACTGCGTGCGTTATATCGATTGACGGCAGATTTGTCTATCGGATTTTTTCTGACAGGAAAGGACAGGTTTCATCGCCTGCCCTTTCTTGTTTATTTACGACACTCCTTCGCGCATTATGGAATCCATATTTACAGCAGGATTACCCCCTATCGCGAAATAAGCATTGTTGTATGGCTCTCCGTAATTCTTTTTAAGGTCTGACACGACCATATCAAATGCTATCGCAAACATATCTCCCTTTAGGCTGGAAATATCTCTCCTCGCCAAAGAATATCCTCCCCTTCTTGTTCTTAATGGCAATGACAATACCCTTGAACGGATTCTGTTGATTGTGTTTTGATTGGTTTATAAGATTTTTGCGTTTTGGATATTTTCTCTAACTTTGTCTTGCTACGAAGAAAGAATTAGGAAAATGGCTAATGGATATAGCCAAATATTTAACGACAGCAGTAATCCTTACCTCTACTCTTGGAGACATCCAGAATAAAATCGTACTGTATTCAGTGACTTTTGTTGCTGTTATTTGCTCATTAGGTTGGGGATTATGGCTCGTCAGAGATAACAATAAGAAACAAGATAAGGAGGAATAATTATGACAGGCGCAATTGTTATGATGATACTTGTTATCATTATCGCCAATGTTGCCGGTATCTATTACTGGAGACAGGACAGAAAAGAAAAAAAGACTCACAAGGCACAATAAGTCTTGCCGATACATTACAGAAAAGGACAGGTTTCATCGCCTGTCCCTTTTGTTTACAGAAGATTTTTCCGTTGATGCTAAATCAACATGGATTTTCCGTTGATGCACAAGAACAGCAGCACAGCCATGCCAGAGCAGGATAACTAACTGATATATACAAAATAGCCCCACCCAAGTGAGGCTAAAACTGGAGCGGAAAACGAGACTCGAACTCGCGTACGCGGGCATGGCGCGACTTCTTTCGTAGTCCCCTCAGCCGGCCCGGCCGGCAGCTCCCTCGGGGAGCAGGTCACGAGTTCGAGTCCTCTGTAAAAAAAGCAGGCCAGCTAATGCTGACCTGCATGGAGCGGAAAACGAGACTCGAACTCGCGACCCCAACCTTGGCAAGGTTGTGCTCTACCAACTGAGCTATTTCCGCATTTTCTTTTAAGAACTGTCATTCTCAAGAATGGATTGCAAAGATAGGCATATTTTCTTTACTTGCAAAAAAAAATGAGAGAATCGCATAAAAAACTGCAATTCTCTCTTAAAATCATTGTCCTGACAGGCATTAAATGAATGTCTCGAACTCGCGGAGGAAACGCATGTCGTTCTCGAAATAATTCCTCAGGTCCTTGACCTGCCACTTGAGCATGGCGATACGCTCTATACCCATTCCGAAAGCGAATCCGCTGTACTTCTTGCTGTCTATACCGGAAGCCTCCAGGACATTCGGATCCACCATACCGCAGCCCATGATCTCAAGCCAGCCTGTGCCCTTGCATATGTTGCAGCCCTTCCCGTGACAGATATTGCAGCTCACATCGACTTCTGCAGAAGGCTCCGTGAAAGGAAAATATGAAGGCCGCATCCTGATCTGGCTCTCCGCTCCGAACATCTCGCGGGCAAACAGAAGAATAGCCTGCTTCATATCTGCGAACGTCACGTTCTCATCGATATACAGCCCCTCCACCTGATGGAAGATACAGTGGGCCCGCGCTGAAATGGCCTCGTTCCTGAACACCCTTCCAGGGCAGACGATACGGATAGGAAGCGGAAGTTTCTCCATGGCACGGACCTGTACTGAAGACGTATGAGTCCTCAAAAGGATGGAATTCGCGCTGGAAGATATGAAGAACGTATCC
Organism: uncultured Bacteroidales bacterium; assembly: GCA_944326365.1. GTDB lineage: Bacteria > Bacteroidota > Bacteroidia > Bacteroidales > UBA932 > Cryptobacteroides. The sequence continues at coordinate 27,079 of CALVDR010000002.1, read as the reverse complement.
TGCATATCCCTGGCAGGATGCTCCGGAGGGAAATTCAATGCCTCGAACACATGCCAGTCATCTTCGATTTCCGGACCTTCAGCCACATCATAGCCGAACTTGCGGAATATTTCCACAATCTCTTCCCTGACGATAGACACCGGATGCCTTGACCCGAGTTTGAAAGGATCTCCCGGCTTGGTCACATCAAAAGATGCAGCCGACGCCCCGCTCTCCTGAAGAGAGTCTTTCAGAGACTCGATCTTCGCCGCGGCCGCATTCTTCAGCTGGTTCAGCTTCTGCCCGAACTCTCTCTTCTGCTCCGCCGGCACTGTCCTGAACTCTTCGAACAGCCCGGTAATCTTACCTTTCTTCCCGAGCAGACGGACGCGCGCCTCCTCTATTTCGTTTTCCGTCTTGCATGCCAGAGACTCTATCTCCGCCAGAATCGCTTCTATCTTTTCTTTCATTTCATTGTTATTCAGTGCCTCCGGCAATACCGCCGTACGGCAATAATTTACTATACCACATCAATGACCAAAGTCCTGCGGACATTCCCCTCCAGCACCGGAACTCATCCGTCATAAGACGCATCAAACCTCTGCCGGATACCCGAGAGCGATGACACAATGTATGCGCAGTCCGTCCTTCACGCCGAGCAGGTTCCTGAGATAGTCCTCTGCGGTTCCGGCTGCCGGATCCGTACTGATCCGCGGCCTGCCGTTCACGTGAACCCAGCAGCTTCCAAGATCCAACGCAACGGCGGCCAGCTGGATGAACGTAGCGGAAATGGAACAATTGTCCACCCACAGGTCAGTCTTCGTCTCATCACCAAGCACAACAATCACTGCCGGAGCATCCTTCACGAAAGCGGAACCTCTGTCACGCATTTCGGATATGGCGGCTATCGTATCCCGGTCTTCGATGACCATGAAAGCGGTACTCTTGGTATTCTTCGAAGACGGTGCAGTACCGGCTGCCGATATGATCCTGTCTATCAGTTCTTTTTCCACAGGTCTGTCTTCATATTTCCTGACGCTGTGTCTTTTCGCTACGACTTCAAAAAATTCCATAACTATCGTCCTTTGTTTCAACATCTTTCTTCTCCGGGCAGAAACCGGACCGCAGGAAATCACTTTCCTTCCGACTTGGCCTTTCTTTTTTCGCGCGCCTTCTGCTGCTTGGCGGCACCGCTCTTCAGGTAAGCCTTCCACTGCGCATCGGTGAAATACTTCCTGTACGTGCTGTCTATTTTTTCCATCCATTTGTCCTGAATGGCTATATACAAAGAAGAATTGGACACCTTGGCCTCCCTCAGCGCATTGAACTCGTCAGTCATGGCCTGATAGTCGTGCTGGAGGGTAGAGTCCACATAAAAGACCTGCCAATACTCCAGACCCAGAAGACGTTCAAGTCTCTCGGCCTCATTGGCCGCCATCTCGGTAACCGTCGGCGGTTCCTGCGGCTCCTGCGCATTGGCGGCAGCCGGAAAAATTGACCGTAAGGTCACAAGAAAAAATATCAGAATCAGTGATTTTTTCATAGCAGGGCTTTTAATTTTTCTTGGCCGTAGACGTGAGGAAGAGCTCGTCCATCTGAGACTGGTCGATGTATGACGGAGAATCGATCATCACGTCCCTGCCCTGGTTGTTCTTCGGGAAGGCGATGAAGTCCCTGATGGTCTCCTGACCGCCGAAAAGTGCGCATACCCTGTCGAACCCGAAAGCAAGGCCGCCATGAGGCGGAGCTCCGAACTTGAAGGCGTTTATGATGAAGCCGAACTTGTACTGGGCGTCTTCGTCAGTGAATCCGAGCACCTCGAACATTCTCTGCTGCACCTTGGCATCATGTATCCTGATGGAGCCGCCTCCGAGTTCAGTGCCGTTCAACACGAAATCGTAGGCGTTCGCACATACTTTCTCCAGATCTTCCTTCCTGTCGCTGTAGAACAGGTCCAGATGCTCCGGCTTCGGCGCGGTAAACGGATGGTGCATGGCATAGAAGCGGGAAGTCTCGTCATCCCATTCGAGCAGAGGGAAATCCACCACCCACAGCGGAGCGAAATTGAAAGGATCCCTGAGACCGAGCCTGTTCCCCATCTCGATACGGAGGACGCCAAGCATGGTCTGAGTCTTCCTCTTAGGACCGCAGAGCACGAGAATCAGATCTCCTTTCTTCGCCTGCATCTCCGATGCGATGCCCTGAAGGTCGTCCTGTGAATAGAACTTGTCCACTGAAGACTTGACGCTTCCGTCTTCGTTCATCTTTATGTAAACCAGGCCCTTGGCTCCGACCTGAGGTCTCTTCACCCATTCAGTAAGCTCGTCGAGCTGCTTGCGCGTATATGAGGCGAGTCCGTCCACGCATATCGCTCCTATGTATTCGGAGGAATCGAACACGGAGAAACCGTGACCTTTCACCAGTGCCGTGATATCGTGGATTTTCATGCCGAAACGGATATCCGGCTTGTCAGACCCGTAATAGTCCATGGCATCGAACCAGCTCATGCGCGGAATAGGATTCGGGATGTCGATGTTCAGTACGTTCTTGAACAGCGTCCTCATCATCCCTTCGAAAGTGTCCAGTACGTCATCCCTTTCCACGAAAGACATCTCGCAGTCTATCTGGGTGAACTCAGGCTGGCGGTCAGCCCTCAGATCCTCGTCCCTGAAACAGCGGACTATCTGGAAGTAACGGTCATACCCGGCTACCATGAGCAGTTGTTTGAAAGTCTGCGGAGACTGCGGCAGTGCATAGAACTGGCCCGGATTCATCCTGGACGGCACCACGAAGTCCCTGGCACCTTCAGGAGTGGACTTGATCAGATACGGTGTCTCTATCTCCAGAAATCCCTGTCCGTCAAGGTAGTTCCTGACCTCATGCGCTATCCTGTGTCTGAGTTCAAGGGCTTTTTTCAGAGGATTCCTGCGCAGGTCGAGATACCTGTATTTCGCACGCAGTTCCTCGCCGCCGTCGCTTTCGTCTTCGATAGTGAACGGAGGGGTCTGCGCCTTGTTCAATATGTTTATACAGCTGAGACTGATTTCGATGTCGCCAGTGGGCATCTTGGGATTCTTGCTCTGCCTTTCTACTACTGTTCCCGTCACCTGGATGACATATTCGCGACCCAGCGAAGAAGCAGTCTCCACCAAGGCAGCATCAGCAGTGGCATCCACTGTCAACTGGGTAATCCCGTACCTGTCCCTCAGGTCGATGAAAGTCATTCCTCCGAGTTTTCTGGATTTCTGCACCCAGCCTGCCAATGTCACTGTCTTTCCGACGTCGGCGATCCGAAGTTCGCCGCAAGTATGAGTTCTGTACATATCGTTAACTGTTTCACTTTAAACATGACAAAATACCGGACAGCTTGCCGGCCAATGCCATATAACCTGCAAAAATACAAAAATATTCAGAAGCATCCTGCGAAAAATCCCTGAATTTTGGGGATTTTACAATTTTGCATATTTTTGCGTCAAGAAATTCCAATCAACCCCGATATGCAGGTAAGAGCGAAAAAATCTCTGGGCCAGCACTTCCTGACAGATCTGTCAGTGGCCCGAAAAATTGCCGACAGTCTTCAGCCTGACGGCGCATCATCAGAACATCCGGCGGACGTCCTCGAAATAGGCCCTGGAATGGGGGTGCTGTCGCAATATCTGATGGAGCGCGATGACATATCGCTGAAAATGGTAGAAATCGACAGAGAATCCGTAGACTATCTTCTGGTGAATTTCCCGAAGGCGAACGGCTCTCTGATAGAGGCGGATTTCCTGAAACTGGACCTGCGGAATTTCTTCAAGGGAGACTTCTGCGTCATCGGGAATTTCCCATATAATATTTCCTCGCAGATTTTCTTCAAAATCCTCGACCACAGGGAAAATGTCCCGCAGGTAGTGTGCATGATACAGAAAGAGGTGGCTGAGAGGATAGCCGAGAAGCCCGGGACCAAAGTGTACGGCATACTGTCTGTCCTGCTGCAGGCATGGTACGACATAGAATATCTGTTCACGGTCGGCGAGGGCGCGTTCAACCCTCCTCCCAAAGTCAAATCGGCAGTCATCCGCCTGCGGCGCAATGCCAGAAAAGATCTCGGCTGCGACGAAACCCTTTTCAAAACCATAGTGAAGACTTCTTTCAACCAGCGCCGCAAGACTCTGAGAAATTCCCTAAAGCCGCTCGTCGCGGCAATGGCGGAACAGAACGGACTGTCTCCTGAACAGACGGCCATGTTCGTATCCGACCCCGTCTTCGACCTCCGTCCCGAAAGGCTCGGCGTCGAGGACTTCATCGCCCTCACTTTGAAATTCCGCCAAATTGACTAAAAATTTTCCGCCAAATTGACTAAAAATTTTCCGCCAAATTGACTAAAACCCAAAATAATCTTTATATTTGCATCTGATAATCAATCATTTCAGATACGAACATTTTATGAAAGACTATCGGCCAAGAATCGCGGACAATTTGCTTCGGGAAAAACTCGAAGGAATGGGTGCAGTACTGATAGAAGGACCTAAATGGTGCGGGAAAACCACTACCGCCGAGCAGCAGGCAAAAAGCATCCTCTATATGGATGATCCGTCAAAAAAGGATCTGAACATACAAATGGCAAGTGTCAATCCCGGAATCCTTCTGGAAGGTCCCGCACCTCGTCTTATTGATGAATGGCAGCTTGCACCACAGTTATGGGATGCCATCAGGTTCACAGTCGATCACAGAAATGAAGACGGACAATTCATATTGACCGGTTCCGCCGTACCTCTTGATAATAAAGAACAGAAAAAGATACATCACACAGGGACAGGCCGTATAGCCCGCCTTAAAATGAGACCGATGAGCCTTTGGGAATCGGGCGATTCAAACGGGACTGTAAGTCTGAAACAACTATTCAGCCAGCCGGAACAGATAACGGCGGCGAATGCACTTGACTTGAATGACATCGCATACCTGACCTGCCGTGGAGGCTGGCCCAGAGCCGTCTCGCAAAGCAAAAGAGTATCACTCGGAAGAGCATATGACTATTATGATGCAGTCGTGAACACTGATATCCAGAAAGTTGATGATGTCGGGAGGAATGCAGAGAGAGTGAAGTTGCTCATGCGCTCGTATGCAAGGCACCAGGGGGCCCAAGTATCATTGAACCAGATATGTGCGGATATGAAAAACAATGACCATTCTTCACTGGATGACCGTACTGTCTATTCCTATCTCGTGGCGTTAAAGAAAATCTTCGTTGTAGAAGATATGCCAGCATGGAATCCTAACCTGCGATCAAAAACAGCTATAAGGACCAGTGATACAAGATATTTTACAGACCCGTCGATAGCTGTCGCGGCACTTGGCATAGGCCCGGAAGATCTGATAAACGATCTGAATACTTTCGGTCTGTTGTTCGAGTGTCTGTGCATACGTGATCTGCGGATATATGCCGATTCCATTGCCGGAGCCGTTTACCATTATCGGGACAAGGAAGGACTTGAATGCGATGCAGTCATCCATCTGCGCAACGGCAAATACGGTCTGGCAGAAATAAAGCTGGGAGGCAGTCTTCTCATAGAAGAAGGAGCAAAAACATTGAAGACACTGGCATCAAAAATAGATACCGGCAAAATGAAAGAGCCGTCATTTCTTATGGTCATCACAGCTACAGGAGACTATGCTTTCCGCCGCCCGGACGGAATCTGCATAGTCCCGATCGGATGCCTTAAAGACTGATGGATTCAATGATTTCTCCGTTTCGGCATAAGCCATTGCCGGAGCCGTGAAAGTATCTTCCGGATTGTGAAATCTCATCCCGGGCAACCTTCCCGATTACAGGACGAAATATCCTCTGGAATCAAAGCACCCTATTTTTAGCCGTCCGGACGTTTAAAATTTCAGAATCCGGAAAATTTTTATTAAAATTGTAGTCTTTGCGGACGGCCGGAGGCATTGGAGCGCAAGCGACCCGGTGGACAGCCGCAGGATTTTGGACAATAAAACGAACTATACAAGACCGGACTTATGAGAGTTTTGAAATTCGGAGGCACTTCTGTAGGCTCTGCCACAGGCCTTCTCCAGGCGAAAAGCGTCATCGAATCATGCAATGATGACATCATCGTGGTAGTCTCCGCCCTCGGGGGCATCACAGACCAGCTTATAAAGACATCCAGGACAGCTGCGGAAGGCGACCCTGCGTACGAAGAACAGCTGGCAGCCATCACGGAACGCCATTTCAGACAGGCTGAAGACACAGTCATCCCGGAAATGCTTCCGGAAGTAAAAGCCAGGCTGGCAACCATGCTCGGCGAACTGTCGAACATCTTCAAAGGCGTTTTCCTGATCAAAGACCTGTCGGCCAAGACTTCCGATGCCATAGTCAGCTACGGGGAAAGGCTGTCTTCCGTCATCGTGAACGGGACCATACGCAGTTCGGTCCTGTACGATTCCCGCGAGTTCATCAAGACCAAGCCATATTTCAACAAGCATATAGTGGATTTCGCAGAGACGGAGAAGCTCGTGCTCCAGAAATTCGCTGAACTGCCGCACATAGCCATCGTGCCCGGATTCATAAGTTCGGACACGGCCAACGGCGATGTGACTAATCTCGGCCGGGGAGGATCGGACTATACGGCATCCGTACTGGCATCCGTACTGAACGCCGACACGCTGGAAATATGGACAGACGTGGACGGATTCATGACAGCCGACCCGAAAATTATCAGCAACGCCTACACGATAGAACATCTGACTTTCGTGGAAGCCATGGAGCTGTGCAACTTCGGAGCCAAGGTCATCTATCCGCCGACCATATTCCCGGCTTATCATAAGAATATTCCTATCAAGATCAAGAATACGTTCAATCCTGCCTCTCCGGGAACATTCATCACGAGGAATCCGGAGGTAAGCGACCACAAGAGGGCGATCAAGGGAATCTCCTCCATCAACGACACCTGCCTGATCACAATACAGGGACTCGGAATGGTAGGAGTCATCGGTGTGAACTACCGGATCTTCAAGACTCTGGCCAAATCCGGTATCAGTGTCTTCCTGGTATCGCAGGCTGCATCCGAGAACACCACATCCATCGGTGTGAGGAACGGGGACGCAGACCTCGCTGTGCAGGTCCTCTCAGAGGAATTCGCCCAGGAAATCAGGATGGGAGAAATAAACCGTATCAAACAGGAGAGGAACCTCGCGACAGTGGCCATCGTCGGTGAGAACATGAAACACACGCCGGGTATCGCCGGAAAGCTTTTCGGCACCCTCGGAAGAAACGGCATCAACGTGATAGCCTGCGCACAAGGTGCATCGGAGACGAATATCTCGTTCGTCATTTCCATAGACAGCCTCAGAAAAGCGATGAACGTGATCCACGACTCGTTCTTCCTGTCAGACTATCAGGTGCTGAACATATTTCTGGCAGGAAACGGGCTTGTCGGAAGCAACCTCATCAGCCAGATCAGGATGCAACAGGAAAAACTCATGAAAGAGAAATCCCTGCAGATCCGTGTCATAGGCATCACGAATTCACGCCACTACATCATGGACAGGAACGGCATCGACCTGGATACATGCAACGAAAGGCTGGACAGTTCCGAAACGCCTACCTCTCCGGAGATATTCAGGGACGAGATCCTCGGCATGAACATGTTCAACTCCGTATTCGTGGACTGCACGGCCAGCGCTGACGTAGCAGGCATATATCAGAGCCTGCTCGAACACAACGTCTCGGTAGTGGCTGCGAACAAGATAGCCGCTTCATCAGAATACGAGACATATCGTCAGCTGAAGGAAACGGCCCGCAAAAGAGGTGTAAAATATCTCTTCGAGACGAATGTCGGAGCCGGACTGCCTATCATAAACACCATCAGCGACCTGATCAACAGCGGTGACAAGATTCTGAAAATCGAAGCTGTCGTGTCCGGCACATTGAACTTCATCTTCAATGAGATGAACGAGAATGTACCTTTCAGCCAGGCCATCAGGATGGCCAAGGATGCCGGATACGCAGAGCCTGACCCGCGCATCGACCTCAGCGGCACCGACGTGATACGCAAGCTCGTCATCCTGTCACGCGAAGCCGGCTACAGGGTCGAGCAGTCAGACGTGGAGAAACACCTCTTCATTCCGGAAAAATACTTCAACGGCACGCTGGACGAATTCTGGGCCACCATTCCGGAAATGGACGAAGAATTCGAAAAGAAACGGAAGAAACTGGCCGCGGAAGGCAAATGCTGGAGATTCATCGCCACGATGGAAAACGGAAAGACGGAAGTGGGACTGAAGGAAGTGGACAGGGAAAGCCCGTTCTACCATCTGGCCGGTAGCAACAATGTCATCCTCATCACCACCGAACGGTACAGGGAATACCCTATGCAGATCAAGGGCTACGGAGCAGGCGCAAGCGTGACTGCCGCAGGAGTATTCGCCGACATCATCAGCATAGCCAATATCAGATAGCTCCCCTTGCCTGCCGGAGTGGCGCCGAGGGGCGAATGGACCAAAGACGACACGACATGAAATACATCATAATATTAGGCGACGGAATGGCCGACGAGCCGATTCCGTCTCTGGGAGGAAAGACCCCGCTGCAGGCTGCCGCCAAACCTGAAATGGACTGGCTGGCGGCACATGGCCGCAACGGTCTTCTGGATACCATCCCGCGTGGATTCGCCCCTGGCAGCGAGATAGCGAATCTCGCCATACTCGGCTACGACCTACCGAAAGTATTCGAAGGGCGCGGCTCCCTCGAAGCAGCCAGTATGGGTGTCCCCATCGGGGACAATGAGATGGCCATGCGATGCAACCTCATCACCATCGAAGACGGCCGGATAAAAAACCACTCAGGAGGCCAGATCAGTTCTGAAGAAGCTGCGCAGCTTATGGAATACCTGCAGCAGGAACTCGGCGGCGGGGATGTGAACTTCTTCCCCGGGGTATCATACAGGCATCTCCTCAAGATGAAAGGAGGGAACAAACACATCATCACCACCCCGCCGCACGATGTCATCGGAGCCGAATTCGGAAACTATCTGGTAAAACCGGATATGGAAGGAAGCGAAGAAACTGCGGAAAAACTGAACAGGCTGATCCTCAAATCAATGGAACTCCTGCCCGGGCATCCTGTGAACATCGCCCGCGCAAAGGCAGGAAAAGACATGGCGAACAGCATCTGGCCATGGTCCCCCGGCTACCGCCCGAAGATGGAAACCATGCAGCAGCAGTTTCCCGAAATCAGAAGCGGCTCGGTGATTTCCGCCGTAGACCTGATAAAGGGCATAGGAGTATATGCAGGTCTTGACCCGGTATACGTGGAAGGAGCTACAGGGCTCTACGACACGAATTATGAAGGAAAAGCCGAGGCGGCCATCAAGGCCCTGAAGGAACAGGATTTCGTATTCCTGCATCTTGAAGCCAGCGATGAAGCCGGACATGACGGTGATCCGGAGCTGAAAGTTCTGACCATCAGATACCTGAACGACCGGATAGTGAAACCGATACTGGAAGAAATCAGGAGCTGGGATGAAAATGTCTCCGTCGCCATACTTCCAGACCACCCTACCCCATGTGCCATCCGCACACACACTGCGGCGCCGATACCTTTCACCATCTACAGGACAAACGGAAGCGGTGACAGCGTCCACGCATTCGATGAATTTTCCGCACGTGAAGGAAGCTACGGACAGATCGCCGGGCGGCAGTTCATAGAGCTCTTCCTCCATGGAGACTGACATTAAAACGGACTTGATATGAAATACTACAGCACAAATCACCGGGCACCGGAGGTCTCTCTGGCCGAAGCGGTGAAAAAAGGCCTGGCACCGGACAAGGGCCTCTACATGCCGGAACGCATCGGCAGGCTTCCGGAAGAATTCTTCGGGAACATTGCGGACATGGATTTCCACGGAATTGCCACGGCAGTGGCGGAAAAGTTTTTCGGAGAGGACATACCGTCGGAGGACCTGAAGAAAATAGTCTGCGACACTCTGAACTTCGACACCCCGATAGTGAATGTACATGACCGCATCTGGTCTCTGGAGCTTTTCCACGGACCGACACTGGCATTCAAGGATGTCGGCGGCCGTTTCATGGCCAGAATGCTTTCATATTTCATAGCACAGGAAGGCGGGACGGGAAAAGTGACAGTACTGGTGGCCACATCCGGTGATACCGGGAGCGCAGTGGCCAACGGCTTCCTCGGGGTGGACGGCATAGATGTGATCGTCCTTTACCCGGAAGGGAAAGTGAGCGAAATCCAGGAAAAGCAGTTCACCACACTCGGGAAGAACATCACAGCCCTGGAAGTCGCCGGAAACTTCGATGACTGCCAGAGACTGGTGAAGTCCGCCTTCATGGACCAGGACCTGAACCGGATGCTGACACTGACGTCAGCCAATTCGATAAACGTAGCCCGTTTCCTCCCCCAGGCTTTCTATTATTTCAACGCTTACGCACAACTGAAAAGAGCAGGCAAGGCCGACAATGTCGTTTTCTGTGTGCCTAGCGGCAATTTCGGGAATATCACGGCAGGACTCATCGCATGGCGCATGGGGCTGCCTGTCAAAAGGTTCATTGCAGCCAACAACAGGAACGACGTCTTCCTGGAATACCTCCGCACCGGCATCTACTCCCCTCGGGCATCAGTCAGGACCATCGCCAATGCCATGGATGTGGGTGATCCGAGCAACTTTGCACGTGTGATGGATCTCTACGGGAATTCCGTGGAGGCCGTCAGGAAAGACATCGGCGGATGCAGATACACGGATGACGAAATAAGGGACACCATAGCCACAGTTTACGGCAAATACGGATATCTGCTCGACCCTCACGGCGCCTGCGGATATCAGGGCCTCGCAGACAATCTCGGAGATGACGAAAACGGCATTTTCCTGGAGACCGCCCATCCGGCCAAATTCAAGGATACAGTAGAAGATATCATACACAAAGACGTGGACATCCCTCAGAGGCTGCGCGATTTCATGGCCGGTGAGAAGAAATCAATCCGCATATCAAGTGATTTCGATGATTTCAGGCAGTATCTGGAAAGCCGGAACTGAAAGCCGCAAAATGCCTCTCAGCGAGGAATGAATATGAGAAAGATAAACAGGATATGTATCATCGGTGCAGGAAACATGGGCGGGGCGATTGCTGCAGGCATTGCCTCCTCTCCCGGTTTTTCCCTGCGGAATCTGACTGTCACTGCCAGGACACAGGAGACTCTTGACAGAATCGGAGCCTTGTACCCCGGCATCGGCGTATCGCTTGACAATGCTGCCGCAGCCGCGGGGTCTGACCTTACAGTCATCGCAGTGAAACCATGGCAGGCGGAAGCCGTAGCCCGAGAGATAAAGCCGGTTCTGGACTACGGACGCTGTACTGTGGCCTCCGTGGTGGCAGGTGTCGGTTTCTCCGAATGGTCAGAATGGCTGGAAAAAGACGGAAAGGCACCGGCGCTGCTCAGAATAATACCGAACACCGCCATTGCCCTGGGACAGGGCACTACATTCATGGCCTCATGCGGAGCATCGGAGGATGTGATCGGGGAAGTGTCGGAGATTTTCGGAAGGATGGGAATTGTCCTGAGAACGGATGAGGGAATGATGGCGGCCGGGACTGCACTGGCTTCCTGCGGTATAGCATATGCCCTGAAATACATCGATGCAGCGATCAGAGGAGGGGTGAAAATCGGATTCGGGGAAAAAGAGGCGAGACAGATAGTCATGAGCACCATGAAAGGGGCTTTGGCCCTGCTTGAAGAAAACGGGACGATGCCGCAGAAGGAGATAGACAAAGTGACCACGCCTGGAGGATATACTTTCAGAGGGCTGTCAGCCATGGAAGAAAACGGGTTTTCAGAGGCAGTGATCCAAGGACTGATGCACAGCATGTAAAACAGCCGGCGATTGAGCGGAAAAACAAGACATGATGAAAACGAGATTCAGAAGAGCAGTGATAAAAGTCGGCAGCAATGTCCTGACAGGAAAGGACGGAATGCTGGACGAGACAGTCATGTCCGGTATCGCGGACCAGACAGCAAGTCTGCGCAAAGCCGGCATGGAGGTGATTCTGGTATCTTCAGGGGCAGTGGCATCCGGGAAAAGCATCGTAAAATGCGACAGGAAACTGGATCCCGTATCATCCAGGCAGCTGTACTCATCCGTGGGGCAGGCCCGGCTGATAAACATATACTGCCGGCTTTTCGACAGTCACGGCATCGTCTGCGGCCAGGTCCTGACCACCAAGGAAAGCCTGTCTACCAGGGACCACTATCTGAACCAGCAGAACTGCATGAATGTGATGCTGGAAAACGGCGTCATTCCTGTCATAAACGAGAACGACACCATTTCCGTCACTGAACTGATGTTCACTGACAATGACGAACTGTCCGGAATGGTAGCGTCGATGATGGATGCCGACTGTCTGGTCATCCTGAGCAACGTGGACGGGATTTATGACGGACGGCCTTCAGACCCGGGAGTATCGGTCATCAGGGAAATACGCAAAGGGGATGATGTCGCGGGATTCATAGGCACGGAGAAATCAAGTTTCGGCCGCGGAGGCATGTTGACCAAATACAGGATAGCATCGAAGGTAGCCGATGAAGGTATCGAAGTGGTGATAGCGAACGGCAAGAAGCCGGGAATACTGACAGATATCCTGCTGGAATCCGGCCGCGAGGTACGCTGCACCAGATTCCTGCCTTCCGGCAAACCTATTTCCCATATCAAGAAATGGATAGCGCATTCCGACGGCTTCGCCAAAGGGAATATCCATGTCAATGCCGGAGCTCTGGCCGCCCTGACCGGAGAAAAGGCGTCGAGCCTGCTCCCTGTAGGCGTGACTGCTGTGGACGGTGATTTCGAGAAAGGCGACATCGTCAGGATCATTGCCCCTGACGGGACAGCCGCAGGCATAGGGAAAGTATCGGCCGACAGTGTAAGGGCCCGCGAAAGCATTGGCCTGAAAGGCCGCCGGCCTCTCATACATTACGATTATCTTTATATAGACTGAATACTATGGAAGCTGATTTCAAGGAAATATTCCGGGCAGCGAAGAAAGCCGCCGCCGACCTGGCATCTGCGGACGACGGGAAAACAAGCGGCATGCTTCTTTCTCTGGCAGACGGGATCGGGAAAAACCAGGACGCTCTGCTGGAGGCAAACAGGGCCGACCTGGCGAAAATGCCGGAAGATAACCCTATGTATGACAGGCTGAAACTGGACAGCAGACGTCTCGAAGGGATAGCCGCCGACATGAGGAATGTGGCAGGACTTCCATGCCCTGCAGGCAGGATTCTGAGCGAGACTGTCAGGCCGAACGGGATGAAAATACAGAAAGTCAGCGTGCCTTTCGGCGTAGTGGGAATCATCTATGAAGCCCGTCCGAATGTCAGTTTCGATGTATTTTCATTGTGTGTGAAATCAGGGAATGCCTGCATCCTGAAAGGCGGAAGCGATGCTTTCTGCACGAATTCGGCCATCGTGGAACTGATACGTTCAGTATTGCGTGACTGCGGCTTCGATGAAAACACAGTGACTCTGATGCCTGCAGGCCATGACTCCACCGCGGCACTCCTGGAAGCTGCCGGAGATGTGGACCTGGTGATTCCGCGTGGAAGCAAACGTCTGATAGATTTCGTCCGGCAGAATGCCAGAGTGCCTGTCATAGAAACAGGTGCCGGAATCTGCCATACGTATTTCGACAGGGACGGAGATCTGGACAAGGGAGCGGCCATAGTGACGAACGCGAAAACAAGGCGCGTAAGTGTGTGCAACGCGCTTGACTGTCTGATAGTCCATAAAGACAGGCTGTTCGATCTTCCGGGGCTGTGCAGCGGAGTGAAAGACCACGATGTCGTCATATATGCCGACGAGGCTGCCTATGCCGCTCTGGAAGGGAACTATCCGGCAGAACTGCTTCTCCATGCGGATGAAGACAGTTTCGGGACCGAATTCCTTTCTTACCGCATGGCTGTCAGGACTGTCGACAGTCTGGACGAGGCCTTGGAGCATATTTCCAGATATTCCTCGAAGCACAGCGAATGTATCGTCACGGAAAACAAGGAGACGGCGGACAGGTTTCTGCGCGAAGTAGATGCGGCTTGCGTTTACGCGAATGTCTCTACTGCTTTCACCGACGGGGCGCAGTTCGGTTTCGGTGCAGAAATAGGGATAAGCACCCAGAAACTTCATGCCCGCGGCCCTATGGCCCTGCCTGAGCTGAACACTTACAAATATGTCATAACGGGAGACGGGCAGATCAGGGTGAAATAACGACGCCCGGCTTCAATGTAACGTGAGTTCGATGAAAAGAACGCAGTGAATTTCAGAGAACTACCTCTTTTAGAGGATTCGTGGAACGAATCCGTAGGCAAGTCCTCCCATACGTAGGGGAGGATTTAGGTGGGGTGACACGTAAAAGGAAAGGAGATTTCGAAGAAATCGTAACGTCAGTTCGACGAAGTCTCTGGTACTAAGTAAAATAATTCGTCGAACTGACGTTAATGTAGCTGAATACGCATTCGACAGAATAGAATAAAATTTGCCGGCCTGTCTGGAATCCTTATGCGGATCGACAGGCCGGCATACAAATTCTTTTCAGGCAAGGAAGATTTCTATTCGTCCTTTTCCTGCTCCATGTATGCTTTCAGGAGCTTCTCCTGCACATCGCCAGGTACAGGCTGGTAGTCTGCAAATTCCATGGTGAATGTAGCGCTTCCTGAAGTCAGGGAACTCAATGTAGTGGAGTACTTGTACAGTTCTGCGAGAGGGACACGGGCCTTTATGGTATCGAAACCTCTGTCGTTGCCCATGCCTTCGATGATGGCCCTGCGGTTCTGCAGATCCGACATGCAGGAACCCATGTAGGCACTCGGTGTCATCACCTCCACATTGTAGATAGGCTCCATGATCTTAGGTCCGGCATTGCGGAAAGCCTCCTTGAATGCATTTCTGGCAGCAAGCACGAACGATATTTCATTCGAATCTACAGGGTGCATCTTTCCGTCATACACATAGACCCTGATATCCCTGGCCAGAGAACCTGTCAGAGGGCCTTCGTTCATCTTGTCCATGATACCTTTCAGGATGGCAGGCATGAAACGCGCGTCGATGGCTCCGCCGACGATGCAGTTGTAGAACTCGAGCTTGCCGCCCCAATCCAGATCGTAGGTTTCCTTTCCCTTTATGTTCAGGACTGTCTCCTTACCGTCGATCTTGAACTTGTTTCCGGCTTCTTCACCTTCCACATACGGGCATATCAGCAGATGCACTTCTCCGAACTGTCCCGCACCTCCGGACTGTTTCTTGTGTCTGTAGCTGGCAGCGGCGACTTTCGTGATAGTCTCGCGATAGGAAATCTTCGGTGCGAAAAGCTCTATGTCTATCTTGTTTTCGTTCTGGAGTCTCCATTTCACGATGTTTATGTGCTGCTCGCCCTGTCCGCTCAGGATGGTCTGCTTCAGTTCCTTTGAATATTCCACCACTATGGTAGGATCCTCTGCCGAAATCTTGTTCAGGGCATCGCTCATCTTCTCCTCGTCCTTCTGATCCTTTGCCTTCACGGCTGTACGGAATTTTGAAGGAGGGAAATTTATATGCTCGTACGCGATATCCGTACCAGGCTGCGAAAGGGTGACATTCGTTTTCGCCGCACGGAGTTTCACTGTACACCCGATGTCTCCTGCAAACATGTCGGTCACTCTCTCTTTCTTCTTCCCTGCCACTGCATAGATGGTAGTGATCCTTTCCTTGTCACCGGTCTCCGGATTCTCCAGATCCTGACCCTCGGTAAGCTCTCCCGACATCACCTTGAAATATACCACCTCACCCAGATGCTGCTCGATGGCTGTCTTATATATGAAGAGTGTAGTAGGAGCATCCTGCTTGCACTCTATCTCTGTTCCTGACTTGGTCATGGCCTTTCTCTCGGCAGGAGAGGATGCCACCTTGATAGTAAATTCCATAAGGCGTTTCACGCCAATATCCCTTTTCGCAGAAAGGCAGAAGACAGGCAGCACGTTTCCTGCCTTGCAGCCTATGCCTATACCCTTGCGTATTTCGTCTTCCGTAAGCACGCCGGCTTCGAAAAACTTCTCCATCAGCGTGTCATCATATTCTGCCGCCCTCTCGATAAGCGCAGACCTCAGTTCCTCCGCCTCTGCACGGTACTGCTCGGGAATATCGAGATCCTCGCGTGTACCGTTCTCATCCTTGAAATGATAATACTTCATCTTCAGGACATCGATGAAACCATAGAAATCAGGCCCCGGATTCACAGGGTACTGGATGATCACCGGTTTTTTCCCGAATGCTTCCTTCATGGTATCGAGGGTATTCTCCCACGATGCCTTCTCCCCGTCCAACTGGTTCACCGCCACAATCATCGGCACGCCGTATTTTTCCGCATATCTGGCGAATATCTCAGTACCGACTTCCACTCCCTGCTGTGCATTGATGACCAGAACCGCAGTCTCGCAGACCTTGAACGCAGACACTGCGCCGCCGACGAAATCATCGGCACCCGGAGCGTCTATGATATTGAATTTGGTGTCCATGAACTCCGCATACAGTGGAGTGGCATATACCGATCTCTGGTTGATCTGCTCGATTTCGGAATTGTCCGAAACCGTATTCTTCGCTTCCACCGTACCTCTTCTGTCGATGACTTTACCTTCATAAAGCATGGCTTCAGATAATGTGGTTTTACCTGATCTTGCGCTTCCGATCAGTACCACATTCCGGATGTCTTGAGTTGAATAAAATTTCATTTCTATCGTTATTAATTTAGTGTAACTTCTACCCGTACTAATCTGCAGAGGGGCCATCTTTGCAAATCTAATAAAATAGTACGGCAAAAACAATAGGACGCTCAGCGAATCGTGCGCCCTGTTTCGGAACGGCGGTATATTTCCAGAACTTCCTCTCCGTCAAACCCTGTCCGGGAGAATATGAAGTCCCCGAAAGCTTCAGGGTCGACTTTCAGGAAAGAACATATGGAAGTGAAACTGCACCCCGGGTCAAGATAAGGCCTGTTTTCTTCGAGCAGCTGACCGAACTTCCCGAAAGCCTCTTCGAAATTCTTCATATGCGGTGATTTTTGGTTTCTGCAAAACTGCCACATCACAGACCGAAATGCAAGAGTTTCTTGTCAATTTTTCTTTTTTTTACGCTTTTTTTCTCTTTTTTCACTTGTATGCGCCATTTAAGGCAAGGTACGGTTGTCATTTTTTCCCGGTTTTTTATAATGCATCTTTGTCGCTATCTTTGTCGGGACAGTATTTGATACCATGACCGCACATACAGAACTACTCTCACATATGAACCAGGGACTCACCGAGGCAGGATGCGACGAGGCCGGGAGAGGCCCGCTCGCAGGCCCGGTATTCGCCGCGGCAGTGATATTGCCTGAGGACTTCCGGCATCCTATGCTGGACGATTCGAAGAAAATGACGGAAAAAGCCAGGAACCTGCTCAGGCCTGTCATAGAAAAGGAAGCCGTAGCCTTCGCCGTAGAAGCTGTCAGCGCAGAGGAAATAGATTCCATCAATATACTGAATGCCTCCATTGCAGGGATGCAGAGGGCCGTCATGAGACTGTCTGTCATACCTGATTTCATCCTGATCGACGGTAACAGGTTCCGGCCGTTCTCATATATTGCCGCCTTGGCGGCTGAAAAGGGGCCGGCAGGCAGATATGAAACCGGATGCACGGGAATATTGGCCGGGGACGGCCAGACAAAGACATTGGCCGCAGGCCGGAAGATGGAAAAGGGAATTCCGGAACGGTATGACAGGATTCCGTACAGCTGCATAGTCAAGGGTGACGGGAAATTCGCGTCCATAGCGGCGGCATCGGTCCTGGCGAAGACATACAGGGACGAATTCATGAGAAAACTGGCGGCCGAATATCCGGAATACGGATGGGACAGGAATATGGGCTACCCTACACGGGAACATGTGGAAGCCATCCGGAAATACGGACTCTCGCCATACCACAGGAAAAGTTTCCATCTGAAGGAACTGGAGCCTTCCCTGTGGTAAACAGACGGGGTCATAATGTTGTTATAATCAGAAACTGTTTCTAAATTTGCCGTCTTCAGAATCATAACAAAAAAACATAAGGAAATGAAAAGAATCTTGACTATTGCAGCGCTGTCGCTGATGCTTCTGCCGGCACAGGCCGACGAAGGGATGTGGCTGCTGCCGCTGCTTCAGAAGATGAACGAAAGCACTATGCAGGAACTTGGCTGCAGACTCTCGGCCGAGCAGATTTACAGCATCAACCACTCGTCGCTGAAGGATGCCATAGTGCAGTTCGGCGGTGGATGCACAGGGGAAATAGTGTCTGACGAAGGCCTGCTTCTGACAAACCACCACTGCGGCTATGCAAGCATACAGAAGCTCAGTACTGTCGAGCATGACTATCTCACGGACGGCTATTGGGCCATGAACCGAAGCGAGGAGCTGCCTGTCGAAGGCCTGACAGTGACATTTCTGGAAAGCATGAAAGATGTGACTGACCAGATACGGAAAGTGGAAAAGAAAATCCGGAAAGAATTCAAAGACAGTTCTTATCTGGAAAGACGCGTCTCCGATGCCATAGGGGAAGCCATCGACAAGCTGTCCGCTGAAGCCGGAGAAGAGAATCCGGGCTGCACGGTGACAGTCATGCCTTTCTATGACACTAACGTGTGGTATCTGATAGTGTACAAGGAATTCAGGGATATCCGTTTCGTAGGAGCACCGCCTTCATCCATAGGAAAATTCGGCGCCGACACTGACAACTGGGTATGGCCACGCCACACAGGTGACTTTTCTGTCTTCCGCGTCTATGCCGGCAAGGACAACAACCCTGCAGACTATTCCGAAGACAATGTGCCTTACACCCCGAAAAAACATCTGGACATCTCCCTGAAAGGGGTTTCCGAAGGTGACTACACCATGATCATGGGCTATCCTGGCAGGACCACACGGTTCCAGACATCACCGGAGCTCGAACTCCAGCTGAAATTGAACGACATCAGAATAGCTGCCAGAACGATAAGGCAGGATGTCCTCATGGAAGACATGCTGGCCGACCCTGCCGTCAGGATCAAATACGCCAGCAAATATGCCATGTCCTCCAACGGATGGAAAAAGTGGCAGGGAATGAAGCTCGCTTTCGCCAAGCTGAATGTCATCGGACGTGCGGAACAGGAGGAACAGGCTTTCTCCGAATGGGTGGCCGCGAAGAAATCCAGAACGGAGAACTACGGTTCGGCACTGGAGACCATCAGGGAAGGTGTAGAGGAAGGCACACAGCCGAACATCAGGTATGCCATCGCTACCGAATCCATATACCGTATAGAACTGCAGCAGATAGCTGCGAGCATGAAAAGCATGTTCAGCACGACACTGGCAAAAGATTCCGGAAAGGACACCCTCGAAGCGCTGAAAACCGCATACGGACAGCTTCTGCCGGTATACAAGGACTATTCGGCCCCTACGGACCGGAAAGTAGCCGCCGCCATGCTCAAATATTACAGGGACAATGCCGATGAAGGGCAGTGGCTTACGGAAATATCGGATGATTTCGGTTCAATGGACATAGCAGGCTATGTCGACACTCTTTTCTCGTCCAGCGTATTCACCTCGCCTGAAAAGCTGCTCGATGCCATAGAGGAAAAGGGATGGGATGCAATCTCCTCCGATCCGGCCATGAAACTGTCCGATCAGGTAAACAAAATCATAGTAGCAGCCTATCCGGGACTGATGCACAGCGACACCAGACTCGCCGAAGGGAGAAAGGCATACACCGCAGGACTTCTGGAATGGAAGAAGGGCGAGCCTTTATATCCCGATGCGAACTTCACCATGAGACTGACCTACGGTACAGTCAAGGGCTATTCGCCCAAAGATGCCGTCATCTACCGCTACTACACCACTCTGGACGGTGTGATGGAAAAGGAAGATCCGGACAACTGGGAATTCGTAGTTCCTGCCAGACTGAAAGAACTGTGGGAAACGGAAGACTTCGGTGACTATGCGCGCCCTGACGGCAAGATGCCGGTGGCATTCCTGTCGAACAATGACATCACCGGAGGAAACTCCGGCAGCCCTGTCCTCGATGCGGACGGAAATCTCATCGGTCTGGCGTTTGACGGGAACTGGGAGTCCATGAGCAGCGACGTGATGTTCGAGCCGGACCTGCAGAGGTGTATCAATGTGGATATCCGTTACGTACTCTTCATCATAGACAAGTTCGGCGGGGCAGGCTGGCTTCTCGACGAGATGGATATAGTAAAATAAGCCGGACTGACGGAGACCGGCCCGGAAGGGTACTTTCCGAGTTACGCTCCGGAGCATCTCCGTTAAATGATACGATAATGAAACAGAATGAAATCATGAAAATACTCTACGATGTACAGCATCCTGCGAAGGGTGACAAGAACATCGTAGAGCTCGGAATGGTCGACAAGGTGGAGACAGACGGGAACAAGGTGACCGTCACTCTCGCCTTTTCCAGACACAGGGACCCGCTGGCCGAATACCTCATCGGCAGCACTAAAGCCGTACTGATCAGGCATATCCCAGGCGTGGAAGCCGAAGTGAAAACCGTCATCAAGGACCCAGGCAAAAAGCCCGCAGGACTTGACCTCGGGACAGAAGAACTCACGAATGTAAAACATATCATCGGCGTGGCCTCCGGCAAAGGCGGCGTAGGAAAATCCACTGTGGCAGTGAATCTGGCCGTGGCTCTGGCCCGCCTCGGCTACAAGGTCGGACTGGCAGATGCCGATGTCTACGGACCTTCCGTACCGAAGATGACAGGCACCGAGAACGAGATGCCGGAAGCTTACAAGGAAGGAGAAAAGGAAGTCATCATGCCTCTGGAGAAATACGGGGTGAAATGGATGTCCATAGGATATTTCGCCAAGCCTGAGCAGGCTCTTATCTGGAGAGGTCCGATGGCCTGCAATGCCCTCAAGCAGATGATTCTGCAGGTAAGATGGGGTGAACTCGACTTTCTTCTGATAGACATGCCTCCCGGCACGGGTGACATCCATATCAGCCTCGTACACGACATCCCTCTCTCCGGAGCGGTGATAGTGAGCACGCCTCAGGCCGTGGCCCTTGCGGATGTGGAAAAGGGAGTGAACATGTTCCGCAATTCCAGTGTAAACAAGCCTATTCTCGGGCTTATAGAGAACATGGCCTGGTTCACTCCTGCGGAACTGCCTGAAAACAGGTACTATATTTTCGGAAAAGACGGCGGGAAAGCCATGGCAGAGAAATATGGCATTCCGCTTCTGGGCCAGATCCCGCTTGTCCAGGGAATACGCGAAGCCGGAGATGACGGGGAACCCGTAGCCCTTTCCTCAAGGCCTGACGGAGAGGCATTCGTCCTGCTTGCGGAAAAAGTGGCCGGGGCTGCCGCACTCCTTTAGCAATCCTTACACGGCAATAACTGCGGAAAGGTACGCACCGGCACACGGAAAACTGTGACGGATGCGTACCTTCCTGTCATTTTCAGGCCGGCAATGCAAGATTTTCCGATTTGCGGATTTAATATTCCGGAGAAACCATTATAATCCCGGGAAAGGAAAATTTAAACATTGGAATATGAAAACGACATTGAAAAACAAAATCCTGGCTATGGCGGCCATTCTCGCCATACCGGTCTTCCAGTCATGTCTTGGAAATGACGATGACTACGACTATTCCATCCTGTCTCCTGACGCGATAGTCACGGTAAAGCCGGTCGTCGATGACGGGGCCGACTATTTCTATCTGCAACTGAACGATGAGGAAAAGCTCTGGCCGCTGGACAATACGACTCTGCCGTACAAGGAAAAGGAAATGAGGGCTTTCGTGAACTTCACCGAGACTGACATGCCTTCCGATGTAAAAGGCGAAGGCTACAGCAAGGCCGTGAAAATAAACTGGATGGACAGCATCCTGACGAAAAAGACAGTAGTTTTCGAAGAGGACGAAACCGTCACCCTTGCCCAGAAATACGGAAATGACCCTGTGGAAATATACGCAGACAGGATGACCAACGTGGAAGACGGATACCTGACCATCCACTTCATCACCCGCTGGGGAAACTCCGGAATCAAGCATGAACTGAATCTGGTCACCGGACTGAATGAAGAAGATCCGTATGAAGTGAGATTCGCACACAATGCCCACGGAGACGGAACATATTATGAAGGGGACGGCATCGTGGCATTCAGCCTGAAAGACCTTCCGGACACGAAAGGGGAAACAGTCAAGCTCACACTGAAATTCGATTCTTTCAGCGGAGAAAAGACAGCTACATTCGATTACTGCACCCGTGCCGACTGGCAGACTCCGGAAGAAGAATCCCCTGAGACCCCGGAAGAAAATCCGGCTGACTGACGTCTGGCAAACCGATGGGCAGAACAGCAGAACAGAAGCTGACAGAAAGGCTGAAGAATAGGGACCGGACAGCGATGAAAGAGCTGTACAGTCTCTATTCCGGCTATCTGTATGCCCTATGCTGCAGATATGTCACCGACAGGGAAACGGCAAAAGACATACTTCAGGACGGGTTCGTGAAGATTTTCTCATCCGTAGGAAAATTCCAGGACCGTGGAGAAGGCTCCCTGAAAGCATGGATGAGCCGGATAGTGATAAACGAAGCCCTGAAACATCTCCGCAAGGCCGCCAGAAACGACATGTTCGTGACTTCTGCTGACCTGCCGGACGTCCCGGAAGACGAGGATGACAGCGGCATCGACCTGAAAGATATTCCCGCCTCGGTGATACAGGATTTCATACGCAGGCTTCCGGACGGCTACAGGACTGTGTTCAACCTGTATGTATTCGAAGAAATGAGCCACAAGGAAATCGCGGAAACATTGGGAATCAAAGTGAATTCATCGGCATCACAGTACCACCGGGCAAAGGCAATGCTGGCCAGATGGCTGAACGATTATAGAAAAGAGCGACATGACTGACTGGAAAGAAAATATAAGAGAAAAGATGTCCGGCTACTCGGAACCGGCCCCCGAAGGACTGCTGGAAGAGATTCTGGCAGCTGCGGACAAAGACAGGAGGCGGCAGAGAAACGCCATCGTCCTGCTGTCTTCCATGGCAGCAGCCGCAGTCCTGGCAGCCGTAGCCGTCTTCATGCCAGATGAGGAATACGGGACATACAGTCCGGACGCATCCGGCATCGTCTTATCCGACAGCCCCGAAGTCATCCGGATCGACAGGATACCGCCGGCTTCGGAAATGAAAGATTTCCCGAGACCAGACAGAAATATTGTCCTGACGGACAATGATATTGCCGCAGGCAATTCAGATGCCCTTACGGGCAATGACAACGATTACGACAGGGACGGTGCCATTGCCGCAGGCGGATATGATGCCCTTGCGGGCAATACGAGCGTGGATGACAAGAGTATTGTCCGACAGGACAGCAAAAAGAATGAGAGCGTTGACGGCAATGAAGAATCTTTCAGCGACGGGGGATACGGGTGGAAGGACATTCTTCTGGCTGAAGCCGGCAGGGAAAAACGCAAAGGCAGACCGGTTTTCGGGGTCTATGCTTCGGGGTTCAGCGGCGGCGCGACACGGCATTCCGGCTACAGTCAGGCAGTGAATACGGTCGCTGCAGCTGCGCCCATGAGCTACGGGGACAATCCTCTGGCGGGAATCATGATGTTCAACAGGTCGAAGGAAGTCGGCACGGAATCCAGACATTATCTGCCTCTGAAAGTGGGAGTGTCCGTATCATATGCCCTGACTCCGCGGTGGAGTCTGGAAAGCGGGCTTACCTATTCATGGCTGCTTTCGAAGTCAAAGACCGGCAGCGAATCCTATTATGTGGACAGCAGGCAGACCCTGCACTATCTCGGCATTCCCCTGAACGTAAATTTCCATATCTGGCAGAACAGCCGGCTGGATATATATGCCTCTGCCGGAGGTATGCTTGAGAAATGCGTTGGCGGGACTGTACGGTCAGACTATGTCTATGGCGGTGATGTACGGGAAAGCGACAGGGAAAACCTGACAGTGAAACCGCTGCAGTGGTCTGTCGGTGCTTCGGCAGGACTTCAGTTCAGACTGTCGGACGTAGTAGGCCTGTATCTGGAACCTGGCGTGACCTACCATTTCGGAAACGGTTCCGGAGTCGAGTCTGCCTATTCCGTACATCCGCTGAACTTCAACCTCAACCTCGGACTCCGGTTCTCGCTGAAATAAGATCAGTTTGCACTTATAAAAAATCAGTCGATTCCCAGTTTGTCTTTCATGGTTCGGAGCAGGTCGAAGGCCTGGAGAGGAGTCATGTTGTTCAGATCGGTCGCTTCGAGGTCTTCTTTCAGGGACGAGAGCACAGGGTCATCCAGCTGGAAAAAAGACAGCTGCAGGGAGCCGTCGCTCTCCACGCGCCCCTCCTTGACATTATGCGGTCTTATGCGTGCCTTGGTCATCGCCTCCTTCTTCTCCTCACCTTTTTCCAGAGCATTCAGCGTCCGTTCGGCCGACTCTATCACCTGCCGCGGCATTCCGGCCATCCTGGCCACATGGATACCGAAACTGTGGGCTACTCCGCCCTCTTTCAGCTTCCGCAGGAATATCACCCTCTTGTCCACTTCCTTCACGGCGATATGGAAGTTCTTCACACGCGGATATATGGTTTCCAGATCGTTCAGTTCGTGGTAATGTGTCGCGAAGAGCGTCTTCGCCCCGTCTCCGTATTCATGGATATACTCCACGATGGCCCGGGCTATGGACATGCCGTCGTATGTGGAAGTTCCCCGGCCTATCTCATCCAGAAGCACCAAAGAGCGGGAAGAAAGGTTGTGCAGTATCATGGACGTCTCCAGCATCTCCACCATGAAAGTGGACTCGCCGCGTGAAATGTTGTCGGAAGCCCCCACTCTGGTGAAGAGTTTGTCGCAATACCCGATACGGGCCTCCGATGCAGGCACGAAAGAACCTATCTGCGCCATCAGCACTATCAGGGCCGTCTGTCTCAGAAGCGCCGACTTACCGGCCATGTTCGGACCGGTCAGGATAATGATCTGCTGCGACTTGTTGTCCAGCATGATATCGTTGGGCACGAATTCTTCTCCTGCCGGCATGAGGGTCTCTATCACAGGATGCCGTCCTGCCCGGATATCTATCCTGGTACTATCGTTCACTTCAGGACGGCAATAATGATGTGTCTCTGCCAGTTCGGCGAATCCTGCCAGGACATCAAGACGCGCCAGAATCCTGCTGTTCGACTGCACCTTGCCTATATTCTGCTGGATTTTGCCCACCAGTTCGGCATACAGTCTCGCTTCTATCTCGTAAATACGCTGCTCAGCCCCCAGAATCTTCTCCTCGTACTGCTTCAGCTCCTCCGTGATATACCGCTCGGCATTCACCAAAGTCTGCTTCCTGATCCAGTCTTCCGGCACCCTGTCCTTGTGTGCGTTCCTGACCTCGAGATAGTATCCGAAGACCGAATTGTAGTTTATCTTCAAGGATGTGATTCCTGTCCTTTCGATTTCCCTCTGCTGGATGCCGGCAAGGATGTCCTTGCCGTGCAATGCCAGATCCCTCAGCGAGTCCAGTTCCCCGTCTACCCCGGATGCGATGACAGCCCCTTTTCCTACGGCAGCGGCCGGGTCCGGATCCATCGTCCCGGCCAATGTTTCCAGAAGCCCGGAACAGTCAGACAATGCTCCCATCATCTCGTCCAATGCCTGTACTCCTTTCCCTGAGCACAATTCCGAAATCGGAGCTGTCTGCTCCAGCCCCCTTTTCAGCTGCATGACCTCCCGCGGGGCTATCTTTCCGGTAGCAGCACGTGAAATGATCCTTTCCAGGTCGCCTGTATCTCCAAGATGTTGCTGGACCTGTCGCAGATCATCCTGGTGATCTGTAAAATACTGCACCACCGAATACCGCGACTCCAGTTCCTGAATGTCCATCACGGGCATTGCCAGCCAGCTCCTGAGCAGGCGGGCACCCATGGGAGAAGAACATTTGTCGATGACGGATATCAGCGGCACGCCTTCACCTCCGGCAGCGGAAGAGAATATTTCCAGATTCCTGAATGTGAAACGGTCCATCCATACGAACCGGCCTTCATCTATCCTCGATATGGAACAAATGTTTTTCAGTCCCGAATGCTGGGTCTGTTCCAGATACACCAGCAAGGCTCCGGCAGATGTCACTCCGAGCGGGAAGGAATCTATGGCAAAACCTTTCAGGGATTCCACATTGAACTGCCGCTTGAGTTTCTCTACGGAAGAATCATAGACGAATGCCCATTCATCCAGAGTCGATATATAGTACTGGTCATTGAACTTTTCCTGGACTCCTTTCCTGTAGCTTCTCGGAACTACCAGTTCTTTCGGAGCAAATGATGAAAGAAGGGTGGAAATATAGTCCACCGTACCTTCCGCTATCTGGAATTCACCCGTGGAAACATCCAGAAATGCGGCTCCGCACCTGTCCCTGTCGAAGGTAAGGCCGCAAAGGAAATTGTTCTCTTTCTGATCCAGAAGCTGGTCGTTGAAGGCGACACCGGGGGTCACCAGCTCTGTCACTCCCCTTTTGACTATCTTCTTCGTGAGCTTGGGGTCTTCGAGCTGGTCGCATACGGCTACCTTGTAGCCCGCCCTGACAAGTTTCGGCAGATATGTGTCCAGAGAATGATGTGGAAAACCAGCCAGAGGGACAGAAGCCTGCGGTCCGTTCGCCCTTTTTGTAAGAACAATCCCGAGAACCTTGCTCGCTATAAGTGCATCATCTGAGAATGTCTCATAGAAATCACCTACCCGGAAAAGAAGCACAGCCTCGGGATACTGTGCCTTCACTTGAAAATATTGTTTCATCAGCGGGGTCTCCGCTATCTTTTCTCCTGCCATCCTTAAACGTCCTTCTACTCTTTTTCCTGTCATGCAAAGGTACGGAAAAATGACATTTTACCGACAGATTGAAGAAAAATCAGCAAAACTATACGGCGGTAAACTTTACGACAGTAAATTTTATAATCCGATTTGTCTCGGAGAATTATCCTGTTTCATTATCTTTGTAATTTTAACGTGAGTTCGATGAAAAGAACGTAGTGAATTTCAGAGGACTACCTCTTTTAGAGGATTCGTAAAACGAATC
>CALVDR010000001.1 GCA_944326365.1 uncultured Bacteroidales bacterium | reverse complement strand
CACTGGAGTATTGGCTCCAGTTGAGTCCAAAAATGAAAAAAGGGGCTCCGAAACGGAGCCGAAAATATAAAAAGATGGGTTCGATCGGAAAAATTACAGGGACAGTCTGCCGATTGACTCATGATGACGGAATTAAACGACAGTCCCTACATACGTTTCAATGCCATTCTCAGTCAATTCCTGCTGGTAGCGTTGTCGGATGGCTTCCGTGGTTATGCGAAATTACTCCGTCAGTCGGAAAATTTATCAAAAAAAACAAGACAGTGTTTATACTTGCAGATCGCAGATAAACACTGTCTTGCAATTCGTCAAGAGCCGTTTCTATAACATCGCTATTTCATTCTTCGATAATCCTGTAGCATTAGCTATCATCAGGAAATCAACTCCTTCTTCTTTTAATACTTTTGCTATCCGAATCTTTTCTTCATTACGGCCTTCAGCTCTACCTTCTTCACGACCCTTCGCCTCGCCTTCGGCCAATCCTGCAGCCAAGCCGTCAGCCTTTGCGGTGTTCAGCATGTTGTAGTAGTCCCGTTCCGTGATCATCTCTTTCTCGTATTTAAGTTTCACTTCAGGTTTATCCAATTCTCTACAATTCAGCTATCTGAGCCTCAGATAATCCCGAAGCAGTGGCAATAATACTTGCAGCTACACCTTGTTCCTTGAGAACTTTGGCGATCCGGAACTTTTCTTTCACTTCGCCTTCGGCCAATCCTTCAGCCTTACCTTCAGCCAACCCTTTTGCTTCACCTTCAGCTAACCCTGCAGCCAAGCCGTCAGCCTTAGCGGTGTTGAGCATGTTGTAGTAGTCCCGTTCCGTGATCATTTCTTTCTCGTATTTAAGTTTCACTTCAGGTTTATCCAATTATCTACAATTCAGCTATCTGAGCCTTGGATAATCCCGTAGATTTGATAATAATGTCTGTCGGCAGTCCGAGTTTCTTCATCTCTTTTGCAGCCATAGCCAGCCCTTCTTCACGTCCCTTCGCCTCGCCCTCCGCCAAGCCGTCAGCCTTAGCGGTGTTGAGCATGTTGTAGTAGTCCCGTTCCGTGATCATCTCTTTCTCGTATTTAAGTTTCACTTCAGGCTCGAACCGCGCGATCTCGCACGCCTGGAACAGCCGCTCGAAAGCCTCTGTCCTCAGTTCATCGGGAAGTCGGTCTAAGGTACCGATGTGGGTAAGGGCGAAACACCACTTGTCCAGCATCGTCTCACACTCCTCCTTCGTCTTCGTGAAGCGGTTCAGTTCTACGAAGATAGTAAAAATAGTCTCATCCGGAACCTTCATCGTGGATTTTTCCCGGAAAGTATATTCGGAAATGATACCGTCTTCCGGGGAATACCGCTGCATGTCCTGCAGGTCCTTGTCGAGTAATCCGATGAAATACACGGGAGGGATGTCGTACACCTGCCCGTCACCTCTCTGCGAGCCCATGTCATATGCCTTTGAAGCATACAGGACACATCTGCGGAAGAAGTTCGCCTGATGGTAGCACTGGAGTTCGACGATGAACTGTCGTCCGTCCTCACCGCGGCACCGCAGGTCGAACCTTACGCTCTTGTTGAACAGAGTGAACCCCGGAATCTCCGTAGTCTCGTAAGTGATGTCCTTCACCTTCCTGTGAGGAGGGAGGATTACATTTAGGATGTCGATGAGCACGTCCTTGTTCCTCTGGTCACCGAACACCGCCTTCAGCCCTGCATCGGTCAGAATGTCCACATACCTCTGCACTACAGCCTGCCTGCTGCCGGCTGGTCTGCTTTCTACAACACTGTTTCCCATAAGATAGAATTTAGATGGTTTGATTATCAATATTCATATCCGTCAAAATACCCTCATCTTGTCATCCCGACCGGAGGTCCGGTGGACCGGAAACTCTCACTTTGTCATCCCGACCGGAGTGGAGAGATCTGACATACTTCAAAAACAGATTTCCCGACTTCGGACTATGTCCTCCGCTCGAAATGACATACAGGGACAACTTTACGATATATCACGGGCAATACTGTCCGCTCCGGCAAGGGTGAATTACCGAGGCTAAATTATTCAAGGATCTGGAACGGGAGTGCAAGAAAAAGAAAAACGTGCAGGCAGAATTTCACGCCTGAAAGTTTTTCTTTTTTGCATTGGATTTTTCTTTTTTTTTGCCACGCTTTCGGAGAATTTTACATTCTTTGTAATTTCTCTGCTCAGGAAAAATTTTTCAGACATTGATTTCCCGTCAGATTAAGTTAAATTTGACGGGAAATTTATTATTCAACGTGAGTTCGATGAAAAGAATGGAGTGAATTTCAGAGAACTACCTCTGTAGAGGATTCGAGGAACGAATCCGTAGGCAAGTCCTCCCATACGAGAGGCCTAAGAAAATCCCCCTAATAGGGGGTGCAGGGGGTTAAGACAGGGCTAGTCTTTCGAAGAAAGACGTAATTGGGTGACTGGGTCACCCAATTTAGGTGGGGTGACACGTAAAAGGAAAGAGATTTCGAAGAAATCGTAACGTCAGTTCGACGAAATCTCTGGTACAGAGTAAAATAATTCGTCGAACTGACGTTAATTAGACATTGTCATTGTCCGGGCATGCATACGCCCGGACAATACCTTTACAATCAATCAAGATTGCAGGATCGAATTTATGTCGGAAACCGTAACCTGAATGTCAAAAAAAGAAAAACAACAGTAAAAAAAAGAAAAATCGTCACCTGCCACACATCCTTGCTCTGCAAGACCAAAGACCGGATCAAGGCCGGATATGCCTTGCGCGATATCCGGAAGACGATAGGGATTTCCGATTATAATTGGGACAGGCTTTGCCGAATTTCAGCATTCCGCATTTCAGGGGCGGTTTCAGATCCCGGAGATGCCAAAGAGGTTCAGGATGTCCGTCGCGGCATTTGCCGCATTCCGGACAATGAGGCTGTCGCCGTCTATAAGCCAGACCTTGTCCGCCCTTTTCAGGCCGATGCTGATGTCATGCGTAGAGAAAATCACGGTCTTGCCTTTTTCCGCGGCCAGCCTTTTCAGAATGTCTGTGATCTGATGTCTTCCGGGTACGTCCAGAAAGGCTGACGGCTCGTCCAGTACCATCAGAGGGGTGTCCTGGGCCAGTGCCCTGGCTATCATGATTCTCTGGCATTCACCGTCGGACATGCTGTCCATCGTCCGGTCTGCGAATCCGCTCATGCCCACTGTTTCCATGGCGTCCGCGACTGTCTGTTCATCTGTGTCAGAGAGCCTGCCTGCCCATCCGGTCCATGGAGCTCTGCCTAAAGCCACTATGTCCCGGCATCTGAAACGCGGTATGCGGATCCGTTCCGTGCTGACGAACGAGACTTTCATTGCAGCTTCATTTCTGGAAATGGCCGATATGTCTTTGCCGTCCGCGAGTATCCTGCCGGAGAGGGGTTTTGCCAGTCCGGTCACGGCTCTGAGCAGGGTGCTTTTCCCGCTGCCGTTCCTGCCGGCCAGCATGATGAGTTCTCCGGCTGCGGCAGCGGCGGATATGCCGTGCAGCAGTATGTTTTCTCCGTAGCCGAGAGTGAGGTTTTTTATAGAGAGCATGGTGGTGTTATATGCGGTGGTTCATGAGGATTATCCAGATGATGACCGGGATGCCGACAAGGGATGCGATAGCATTGATGGGGACGGCGGCGAGCCTCGCGATGATGTCGCATGACATCATCAGCGCTCCTCCGCAGAGGAGCGTCGCCGGGATGAGGACCCTGTGGTCCGCATTCCCGGATGCGAGGCGCGCCACATGCGGTACCGCCAGCCCCAGAAACCCCACAGGCCCGCAGAACGCCGTTACAGTTCCGGCCAGAAGTACTACAGCCAGAAATATCAGACTCCGTATCCGTCCGATATCCGCTCCCATGGATGCAGCATAGCCCTCGCCCAGAAGCAGCAGGTTCAGGGACTTGCACGATACCGCCGTGACAGCTGTCCCGGCAGCGGTGGCTGCGGCGAGAATCCACAGTTCCGGCCCCGACACGCTTCCCATGGATCCCATCGTCCATATTATATACGATTTCAATGCCTGCTCATCGCTGAGAAACTGCAGGATCTGCACTACGGCATCGATCCCTGCACCCAGCATCATCCCGAGAATCAGGATGACAGTGATGTCGCCTATCCTCCTGCCGGCCATGGCTATGATACCAAGTACTGCCGCCGCCCCGAGCCATGCGGCACCGGCAGTCCCCAAAGACATCAGGATCTGACTGCCTGCCAGAGCGGCTGAAGCGGACGTGCCCAGTACGCACACAGACGCTCCGAGCGATGCGCCGGAACTGATTCCCAGGACATAGGGACCTGCCAGCGGATTCCTGAAAAGTGTCTGCATCAGAAGTCCGCTTACAGAGATAGCCATACCCGAGAGCAGGGCAGTAAGAGCTTTCGGCAGCCGTATTTCTGTCACTATCAGCCTGACCTGCTCCGGTACACTGCCTCCGGACAACGCCTTCCATACGTCTCCTGCGCTGATCCCGGCGCTCCCTGTCAGCATCTCTGCCGCAAAAAGCCCCGTTACAGCCGCCACTCCAGCAGTCCACAGTATTTTCTTTCTTTTTCCCATCGTGTGACAAGATATGAAAAATCCTGATATCGTCAGTCCCTGAGACCTTGTCGTGCAGACATCAATACGAGTCAAGCCTCCGGTAATAATGCAAGCTTTCATCATCGGTGCAGTCTGTATCCTGACCGCTTCCCCCAGGAATGCGGAGTTCAGGATGCAGAATCCGTATCAGGTCTTCCAGCACCAGATCCGGCCTTACTGTACCTGATTCCCAGAAATCGCTTCCTCCTCCTTCAGTGCTTCGCCGGTCACAGCTGTAGACTTTCCCGTCTTTCACGCATTTCACCCCTGCAAGCTGCGGATAGGCGGCTGTCAGCTGTCCGATGGAGCGATATTGGCCCACATTCAGCCAGACATCGGCTTCCGAAGTCAGCAGGAATGCTTCTTCGAAGTCTATGGAAGAAGATTTCCACTGTCCTGACGCGGAAATTCCGGAGCCGGAATCCCTGCCGCCCCTGGAATGGCGGTTTCCGAGGACATACTCCCCTCCGGCATCACGTATCAGGGATACCATGGCCGATTCAGGGGATGCCATGAACCATGTATCACCATACGGCGAGTTAAGCATCACTTCCGGTTTCCCCGCATTTTCAGGGACGGAGGATTTCAGCTCTTCATATCCCGAAACTATCTTCCTGTATGCTTCTTCGCCCTTCTCCCTGCATCCGAGCAGTTCGGCTATGACTACCACCCACTCTGCCTTCCCCAAAGGGGATGTCTCCAGATATTCCCCGATGTAGAGGTAGGGTATGCCGAGTATGCGGAGCCTGTCTTCCATCGCATTGGACGAACTGATACCGTAGAGCAGGACTATATCAGGCTTTGCGGCGGCCAGCGCTTCGAAATCGGCGCCTGCCTCATATCCGATATCCGCTATCGAATCCCTGTGTCCGCGGATATATGCGTTTGAAATATATCTGATGCCGGAGACTGCCTTGACACGCCGGACCTCGCCGATCAGGTCCAGAAAGGCGATATGGGACGATGACGTGACAGCGATCCTTTCCGCATTTCCGTCCAGAATCCGGCCTCCGAATCCTTCCGGCGGACTTTCCCCGTTCCGTGCTATGAAAAGTTCTTTCCCGGAGGAAGTTGAGGTCCGGATGCCGTCCTGGCCGTTCCCGTCCCCCTGCCATGCCGTTTTTACCCTGATGACCCTGCTTTCACAGCCTGCCGTTCCCACTATTTCGAAACCTTCGGCTTCGGAAGGAGAGTACCATGTAACATCGAAAAAATCTGCGGCATCTTGTCTGCCGCAGGCATTGGCCAGAATGGCCAATATCATTATCCATATTACCCTTTTACTTTCCAATCTTCTATATTTCCCGATTCGGATGAAAATCGCGTTCGTTGGTCTTTCCATCCTTTGCCAGTCTGACACTGCCCATCCTGTCTGCGGTTTTGGTAATAAAATTCAGGTGATGTTGAACCTTTCGTCCATATCCTGCAAAGTTAGCAAAATTTGGATATTAACGTTATTAAGCCGTGAAATGCATATATTTGCCGCTGTCGCGTCACATATATGGTAGCACTTCGGGAATGGAAATTAAACAAGTTTATTTCCATTCCTCTCAGTTTCTGCGTATATTTGGGCCGGCAAAGGTTCCCGGACGCACGAAGGCTGCGCGAGGGACGAAGAGGGAACGCGGTGAGAATCCGCGACAGTACCCGCTGCTGTATGCCCGTGATGCGAGCCGGAAAACCGGAGCATCGGAGAGCTTCACATTCTCTGCCACTGGTATCGCTTCGAAGAAAGACGTTTGAGTCGTCCTCTCCCGATACCGGGAAGGCGTGAAGCCGGGACAAGCCAGAAGACCTGCCTCTGCCGTTTATGGAACATCCTCCTGCGGGATTACGGGACGGAGTCACTGCCGCACATGTGCGATACCGGTACGGAACCGGACGCTGCCGGCAGTCTGGAATAAATGCAGTTATGTTTGTACTGGCTCTCATGCTTCTGATGACACCTCAGGCGCAGGATACCCTGTCGGCTTCGCAGGTCTCGTCAGACCGATACGACTCTCCAGCCGTCCGGACAGTCACGTCCGGACAGATAGCTTCCATGCCCGATGCTTCCGTCCCGGAATTGCTCAGGCATACTGCAGGCGTCCAGATACGTGATTATGGAGGACTCGGCGGATTGAAGACAGTGAATGTCCGGTCTCTTGGCTCGCAGCATACCGGAGTCTTTGTCGACGGAGTGAAGGTAAACAATGTCCAGAACGGCCAGGTGGATCTGGGCAGATATTGTTCAGAGGACCTCGAATCAGTGTCCGTATCCAATGGAGGACTGTCTTCCCTGCTCCAGTCAGCATCGGAACTGGCTTCGTCGGCTACGGTCTCCCTCCGCACGGCATTCCCTGACTTCTCCCGGCCATGGTCCCTTGCCGCCAGAGCAGAGTACGGCTCGTTCAGCACCGGTTCGGCATATCTTTCTGCGATGAAACGGCTTTCACGGAGATCCTGCCTTAAAGTCACGGGAGACTGCAGACATACGGAAGGAAACTATCCGTTCACATATACGAACCGCTATGGTGCAGATACCACAGCCCGCAGACAGAACTCGGATCTGACATCTTTCCAGATCGGACCGTCTTTCCTCATGCGTTCGGAAAAGTCTCTGCTTCATCTGAAAGGGAACTGGTATCATTCGGACAGGGGCTTGCCGGGTCCTGTCATCCGTCAGGCGGGACCGTCTCTCTGCGGCGACCGCCAGCGTGACGACGATGTCTTCATCCAGGGAAACTACCGTTATTCATTACGGAAATTTTCCATGAAGCTCGCAGGGAAATATGCATATTCCTGTTGCAATTATCTGCAGGATACTGTCGGAAACTCTTCTTCCCGCCGGCTGGATCTGCATTACCGCCAGCAGGAGGCCTATTTCTCGACTGCGGCCGCATACCGTCACGGGAATTTCGGCTTCTCCCTTGCCTGGGACAATACCGTCTCCTGTCTCGACTCCGATGTATCCGGACTTTCAGGCAAACGGCGATGGTCATCCATGCTCGCCGCACAGGCGGAATACTGTTATAAAGACCTGTCGGTCAATGCGTCCGCCGTATATCACCACGCACTTGATTTCTCCTCCAGGGCTTCCGGAACATCGCAGGTGTCAACCGGTGCGGAAATCAGGGAACCGGACCTGTCCTGCGACCGTATAAGCCCGTATCTGTCCATCAGATATTCTCCGGGAAATTTCCGTTTTCTGGCCTACTGGAAAAATTCGTTCAGGCTTCCGACTTTCAACGAGCTATATTATGTGGCCGTTCCGTCGGCCAATGCGGCACACGTCCTCCGGCCCGAGACCGTGGACCAGTTCGACTTCACCGCTTTATATTCGGTCTCTGCCGGACCGTGGTCATGCGGATGCCGGGCCGATCTGTTCTACAATATCACCGAAGACAAGATAGTCTGGCTTCCGGCAGCGAACCAGTTCGTGTGGTCGGCCTTCAATTACGGTCTTGTCCACGGGTATGGCTGCACCCTGTCCATGAATCACAGCTTCGTGTTCCGTGATTTCAGACTGGACGCATTGCTTGACTGGACATACGAAAGATCCGAAGACATGACAGACCCGCAGTCTGCGTGGTATCGCGGGCAGACTGCCTATGTTCCTCTGCATTCGGTTTCGGCCGTAGTATCGGCGGAATATCGCGGATGGTCCCTTTCTGCCAGTTTCATATACAATTCGGTCCGTTACCGTACATCGGCCAATACGGACGCGAATCTTCTCGATCCTTATGCGGATCTTGACCTGATGGTATCGCGTAAATTCCGGGATTTCCTGAAACTGTCCGTGGCTGTCACCAATGTCACTGACTCGCATTATGAGATCATTTCCAGGTATCCCATGCCCGGAATCAGTTATAAAGTAGTATTACAGTTTAATATCTAATGTTGTCATTTATGATTATGATCGGATTTTTCTTTGACTTTGTCCATGCATTGTCCGGCAGGACGAAATTCTTTCTGGCGACAGCCTCATTGGCGGCAGCCGCCGTTTCCTGTGACAAAATCGGAGCAGGGGATCCTGACGGGAATATACCGTCAGTGCAGTCGGAAGTCACTGGCTTTTATGTCCTCAATGAAGGTACCATGGGGATGAACAATGCTTCTCTTGACTTCGTGAATCTGAGGACAGGGGAGTATGTAAACGACTGGTTTTCGCTGCAGAACCCTGAAATGTCTCTGGAGCTGGGAGATGTCGGGAATGATATTCTGATCGCAGGAGATTACCTGATCATAGTCCTGAACGGTTCCGGTCTCCTGGAAATCGCGGATGCCCTTACTGCAAGGCATATCGCTGAGGTGTCTGTTCCGGACTGCCGTTATGTAATAGAGAATGACGGGTATCTTTATGTCACTTCCTATGCGGAAGGGGGTTCCCTTTACAAGGTTTCCACTGAGGATTTCAGCATGGTTTCGCGAATCGGCGTCGGTCATGATCCGGAGCAGCTTCATTTTCACGATGGATTCATCTATGTCCTGAACTCCGGCGGACTGCAGTATGATCCTGCTACCGGAACTACGGCATACGAGCAGACAGTGTCGGTCGTGGATGCCGGGACTTTCGAAGTGATCAGGACTGACGATACGGGGTACAGGAATCTGTACAAGGTCATCTGTGCCGGTGATGTGGAGTATATGACTTCTCGCGGAGATTACGGGGCTGATCCGGGAGCGGTATTTTCGTATGACAGGGCAAGCGGCAAGGTAACCCTGATAGAAAATATCCCTGTGTCAAACTGGTGCAGTCATGGCGGAACTGTGTACACCCAGTCCACGACTTATGATGAAAACTGGAATCCGGGGATATCGTTCGGAAAACTTTCGGACGGTGTATATCAGGAGTCGGAATTCCTTGACTTGTCCGGTGTCGGCATTTCTTCATGCTACGGTCTGGATATCAATCCTGCGACAGGAGATTTCGTCCTCACTGATGCCGGTGATTATACCACTCCCGGGACTGTCCATTATTTCCATGCGGACGGTTCACTTGTCTGGTCCCATACTGCCGGAGTCTGCCCGTCCCGCATCGCCTGGGTCTATGGGGCGGAATGACGCGAAGATGATAGCGTAATTCTTACGGTATTTATGCTTTTCGAACGGAGTGTCTATGTTCCATATAATCAAAGCTTTCAGCCCGTAAGCGCTCTCCGGCAATAATGTAAAATCGGGCCCAATATTCCCCGCCCGGGAGGCGTGGGATTCTGTTTTTGAAAATAAAATATCTATCTTTGCAATGTCGGTATTGTGCACGTGCACAGCATTTTGCGGCCGGCAAATAATGCCGGAACAGGCATTGAAGGACACATTGGTAACACAAAAACGAACCGAGATGACCATCCAGAAAATCAAATCTTCTCTTATTGCCTTTGTCTTTGTCTTCGCGGCTGTCGGCTGTGAGGATCCGTCAGGCCAGAATTCTACGGGGGGGGGGGTGGCTCCACAGATGAGTGGGGACCGACCGGAGCCCGGACAGAAATCTATACTTATTCAAATGCGGTAAATCCCTCACGATATTACTACGTTGAGGTCAACGGCCAGAATTCTCTGGTCATCCCTTGCATAGATACTCCAGCGGAAGGCCAGCCTGAGTACGAACACAATATCTGTACTTTCGGATGTGACGGGGAGGTGCTCGTGGAGGTGAACTCCTACAGCGAAGCCATCACCGAGGCGGCTATACTGCCTAAATCTAGGAATTACGAATACAAGATCGAAAACGGTTCCCTGTTTTTCAGAATGAAACCGGGGGACAGGGTCGCCGTGGAACTTAACGGGAAGACCGACAACGACATTTTCATCTTCGCGAATCCGCTGGAATCGGACAAGCCTTCTGAAACCGATCCTAATGTAAAATATTATAAGGCAGGAACAGTCACTGATGCCGGTTCGATAGCATTGGCCTCCGGCCAGACCATCTATATCGAAGGCGGGGCGGTGGTGAACGGGCGCATATCGTCGACCGGTACTTCCGATATCGCCATCAGGGGCTGCGGTATCCTGAACTCGTATGACAACAGTGTCAGCACCCGTGGCATACAGATAACTGATGCTTCAAACGTCACGATAGACGGTCCGATCCTGATGAATGACAGTGGCTGGAGCACTTTCATCATCGAGAGCGACAATGTGAAGATAAACAATTACAAGGCTGTCGCCATCTGGAATCCTGCGAACAACAACGGAAACGAGAACGACGCACTGGACCTGCTGGGCTGCACAAATGCCGTTGTCACAGGCTGTTTCGGCTATGCCCATGACGATGTCTTCTGTGTCAAGTCCCAGAAATGGACATACGGCGCTCCGGTGGAAAACATAGTCTTCGATGACTGCATCGCATGGAATTACCGCAGCGGGAACTCCTTTATAATAGGAGCCGAAATAAACCAGGATGTCACCGATGTCACTTACAGGAACTGCGTCAGCATCAGAAGTGCCGGGAATCCCGGAGGGACTCTGAACAGGGCCGGTCTCGCCGTGCACAACTGCGCAGGCAGCCATGTTTCTGACATCCTTTTCGAGAACATAGTCCTGGAGGACTGCATGGAATACGGTATCCATCTGGATATCAGGAAATCTTATGTGAACAATCTCGGAAACGGGGTCGAGTACAGCCCCGGAACCATTGACGGAGTCACTCTCAGGAATATAGATATTCTGAAAGCACCGGCAAGGGGGAATTTCGCTTTCGGCTATGATGAGGACCATCAGATAAGGAACGTGGTTTTCGAAAATGTCATCCAGGAAGGCGTGAAGATCACGCAGGAGAATCTGGAAACCTACTTCGACCCGGAGATGAGCTATTCCTACAGCGGAAAGACATACCCTAACCTCAGCTACACCGACATTTCGTTCGAATAACCGGAATTATAACATAACTCAATTAAAACCAACGATTACAGCATGAAGACTTTTTTAAGATTCATCTTGTCCGCAGTGGTCATGACGGCTGCGCTCCCGGCTTTTGCGCAGGATGTCGTGACCGGTACTGTGACCGATGACAACGGAGAGCCTCTCATAGGCGCCGGAGTCACATATGTGGGTACAACAGTGGGAGTGGTGACGGATCTCGACGGTAAATATACCATAGAGAGGCGTGCCGGAAGCACTCTCCAGTTCTCATCCATCGGTATGGTCAGCCAGGAGATCCAGGTTGCCGACCAGCCGGAAATAAATGTGCAGCTTGCCACAGACAATCTCGTCCTCGAGGATGCGGTGGTGATAGGATACGGTACCCTCTCCCGCGGAGACCTTACAGGATCAGTCAGTTCGTTCAAGTCCGAAGAACTGGCCAAGACAGGAAGCAACAATGTGATCAGCGCCCTTCAGGGCCATGTGGCAGGTCTGAACATCACGTCCCAGTCAGGTGAACCGGGAGCCGGATCGAACATCAAGATCCGCGGTAACAACTCCATAAACGCCGGTACCACACCTCTGTTCGTCATAGACGGCATGCAGATGGATATGTCTTCGGATGAAATCGCCACGACCTCTTCTACCGGCGGCGGTACATTCGACCCCATGTCATTCCTGAACCCGAATGATATCGAGTCCATCGAAGTCCTGAAGGATGCCACGGCCACGGCTATCTACGGTGCCAGAGGTGCAAACGGTGTCATCATCATCACCACGAAGAGCGGTGCTACGGGCAGTGACAAGACCGTCGTGAACTTCAACGCGTCAGTAGGCGTTTCGACTGTACCTAAGTACATCGAGATGCTGGATGCACAGGAATATGTGGATTACCGTTTCGCCAGAAGGGACTACGGGTGGTCCGGATACGGTACTGACACGGACGGGGACGGTGTGTCCGATACTCCTATGGATGTGAGCGGCTATGAATATTTCGATTGGCAGAAGCTTCTCTACAGGACGGCTGTCACCCAGGACTACAACCTCTCGGTGAACGCCATGGCCGGAAAGAAGACGCAGATACTGATGAGTGTAGGCTATCTGAACCAGCAGGGTCTGGTCGTGAACAACGATTTCCAGCGCTACACGGGCCGTCTGAAAATCGACCACAGCATCAGTGACAAGGTGAAGATAGGGGCTTCCGTGAACTACGGACGCACCATCTCGAACGGAGCCGTATCATCCGGTGGCGGTGACCTCGGAAACAACGGTCTGATCCAGCTCATCTATCTCCGCCGTCCTATCGACTTCTATACGGACAGTGATACGGACAACATGGGATCATACTCCCTTCTGGACTGCGTCACTGACGAAACATACAAGAAGACCGTATATTCCCGAGTGGCAGGAAACGCATATCTCGACTGGCAGATCATCGACGGACTCACTTTCCGTGCCCAGGTATCCGGAAATACCTCGAATTCGAAGGGTATGGAATTCTACTCCGTAGACAGTGTATGGGGCTACTCGAAGAACGGCTACGGACGTATCAAGACTGTAGATACATACGGCTGGAACGCATCGGCCACCCTCACGTACAAGAAGACATGGAACAAGAAGCACAACTTCAACGCCATGCTCGGTGTCGAGATGAATGCCTATTCGAACGAGAATCTCACCATCGGTGCATACGACTTCACTGACGACTCTACAGGTGCATTCGACCTGAGCAAGGGCGGAATCCAGGAAGCACCTCAGGAAAGCGTCAGCATGAGCACCATGATGTCCACCTTCGGACGTGCGGAGTACAACTACGACCAGCGTTACTATATTTCCTTCAACATGCGTGCTGACGGTTCGTCGAAGTTCGCCCCGGGCAGCCGCGTGGGATATTTCCCTTCAGTGGCCCTCGCATGGAGACTTTCGGAAGAACCGTTCATGAAAAGCGCAGACTGGCTCGACCAGTTCAAGCTCAGGTTCAGTGCCGGAGCCTCGGGAAACGACCGTATCTCGAACTACGCCACCATGTCCCTGATGACCACGAACTACTACGCCGTAAACGGCACTGAGGTGATGGGTATGGCTCCGTCCACCTCCGCCAATTCCAAACTGAAATGGGAGACCACCATACAGTATGACCTCGGTTTCGACTTCAGCGTCCTGAACAACAGGATCAACCTCATGGCCGATGTCTACTACAAGGACACACGCGATATGCTCTACCGTGCCACCCTTCCGGGACAGACCGGATATGTGGAGCAGTGGCAGAACCTCGGACGCGTCGAGAACAAGGGTATCGAGATCAGCCTGAATACCTACAATATCCAGACACGCGACTTCTCATGGTCCACGAACCTCACCTTCGACATGTCCAGAAACAAGGTCCTCGACATCGGAGGCATCGAATACACCAGCGTGAACATTGCCCACGGCCAGATGGCCAATGACATCTCACGTATCATCGTGGGACAGCC
Source organism: uncultured Bacteroidales bacterium (assembly GCA_944326365.1). Classification (GTDB taxonomy): domain Bacteria; phylum Bacteroidota; class Bacteroidia; order Bacteroidales; family UBA932; genus Cryptobacteroides. The sequence continues at coordinate 239,369 of CALVDR010000001.1, read as the reverse complement.
TATCGGTGTCGGCTACGGCTATGTCGCTGACGGAAACTACCAGCTTTCAGACTTCATCGCCAAAGACAGGAACGGTACTGTATACGAGCATCCTGAGGATGTGGTGACATCCGCCAATATCAATGATTTCACCTTCGAACTCAAGGAGGGCGTGACCAAACTGAATTCGGTGAACGTACAGCCTGGTGACAGGAAATACAAGGATTTCGACGGTGACAATGAAGTGACGTCGGAAGACCGTAAGGTGATCAGCGACTCGAACCCTGATTTCACCATGGGTTTCGGCAACACCTTTACATACAAGGGTTTCGAGCTTACCCTCTTCTTCGAGGGCGTCTACGGGCGTGACATCCTGAACGAATTCAAGCTCTGCTCCGAGTCCGGCTTCAGCGGCAACACCCAGTTCAACAACATGCGTGCTGACGGCTGGTACGGCAGGTGGACTCCGGAAAACGGCTCGAACACCTACTCCCGTCTTCAGAACCAGTCCAATACATGGGTATCTTCATACTATGTGGAAGACGGCAGCTACATCAGGTTCAAGACCCTGTCATTAGGCTATACTTTCCAGGGACCGAAGTTGAAAAAGGCCGGTTTCTCCGCCATCAAGGTGAACTTCAACGCCGACAACCTCTTCGTCTGGACCAAGTACAGCGGTATGGACCCCGATGTCAGTACATCCAACCCTCTGTTCACGGGATTCGACAGGATGTCCTATCCTAAGGCGAGGTCATTCACTCTGGGCGTAAACCTGACTTTCTGATAAAGAACTCTAATTTTTCCGAGAAATGAGAAAGATATTGACATACATACTTTCAGCATCGGTCGTGGCACTGCTGTCAGTTTCCTGCGAGAACGCGAAGTTCCTCGACCAGTATCCGTATTCCCAGACTTCGCCTGAGAATTTCTACAATTCTCAGGAGTCCATGCGGATGGCCCTCATCTCCTGCTACGAGATCATAAACACGAACAAGATTCCGGGCGCAGGAAACATGCAGAGGGGCAGCTACGCCCAGGGCCTGCTCTATATCATGAATACACCTTCCGATGACATGGTGGCATCTTCATCATCATCGAACGAAGGTCTGGAAATGATGTGGGCGAACTACAACGAAAGCACCCAGTGCGTCCGCGATTTCTGGAAAGTCCAGTACGCCGGCATCAACAGGTGCAACACCCTTCTCCACTATATCGAGGATATCGACATGGATCCTGCACTGAAGGAGCAGTACAAGGCAGAGGCCCGCTTCCTCCGCGCTTTCTACTACTATCATCTGGCATGGAACTTCGGCGGAGTCCCTATAGTGCTTAGCCACGAATCAAACGGCCAGGAGCCGCGTGCCACTCTGGAAAAGGTTTACGGACAGATTTTCGATGATCTTGACTACGCATATACGACTCTGAACACTACAGGAGTTTTCCAGACATCGTCTGTGAACAAATACACCGCGGCGGCTTATATAGCACGTATATGCAACTATCTGGCAGCCTGCAAGAACAACAACGCCGGAGCAGGCCTTGAAGGCGAAGGCAATCTGAACAGCTTCGCATTCGTGGATGCGGATGCCATGTACAAGAGATCAAAGGAAGTATGCGAGGACATCATCCTGAACTCTTCATACAAGCTCATTCCTGACTACACGAATCTCTTCCGCGAGACCACGAAGTCCCAGCAGTATCAGGAATGTCTCTTCCTGGCCGAGCTGCCGCTTTCAGGTTCCGAAGGTTACTGGCCGAACAGCTTCTATCTCCCTTCACCGACATGCAACGCGGATTCTCCTACAGTATGGGGAGGCCGTTTCGTACCTACTCCGCGTGCATTCTACATGTACAGCAAGAACGACCCTCGCCGTGACCACAACATGACGGGCCGTATGCAGGACGTGCATCCTGACGGACACATGGGCAAGATAGAGATCCAGGTTGACGGCTACACCTACTACAACCCTGATCCGCCTCGTACTGAAGTCAACGAACTCGACGATTCCGGAAATCCTATACCTGACGAAAGTTCGGCTACAGGCTACAAGCAGATCGAAAGCCCTCTCTACGACAGTCCCACACAGACTTATCTGGCCACGGCAGGCATTCAGGTATGTCCTGGAAAATACAGGCTCTGCAATATCGACCAGCTCCAGCGCACCTACAACCAGCACTGCGTTTCATTCCCTCTGATGCGTCTGGCAGATGTCTACCTGATGTATGCCGAAGCCGTATACTTCCATGACGGCGACGAAGGCACTGCACGTGAGTATCTGAGAAAGGTTCTTCTGCGTGCCTGCGGCAATGATGAAACCCTCTGCGACCAGCTGATGACCGAATACCGCAGGGACAATTTCACCGATGAGCTTCTCGAAAGCCGCGAGCGCGAACTCATCTTCGAATGCTCACGCAAATGGGACCTCATACGCTTCAACCAGATCGATCAGAAGATCAGCAGCCTGAACAAGTCCGGTGTGGACAGATCCGACATAGAGCGCGTCCTGGGCAAGGAAGCCGCTGACAAGATTCATGACAATTATCTCATATTCCCTTCAGACGCTTACCTGAAAATCGGTATTCCTACCCTTGTAGACAACTGGGAAGCCTACAAGATCTGGCTGCCGATATCCGAGGAGCAGAGGGGAGTGAATAAGAATCTGACCCAGAACCACGGCTGGTAACAGCCGGTGCGTGATAACGGGCCATCTGCGGCGTTGCTTTCGGGATTCGGACTCAGTCATTTACGGAAGTAAACTCCTGTCGCCCTCGCCCTCAGCGCCTGGCATCTGACCCGTTCTGACACACCTTGCAAACCGGGAAAAGGCACCGCTCACAGCAAAAGCACCCGCACCTTGTCATCTCGACCGGAGGTCCGATGGACCGGAGTGGAGAGATCTGACATACTTCAAAAACAGATTTCCCGACTTCGGACTGTGTCCTCCGCTCAAAATGACACTCAGGGGTAGTTTTACTGATATGAATAAAATTTTAAAACCAACTTATAACCAATAAAACCATGAAACGTTATTTTTTATTTGCAACAATGCTTCTTCTGGCTGCGGCTGCATGTCAGGAGAAAGAGAACCTTGGCGGTGAGACCCCTGAACCGGGTACCACCTATACTCTCGAAGGCACGGTAGCTGCCGACGGCTTCACCTGGAAGTCAGATGCTGCCCTCAGCCTTTTCTCCGCTACTGACGGCGTCAGAATCCAGAACGGCAAATGCGCCATAGCTTCAGACGGTGCCGGACAGGCTACGGCGAAGTTCACCACCCCAGGCATCGACCTCGTGGCAGGTGAAAACAAACTGGCGGTAGCTTATCCGTACAATGCATCAGCTCTCTACACTTCAGGGCGTTTCACCAATTTCAATCTCGGTGACCAGACTGTAGCGGCTCCCGGAGTTGTGGCAGACTATATTGCCGCAGGCTATGCTACCGGCACACCTGGCACAGACGAGACTTTCAAGTTCGAACTCACTCCTGTGACAGCCGTGGCAGAAGTGAAGATCGGAACTTCAATGGCTGAATATGCCGGAGCGAAGATCAGCAAAGTATCCCTCCAGAATTCCGAAGTGATTCTGGGCGGCGGCTTCAACATTGACGCCAGCTCTGCAGTGACCCTCCAGCCTGTCGACGGCAAAGGAACCACTTCAGTGGCAGTGAACATCACTACTCCTGAGGCTCTGTCTTCCACTGCCCAGACAGTCTATGTCAGCCTCCTTCCTGCAGACTTCACAGGAAAGGACCTGAATATCCTGCTTTCAGGTACCGATGCAGCAGGCGAGCCTCTTACCATCACTCTCAAGACTTCCGATGTGAAGTTCGAGGCAGGCAAGACCACTACTCTCGACTTCTCCGACATCAAGGCTGAGGACGTAGTGGTGGAAGCATGGTACTGTAACACAGACACAAGATATCTCGCAGGTCTGGGTTATGCGTATGGTCAGGCAAATACATTCTTTATTCAGTGCAAAAATGGTGTTTATAATGGTGGCATTTTCACTGAAAATCCTGAAATCTCCGATGAAGTTGTTATTGACTATAGAATAAGAGGTAACCGTGCCAATATCACTGATGATATGATTCCTGATAATGTTACATTTGAATGGATGACAAAATCTAATGGTGAGACGATTTATACTCCGTACCCTCTTTCAGAGAAAGGTAATACTACAGGTGCTATTGTTGATGCAACGACCTATACAATTACTCCAGATCCTGAGAATTATCAGGTAACAGTAAAGAATACCGGCTCTTATGGCGGAGCACCTATCCTTCTCATGAAGAAAAATGGTAAAATTCTTTGGGCGTGGTCATTCTGGAATGTTGCTGCTGACGGTGCTGTAGCATCAGATCCTGATACTAAGATTGCTTCTGTTAAAGTAGGAAACTATGAATTTGCTCCTATGGATCTTGGCCAACCAACGACAGCAGATGCATGGTCTGCGAATACGGCAGAATATATGTTCAGAATGAATCTGCTTTATCAGTGGGGTCGTCCGTTCCCTATTTTCTGGACTAATTTCTGGTATATTGATGGCTTCCCGGCAAATACGGATAAGCGAGTTCCAAGTGTGGAAGGTCCTTTATCATTGGCGCAGTCACTTTCAACGGTTGCTATGATAATTAATACACCGGAAAATCAGTCAATGCAGAATTGGAGCAGTGAAAATAATACAGATTTGTGGGGAACATCTGATCCTGAAAAGGATGGTGAGAAATCTATTTATGATCCATGTCCAAAAGGTTGGCGAGTTGCCACAATGCCTGCAATTAAGGCATTGATTGCAAGTGGTGCCCCTACTTTCCAGGGTGCAGATGGCGCAGCACATAAAAATATGACTTCAATGACATTAGGAGGGGTATTATTCTATAATAATGGTTATTGTAATGCCAAAATGGCAAATGATCCTAAAAAATATCTCTCTAATCCTGAAAATACGAATATACAGCCAGGTTCAATTATGCAGTTTGGCGTAAGTAACAGTAATGATTCATTGGAAGGATATATCTGGACTAATGCTGGTGGTGAAGCCCAGGCTTCTACTATGATTTGGGCAGACCCTAAACGTGCAGAAGATAAAGGATATGATTATACTGTGAAAACATCTACCAACGACCTTTCACATGTCATGTCTGTCCGTTGTATCGTAGACACCGAAAACAGATAGTTTTCATCACGGTAAGCCGTTACTCAGGCAAGCATCCAGTGTCGCTCTGTATCGGCTTACCGTCAGATTTCAGCCAGCCAGCCGTTCGCACCAGATAAAAGTCCTTCGGACAAATGGTGCTCACAGACTGGCCGTCTGAAACTAAACGATTATCGAATGGCGGGCGAAGCCGGAGAACGGCTGCGAAAGAAAGTTGTGCATCCGCAGCCCCTCAGGCCTCGCATACCGGCCAGCCACGATAATTGACAATGATAACCGTTCCGGCGGATTCTCACCGATCCGCCGGTTTTTTCAATTAATCATGAAACTGAAAATATTGTTCATATCAGCATTGGCATTGGCTGTGACCTGCTGCTCCTGCGACAATAAACAGGGGGTGACAGGAACATTGCCGGAGGCATCCGAATGTATGGTCAGGTTCGAGAAGGAGGGGACGAAGGAGTATTTCAACGTCGCCGTCCGCGACCAGTACAAGGATTATATCTGGTATGTCTTCAGAATCAATCACTATCTTGACCATTCGGCGATGAAGTACATGGACCTGTGGCGTATAGATTGGGCGTACCAGGGCGAGTATGATGAAGCGACTGGGGAAATGGAGAATATTCTTGACCGCATTCTTACGGAGGGAGAGAGTGAATGCGTGATCAAGGATTACGGTCAGAAGCGCTCTGACGGAGCAGGCTATATAGACACGGATGACTTCACGGGAGGATTTCACGGAGACGAGAGAATTGATCTCCAGGACGGATGCGGGGTGACATTCTACATCGATGACCAGCCGCTCACGGCGGAAGAGCTTTCCGGATCGTTCGGCTGGAGACCTTGCGGCAAGTTCCATTATGTGCAGAATTCCACCATGCACAAGACGGCTCTGAAATCAGGTGAGGACGGAGCAGCCGAGGAATCCGACCATCATGTAGTGGCGGAGCATCGGAAGACCACCACGTTCGGAAACTCGGGATATGTGACTGAGAATACTATTGTGATGAAAGATGCCATCGACTTTTACTGGCATAACGGCATTTGCTGCGTAGGTACTTCAGTGGCAGAACTCGGGTACAACGAGGATATGGAGATAGTGGAGTTCGACCGCAAGGGCGGCAACAAACTTTCCGGAAAGGGACACAGCGAATATACCGCATGGAGTAATGACCATGCTATCGAGGCGCATGTGAAGACTGTGGTGACAGAGGGGGCGGATGACAGCGAAAGCTACATGTATATCTGGGATACGACATACTATGCGAAGTATTACCGCCGCTGGCCTGCCAACGGGGCGCATACGGCGTCTGATGGCGAGCGGTTCTCCTCCCGGATGACAGTCACCTTCGCTACGCGCTGACTTTTCCCCTGTGCGCTGCCGGACTGGCACCGAAAAGCGGCGAAAACGTAGTTGGTCCGACATCCATTGGACTGAAAGGAACTTGAAACCAATATCAAAGACAGAATGAAGATGCGAAAACTTATACACACGATGGCATTGGCCTGCGCCATTTTGGCCGCAGGCTCCTGCACGGAAAAACAGGAAGTGACGCCGGAACCGGATCAGGTAATAAGGATTCCTGAAAAAGCATACGTATTGGCCGAACAGGCCGACACGGCTATAGTCATACTGAATGCCGGGACGAATGTGCCTGTCTGGGACTGGACTCCCGCGACGGCCGGTCTTCCGAAAGAACAGCGTGAATGGTTCGTGAATCCGAGCGAGGTCAAGCCGGTCTTCAACGGCCGTTACGTCCTGATGACGGCATCCGGCGGAGCTGTGGCTCTGATCCGCATTTCTGATCATAAACTGATGTTCTATGCGAAATGCGGGGAATTCCCGAATCCTCATTCTGCGGAAATACTACCGGACGGGAATATCGTCACTGCCGAATCACGCTATGGCGATATATGTCTCTTCGTCATGGATACTGTAAAAGTCCTTGGTGATCCTATAAGGGTCACATCTCTCGGAAACGCTCATAACGCAGTCTGGGACAGGGAGCACGAATGTCTCTTTATGACCGGGAATGATCCTGATGTCTCAGGTCCGAACAGAACAGCCATTTTCCGTTTCAGTTATAACGGGGACAGGGAAAATCCGGACTTGACGGACATGAAGAAAGTCTATACCTTCGAAAATGAAAGCGGAGGCCACGATCTTTTCCCTGTGTATGGTGAGAAGAACAAGCTCTGGCTATCAGCGGCTTCTGCCGTATATACCGTGGATGTGACTGATCCTGATTCTCCGGTCGTGGAGAAAGCCTGCAGCCTTGCCAATATCAAGAGTGTCAGCAACGGCCCTGACGGGACGGTCATGCTGAAACCGACGGAAGAGTGGTGGGCAGAGGGCCTTGTGAACGAAAAAAACGAATTGCAGTTCCTTCTCCCTGATACGAAAATCTACAAGGGCCGCTGGTGGCTCGACAATACTTTCAGCTACCCGGAAGTCCACGATTTCCGATATTGACCCCGCAGGACTAACGACGAAAAACGCCGGAAACGCAGTCAGTCCGATATAAAAAATGACAGGACAACCAAAACCAGAAAACAATGAAAACCAGAACCGGAATAGCCGCACTGCTGCCTCTGATGGCAGCCATCCTCGCTTCCTGCTCGTCATGCAACACCCCCTCTGCCGGAGGCAACGGCAAGAAAGTCTATGCCGACTACCACGGAGTCCGCTACACCCGCCAGCACGACGGCAAACTCGGCCGTTGGGAAATGTATGCAGACACCCGGCAGTCCGCCACTGGCCGCAAGACTCTGTGCTACAACGCAGACCTTATTGACAGCATCGGACGGCACCAGATAGCCGCTCAGGCCTATCCACAGGTCGGAATGCAGTCGAATCTCGACGAAGACTACATCGAATACCAGATATTGTCCGCCAAAACCGCAGGCATAGACGGATTCTTCATCGAGTGGGGTTTCTATCCCCATGAAAACGATGTCCTTCTGAAAGCCATGCAGAAAGTCGCGCGGAAATATGACTTCGAGATCGGAGTCAACTGGTGCGACGGCTGGCTCTATTATGACTGGATCACGAAGATATATCCTGAAATAAATTCCCGCGAGGCCAAGACAGCCTATATGGCAGAATGCTGGCAATACCTGATAGACAGCGTCTTTTCCGTGACTACGGCTCCTGTCGTGAACGGTCATCCTGTATTCTATCATTTCGGTCCTGGAGCCACGACGGACGAGTTCAGGAAGGTGCTGTCCGAAGCCGTGCTTCCGGAAAACATGAAAACCCCTGTCGGACTGCGTCGCTGGGCCGATTGGGGACACCTGGAAGACGGGAAATACATCCCGGTGACGCAAAGTGCAGATATCGAAGCCTGGAAAGCCGTCGGCGAGATTCCTACAGCCTGGCTTCCTGCCAGAGTCCGGACCATGGATGCGGAACACCCGTATTGGGACAATTACGCCACGGAAGAGGATCTCATCGGGTTCATGAAACCTTTCCGCGACTCCATCTGGCTCGGCAGCGATCCCCGGTTCACCGTCAAATCCGGATTCGCCATGCCCGGGATGGACAACAGAGGCTGCGCCGGATGGGGCAGGGGTCATTTTTTCTACATACCGCGTAATGACGGAGCCACGTATGAAACCATGTGGAAATTCTGCATGGAAAGCAGCGACAGTCTGGACATGATGTTCATCGCTTCGTGGAGCGACTACACTGAAGGCCACGAGATCGAACCGACCCTCGAGAACGGTGACCGAGAACTCCGCACCACTCTCAGATATGCCTCCGCCTTCAAGGAAATCCCATGCGACACCACCGGGCTCACTCTGCCTCTGAAACTTTTCAAGCTCCGCAAAACCGAAGAATTCCTTTCCGCCTGCTCTGAGGCCGTTTCCGTTCCGGAGGCTGACGCCAATGCCTTTAAGAATAAATTGTCCGATATCCGGACAATGCTTGATCTGGTTGCCGCCAATATTGCCGGAGGCGGATATGGAAAAGCGGAAAAATTGCTCGTCAGAGCAGAAAAAGGAATTGCCGGACTTGAAGACATGGTCTTGTCGGAGACTGTGGTTTACGATGGACCTGAGGCCGGATATCGGGACGGTGATTTGAAAATAACATTGCCGGAGGCTCTTGCCGGGAAGCTGCAGGCACACCATTATGCCGGATTCCTGGAGTTCGATTATCTGGACGAGGGGCGGGAGTGGCTTTTTGTCAGGTCAGAGACAGACAGGGAACCGGCAGGGCAGTTCAATGTGGTCGGAAAGGTCAGGACAGACGGTTCGGATCAGTGGAAACACGCCAGGATCGGGCTTTTCCCTGAAAATATCGTTTATCGTGACGGAGTCCCGGCCTTCAAGTTCGGCGGCGATGTACGGGTCAGGGATATTTCGCTGGAATTCACGATATTCACTCTTGCGGCGGGTGACTGAAAAGGCAAGTCCTCCCATACGAGAGGCCTAAGAAAATCCCCCTAATAGGGGGTGCAGGGGGTTAAGACAGGGCCAGTCTTTCGAAGAAAGACGTAATTGGGTGACTGAGTCACCCAATTTAGGAGGGGTGACACGTAGATTAAGAAGAGATTTCGAAGAAATCGTAACGTCAGTTCGACGAAGTCTCTGGTACTGAGTAAAATAATTCGTCGAACTGACGTTAATTCAAACGGAAACAAACGCAATGCTGATGAAAAGAATTCTCCCGATTTTGGCGGCTGCGGCTCTGGGCTGCGCCTGCACGACCTCAGTGACGAGGTCGGACAATGTGTCGGCTTTCGTGCATGACGGTACCATGTACCACGTCTCGTTCATGTCGGAATCCATCGTCCATATCCAGGCTCTTCCGGAAGGTGACACCCTCGTCACGGAAAGACTGGTGGTGGACCGTGACCCGGTCTCTGGCTATAAATGCCGTGAGACTGATTCCCGGATCATCTTCCGTACCGCGGCTCTTGAAGCTGTTTTCGATAAGGAGACCGCGAAGTTTTCTTTCATTGACGCTGAGACAGGGGAGACTCTGCTTTCCGAAGCAGGACGCAGTTTCGTCCCGTCTGAAGCCGGAGGAGAGAGATGTCTGGAAGTGAGCCAGTCGTTCGTGACCGCAGATTCTGAAGGCCTCTATGGCCTGGGCCAGTACCAGAACGGTATCATGAACTATCGCGGACAGTCAGTCCGTCTGGTGCATTCGAACATGGACATAGCGAATCCGGTGCTGGTATCGACTCGCGGCTACGCTCTGCTTTGGGACAATTACTCCGCTACCGGGTTCAAGGATGCGGACGGGGTGTACAGCTTTGCTTCCGAGGTGGGAGATGCGTCTGACTACTATTTCATTTTTGGCGGTGACATGGCCGGGGCAGTGGCGGGATATCGTGAACTGACTGGACATGTGCCTATGTTCGGCAAATGGGTCTACGGTTTCTGGCAGTCCCGCGAGAGGTACAAGTCTTTCGATGAACTGGAAGCCGTAGTGAAAGAATATCGTGACAGGAGGATTCCTCTCGACAACATCGTACAGGACTGGGAGTATTGGGGCGACAAGCCGCATTGGAACTCTCTTGAGTTCCAGCCTGGAAATTTTTCCGATCCGGCTGAAAGGATAGCGAGGCTGCATTCGGAGTATAACGTGCATTACATGCTCTCGGTATGGCCGGGATTCGGTCCGGAAACGGAAATCTATCATGCCCTGGACTCTGCCGGAGCCTTGTTCGATGAGCGGACCTGGGCCGGTTACAAGGTTTACGATGCATACAATCCGCAGGCCCGCGATATTTTCTGGAAGTATTTCAAACCGGGGCTTTTCGATCAGGGCGTGGACGGATGGTGGATGGATGCCACGGAACCCTCTTTCAGAGACGGATTCACTCAGGAAAAGCAGGAAGAGCGTACCAAATCGGCAGGGAATACGTATCTGGGCAGTTTCCACCGCTATCTGAATACATATTCCCTGGAGATGATGAAAGATCTGTACGGCAGGCTGCGTGAAGCCGGTCCTGACAGAAGACCGTTCATATTCACCCGTTCGGCGTTCGCCTCCCAGCAGCGTTACGGTACTGCTGTATGGTCTGGAGATGTGACAGGAACGTGGGAGAACATGCAGAAACAGCTGATTGCCGGACTTAATCTCATAGTTTCAGGCATACCTTACTGGACTTCCGATACAGGCGGTTTCTACGTGTCCGGCAGAGACGGCATATATCCTGAAGGCCTGGACAGTGATGAGTACAAGGAGCTTTATTCCAGGTGGTTCCAGTTCGCGGCATTCACTCCGGTTTTCAGGGCTCACGGCACCGATGTGCCTCGCGAAGTCTGGCAGTTCGGCGAGCCTGGCACGCCGTATTATGACAATCAACTGGAATATATCCGTCTGCGATACAGGCTTCTGCCTTATATCTATTCGGTTTCGTATCAGGTTTCGGCAGAGGATGCTTCCATGATGAGGCCTTTGGTGATGGACTTCACTTCCGATGTCAAGACCTACGATGTGAAGGATTCCTATATGTTCGGTCCTGCATTCCTGGTGCGGCCTGTGTTCAGTCCTGTTTCGGCGGAGTCTGAAGTCTCTGTTTATCTGCCAGGTGACGGGCTTTGGTATGACTTCTGGAGTGGCCGTGTGTGTCGCGGCGGTACGACTGATGTCCGGGCATCCGTGCTTGGCGAATTGCCGCTTTATGTCAGGGCCGGTTCGATAGTCCCTCTGGCCGAGGTCAAGCAGTGGGCTGCAGAATATCCGGACAGGACTTTGGAGATCCGTGTCTATGCCGGTGCTGACGGGGAGTTCCTGTGGTATGATGATGAGGGCGATTCGTGGCGTTGTCTGGACGGAGAGTATTCGAAGGTCGTGTTCGGCTGGGATGATTCTGCCCGGACTCTGACTGTCACGGAGCGTGAGGGGAGCTATGAAGGAATGCCTGAGACGGTATCCTTGAATGTGAAGGTGTGGCTGCCGTCCGGGGAGATTCTGGAGCGTGAGGCGGTTTATTCCGGGAGTCGGCTGGTTGTCCGGTTTTAGTCGGACGTGATATGTTGCGAATATTTTAACAGATTGGAAATGAATATGCTGAAAATGATTTTAACCGCAGCGACGGCGACAGCGCTTGCAATCACGTTGCAGGCCGGCCCTCGCACAGTCTACACTATCAACGAATCATGGCAGTTCAGCCGTGAAGCGTCCGGTCCGCTAGACGACACCGGTTGGACGATAGTCGACATCCCGCATACATGGAATGCAGAAGATGCCCAGGATGATGAACCTGGAATGTATCGTGGCAGCGCCTGGTACAGGAAGAATCTGACACTCCCCGAAGAATTCGAAGGCCGCAGGGCCATCATTTATTTCGAGGGAGCCAACCAGGAAACCACTCTCTACGTGAACGGAGAGGCAGCCGGCAACCATATCGGCGGCTATACCCGGTTCTGCTTCGACATCACCCCTTATCTGAACTTCGGAGCGCAAAACACCATCGCCGTAAATGTCACGAACCGGCACAATCCCGACATCCCGCCTCTCTCGGCCGACTTTACCTTCTTCGGCGGCATCTACCGCGACGTATACCTGAAATTCGTAAACCCTGTCCATGTCGCTACCTCCGACCACGCCTCCTCCGGCATCTATATCAGGACTCCTCAGGTCAATGCCGGTATGGCTTCCGCCAATGTGACAGCTCTGCTGTCCAATGACTCCGGGGCCCAGGCCAATGTCGTGGTCGAGTACGATCTCCGCGATGCTTCAGGTGCTGCAGTGGCTTCAGTATCGAAGAACGTGAAAATTCCGGCAGGCGGGACAGTGACTGCCGTGTCAAAGGATATTACGGTGGAAGCCCCGCATCTTTGGGACATCGATGATCCGTATCTGTACCGCATGCATGTACGTGTCATCGACAGAAAGACCGGAGACCTTCTGGACGAAGTATCAGAACATGTCGGTTTCCGATGGTTCAGTTTCGACCCTGAAAACGGATTTTTCCTGAACGGGAAGCACAGGAAGCTTGTGGGTACCGCCAGGCATCAGGACTTCGAGAATATCGGCAATGCCCTGCGTGACGAATATCATGTGCAGGACGTCCTGCTCCTGAAGGAAATGGGAGGCAATTTCCTGAGAGTGTCGCATTATCCGCAGGACCCGGTGGTGATGGACATGTGCGACAGATTAGGCATTGTCACATCAGTGGAAATACCGGTCATCAACGCAGTGACGGAATCGGAAGAATTCCTGGAAAATTCAGTGAACATGGCTGTGGAAATGGTCCGGCAGGATTTCAACCGCCCGAGCGTGATGATATGGGGCTATATGAATGAGATATTGCTCAGGCAGCCTTATGAAGACGGGGACACAGTCGACCTTCCTCGGTATTATGAATTTACCCGTAAGGTGGCCCAGGCTCTTGAGGACAAAATCCGCGGGGAAGATCCGTCCCGATATACGATGATGGCATATCACAACGCTCCTTCCCGCTATGAAAATGCGCATCTGACGGAAATTCCGATGATCATGGGATGGAATCTGTATCAGGGATGGTACGAGCCGGACATAAACGAGTTCCAGCGGCTTCTGGACAGGGCGCATGATGTCTATGAAGGAAAGGTCCTGATAGTGACCGAATACGGTCCGGGAGTGGATGTCCGCCTGCATTCCTATTCTCCGGAGCAGTTCGATTTCTCACAGGAATACGGCCTCATATATCACAGCCATTACATGAAAGAGATGGCATCCAGGCCGTTCATCGCCGGTTCCAGCCTGTGGAATCTGAATGATTTCTATTCAGAGCCGAGGATAGACACGAATCCTCATGTCAATAACAAGGGTATCACAGGGCTTGACAGGGAGAAAAAGGATGTGTATCTGTACTATTCCGCTGTCCTGTCGGATGAGCCGTATCTGAAGATAGGGAACAGGGAATGGATGGTCCGCGGCGGAATGACTGATGCGGAATCCGGAGCGTGTCTGCAATCAGTCCCTGTGTTCACGAATGCCGCTGAAGTGGAGCTGAGACTGAACGGCGAAAGCCTCGGCAGCAGGCAGGTGTCCGGGGGATATGTGCATTTCGACGTTCCTTTCACCGACGGGAAGAATGTCCTGGAGGCCATAGCGCAGTTTGGCGAGGGCGATGGAACCGCTCTGCTGCATGGTGTCATCGCCGGGACGGCCGTGGCGGGAAATGCCGGGTCCGGATCGGAGAAAGTGTTGAAAGACATGCTGGAAGTGGATTTCCAGGGGGTGCCGGAGTGCCCCGGGGAGGATTTCCTGCAGATGAACGTGATGCTGGGCTCACCTCGATATTTCGAGGACAGGCTGTCGGGGACAGCCTGGATTCCTGAGAAGGAATATGAGCCCGGCAGCTGGGGCTACATCGGCGGGGAACCGTATCGCAGGCCTACGGGTTTCGGTACCATGCCCGGGTCCGACATGGACATCTTCGGTACTGACCAGGATCCTCTCTTCCAGACCCAGCGTCAGGGAATAGAGTCTTTCAGGGCTGATGTGCCTGACGGGAAATATTCCGTATACCTCTACATGGCGGAACTTGATGCCGATGCAGGTCGCGAAGCCTTGGCGTACAACCTCGGTGCGGACATTGCTCTTGGTGACAAGGATGGAGACGAGGATGGCCGGTCTGACATGATGCCGGAAGGAGGCCTGCAGAATCAGGAAATGACCAGGTCGTTCGATGTGTCCGTAAACGGAGAACCTGTTCTGAAAGACTTCAATATTGCCCGTGAATGCGGCGCTTTCCGTGCAGTAATCAAGAAATTCGAGGTCGAGGTTGAAGGCGGGGAGGGTATTTCCGTGGATTTCGGCCGCCGGCATGGCGAGCCTGTCCTGAATGCCATCCGCATATACCGTAACTGACCTTTTCTCCCGTAAACGTTGTTAGTCCGGAGTTTTTCTGCCGGCAGGTGCTCGCGGAAGTCTTTTCGTGGCGGGAGCGAGACTCTGTATTAAACGGAAGACGGGGTCTGACTCAAATTTGAGTCAGACCCCGTCTTCCGTTTAATTGATGGACGCGGATTACTCCACTACCTTGAAGTCTTCCTTGCCTACTCCGCAGAGAGGACATACCCAGTCTGCAGGGAGGTCTTCAAATGCTGTTCCCGGCTCGATGCCGCTGTCAGGATCGCCTACTGCAGGATCGTATTCGTATCCGCAGACGATGCAAATGTACTTTTTCATGTCGGATTAAATTTAAATGATTGATATTCGATAATATCGTTTGAACATTGAGTCGGGCTGGCATCGTTAAAGCCTGCCTGCCACCTTGTTCCAGTCTATCAGGTTCCATACGGCTTCAAGATATGCAGCCCTGCGGTTCCTGTAGTCGATGTAGTATGCATGCTCCCACACGTCTACGGTCAGAAGCGGCTTGAGTCCCTGTGTCATGGGGTTGTCTGCATTCTGTGTCTGTACTATGGACAGGGCTTCTTCCTTGTCTTCGCACAGCCATGCCCATCCGGACCCGAAAACGGTGGCTGCGGCCTTGATGAATTCTGCCTTGAAATCTGCCACGGAGCCGAAGGTTTTCGCCAGTTTCTCTTCAAGCAGTTCCGGAATGGCCGCAGGGGTAGGGGTCAGGGTCTGGAAGTAGAAATTGTGGTTCCATGCCTGGGCCGCATTGTTGAAAATCGCACCTCCTGCCTTGGTCACTATTTCCTCGATTTCCATATCCTCGTAAGGAGAACCCTCTATCAGTCTGTTCAGATTGTCAATATAGGTCTGGAAATGCTTGCCGTAATGGTATTCGACAGTTTCCTGACTTATCGCCGGGGCGAGGGCATCCTGGCTGTAAGGTAATTCTGGCAATGTGTGAATCATAATGAAAAAATTTTACGGATTTTCCGACAGGAGAAATCCACTTCACGGAAAACAAAGATATAATAAATTTTCATAACGGGATATCAATTTTTGAGGTTTAATGATAATTGTCTATCTTTGCACCCTTTCAAAGAAGACGATATATGATTCTTGCTCTATTAAGTACATTGCTGCTGGCAGCATCCGGACCCATTGCCGGGAATCCGGCATCTGCAGATACCGGAAATTACGGGACGGGGGATGAAGCGGTCATCGCGGACACATTGTCCGAGGCGGTCCTGGTTTCCGGATACAAGCAGGTCCTCCCTTTGGAGAGGATAGCGTCGCCTGTGACGGAAGTGAGTCTGGCTCAGATGGAAAGCCGTGGCATAGACGATATCGGAAAGCTTTCATCCGTGGTCCCGAACCTGCTCATTCCGGACTACGGATCTTCGATGACGTCTTCCATCTATCTCCGCGGTTTCGGGTCACGTATCGACAACCCTGTCATAGGCATGTATGTGGATGATATCCCGGTGATGAACAAGAATGCCTATGATACCGAAATGTTCGATATCGCGGACGCGGCCCTGCTGCGTGGCCCACAGGCTACTCTGTATGGCAGGAATTCCATGTGCGGGGTCCTGACGCTCAACACTTTGTCTCCTGAAGATTTTCACGGCACCAGGCTGTCTCTCGAATACGGGAATGCGAATTCCGTTCTGGCCAGGCTGGCAGTGTACGGGAAGGCTGTCGGTGTGTCACTGGCCTACAGACATACTGACGGTTTCTATCTGAATACATACGACAATGATTATGTCGACAAGTCGGATGCATTGAATTTCAGGCTGAGGGCCTGGAAGCAGCTCCGCCGTGATCTGGTGTTCGAGAATATCCTTTCAGTTTCCCTCACATCGCAGGGCGGATATCCGTACAGGGAATACGATCCGCAGACGGAAGTCCTCGCTGCAGTGGCGTACAACGATCCTTGCCACTATCGCCGGCTTATGGCAACGGAAGGCCTCAAATTCAAATATATGCGGAAAAACTGGACTTTGAGTTCCGTCACCAGTCTCCAGTTCCTGGCTGACGACATGGAGATGGACCAGGATTTCACGACACGGTCTATGTTCACTCTTCGCCAGACCCAGATGGAAGGGGCTTTGACACAGGAACTGATACTGAAACCCGAGGCATCCTGGCGCAGGCCGTGGTGGAACTGGCAGACCGGTTTCTTCGGCTTCGCCAAATACAACGACATGTCCGCCCCGGTGCGCTTCAAGCAGGACGGCATACAGGATCTGATATTGGCCAATGCCAACAGCGGGATACAGTCGGTCTTCGGACCCGGTTCCGGACTTTCGCTGCAGGAGGATGAATTTGATATCACGAGTGATTTCGGCATCGCCGCGGCAGGGGCGGCCCTGTATCATGAATCTTATTTCACGCTCGGACGCTGGACTCTTACGGCCGGACTCCGGCTGGATTACGAATGGACGGGTATGGACTACGACAGCGGTGCACTTGTGAATTGCAGACTGAAATTGCCGTTCATGGATACTGGATTCATCCCGTGCGAAAGCTTGTATCAGGGGCGGAAGGAGCTTGACTATCTGGAGATCATGCCCAAGATATCCGCACTGTACGATTTCGGGCCGGTGAAGCTTTTCGCCACGTTTTCCGAAGGATACAAGTCCGGAGGGTTCAATACGCAGATATTCTCTGACATCCTGCAGAACATGCTGATGTCCGACATGATGGAGGCCATGATGTCTGGTATGCAAGGCGGAGTCCAGGGAGGGATGCCGGGAGGTTCTTCCGGGAGCAATGTCAGCGCAGACGATACGGCATACAAGCCGGAAAAGAGTCTCAATGCCGAGATCGGCGCCCGTTTCGCCCTCGGCAAAGGTCCGCACCGGTTTTCGGGAACCGCCTCCATATATAGTATAATGTGTATAGACCAACAGATAACAGTCTTCCCTTCGGGCAATAGTACCGGCCGCATGATGGCCAATGCCGGCAATTCCAGAAGTATCGGTGCGGAAGCCGAGTTCTGGTACGGCTTCCGCAATTTTTCCCTGTCGGCGGCCTATGGTTTCTGTGACGCCCGTTTCACTGACTACAATGACGGCTTGTCCGACTATACCGGAAACAGGATCCCTTATTCTCCGGCGCATACGCTCAATGCCAGGGTGCAGTATCGCTGGGATATCAGGAATGACTTTTTCAGGAGCATAACGGCAGGAGCCGAGGTGTCTGCTCTCGGGAAAATATGGTGGGATGAAGCCAATACGCTTTCCCAGCCGTTCTATGCCGTTCTTGGGGCTGACGTGCGCGGCCATTTCAAGTGGTTCGATGTTTTTCTCCGGGGTGAAAACCTGACTGATGCCAGCTACGGTGTCTTTTACTTCAAGTCCGTAGGCAAGTCCTTTTTCCAGATGTCGAAACCGCTCCGCCTGACAATAGGGGTGACTGTAAATATTTAATCGTATTCTGGAAATTCCTTATAATTTTTAATCATTCTTTAAAATGTCTGAAAAATTTCCGAGCGGATATTTGGAAATTCCTTTTGAATTGTTACCTTTGTACCAGACATAAGAATTTTTTTCGTGTCTATTTGTTAAGTTCGTTTTATATATGGGCAGGTTCCTTGGGGAGGGGACCTGCTTTTTCGTATGCTTCAGGCTCAGGTGCTTCTGAATTGCGTGGGTGAGCCTAATGCATTTGTGCTTCCGGGCATGAAGTTACCGAAAAATTTTCCTATGTTTGTAGAGGAAAACAAAGATGATGGATAAGACTGATATCGAAAACAAGTTTTCAGAGCATTTGTTCTGGGATATTAGGACGGGGTCTGTAGATATGGAGAAAAATGCTCCATATGTTGTACAGCGCGTATTGGAATATGGAAGACTCTCAGACTGGAAGCTATTGTTGTCATATTACGGCTTGAGTCGCATTGCCGATATTGCTTGTCATTTGCGGACTCTTGAAGAACGTGCCTTGTCATTCATATCAACCGTTTCCGGTATTCCCAAGAGCCAGTTCCGATGCTGCACTATGAAACAATAGTCCCGGAAGCGCGTTTATTGCTGGAGAAATTGTCCGACTTGCCTGTCCTTAAAGATGCCAGGCTTGTCGGAGGTACTGCGTTGGCGCTTCAACTTGGACATAGGACATCGGTGGATCTTGATTTTTTTGGAAAAATCAGTGCAGACTCTGAAGAATTGAGGAGTATTCTCAGAGATGTCGGACATGTGGAAGTCGCCTCTGTATCCAAGAATATAAATATATTCTGGATCAATGATATCAAAGTCGATATAGTCAATTATCCATATCCATGGATAGATATGCCGATAGAAGCTGATGGAGTTCGTCTGGCTTCTTTAAATGATATCGCAGCCATGAAAGTTTCTGCGATCGTGAACAGAGGAACGAAAAAGGATTTTATTGACCTTTATACACTTCTACAGTCATTCACTTTGGATGATATTCTTGATATGTACAATCGCAAATATTCAGACGGCTCGCTGTTCATAGTAATGAAAAGCTTGACATATTTTGACGATGCCGAGACTGATCCGATGCCGGATGTCCTGAGTGATATTACTTGGGAGAGCGTAAAAGATTGTATAGGAACAGTTGTCAGAAACTCATCATTACTGTAATGGAGGCTGACTGAAAAGGGTGATTTCTGCGTTATGCTTGATTCCGCTCCTTCCGGTCGCGGTCACTTCGTGACTTTTGAGCCACCACCAATCCTCTATCCCTCCGCTTCTGAGCGATTTGGTTGGTAGGGCTCAGGTGCTTCTGAATTGCGTGGGTGTCATTCCTGTCCGTGTCTTGAACGTAGTGGCGAAGTATTCGGCACTTTCGAAATGCAGGGTAAACGCGATCTCTTTCACTGAGGCGGAGGAACCTCTGAGCATTTCCTTGGCTCTGTGAATTTTCATGTTGATGAAATATTGGGCAGGCGACTGCCCGGTGTACTGTTTGAAGAGCCTCCGGAATTTCGTGTAGCCGATGCTGAGCCTTTCCGCTATTCCAGGCATGGATATGTCTTCTTCAAGGGAATCGCCCATGATGTTCTTCGCCATGTCAATGAGCCTGGCAGTGTCTCCGTCCCGGCTCCGCCGGTTTATGGTGCCGGTCATGAACATCAGCCCGAGCAGGTGGTTTACGATTCCGGCAAGCAATTGCTGGAAATACGGTTCCTGCCGGGTGGCAGTACGGATAGCCTCATTGTAGAGATTGACCGCGAATTCGTTGTAGCCTATATGGAACAGGGGCGATGCCGGGGAAAAGAACCCGGTTTCGACCCTGTGGTCTATGTTGACACCCTGGAAGCCGATCCAGTATTCATTCCAGCCGGTATCCGGGTCCGGCATGTAGGAGTGCCATTCTCCGGGAAATATGATGAACATGTCTCCTGCCGCCACCTTCATGTCCCCGGCAGATCCGGTTCTGAATATTCCTTTTCCCTCTACTATATAGAGCAGCTGATATTCCGGAAGGATTCTGCCTTGTTCAGGGTCGAACATGTATTCCTGATTGTGCTTCCGTGGAGGGTAGTCTTCCCCCGGGCTGATCCTCTGGTGCCCTACCGAGCATACGGTAAGTCCCCAGTCCCTGTCCCTCCGGTTCTGCGCTATATATTTTATAGGGTCCATAGTGCCTGTGGTTAAATTCGGACGGTATCGGACAAAAATCACAGCCGTAATGTCAGAAAACGAAGGTCGCGGCTTGTGATTCTGTCTAACTTTGCCAATGTCTATCACAAATATAACACTAATTTTCTGATATGAACAGTCAATTATCGAAGGGTTGCTTCCTGGCGGTAGACATAGGTGCTACCAGCGGAAGGGAAGTCATCTGTTTCCGCGATGCAGAAGGGAAATTCAGGTTCGAAGAAATCCACAGGTTCCCGAATGCCATCCTTAATGTCGGCGGCGGATATTATTGGGACATATTCGCGCTTTATGCTTCAGTGGTGGAAGGTCTCCGCAAATGTGCCGCGGCGGGCTGGCGTCCCGAATCCATAGGCATTGACACCTGGGGTGTCGATTTCGGCTTTGTAGGAGAAGACGGGGCCATTCTCGGCCTCCCGAGGGCATACAGGGATTCATATACGGACGGGGCTCCGGAGGACTTGTATGCCGTTATTCCTAAAGAAGATCTTTACGCGAGGACCGGCATCCAGATACTGCCGTTCAACAGTATCTTCCAGATGTTCCGTCAGACAGGTTCCGGGTTTTCTCCGATGAAACATGCTTCGAAACTGCTTTTCATTCCTGACTTGCTGGGATATATGCTGACAGGAGAGATGGTCTGCGAATATACCGTGGCTTCCACCTCGCAGCTGTTGAATCCCGTGACGCGTGACTTCGATGACGTCCTTCTGGCTGCCGCCGGAGTGTCGCGGGACATGTTCCCTAAAATGGTGATGCCAGGGACGGTGGTCGGAGAACTTACAGATTTTCTTGCGGACTATACCGGACTCGGAAAGACCAGGGTGGTGGCGGTCGCAGGCCATGATACAGCCTCAGCAGTGGCAGCCGTACCTGCCATGACGAAGAATTTCGCCTATCTGAGCAGCGGGACGTGGAGCCTGATGGGTATAGAGACCGAAAAGCCTGTCATCTGCCGGGAGGCCTTTGACATGAACTTCACGAATGAAGGCGGTGTGGAGGGCTCTGTGCGTTTTCTGAAAAATATTACCGGAATGTGGCTTCTGGAGCAGTCCAGAAAGGAGTGGAAGAGACAAGGGAAAGACTACCCGTACCCTGAAATCGTGGAAATGGCCCGTAAAGGCGCATCTTTCACTGTGACAGTGAACCCGGACGACCCTCGTCTGGCAAATCCTTCGAGCATGACATCCATGATTTCGGAAATGTGTGTGGAAAAGGCGGGAAAAGCTCCGGCAGACGACTCCGAGATGGTCGCATGCATATTCAGGAGTCTGGCGTTCAGGTACAAGGAAGTGCTGGATTCGCTTAGAAACCTGGCTCCGTTCGATATAGACAGGCTCTACATCGTGGGCGGCGGTGTGCGGAATGAACTTCTGAACCGGATGACAGAAGAAGTGACCGGAGTGAAAGTGGTGGCAGGACCTGCCGAGGCGACAGCCATCGGAAACTGTATGGTGCAGGCCCGGGCAGCAGGACTGGTCGCCGACAGATGGGAATACCGCCGGATAGTCGCAGAACTCTGAAATATTTATTGTCCGGAACCGGACAATCCCAAACTTCAAAAATATGAAAGACATCAACATCGAAAAGGCCTACGAGGCCGCCAAAGAACGCTATTCGGCCATAGGCGTCGACACGGACAAGGCGTTGGACTCACTCCGGAAAATCTCTCTTTCCCTCCATTGCTGGCAGGCAGATGACGTGACCGGATTCGAAACTCTGGGCGAAGGCGCATTGACCGGAGGAATCCAGGTTACCGGAAACTATCCCGGCAGAGCCCGCAACATCGACGAATTGCGTGCCGATATCCTGAAGGCCGCTTCCCTGATACCTGGAAAGCACAGGCTGAGTCTCCATGAAATTTACGGCGATTTCCAGGGAAAGGCCGTGGACAGGAACGAAGTCACTCCGGAGCATTTCAGAAGCTGGATGGAGTGGGGTGCCGAGCATGGAATGAAACTCGATTTCAACAGCACATCCTTTTCTCACCCGAAGAGCGGAGACCTGACTCTTGCGAATCCCGATGACGGTATCAGGAATTTCTGGATAGAACACACGAAGAGATGCCGTCTGATCAGCGAGGAGATGGGCAAGTACCAGAACGATCCGTGCATCATGAACCTTTGGGTGCATGACGGAAGCAAGGAAGTGCCGGCAAGCAGGCTGAAATACCGTCAGATACTGAAGGATTCCCTGGACGAGATATTCTCCGTGAAATACGATCACATGAAAGACGGTATCGAAGCGAAGCTTTTCGGAATCGGTCTTGAGAACTATACAGTAGGTTCATACGACTTCTATCTCGGCTACGGCGCGAAGAACGGCAAGATGGTCACACTCGATACCGGGCATTTCCATCTGACTGAAAGCATTGCGGACAAGGTGTCGGCACTTCTGCTTTTCACTCCTGAGATCAATCTCCATGTGAGCCGTCCTGTCAGGTGGGACAGTGACCATGTGGTCATTCTGAACGATGATATTGCCGACCTGGCCCGTGAGATCGTCAGATGCAAGGCTCTGGATAAAGTTCACATCGGCCTCGACTATTTCGATGCCACCATAAACAGGATCGGAGCCTATGTCATCGGAAGCCGCGCCACTCAGAAAGCTTTCCTGTTGGCTCTGCTCGAACCTGGTGACAGACTGTCCGGATATGAAATGGAGGGCCGTTATTTCGAGCGTCTTGCCGTGCAGGAAGAACTTAAGAACATGCCTTGGGGAGCAGTCTGGGATATGTTCTGCTTGAAGAACGATGTCCCTGTGGGCGAAAGCTACATCCGGGATATCCTCAAATATGAGGCTGATGTCACATCGAAAAGATAAGGACCTCGAGTGTACACGGTAAAAACAGTTTTGAGATGAACAGCCTTTTAGGATTATTGATCATCGCAGCCGGAAGCTTCGGACAGAGCAGTTCTTATGTGCCTATAAACAAGGTCCGGGACTGGAGCTGGGAAAGCTTCTGGCTTGTACAGGGCGTCTTTGCATGGCTGGTATTCCCGCTCATCGGAGCACTCCTGGCTGTCCCCGAGGGGCAGACCTTGTGGCAGATACTGTCTTCCGATCCGGCATCGGCCTTGAAGGCAGTCGGCTATGGCGTCCTCTGGGGTGTGGGAGGCCTGACATTCGGTCTTTCCATGAGGTATTTGGGAGTAGCGATGGGCCAGTCCGTCTCTCTGGGCACATGCGCGGCTTTCGGGACGCTTTTCCCTGCCATTGCCGCAGGCACGGATCTCTTTCACGGTGCCGGACTCATCCTTTTGCTGGGCGTATGTGTCACACTGGCGGGAATAGCAGTCATCGGATATGCCGGTAGCCTGCGTTCGAAAGACATGACTTCCCGAGAGAAAAGCCAGGCCGTCAAGGAATTCGCTCTTACAAAAGGCCTCTCCGTGGCAGTGCTTTCCGGAGTGATGAGCGCGTGCTTTGCCCTTGGACTGGATGCAGGGCCGGTGGTGGAAGATTCCCCGGCACTCTTCAAGACGCTGCCTGCCACTTTCCTCGTGACTTTCGGAGGCTTCTTCACGAACGCCGCATACTGTCTCTTCCAGAATTTCAGAAACCGTTCATTCGCCGATTACGGGAAGAAGGATGCCCTTCCGGGCAATATCTTTTTCTGTGCTCTGGCCGGTCTCCTCTGGTATACGCAGTTTTTCGGCCTTGGGATAGGAAAAGGCTTTTTCGATGAGGATTCGGTGCTTTTCGCTTTTGCATGGTGCATCCTGATGTCGTTGAACGTGGTGTTCAGCAATGTCTGGGGTATCATCCTGAAAGAATGGAAAGGCGTGGCTCCGAAGACATCAGCCGTGCTGGTATGCGGTCTGGCGATACTGATATTTTCTCTGGTTTTCCCGAATATCTTCTGAGTCCTGGCCGTTTTGGGTCGGATAAATAAATGAAAACAAAGTCTTATGGATATGGACAAATCAATACTTGAAGGACGTCCTGCCCTGGCCAGGCAGATAGAAGACGTGGCCGAGGTGGCCGGCTATCTCTGGCAGAAAGGCTGGGCGGAAAGAAACGGCGGAAACATCACCGTGAACATCACTGAATATGTGGATGATTCCATGCGGGCTCTCCCTGCCATAGGGGCTCCGGTACAGATAGGTCTCACTCTGCCCCACCTGAAAGGCTGCTGGTTTTTCTGCAAGGGAACGAACAAAAGGATGCGTGATCTTGCCAGGAGACCGATGGAGAACGGGTCTGTCATCAGGATACTGGACGACTGTTCCAGCTACGAGATCGTGGCGGATCTCCCGGTGAAGCCTACATCGGAACTTCCTTCGCATCTGGCTGTGCACAATGATTTCGTGGAGAGGGGGCTGGACTACAGGGCTTCGCTCCATACACATCCTATCGAGCTTGTAGCCATGTCGCACACGGACAAGTTCCTGAAAAAGGATGTCCTTTCGAATCTGCTGTGGAGCATGATTCCCGAGACCAAGGCTTTCTGCCCGAGAGGATTGGGGATCGTGGACTACAAGCTGCCGGGGTCTCTTGATCTGGCGGCGTCGACCATCAGGGAGCTGGAGGACTATGACGTGGTCATGTGGGAGAAACATGGCGTCTTCGCCGTGGGCTGCGATATCATGGAGGCCTTCGACCAGGTGGATGTGCTGAACAAGTCCGCGCAGATTTACATCGCGGCCAGATGCATGGGTTATGAACCTGACGGCATGACGCTGGAACAGATGCAGGAAATGTCCGTCGCCTTCAATCTTCCGAAATAGGGTTATATCGGCCTTATATAAATTGGTATGGCAGGAGTCTTGGATTCATGCCATGCCGATTTGTGCCTTTTGGACAAGTTGCCGGCAAATACTTTTGTTCAATGTTGAAAATTTTGTAACTTTCGACAATTTTTGAGGGAGCCGGAATCATGGCTGTACCTCGAATTTTACCGCAAATAATTAATAATTAAATAAAAAACTAATCAACAATGAAAAAAAACGGTAATCTTGTCGCAATCATCACCATGATCTTCCTTTTCGGAATGATTTCATTCGTGACGAATCTTGCGGCTCCTATTGGCGTGATCTGGAAACAGCAGCCCGGTATTGACGGTTCGAATGCTCTCGGAATGATGGGCAACATGATGAACTTCCTCGCATATCTTTTCATGGGTATCCCTGCAGGAAAGCTTATCATGAAAGTCGGCTATAAGAAAACGGCCCTTCTCGCTATTGCCTTGGGTTTCTTCGGCGTGCTTATCCAGTTCCTTTCAGGAATCGTCGGTGTCGGTTCTGCCATTGCCGGTCTTCCGGCCAACTGGTTCATATATCTTCTCGGCGCATTCGTGGCAGGTTTCTCGGTATGTATTCTCAATACGGTAGTGAATCCTATGCTGAACCTTCTCGGAAGCGGCGGTAAGAAAGGCAACCAGCTCGTCCAGATAGGAGGTACATTCAATTCTCTGCTCGGTACCATCACCCCTATGTTCGTGGGTGCGCTTATCGGTGCCGTGACCAAGGATACTGTCATCACTGATGTGAACCCTGTCATGTACATCGCGATGTGCGTATTCCTCCTGACTTTCATCATCCTCGCATTCGTCCCTATCGAGAATCCTCAGTCGGCATCTCAGGGCGGCCGTGTGGAAAGTCCTTGGAAATACCGCCATTTCGTATACGGTGTGATAGCCATTTTCCTGTATGTCGGTGTGGAAGTAGGTATCCCGGGAACTCTGAATTTCTATCTTTCCGATGCCGAAAGCAGTGCAGGACTCGATCCTAAGACCGCTGCTACCATTGCAGGTTTCGTTGCTGGAACATACTGGTTCCTGATGCTTATAGGACGTTTCGTGTCAAGCTTCATCAGCGGCGCCGTTTCCAGCCGGACACAGCTCGGCTGCGTATCTGCAGTGGCAGCAGTACTTGTTCTTGCAGCCATGTTCATCCCTTCATCAGTCAGCACATCCATGCCGGTATTCACCGGTTCCGGTTTCGGAATGGTACAGGTACCTCTCTCCGCACTTCTTCTCGTGCTTTGCGGTCTCTGCACTTCTGTCATGTGGGGAACGATTTTCAACCTTGCTGTCGAGGGCCTCGGTTCTGCTACGGCTCTTGCTTCCGGCGCATTCATGATGATGGTGGTCGGCGGAGGTATCCTTCCTCTCCTTCAGAATGCCATCGCTGATGCTGCCGGTTATATGGTCAGCTATTGGGTAGTGGTCATCGCCATCCTGTATATCCTCTGGTATGCGGTGCTCGGTTCGAGAGTGAAGAAAGCGTAGATTTAAATGAAATATCATGATCATGAATACTGATATTATAGAGAAACCTTATGTAGTCGGTATCGACATAGGCGGTCAGACTACCAAGATGGGTATTGTGGACATGAGAGGCCAGGTACTCTCGCAGACGGTGATCCGTACGGATACGCATACCGATGTCCAGGACTATGTCGAAGATGTGGCTGATGCCCTGACAAAGATCATCGCGGAGTCCGGTTCGGAAGGAAAGATCCGCGGCATAGGCATAGGAGCACCGAATGCGAACTATTATACGGGAACCATCGAGAATGCCGTGAACCTGACATGGGGCGGCAGCAAGTCCATTCCTTTTGCCGAACTGCTTTCATCGAGGATGAACGGACTCAAGGTGGCTCTTACAAATGACGCAAACGCCGCTGCGGTAGGCGAAATGACTTACGGGGCCGCCAGGGGTATGAAGAACTTCATCATGATCACCCTCGGTACAGGTGTCGGCAGCGGTATCGTCATAAACGGGGAAGTGGTCTACGGACATGACGGATTTGCCGGCGAGCTGGGACACACATGCGCTGTCAGGAACAACGGCCGTCTGTGCAATTGCGGCAAGACAGGCTGTCTGGAGACCTATTGCTCTGCTACCGGAGTGGCAAGAACCGCCCGCGAATGGCTGACTCTCAGCGACGAGCCTTCCGTACTCAGAAGTCTGGACAGCATTTCGTCCAAGGATGTGTATGAGGCTGCCAAGGAAGGTGACAAACTCGCTCTGAAGATATTCGAGTTTACCGGCAAGATCCTGGGTCAGGCCTTTGCCGATTTCGTGGCTTTCAGCGCACCTGAAGCTATCGTCCTCTTCGGCGGTCTTGCCCGTGCCAAGGAGTATCTTTACCAGCCGATCATGGATGCCATGAATGCGAACATGCTTCCTTTGTGGCGCGGAAAGATAAAGATAGTCTTCTCCCAGCTGAAAGAGTCCGATGCCGCCATACTCGGGGCTTCAGCTCTGGCCTGGGAACTGTAGCGATGATGGGGATGGGGCAAAAGGTCGCTTTCTGCTTGCCCTCCCCGTCGTTTGTGATACTTTAAAATCTGACTCTTATGAAAATACGGAAATATCTGCCTGTCATTATTCTGTCGTATATCCTTTTCTTCATGATAGCATTCGTGACAGGCCTTCAGAATCCTCTGGGCGTCATCGTGAAGTCCCAGTACGGGGTGTCCATGGGTGTGGCGCAGTTAGGAAACTTCGCCAATTTCATCGCCTATGCCTGTATGGGTATACCGGCCGGGTTGATGCTGAAGAAGTACGGCTACAAGTTTTCCCTTATGGTAGCTGTAGCTGTCGGTATCATAGGCTTGGGGCTCATGTTCTTTTCAGGACAGATTTCCAGGGGGCTTCTCATGTATTTCTGCGGCGCTTTTGTGGCAGGTTTCTCGATGTGTCTGCTGAATGCTGTAGTGAACCCACTGCTGAACTCGCTCGGAGGCGGCGGAAACAAGGGTAACCAGCTGATCCAGTGGGGCGGCGCCATGAATTCCATAGCAGCCACCATCGTGCCTTTCGTGGTAGGGCTTATGATGGGACATTCAATAAAGGTCAGAGGTCTGATTGACGGTATTCCGCATTTCGAGATAGCCGATGTGAATCCGATGTTCATCATCATGATTTCGATTTTCGCTCTCGCAATGCTGGCCATTCTTTTCATCGATATCCCTGAAACAGAAAAGATATCCGATACAAAGGCCGCGATGGACCAGCTGATAGCCCGTGACGGGCAATACAGCTGCTTCTCTTTCCGTCATTTTGTCCTCGGTGCCGTGGCAGTCTTCCTGTATACCGGTGTTGAGGTCAGTATCGCGAACATGACGAACATCTATCTGATTCATGAAGTGGGAGTAAGGCCTGGAGCGGCAGGGGCAATCGTCGCCATATACTGGTTCTGCATGTTTCTTGGCCGCTTGGTGGGAGGTTCCCTGGGTTCGAAATTCTCCAGCCGCGACATGCTCCAGTTCGCATCTGTGATGGCGATGATCTTTATTCTCATCACGATCTTCACACCTGAGAAGATAACGATCGAGATAGGCCGTTACAGTCTGGGGAATATTCCTGTGAATGTCGTATTCCTCGTGATGACAGGTCTGTTCACTTCCGTGATGTGGGGAAATATCTACAATCTTTCAGTGGAAGGTCTGGGCAAATATACTTCTACTGCTACCGGATTTTTCATGATGATGGTCTGCGGCGGCGGTATAGTTCCTATCATTCAGGGCCTGCTGGCTGATTTGGTCGGCTGCCGTGCCTCATTCTGGATCGTCATCGCCTGTCTCTGCTATCTCCTTTACTACGGTTCTACAGGCTACAAGAATGTGAACAGGAAAATTCCTGTCGACTGATAAGATTTGAGATTGAATAAAGCGTCCGGTCGTTTCTTCGGCCGGACGCTTTATTTTTAAAGGTTCACCCACAAAACAGATTTCCCGACTTCGGACGTCCTCCGCTCGAAATGACATGAAAGGGGGGGGAGTTTTGCGGATATCAGTCTGCCGCCCCATCAGTCGAGTTTGTGAATGGCCAGACCACTCCTGAGTTTCGGTTCGAACCATGTAGTCTTAGGCGGCATGATATTGCCGGAATCGGCTATATCCACTATCTGTTTCATCGAGACTGGATAGAGGGCGAAGGCCACGGCCATCTCGCCGCTGTCCACTCTTTTCGACAGTTCTCCCAGACCGCGGATGCCGCCGACGAAGTCTATCCTCTTGTCAGTCCTCAGATCCTTTATCCCGAGAATCTTGTCCAGAACCAGATCTGACAATATGGTTACGTCCAGCACTCCGATAGGATCGGAATCATCATACCGGCCTTCCCTGGCCTCCAGAGAGTACCATTCGCCTCCGAGGTACATGGAGAAATTGTGCAGATGGTCCGGCTTGCAGATTTCCTTGCCCTTTTTCTCTACGATGAAGTCTTCTTCGAGAGCTTTCATGAATTCTTCCGCAGTAAGCCCGTTGAGGTCCTTGACCACGCGGTTGTAGTCTATGATGGTCAGCTGGCTTTCAGGGAAAGCTACCGCCATGAAGAAATTGTACTCTTCATCTCCGGTGTGAGCCGGATTCCCGGTGCGTTTCTCTGCTCCGACCCTGGCTGCCGCTGCTGTCCTGTGATGGCCGTCGGCTACGTAGAATGCAGGTATGTCCTTGAATATCTCTGTGATACGCCTTACGGTATCGTCATCGTCTATCACCCAGAAATGATGCCCGAATCCGTCTTCAGCCGTGAAATCATATTCAGGCTTGCCCGCAGTGTATTTCCGTACTATGGCATCGATTTCGGCATTGTCCGGATAGGAGAAGAACACAGGTTCGATATTGGCATTCTGGATTCTGACATGTACCATCCTGTCATCTTCCTTGTCCTTCCGTGTCAGTTCGTGTTTTTTTATCTTACCTTCCGAATAGTCATCCGTGTGGGCGCAGAGCACGAGTCCGTACTGGGTCTTGCCGTTCATTGTCTGCGCATAAATGTAGTAACATGGCTTGCTGTCCTGTACAAGCCATCCTTTTTCCTGCCACGACTTGAAGTTCTTCACAGCCTGGTCGTAGACCTCCTGGCTGTGCTCGTCCGGCATCGGCTCGAAGTCTATTTCCGGCTTGGTGATGTGCAAAAGGGACTTTTCCGAAGCTTCTGCCTTGGCTTCGGCTGAATTCAGAACATCGTACGGACGTGCCGCCACTTCCTCCACGAGTTCCTTGGGCGGTCTTACGGCCGCAAACGGTTTGATTCTTACCATAAAATTGATTATAAGTTTAGTGTTTATTGCCGGTTTTCAACGTTCAGGCAGATAATTCGCCTGAAATGATTCTTTTATCCGGCAGATCAAAAAAAGTGCGCCCGGATTCCGGACACACTTTTTATTTCTTATCCTATTTGTTGACCTGGAATCTTGTGTTCCCGGTGGCGAAGAAATCCACGATCTGGGATGCGGCCGCGAGGCCTGCGTTCACATTGGCTTCAGCCGTCTCCGCTCCCATTTTCTTAGGTGTGGCGAAGACCCTCTTGCCGAATTTCTCGTTCAGTTCGGTCTGGCAGTCGGCAGCTATGTCGGTGACATATTTCAGGTCCGGTCTGTCCGTAAGCGCTTTTTCAAGCTCGGCCTCGTTTATGATTTCCTTGCGGGCAGTATTCAGCAGGCAGCCGCCTGACGGCATCAGTGTGATAAGCCCGTAGCCGATGGACCTTTTGGTCTCTGCGGTAGCCGGAATGTGCAGAGAAATGAAATTGCATTCGCTGTACATCTGCTCTACAGACTCTGCCGGTGTCACACCTTCTTCCTTCATCTTTTCAGCAGGGACGTACGGATCGAAGGCCATCACCTCCATGCCGAGACATTTCGCTTTCTGTGCGACAAGCCTTCCGACGTTCCCGTACGCCTGGATGCCGAGTTTCTTTCCTTTGATCTCGCTGCCGGTACCTGGTGTGAACTGGTTCCTGGACATGTAGATCATCATGGAGATAGCCAGCTCGGCGACAGCATTGGAGTTCTGTCCAGGTGTATTCATGGCTACGATATTCTTTGCCGTGCAGGCTTCGAGGTTGATATTGTCGTAGCCGGCACCGGCTCTTACGACGATTTTCAGATTCTTCGCGGCCCCGATGACATCAGCCGTGACCTTGTCCGATCTGACGATGAGCGCGTCCACATCGGCCACTGCCTTGATAAGTTTCTCAGGTGAATCATATTTCTCCAGAAGCACGACCTCATGTCCGGCTTTCTGCGCTATTTCCTTCATGCCGTTCACTGCAGCTGCCGCGAACGGTTTCTCTGTGGCGATAAGTATTTTCATGATTGGTTACTTTTTCATTGATTCGAATTCCTGCATGCACTTGATCAGAGCTTCCACGCTCTCCACAGGGCAGGCATTGTAGATGGAAGCCCTGAAGCCGCCGACTGACCGGTGTCCCTTGATACCCAGCATTCCCTGGCCTTTCGCGAACTCGAGGAACTCGTCCTGCAGGTTCTCGTAGCCTGGAGCCATCACGAAGCATACGTTCATGTCCGAACGGTCTTCCTTGGCCGCAGTCCCGATGAACAGAGGATTCCTGTCGATCTCGGCATACAGCATGCCGGCCTTTTTCCTGTTGGTCTCGTAGATAGCCTCCACACCTCCGTTCTCTTTCAGCCATTTCAGCGTTTCGTACATCACGTAGATAGGGAATACAGGCGGAGTATTGAACATGGAGCCTCCGTCTATATGCGTCTGGTAGTTCAGCATCGTAGGTATGTAGCGGCTCACCTTGCCGAGCGCGTCTTTCTTTACTATGGCGAAAGCCACTCCTGCAGGACCGACGTTCTTCTGGGCGCCTCCGTATATCAGGGCGTATTTGCTCACGTCACGCGGGCGGCTCATGATGTCTGAAGACATGTCCGCTATAAGAGGTACCGGGCTGTCTATGTCTTCCTTGATCTGCGTACCGTATATGGTGTTGTTCGTAGTGATATGGAAATAGTCCAGGTCGGCAGGTATTTCGTATCCTTTCGGAATATAATTGAATGTAGTATCTGCAGATGATGCTACAGCATAGGCTTCACCTATCCCTTTCGCTTCTTTAAGAGCCTTTTTCGCCCATACTCCCGTCTCCAGATATCCGGCCTTCTTCTCCAGGAAATTCATGGCGACACAGAGGAACTGCAGGCTGGCCCCGCCTCCCATGAACAGCACCTCATGGGTATCAGGGATGTGCAAAAGTTCTTTCCACAGGGCACGACAGTCATCCATCACCTGTACCCACTCTTTCGATCTGTGGGAAATGCTGATGACAGGCACTCCGGTGCCCTTGAAGTCTTTCAATGCCTCGATGGCCTTGTCGACGGCCTGCTGCGGAAGCACGCAAGGTCCGGCGAAGAAATTGTGAACTTTTTTCATAACAGTTGTGATATTAAAATATCGTTAAATTTAATAAAAATTATCGTAAACCCGCTCCTGTCCCACGGTCCTGTTTACCGGGAATCGGATATTTCCGTCCATATCGGCTGCAATCCCTGGCTAGAACAGGCTCTTTATGTCCGACCGTTTTTCGCAGTAGTGGCACAGCAGTGAAATTTCCCCGTCTTCTTCCAGAACGGTAAATCTGGTCCTGACAGGCTGATGGTTCGTGATACATTTCGGATTCATGCATTTCGCTATTCCCGTGATCTCGTGCGGCATGACCAGCTTCTTTTTCTCCACCACCTGGAAATTCCTGATGATATTCACAGTGGCATGCGGTGCTATCAGGGCCAGCTTGTTCAATTCATCGTCCTGAAAGAACCTGTCGGCTATCTTGATGATGCCTTTCTTTCCGAACAGCTTGCTGCTCAGGTTTATGCCGATGGTTATCTGATTCCCGATACCTTTCAGCCCGAGTATGTCGAGAGCCTTGTAGACATTCTCAGCAGGTATGTGGTCCAGTACTGTCCCGTTCTCCAGGGCGCTGACCTTCAGTTCCTTGTTTATGTTTTCCATATCGATAGGTGTTCTTTTAAGTGCCGGTTCCCGGCAATGGATTTATCTGTAGCCCAGCAGGCACGAAATGATGGACATCCTGACGTAAAGCCCGTTTTCCGCCTGTTTGAAATAATACGCATACGGAGTCTCGTCCACGTCCTGGTCGATCTCGTTTACTCTCGGGAGCGGATGCAGTATCTTCATGTTCGGCTTCACGTTCTCCAGCATGGAAGCCTTCAGTCTGTACACGTCCTTCACCTTTTCATATTCCATCGGGTCGGTGAACCGCTCCTGCTGCACCCTCGTCATGTAAAGGATGTCGCAGTCGTCCAGATGTTCTTCAAGTGATGTGGTTTCCGTGTATTTTATCCCCCGTTCATTCAGAAAATCCTTGTATTCCACAGGCATTTTCAGTTCTTCCGGGGCGGTGAATATGAATTCAGGGCTGAAATGCGACATCGCCTGCAGGAGGGAATGCGTCGTCCTTCCGTATTTCAGATCGCCTACCATGTTGATTTTAAGATGGTCCAGCCTGCCCTGGGTCTGCATGATAGTGTAAAGATCAAGCAGGGTCTGGGAAGGATGCTGGTTCGCTCCGTCGCCTGCATTGACCACAGGGACCGAAGAAACCTCTGAAGCATATCTGGAACTGCCCTCAAGCGGATGTCTCATGATGATCATGTCCACATAGTTCGACACCATCTTGATGGTATCTTTCAGCGTCTCTCCCTTGCTTACACTGGTATTTGTCGCATCCGAGAATCCTATGACCTTGGCTCCAAGCCTGTTTACAGCTGTTTCGAAACTAAGTCTCGTCCTGGTGGACGGTTCGAAGAAAATGCAGGCTATCACCTTGCCTTCCAGAATGTTCTGGACCCTGTTCTTCTCGAATTCCTTCGCCGTTTCGAGTACGTGCAGAATTTCCTCCTTGCTGAAATCCTGGATTGAAATAAGACTTTTCTTCATTCTGACAGCGTCTTTCAGACGTATTTGATAGTTATTAATCAGTATTCGGTTTATCCGGTGCCCTTCCGGGCAATGCCGTTGTCTCTGTCCGGACCGTTCATCCGTCCGCCACATCCGCTTTTTCCATCCTGCACCCCTCCGTTTTCCCGATCATGTCTGCAAACGTGTCCGCAAGCGACAGCCTGACATCCGTTTCCAATGAGCACTCCATACCGAAATCCTGGTTTCTCGCCTGGAGTCCCAGATCTTTCAATACTTTCATCACACCGTTCATCTCCATATAGCCGAATCTCAGCCGGAAGCGTTCCGTAGCCGTCTTTTCCACGATTTCAGCATTTGCCAGGGCATCGGCCGTCGAGGTCCTGTATGCCCTGATCAGGCCTGGTATCCCCAGTTTGATTCCTCCGAAATACCGGACTACAACCACCAGTATGTCACTGAGTTCCAATGAGTCTATCTGCCCCAATATAGGTCTGCCGGCGGAAGACGACGGCTCTCCGTCATCATTGGCACGGAAAATGTCCCTCCGGTATCCTAACCTGTAGGCGTAGCAGTGGTGTCTGGCATCATGATATTCCTTTTTCAGGGATGATACTATGTCCTTGACTTCTTCTTCTGACGAAACCGGATATGCATGGGCAATGAATCTGCTGCCATTGTCCTTGAAAAGGCCCTTTGAGGGGCCGGAAATACTCTTGAATGTATCTTTTTCCGGTGTTGTCGTGTCCATGTCATCTTTACGGCAATTCCAAAATTAGTGTTTTTTATATTATTTTGCAACGGCAAGAAAATATTTTGTACCTTTGGTCTCCGTTGAAATTTTTAAAGATTTATGGTACTCAGATACAGGGTTTCTCTTCCGGGCATCAAGGGCTTTGCGAGAATATATGAGATCAAGGCCGGAATGACCCTTTATACTTTTCACAAACAGATGAGGGCTGACATGGATTTCCCTCAGGATCAGATGGTGCTTTTCAAGGCTTTGGACCAGAATGGGGCCGTAGTGGCCAGATACGGAATTTTCGATCTGGGCGCAGGGACCATCGATTCGGTGACTATGGACCAGACCCTGAAGGCAGGGGCCGTTTCTTTCGTCTATTTCTATGATACTACGAATGTAAAGAGTGTCATAGTGACGTACGAAGGAGAAGCGGAGCCTCGTGCGGATGTCGTTTATCCTCTTCTGGTGGAATCCAAGGGGCCGAATCCTGTCGACTTCGAGAACGGATATGTCGCTTATGAGGATCTTCCTGATGACAAGAAAAGGAAGCCTTTGGCAGAAGGTGATGATGACGAGGATTTCGACGATGACGACGATGTCGAGGAGGCTGATGATGACGAGGACGGCAAGGAGGTATATGACGAGGATGAAGGAATCTGACGTGCCTTCATATCCCCTATGGACAGGAAACTGCTCATAATATTAGGTCCGACAGCTGTCGGCAAGACAGATTACAGTATCAAGGAGGCTCTGAAATACGGGTCTCCTGTCATTTCTTGCGATTCCCGCCAGATTTTCAGGGAAATGAGTATCGGTACGGCTGTGCCTTCGGATGAACAGCTGTCTGCGGTGCCCCATTATTTCATACATTCGCATTCGGTTACGGAACTTTATTCTGCCGGCAGGTATGAAGTCGAGGCGCTGGCTCTCGTGGAAAGGCTTTTTGATGAGGGGCATGATACATTGGTGATGGCAGGAGGGTCCGGCTTCTATATCGATGCCTTCTGCAGAGGTCTGGATGATTTCCCTCCCGTGGATATGGAGCTGCGGGAGTCTCTGAACCGCAGGCTGCGAGAAGAGGGCGTGGAGTCGTTGCGTCTGGACCTGAAACGGCTTGATCCTGAATCTTATTCTTCCATGGATATCGCGAACGGACAGAGAGTTCTCAGGGCGCTGGAGGTCTGTCTTACTGCCGGCCGTCCGTATTCTTCATTCAAGACTTCCCCTTCGCGCAAGCGGAACTTTTCGATTGAGAAAACAGGTCTGACACGTCCGCGTGATGTGCTGTATGACAGGATAAACCGTCGTGTCCTGGGTATGATGGATTCAGGTCTTGTCGAAGAAGTGCGCGGCCTGGCCGGATACAGGCATCTTCCTGCCTTGCAGACAGTGGGCTACAAGGAGATTTTCCAGTATCTGGACGGGGATATCAGTCTGGACAGGGCAGTGGAACTCATCCAGCGGAACACCAGACACTATGCCAAGCGTCAGCTGGCCTATTGGTCCCGTGACCCGGAAATCCGTTGGGTATCCCCAGACTGATATCCGGCCATCGGATTCGGGAAGAACAGAAAAGCGGGTGTCCCGAAAT
This sequence comes from uncultured Bacteroidales bacterium, assembly GCA_944326365.1. GTDB lineage: Bacteria > Bacteroidota > Bacteroidia > Bacteroidales > UBA932 > Cryptobacteroides. The sequence goes on along the minus strand of CALVDR010000001.1, from coordinate 202,816 downwards.
TCCTTTCGGAGCACCCGCTCTTCTGTTCTTGCGTTTCTCAGAATGGCAAATCGTCTTCAGTCTCGCCTGTATTCCCTTCTCCGATGAAACCATGCTTAGTGCTGGCTGCGTCCACCGGATTAGGAGCAGTGCTGGCACCTGAACCTACCATGCCTGTAGGTGCATAGTCGGTAGTGTAGTTTTCCGGAACAGGAGCTTCGCCTTCTATTTTCCATGCGCGCAAGTCGGTATACCATCTGTTGTTGTATTCCCGGCTGCTGATGTTGAAGGACACCTTGACCGTGTCGCCGATCTGGTACTTTTCCAGATCCTTGACCTTGTCGGGGCCCCATACGCTCAGACATGCCTGTGAAGGGTAGTTCCCTTCCTGGTATTCGATGACGAATTCCTGTTTGGACCAGTCTCCTCTGGCGGATTTCCCGCTCTGGACTCCAAGCTTCCTGATGATTTTACCTTCGATTTCTAAAGCCATAATAATAGTTTATAGTGTGTTTTACGTCAGCTTACGGATTATTTCTTGTCATCAGCCTTCTCCTCTGTCTTGTTCACCTTTACAAGGTTCACATCGAAGATAAGGGCTGAATTAGGCTTGATAGTGCCGGCGCCACGCTCGCCATAGCCCAGTTCCGCAGGTATGAAAAGCTTGATGCGTCCGCCTTCACCTATAAGCTGCAGACCTTCGGTCCATCCCTTGATGACGCGGTTCATGATCATGCGTACAGGATCTTTTTCAGGATCTGAAGCATCGAATTCAGTACCGTCGATCAGTGTGCCGGTGTAGTGTACATATACGGTATCCTTCTCGCCAGGCTTTACTTCGTTTCCTGCTTCCACGATCTGATACTGCAGACCGCTTTCAGTGGTGATGATGCCGTCCTTCATGGCATTCTCTTTCAGGAAAGCCTCTCCTGCAGCCTTGTTGCTCTCTGCCTCGTAATTCCTTCTGGCCGATATGAACTTGTTGAAAAGCTGGTTCATTTCGTCAGGACTGATTTCGAACTGGTCATTGAATTCTGGGGAATTCATGTTTCCTTCGGACTTGACGAAATCCATCATGCCTTTCTTTATCTTTGCATAGTTCAGATCTTCTCCGAAATTGTTGGCCTTGATGAAATATCCGAAATTGATACCTACCAGATAGCTGACAGAATCTGTCAGAGCTGCGTCAGGCATGGAGATGACAGTAGTTTCTCCGTCTTTTTCCACTGTGATGCTCTTCGGTGAGCTTGTGCAGCTTGCTGCCATTGCTGCAACGGCAGCTGCTGCCATAAGGATTTTGAATGTCTTCATTGTATAAAATCTGATATTTTGTAATTCCATGTATATACGGCAGACGCTTGTGATGAAAAGCACTGTCTGCCATTCACATTCTGCAAATATCGTAAATTTATTTCAGATATTGAACTATTTCATTCAATTCACGGTTATTTGTTAAAATATTTCTTTTGTCAATAAAAATATTGGTGCGGGGTGAAAATTTTTCTAACTTAGTAGAATTAAAATCTCTGCTATGGCTATTGATTCTCGACAACTTCATTCCAAGCTAAAGGAATTCTTCGGTTTTGATTCATTCAAGGGGGATCAGGAAAGGATCATTTCACATCTGGTCGCCGGAAACGATGCTTTCGTCCTTATGCCTACCGGAGGAGGGAAGTCACTTTGCTATCAGCTTCCGGCCCTGGTCATGGAAGGGACGGCTATAGTGATTTCACCTCTGATAGCCCTGATGAAAAACCAGGTGGACGCTATACGGGGTTTCGTGTCCGGAAATGACGGCATCGCACATTTCCTGAATTCGTCATTGTCCAAGGCCCAGATCACAGAAGTGAGGGAGGACCTGCTTTCCGGTGTGACCAAGCTGCTGTATGTGGCTCCTGAATCCCTGACCAAGCCGGAGAATGTGGAGATGCTGAAAGAGATCAGGATTTCTTTCTATGCTGTGGACGAGGCTCATTGCATATCCGAGTGGGGACATGATTTCAGACCGGAGTACAGGAGAATCAAGGAAATCATTGACAGCATCGGCCAGGCTCCCGTCATCGCGCTGACTGCTACCGCTACTCCGAAAGTGCAGAGTGACATTCTCAAGAATCTGGGCATACAGGATGCCACGGTTTTCAAATCATCGTTCAACAGGCCGAACCTCTACTATGAAGTCAGGGACAAGTCGGACCCCAAGAGGGATATCATCAGGTTCATACGCCAGAATCCAGGAAAATCGGGCATCATATATTGCCTGAGCAGGAAAAAGGTGGAAGAACTTGCTGCCTTGCTGAATATAAACGGCATCAAGGCCCTTCCTTATCATGCCGGGCTGGACGCCAAGACCAGGGCGGAGAACCAGGACAAGTTCCTGATGGAAGAGATAGACGTCATAGTGGCGACCATAGCTTTCGGAATGGGGATAGACAAGCCGGACGTGCGTTTTGTCATCCATTATGACATTCCGAAGAGCCTGGAAGGCTATTATCAGGAGACGGGACGTGCCGGAAGGGACGGCGGAGAGGGAAAGTGCATAGCTTTCTACAGCTACAAGGATATCGTGAAACTCGAAAAATTCATGCAGGGGAAGCCGGTTTCCGAACAGGAGATAGGAAGACAGCTTCTGATGGAGACGGTAGCCTATGCCGAGTCGAACCAGTGCCGCAGAAAACTTCTGCTGAACTATTTCGGGGAAGACTATACGCAGGAGAACTGCGGTTCGTGCGACAACTGTCTGAATCCTAAAAAACAGTTCGACGGCCGGGAGGAGATGGCGCTGATCATAGAACTGGTGGAATCCATGCCGGAACATTTCAAGCTGGAGCACCTGGCGAATATCCTTGCAGGGGAGTCGAATGCCATGATCAAGTCATACGAGCATGACAAGCTGGACTTCTTCGGAGCTGGAAAGGACCGTTCTTTCAGGTTCTGGTGCGACGTCATACATCAGGGCATAGTCCTGCATTTCCTGGAGAAGGACATAGAGTCATACGGACTCATATATGTCACTGAAAAAGGCCGGGAATTCAACGCCAGCCCTTATCCTGTCATGCTGACGGAGGAACGGCAGTTCGCGGAAGGCGTGGATGACGATGACGATGCAGGTGCAGGTCCCAAAGCCGGAGGCGGCGGGGATCAGGTCCTGCTGGCCATGCTGAAGGAGCTCCGCTCGGACATGTCGAAAAAACTGAAACTCCAGCCGTGGATCATTTTCGGCGATCCTGCCCTGGAAGACATGTCCATCACTTATCCGGTTACAATCGAAGAACTGAAAGGCTGTCAGGGCGTAGGAGAAGGCAAGGCGAAGAAGTTTGGCAAGCCGTTTATGGAACTGATAGCCAAATATGTGGAGGAGAATGACATAGAACGTCCGGATGACTTTGTCGTGAAATCCGTCGCGAATTCCTCTACGGCGAACAAGGTCTTCATCATACAGGGAGTGGACAGGAAGCTTCCTCTGGAAGATATAGCCGGTGCCAAAAGCCTTGAAATGGAAGAGCTCCTGAGCGAAATAGAGACGATTGTGGCTTCAGGGACGAAACTGGATCTGAATTATTATATAGAGCAGAACATCGATGATGATGTCGTCGATGAAATATACGGGTATTTCAAGGAAGAGGCCAAGTCTGATTCCATAGAGGATGCCATGGCGGATCTCGGACAGGACTATGAGGAATTCGAAGTCCGTCTGGTCCGGCTGAAATTCCTTTGCGAGGTCGCGAACTGATACCCTCGGATACCTTTTCAGTTATTCTCCCTGTGTCAGATTGTTTCCAGAATCAGTTTTCGTCTGGAAAAATGTGCGGTGTACTTGAATCCGCATGCTTTTATGAATTCTGAGTAGAGCCTGAACTTGTCACCGACGCGCTCCGGAAAATGGGAATCCGAACCCAGACTTACGGCTTCTCCTCCCAGTTCCCTGAATCTCAGCAGTATGTCCTTGTCCAGTACTGGTGTGCGGCCGCTGTAGTCCTGATAAGTCTTCGTGTTTATCTCCAGGGCTTTGCCGTTATCGGCCAGATATCCGAGTATGCTGTCGAAGATGTCGGGGAAGTCACGGTAGAATATGCTGCATTCAGGATAAGGCGCATAGCGTGCGACGTAGTCGAAATGTCCGATGATGTCGAAATCCGTGAGCCATGTCATTTCCCTGTATATGGTCTCAAGGTAGTGCCCGTATGCTGTCTTCCAGTCCTTTCCCTGGTAGTAGCCGCCCCAGAACGGATCTGTATCATCCAGATAATGCACGGATGCCAGCACTTCGTCGAACTCGTTTTCTGCGAGGAGTTTCCGTATGCTTTCCCTGCTTCTCTCCTCCAGTCCGATTTCTATGCCTTTGAAAATCTCTATTTCAGGAATCAGGCAGCGGACCCTGTCTATTTCAGCCTGCTGGGCCGCGATGTCGAACTGTTCGGGGACCAGATCTTCGTGACTGGCTTTCATCGGCGGTACATAGAAGTCGCAGTGGTCGGTGAAACACAGTCCCGCCAGACCTGCCGATACGGCTGCTCTGGCGGATGATTCTACGGACGCCTTTTTCCCGTCGAAGGAAAACTGGCTGTGGTTGTGGTTGTCGTATAGTCTTGTCATTTTTCTGTACGAGTTCATCAGGAGCATCAGCTGAGCCCGTCGATCTGTCCGTTCACTATATCTATGTTCAGCGCCTGAGGGACTTTCGGAAGTCCCGGCATCCTGATGATGTCTCCTGCTATGGCCACTATCATCTCTGCACCGGTGTTTATGACCAGATCGCGTATCTCGAATTCGAAGCCTGACGGCGCCCCGTATCTTTTCGGATCCTGTGAGAAGGAGTACTGGGTCTTGGCTATGCAGACAGGATAGCCTGAGAGTCCGAGCTGTCTTATCTGCGCCAGTTTTTTGCGGCATGAGGCGCTGAAAGTCACCGAGCCTGCACCGTAGATATTCCGTGCTACGGCAGTTATCTTGTCTTCGATGCTTTCTTCATCGGAATATGTGAGTTTCAGCGGTCCTGACGGATCTTTCTCTATGATGTCCACTACCTGGGCAGCCAGTTCTTCGGCACCCTCGCCGCCTCTGGCATATGCATCGTTTATGGCGAAGTATACGCCGAGTTCCCGGCAGTGGTCTTCTACCATCCTGATTTCTTCCTCGGTGTCGGATGCGAACTTGTTGAAGCAGACCATCACTGTCTGTCCTAAGCTGCGGAGATTCATGATGTGTCTGTCCAGATTCGCAAAACCTTTCCTGACCCCTTCTGCATCAGGTTCCTTGATCTTTTCCAGAGGGACGTCTCCATGCATCTTGAGGCCCTGTAGGGTAGCTACGAGAAGTGTCAGCTTGGGGCAGAGACCGCTTTTGCGGCATTTTATGTTGAGGAATTTCTCGGCTCCGAGATCCGCTCCGAATCCTGCCTCGGTGATGACATAGTCTCCGAAAGTCATGGCTTCCTTGGTGGCGATGATGGAGTTGCAGCCGTGGGCTATGTTCGCGAACGGTCCGCCGTGGACGATGGCTGCCGACCCCTCCGTGGTCTGGACGAGGTTCGGCTTGATGGCGTCCGCCATCAGGGCAGCCATCGCCCCTGCCACTCCCAGATCATTCACGGTGAACGGCTTGTCATCGAATGTATAGCCCAGCGTGATGTTCCCTATCCTTCTCTTCACATCCTCCAGATCCTTTGACAGGCACAGGATGGCCATGATTTCGGAAGCAGGCGTGATATCGAAACCGGACTCCTGCGGCAGGCCGTTTGTCCTCGGCCCGAGTCCGGTCACAATGCTCCTGAGAGACCTGTCATTTACATCCAGCACCCTTTTCCATACGATCTCCTTCAGTGCGAATCCCTCCGCCTGATGCTGGTACAGATAGTTGTCCAGCAGGGCGGCTATCATGTTGTGTGTGGACGTCACGGCATGGAAATCCCCCGTGAAATGCAGGTTTATCTTTTCCATCGGGAGCACCTGCGCATACCCTCCGCCGGCAGCCCCGCCTTTCAGCCCGAAACATGGTCCCAGGGAAGGTTCCCTGAGTGCCACTACGGCCTTTTTCCCTATTCTGTTCAGCCCCAGCGCCAGCCCGATTGAGGCCGTGGTCTTTCCGATTCCCGCCTTCGTGGCAGTGATGGCAGTTACCAGAATCAGGTTGCTTTTCTTCGCCTTTTCCTCATCTGTCAGCTCTACCGGTATTTTGGCCATATAGTGGCCGTACTGTTCGATTTGTTCTTCCGGAATCCCGATTCCTGCAGCGACGTCGGTGATTTTCCTCATCCGGACGCTTCTTGCGATTTCGATATCTGCCTTCATTGTTCTTCTTTTGATGCCGGCCGCCCGGTAACAGCCGTATCCCGGGCTGGGCCAAACAGTTCCAATAAAGTGGCGAAATTACTAAAATTATTTGTATTTTTGTAATTCATTAAAATGAGAATTCTGTTATGATTACATTCGGATTCAGAAATAGGTTCAGCGGCTGGATCAGAGCCGCCATCGCAGTCCTGATAGGCTGTATCATGGTTTTCAAGCCGGAAACTTCCCTTATCTTCCTGGTGAAGGTCATCGCTGCGATCATGATAGCGTCAGGCATAGTATCTCTGGCATACGGTGTGGCGAACCGCCGGAACGGCGGACTCGGACTGCTGGTATTCAATACCATAGTGGATATCCTCATAGGTGTCCTGCTCTTCGTTTTCCCTGATGTGGTAGCCAGCTTCGTCATCATCCTGATAGGAGTGGCCCTGCTGATCTTCGGCATATTCCAGATAGCCGCCATGATCAGTGCCTCGGCTTTCGTCCCTGTCACCGCCTGGTCGTTCCTGCTTCCGGTCATCTGTGCGGGCGGCGGCGTGCTGCTTCTGTTCGACCCTTTCGATGCTGCATCTACCATGACTCTGGTCGCCGGCATAGCGATCCTGATCTACGGTCTGTCGGAGCTGTTCGCATCATGGAAGATGGCCAGGGCCATGAAAGAGTATGAGATCAAGTTCCCGTCCTCTGACGGAAAGCGCTCGGGCGAAGGCAAGGATTCCGGAATAGATTTCAGCGATGCCAGGGATGCCGATTTCCGGAAAGTAGACGAGGATAAGTGATGTCCGGAAGATGATTCCGCGGGAAACTGTCGATAAAATACTGGACTCTGCCCAGATCGAGGATGTGGTGGGTGACTTCGTTTCTCTCAAGAGGCGGGGCGCGAATTTCATAGCCTGCTGTCCGTTTCACAACGAAAAGACCCCTTCCTTCTATGTCTCTCCGGCGAAGGGTATCTTCAAATGTTTCGGCTGCGGAAAATCCGGTACTGCCGTAGGTTTCGTCATGGAGCATGAAGGCTATACCTATGTCGAGGCTCTGAGGTATCTGGCGAAGAAATACCATATAGAAATAGTGGAGAAAGAGGAAACCGCCGAGGAGATTGCCAGCAGGCAGCATGCCGAAAGCCTGTATCTGGTCTCCGAGTTTGCGGGAAAATTCTTCCACGACAGTCTCGGGACGGAAGAAGGCAGGATCGGCTATTCCTATTTCAAGTCCAGGGGGCTGGAAGACGCCACTATCGAAAAATTCGGTCTCGGCTGGTCCCTTTCATCCAGGACGTCTCTCCTCGATGCGGCGCGGAAGGCCGGATACAAGGAAGAGTTCCTTATAGATACCGGTCTGTGCTACAGGCGGGATGACGGGAAGGTGACTGACAGGTTCTATGAGAGGGCCATGTTTCCGATACATTCCCCCTCGGGACGCGTCATCGCATTCGGAGGAAGGACTCTCAGGTCGGATAAGGCTGTCGCCAAGTATGTGAATTCCCCGGAGACGGAAATCTATGTGAAGAGCCGCTCCCTGTACGGGATATGGTTTGCCAGGAATGAAATCGTCCGTCAGGACAAGTGCATTCTGGTGGAAGGTTATCTGGATGTCATCTCCATGTATCAGCTGGGTATTCACAATGTGGTGGCCTCAAGCGGTACATCCCTGACTGTGGAGCAGATACGTCTGATACGGAAATATTCGCAGAACGTCACCATCATTTATGACGGGGATTCTGCCGGGATACATGCGGCGCTCAGAGGAATAAATCTGGTTCTCAAAGAGGGCATGAACGTGAAGGTGGTCCTGCTTCCCGACGGGGATGACCCTGACTCTTATTCCAGGAAACACACTCTGGAAGAAGTGCAGTCGTTCATCGGAACGCATGAGCAGGACTTCATAGGTTTCAAGACCGACATGCTGCTGGATGAGGCGGGAAACGATCCGCTGAAAAAGGCCAATCTCATAAACGACATAGCCGATACCGTGGCCATGATCCCGGACCCTGTGAAACGTTCCGTCTATGCGGATACTTGCAGCGGGAAGTTCAACATCTCGGCAGACATACTTTTCTCGCGTATCAGGCGTACCAGGGAGGATATGCTGCTGGAGGAGCGGCGGCAGGCCGAGACGCAGCGCCGCCGGGAGGAGCTCGCTTCCGAACTGGCAAGGGAGAATCAGGGGAAACCTTCACCTGCCGCCCAGCAAGTCACTGCCGCCGATGTGGTGAAACTCGATGACCCGTTTCTGGCACCGTGCGAGAAGGAACTTCTGGGATTCATCGTCGAAAACGGCCGGACTCCGCTGGAATTTGACCGCGACTCCGAATATTTTATACCTGATGACAGACCGGATACCGTAGCGGAATTCATAGACAATGCTTTGGCTGCGGATGACGTGTCGTTTTCGAACAGTGCGTACAGGAAGGTGTATGAACTATACTTCGAACTGTATGACCAGGGCCTGACGCAGACGCAGATACAGACCAGGCTCATGAACAGCCAGGATCCCGACATTGCCGCTGTGGCGGCCGACCTGCATATAGACAAATATTTGCTTACGGTAGAGAATTATCGCAGGTCGCTGACATCTGTTGCGACACAATTGATTATCTTTGTACCGAAATCCCTGCTGGCATATCAGAGCAAACGCCTGTACAAGATGTCGAGGGAGTTGTCAGTCAGTCTTGCCGCAGCTGCAGGGCCTGACGAGCAGAACCGTATACTGGAGAAAATGAACGCATTGAACAAGGCCCGCACGGTGATAAACAGAAAGCTGGGAAGGGTTTAGGCATTTGCCGCAGGCATGGAGGCGGCGGACATCGTGCGGTTCGGAGACATCATTGCCGCAGGCGGAAATCCATTGCCGCAGGCAGGAAAAAGGAAAGACAGAAAGAAAACTATATGGAAAAGAATTACAAGAGAACATTGGTGACTTGTGCGCTTCCGTATGCCAACGGACCGGTGCACATAGGTCATCTTGCCGGTGTTTACGTGCCGGCGGACATATATGTCAGATATCTGAGGATGAGAGGGGAAGACGTGCTCTTCATCTGCGGTTCGGACGAGCATGGTGTGCCTATCACCATCAAGGCCAGGAAGCAAGGCTGCACGCCCCAGGATGTGGTGGACAAATATCACGGCATCATCAAACAGTCGTTTGCAGGGCTCGGAATCAATTTCGACATATATTCCAGGACGACATCAGACATACATCACAGGAACGCGGCGGAGTTTTTCCGCAAACTCTATGATGACGGGAAATTCATCGAGAAAGAGAGCGAGCAGTACTATGATGAAGAAGCGAAGACCTTTCTGGCAGACCGCTATATCGTGGGTACCTGCCCTAAATGCGGGAACGAGGGTGCATACGGAGACCAGTGCGAGAAATGCGGAAGCACACTCAGTCCCGACGAGCTGATAAATCCGAAATCAGCCCTGAGCGGAAGCCAGCCGGTGAAGAAGAAGACCAGACACTGGTATCTGCCTCTGGACCAGTATGAACCATGGCTGAAAGACTGGATTCTCGAAGGCCACAAGGAATGGCGTTCGAACGTTTACGGACAGTGCAAATCCTGGATTGACGGCGGTCTGCAGCCGCGGGCCGTGAGCCGCGATCTCGACTGGGGTGTGCCTGTGCCTGTAGAGGGTGCGGAAGGAAAGGTGCTGTATGTGTGGTTCGACGCCCCTATCGGCTATATCTCGAATACCATCGAGCTTCTTCCGTCCAGCTGGGAAAAATGGTGGAAATCCGAAGACACGAAGCTCGTCCACTTCATAGGAAAGGACAATATCGTCTTCCATTGCATCGTTTTCCCGTCCATGCTGAAAGCCCACGGCGGCTATGTCCTGCCGGACAATGTCCCTGCGAACGAGTTCCTGAACCTCGAAGGGAACAAGATTTCCACTTCGAAGAACTGGGCCGTATGGCTGAACGAATATCTGGAGGAGTTCCCCGGCCAGGAGGATGTGCTCCGTTACGTGCTATGCGCAAATGCTCCCGAGACGAAGGACAACGACTTCACATGGAAGGACTTCCAGGCCCGCAACAACAGCGAACTCGTTGCCATTCTCGGAAATTTCGTGAACCGCGCCGTAGTGCTGACGCACAAATATTTCGGTGGCAGGGTACCTGCCAATGCGAAACCTGAGCCGGTCGATGCCGGGACTCTGGCCCAGATTCCTGCCCTCAAAAAGGCTGTGGAGGACAATATCGCGCACTACAAATTCCGCGAGGCTCTCAAGGAGGCCATGAACATCGCCCGTATAGGAAACAAGTATCTGACAGACACCGAGCCGTGGAAAGTGGCCAAGACCGATATGGACAGGACGGCTTCCATTCTGAATGTATCCCTGCAGATATGCGCTGACCTGGCGATAGTCTTCGAACCTTTCCTTCCGTTCTCTGCCGAAAGGCTCCGTCATATCCTGAATGTGGATATCAAGGCGGGTACCGACCATCGCGCCGGAGAAGAAGGTACCTGCGGTGAAAATATCTTCAAGGCAGGTGAGTCTGCTGCCCTGCATACTGTTCCGTGCGGAGAGTCCGGGCATGACGGCGGGGAAAGACCGGTTCTGTCATGGGACGATCTCGGTACGGAAACCATTCTGGCTGAAGGACATCAGCTTGGAGAGGCCGTGCTGCTTTTCAGCAAGATAGAGGACAGCGTAGTTGAGGCCCAGGTGGCCAAGCTGGAGGCAGCCAAGGCTGCCAATGAGGCTGCAGCCCATGAGGAGGAGGCGCACAGGGTCGCACCGCAGAAGCCTGAATGCACTTTCGAGGACTTTGAGAAGATGGATATCAGGACAGCCACGGTTCTGGAGGCCGAAAGGGTGCCTAAGACCGACAAGCTGCTGAAACTGACCATCGATACAGGCATTGACAAGAGAACCATAGTATCAGGCATAGCCGAATACTATACTCCGGAGCAGATGCTCGGCCGCCAGATATGCATTCTGGCGAATCTCCAGCCACGGAAGATCCGCGGCATAGAGTCCAAGGGCATGATCCTCATGGCCCGTCAGGGTGACGGCAAGATGCGCTTCATCACTCCTGAGGAGACTCTGGCGAACGGAGCGGAGATAGGATAGGGGCCATGGACAAGTGCCTGCCGTTGCGAACTTAATCCGGCTTTCATCATGGATATCAGAGAATCATACAGCCTGAAAAAGCGGAACACGTTCGGTATGGACGTGTCCTGCGCCTGTTATGTGGAATACGGCAGCGTGGAGGAACTCGTGGAGTTCTTCTCATCCGGCAGACAGCATGGGCTGCCGCTGCCTTTCCTGCATATCGGAGGCGGCAGCAATATCCTGTTCACCGGGGATTTCCCTGGTACGGTATTCCATTCGGGAATCAGGTTCATATCCGAAATCCGTCCATGCGGAACGACGGCCCATGACGCGGACGGTCCCGGATCTGCCGCTGTCCTGGTGGAAGTCGGTGCAGGGACTCTGTGGGACGATTTCTGTGCATGGTGCGCGGAACGCGGCCTCTGGGGCCCTGAGAATCTCTCGGGCATCCCGGGAGAGACAGGTGCGGCTGCGGTCCAGAACATAGGGGCCTATGGGGTGGAATTCAAGGATGTGGTCAGGGAAGTGCGGTGCTTTGATGCCGTGACCTGTTCCATCAAGACTTTCAGACAGCAGGAATGCAAGTACGGATACCGTGACTCTATATTCAAGCAGTCTGCCAAGGGCAGGTACATAGTCACGTCCGTAGTTTTCGGTCTCTCGACGGAAGGCGGTCCGCGTCTGGAATACGGACATGTGAAGAGTGCGGTGGAGAACGCATTGTCAGAGTCTTCACAGGAGACTCTGACACCTTCGCTGGTAAGGTCCGTGATACTCGGGATCAGGGATTCGAAATTGCCTGACCCAGGGAAGACAGGAAGCGCCGGAAGTTTTTTCAAGAACCCGGTAGTCCCGAAAATCTTCTACGAAAAGGTAGAGCATTATGCCAAGTCGAAATACGGGCAGGATTATGAAGTGCCTCATTTCGATGCCGGTTCGGGATTCGTCAAGATACCGGCTGCCTGGCTGATAGACCAGTGCGGATGGAAAGGCTACAGGGAAGGGAATGTCGGGGTATATGAAAAACAGCCTCTGGTCCTGGTGAATCTGACCGGAAAGGCGTTGCCTGGCGAAATAGTGGCGCTGGAGAAAAAAATCGCGGCTTCGGTCCTGAACCTTTTCGGTATCGGGCTGGAGCCGGAGGTGGAACATATCTGAATTTGTCATGAGTTCGTTTGTAATAGAAGGCGGATATAAACTGTCCGGCACCATAAGGCCTCAGGGTGCGAAGAACGAAGCGCTGGAAGTTATATGCGCCGTCCTTCTCACTTCGGAAGAGGTCGTCATATCGAATATTCCGGAAATCCTCGATGTCAGAAACCTGATCATGCTCCTCGAGGGCATGGGTGTGAAAGTGAAACGTCTGGAGAAGGGCAAATACTCGTTCCAGGCCGACGATGTAGACACTTCTTATGTCGAAAGCCCGGAATTTGTCCGTAAGTGTGCGGCTCTCAGAGGCTCGGTGATGATCACCGGACCGCTTCTGGCCAGATTCGGGCATGCATATTTCCCGAAACCGGGAGGAGACAAGATCGGACGGCGGAGGGTGGATACCCATATTACGGGAATGCAGAATCTCGGCGCTTCCCTGCATTATGACCAGCAGATGAAAGCATATTATCTGCATATTCCGGCAGGAACTCATCTGAAAGGTTCGTACATGCTGCTCGACGAGGCTTCGGTGACGGGTACTGCGAATATCCTGATGGCTGCAGTCCTTGCAGAAGGCAAGACCGTGATATACAACGCTGCCTGCGAACCGTATGTCCAGCAGTTGAGCCGCATGCTTGTGAGAATGGGTGCCGACATAGAGGGTATAGGCTCGAATCTGCTGACTGTCACTGGGGTGTCTGAACTTCACGGCGCTGTGCATGCGATTCTTCCGGACATGATAGAGATAGGCAGTTTCATAGGCATGGCGGCTATGAACAGGAGTTCCATCACCATCAAGGACGTATCGTTCGGGGATCTCGGTATCATACCGGAGTCTTTCCGCAGGCTGGGTGTGAACCTGGAGCAGAGGGGCGATGATATTTTCGTGCCGGAACAGGAGAGCTACGTGATAGAGTCCTTCCTGGACGGATCCATCATGACGATAGCCGATGCTCCGTGGCCGGGACTCACTCCGGACCTTCTGAGCGTGATGCTCGTTGTGGCCACCCAGTGTCGCGGCAGTGTACTTATCCATCAGAAAATGTTCGAGAGCAGGCTTTTCTTCGTGGACCATCTTATAGACATGGGGGCCCAGATACTACTGTGTGATCCCCACAGGGCTGTGGTCATAGGCCACGACCACAAGTTCCAGCTGCGTGCGAACAACATGCTTTCTCCTGACATCCGTGCCGGTATAGCCTTGCTTATAGCCGCCATGTCGGCACGAGGGACCAGCGTCATCGGAAACATAGAGCAGATAGACCGCGGATACGAAGACATCGACCTGCGGCTGAACGCCCTCGGCGCCCACATAGCCCGCCAGTAATCCCGTATCAGATGAGGGATAGTTCCGGTCAGCGGATTTTCCTGATGAAATTAAGGCCGTCGCGGACGGGAATGATGACGGATTCGACGCGTGGATCGCGTGCTGCCATCTCGTTGAACGTGGCTATGCCGACGGTCTGCCTGTCCTGGGGCAGGGGCTCCCGGCATACCTTTCCGTCCCACAGGACATTGTCTGCGAGGATGTAACCTCCAGGTTTCACTATGTCGAACACAAGATCGTAATACTCGGGATATTCCCTCTTGTTCGCGTCCATGTACACCAGATCATAGAGCGGCCTTGTCCCGTCTTCCAGAATCTCTTTCCGCAGCCGTGCCAGACTTTCCTTCGCGTCACCTATGACCAGACTGATCTTTTCCGCCACTCCGGCCCTCGCGAACCCTTCCGTAATCAGATCTTCCAGTTCGTCGTTTATTTCAAGGGTATCCAGGTGCCCGTCTCCGGGCAATGCCATCGCGAGGCACACGGCAGAGTATCCGGTAAATGTCCCGATTTCCAATATGTTCCGCGGGGAGACCGCTTCCGCCAGCATCTTCAGGAACCGTCCCTGCACCGCTCCTGTGAGCATTCTGGCATGATTCGTCCGGATATGGGTCTGTTTCTTTATCCATTCCAGAGCCTCGGTCTCCCTCGTCGAATGTTCCGCTATGTATTCACCGATATCTTTCATTGTCTCTGCATTTTTCAGACCGCTGTCTGTAGCTTGCGGCCGGTTTTATAAGAATACAAGCCTGCACAGAGACGTCTCGTCGAACACGGCTCTCGCTGCATCCCTGATTTCTTCGGCAGTCACGCTTTCTATCTTTTCTCTGGTATTTTCGTCAGACAGGACTCTTCCGTAGGCAAGCAGGCTCTTTCCCATGGCCAGACACTGTGTCTCTCCGTTGTCCGAACTTATGGCCATCTGACCCAGGAACTGTTTCTTCGCAGCGGCCAGACGGGAAGGTGACAGCAGGACTGTCTGAAGTTTCTTCACCTCCCTGGCGATGACCCTGTCGCATTTTTCCAGGTTTTCCTTGTCGCACCCCAGGCTGATAGCCACGATTCCGCTGTCGGAATACTGGGTATAAGCGCATTCCACACCATAGACCCATCCGTTCTTTTCTCTGAGTTCATAGTTGAGTATGGAATTGCTGGCAGGTCCTCCGAGGATGTTGCACATCAGTATCGTGGCCACCCTTTCCTTCTCCTCGTAAAGCGACGGGGCGAGGTTTCCGATGACGCAGTTCACCTGATGGTTCTTCTTGTTCACCGTCTTGTCGAACCGTACGGGCTGGGGTCTTCTGAGATTCATCCTGGCCCCGCATGCATTCCTGACGCCGGCGTCCTCGCATTCTTCATACGAAGATGTCCTGCTTCCATGAAACCATTTTGCGGCCAGCTTGCCGGCAAACTTCTCCATCTTTTTTTCATCGATGTCGGCCACGACACTGAAGGCCATCCGCTCCGGAGTGAATTTCCCGGACGTGAATTCCAGCAGTTCGGCCCTGTCTATCTTCTTTACGGATGAGCTGGTGCCGAGGATCGGGGCTGCCAGAGGGTGTCCCGAAAAAATCATTTCCTCGAACTTGTCGTAGACATCTTCGGCCGGTGAGTCCTTGTAGGAGTTGATCTCGTCTATCACGACACCCTTTTCGATGTTGACTTCTGCTTCGGGGAATGTGGCTGATGTGGCCAGTTCGAAGAGAAGGTTCGCCGCTTTCGGCAGGTCCTCTTTCAGAACGGTGGCGTGGAGTACGATTTCTTCTTTAGTGGTGAAGGCGTTCAGTTCGCCTCCAAGCCTGTCCAGATAGCCGTTGATCACTGACGCGCTTTTCTTTTCCGTACCCTTGAATATGGTATGTTCCGTGAAATGCGCCAGTCCCGAGTGGTAGCCTTCCTCATCGCGTGTCCCGCATTTTATGCTTAACGCGCAATATGCAGCAGCCGAGCCAGTCCTTTTCACTGCGTACTGCAGACCGCAGTCTGTTTTCCCGTATAGCATTCTGCAAATTCTCCGAAATCTCTCTTTAATCTGGAAACCATGTATACTGAGTCTATCTTTCCGCTATACGGTACAGGTCTTCCGGCAGGAATCCTGCACCGAACTTCTTCGACAGCCTGTGCTTTCTGAAATAATACAGTTTGTGGGTCTGTGCGTCTATCAGCATCTTGTAGCAGAATGATCCGGCAGCCTTATCCGCAGGATAGACCGTATAGCTGAGTACGGCGTTCGGAGTATGGCTCATCATCATTTCGTCTACAGTGTCGGTATCGGCTACATATATTCCGTCTGCCTCAAGACTTTCAAGTTCTTCTTCGGATATGCCGTCCGCGAGGTCTTCCTCAGCCATGATGATGTCTTTCGTTTCGGCTTCACTTATGTCCATGTTGCTGCTGCTCAGACCGGAATATCCGGCTACATCTGTCTCCATGGAGCGGAGTATGTGCTCCTGGATGATATCCAGCAGAGCCGGCAGGAAGACGAATTCCCTGCCGGACGGATCGTCCGTGGACATGACAGGGACAGTCACTACGTCCAGCATCTTGCTTATGCCCTTTTCGGCAGCCGCCCCGCCTTTCATTACCGAAAGCATGGTGAGCCCCGGCCTGGCCTCCTTCCTGAACTGCCCTTTCACAGTCATCAGAAAATAATAGCTGTCATCAGTTTTCAGCTGCTCGAACTCTTTCAGGGTACAGAACTCGAACGGGGAAATCCTCCATCTGTTCTGCACCTCGTCCTTCAGGGACTGGTCGAAGAATATGTTGCCTGTCAGCACCACCTTGGTCGTTTTCTCCGTGAAATCCTCGATCTTCACTTTTTTCGTGTTGACCTGAGCCTGCGCCGACATGATTACAGGCATCAGTACGGCTATCGCCAATACAATGATCTTTTTCATAATCAAAACCTCCAATCTTTCCGTGCGGCGGTCACGCACCGCCTCCCGATCTGAAAATTCGTCCCGATTTTAACATCGGCTCGACGAATTATCTGAAATTCACTCCGTTCTTTTCATCGAACTTAAGTAATTTTAACGTCAGTTCAACGAATTATTCTGCTCAGTACCAGAGATTTCGTTGAACTGACGTTACGATTTCTGCGAAATCTCTTTCCTTTTACGTGTCACCCCTCTAAAATTCTCCCCTATCGAGGGGAGAACTTACTGCCGGATTCGTAAAACGAATCCTCTAAAAGAGGTAGTTCTCTGAAATTCACTCCGTTCTTTTCATCGAACTTAAGTAATTTTATCTTTTCAGCGGCAAATTTACAAAATAATACTTACTTTTGTAAGATAACGTTTCCATATGTCAGACTATATCGTATCAGCCAGAAAATACAGGCCCGACAGCTTCGAATCGCTGGTCGGACAGGAAAATATAGCCAGGACCCTGAAAAATTCCATAAAGAGAGGCCAGCTGGCGCACGCATACCTGTTCTGCGGCCCCCGCGGAGTGGGAAAGACCAGTACCGCGAGGATTTTCGCGAAGACCATAAACTGTGCAAATCCCGGTCCGGACATGGAACCGTGCGGGAAGTGCGAGTCCTGCCTGTCTTTCGCGGAGGGGAGATCTTATTGCATACATGAACTGGATGCGGCTTCAAACAACGGGGTGGACGACATCAAGGCCCTGATAGACCAGGTCCGCATACCTCCCCAGACCGGAAAGTACAGCGTGTACATCATCGACGAGGTGCACATGCTCAGTTCTGCCGCGTTCAATGCTTTCCTCAAGACCCTGGAGGAACCGCCTGCATATGCCATATTCATTCTGGCTACCACCGAGAAGCACAAGATACTGCCTACCATACTTTCCCGTTGCCAGACCTATGATTTCAACAGAATCACGGTCGAAGGCATAGTGGGGAACCTGAAGTCCATCGCACAGAAGGAAGGCGTGGCCATAGACGATGAATCACTTCATGTAATAGCCATGAAGGCGGACGGGGCCATGAGGGATGCCCTGACCATATTCGACCAGACTGTCGCTTTCTGCGGGAAGGACGTGAAGTACGAAGAAGTCATAAAGAACCTCAACGTACTGGACTATGAATATACTTTTTCGCTGACGGATGCGTTTCTGGCCGGAGATTACAGGACGGCTTTCCTGAAATTCGACGAAATCCTTTCGAAAGGTTTCAATGCCCTGCATTTCGTATCTGCGCTCAGTTCTCATTTCCGTGATTTGCTCGTAAGCAAGACTTCCGGGCTGGAGGCGTTGCTCGATTTGCCTGAATCATTGAAGAAAAGGTATGCGGAGCAGGCCGGACGCTGTCCGCTGGTCTTTCTCTATGAAGCCATGAATGTCACGGTACAGTGCGAGTCTTCATACAGGGCAAGCATAAATCCGAGATTCCTCATAGAGCTGACTCTGATGAAACTCAGTGCCCTGCCTGCGAAAATTTCAGGACAGCCGGCTTTCGGCGGCACTCCGGCAAACCAGGCGGCGTCACCGGCCCAGTCCCGGATCCCACAGGCCACTGACAGACCGCAGCATGCAGCGCAGCCGCAGACTTCTCCGTACAAGCCGATGGAATCCCCGGAACCTTCACCGGCTCCTGCAGCAGACAGTCCGGCACAGGCTCCGGCTGTCCCGGACTCCGCTACGGATGCTCCGAAACCACGCAGGACGAGGACTGCGAGACCGTCAGCCATAGCCCTGAATTCCATCATCGGAGATGCTGGCGATGTTTCTTCTTCCAGACCCGTGGCGGCATCAGGGGTACATGTACCGGATGAAGACATACTTGCCAGGTGGCAGGATCTGGCGGCCATGTATGCAGCCAAGCCGAGGCTGAACAACACTCTTGCTACTGCCAGTCTGGAGATAGCACAGGAAGGCCAGACCCGTTGGGTGACTTTCAAGGTACTGAATACGGCCCAGAAAGAATGGATAGAAACCAAACTCCTGCACGAACTTGAAGGCAGGTTTAAGCAGATCACCGGAGCGGCTGACGTACGTCTGAGAGTGGATATAGAACCCGAAGAGGAAAGACCGCAGGTGAATTACATGCCGAGCGAGAAGCTCAGCGATCTGATGTCGAAAAATGACGAGGTCCGGAATCTTGTTTCCGATTTCGGCCTTGACCTTAAATGACGCGGGTCCGGCGGAGCATCCTGGAGCGGCGGAACAGTGTAGGATAACGAAAGAATTGTCCGGCAGGACACAACAGGAATAAATGAACGTGAGTTCGATGAAAAGAACGTAGTGAATTTCAGAGGACTACCTCTTTTAGAGGATTCGTGGAACGAATCCGTAGGCAAGTCCTCCCCTCGATAGGGGAGGATTTAGGTGGGGTGACACGTAAAAGGAATGGAGATTTCGAAGAAATCGTAACGTCAGTTCGACGGAGTCTCTGGTACTGAGTAAAATAATTCGTCGAACTGACGTTATATTATATGAAATTACGTTGCGAGAATCTGGTAAAGAAATATGGTGTGAGGACTGTGGTCAAAGGTGTGTCGATGGAAGTCGAGCAGGGAGAGATCGTGGGATTTCTCGGTCCGAACGGTGCCGGCAAGACCACCAGTTTCTATATGATTACAGGGCTCATAGTCCCGAATGCCGGCAGGATTTTCCTTGATGATGAGGAGATCACGGGACTGCCGATGTACAAGAGGGCGCAGAAAGGAGTAGGGTATCTTGCACAGGAGGCTTCCGTGTTCAGGCGTATGTCTGTCGAGGACAACATCCTGTCTGTCATGGAGATGTCCTCGTTTTCCAAGGCGGAGAGAAAGGAGCGCCTGGAATCCCTGATAGACGAGTTCAACCTGCACAAGGTCCGCAAGAGTCTCGGGATACAGCTTTCCGGAGGCGAGAGACGCCGCTGCGAGATAGCGCGGGCACTGGCCATCGACCCTAAGTTCATCCTTCTGGACGAGCCGTTCGCCGGTGTGGACCCTATCGCCGTGGAGGATATCCAGCATATTATCGCCAAACTGAAATACAAGAATATCGGAGTCATCATCACGGACCACAACGTGGGCGAGACTCTGGCCATCATCGACAGGGCTTATCTTCTGTATGAGGGGAATATCCTGCAGAGCGGGACACCTGAAGAACTTGCCGCCGATGAGGAAGTCCGTACGAAATATCTCGGCTCCACTTTCGTCCTCAAACGTTCAGCAGCCGTCAAATGAAAAAAAAGCGTGGAATCCGGAACAGGTTCCACGCTTTTTCCATACAGGGACTGCCTTGCTATTTCACACGCTCGCCGTAAGTCCTGTCAGTGGTATTCACCCTGATCTTCTCACCCTGATTGATGAAAAGCGGAACCATGATCATGGCACCTGTTTCGAGGGTGGCTTCCTTCAGTGCGCTGGTAGAAGCAGTATCGCCTTTCACTGCAGGCTCAGTATACGTCACTTCCAGTTCCACATATGTAGGAAGTTCGCATGTCAGACATCTTTCCTCATCGGCGAGGAACATCATTTCCACATGCTGGCCTTCTTTCATCAGGTCGGCATTGTCCACCAGGTCAGCATCGAGATGGATCTGCTCGAAAGTCTCTTCGTGCATGAAGTTGAATCCGTCCTCATCCTTGTAAAGGAACTGATAAGGGCGTCTTTCCACATTGATAGTCTCGATTTTGGCACCGGCTGTGAATGTGTTTTCGAGTATGCGTCCGTTCTCCAGATTGCGGAGTTTGGTCTTCACGAAAGCAGGACCTTTTCCAGGTTTTACGTGCTGGAACCAGACTATAGAGCAAGGCTTGCCGTTGTAGTTGATGTAAAGTCCGTTCTTGAAATCAGCTGTTGTTGCCATATGTTATCTTTTAATAAGGATTATTCCCGTTTGCGGCTGCAAAAATATAAAAATGAAACGTTTCCGCCAAATTTTTGTATGATCCGTCATTCTTCGTTGAATGCCAGTATCCGGTTCGCGATGTCTTCCAGCAGCCATTTCGGCGTGGATGCAGCTCCGCATACGCCGACCTTGTCGTCCTCCCTGAACCATTCCTTTCTGATTTCCCCGGGAGTCTCGATGTGATAGGTGCGGATATTCAGGGACTTGCATCTGTCGCACAGCACTTTCCCGTTTGAACTTGCCTTTCCTGACACGAAGATCAGAATGTCATGTTCTATGGCGAATCTGGAAAGTTTCGCATGTCTGGTAGCTACCTGCGAACATATCGTGTTATGTACGTTCAGAAGCCCTCTTCCGGAGAATCTCTGCATCGGCAGTTCATTCTCCTTGGCCATCATTTCCTCCAGCCTTGAGCACAGGGAGGAGTATTCCGCAGGGTTCTTCGTAGTCTGGGAGAAGATCTCGATATGCTTTTTCAGATTCACCTGTCCGTTTTCTATCGCGCTCTGAAGCATCTGCCAGTTTTCCACCACCAGGGCATGACCCTCAGCCTGGCCTACGAGTCCCAGCACCTCGGCATGTCCTGGCTTCCCGAAGATGATGATCTGTCCGTCCACGCTTCCGTCCTTTATCTTAGAATATGCATCCCTTATGCTTTCCTGCAGTTTCAGGACTACAGGGCACGTGCAGTCTATCAGACGGAAATGCAGTGCGGCGGCCTTTTCGTATGTGGCAGGCGGTTCTCCGTGGGCACGGATAAGCAGGGTCTCCCCCTCGGCATCCTGCATCTCTTCCAGATCTTCCTTGTCTATGGTGACCAGTCCCTTGGCTCCCAGTCTGGACAGTTCGGCATCATTGTGCACTATGGCACCCAGCGAAAAGAGCTTCCCTTCCGGTCCTTCGAGCTGTTCTTCGGCTTTTTTTATCGCTCTGGTCACTCCGGCGCAGAATCCCGAGTTCGAGTCGATATCGACAGTCAGTTTCATGGTTTTAAGTACACGTGTTTATATCAGTCATCACCGAACCTTTCGGCGATCAGTTTCTTGACCCATACCATCTGTTCCTCCAGAGTCATGTCCGAATTGTCCAGGACCACTGCATCGTCAGCCTTTGCCAGAGGTGATACCTCCCGGTGCGAGTCGATATAGTCCCTTTCCTTCACGTTTTCCAGCACATCCTCGAATTTCACGTCCTCGCCTTTCCCCTGCATCTCCTTCATCCGTCTCATGGCGCGCACCTCTGGGGCGGCCGTCATGAAAATCTTCAGCTCCGCATCAGGAAACACCGTCACCCCGATATCCCTGCCGTCTATGACCACCCTTCTCTGCCTGCCCAGCTCCCTCAGTTTCCTGTCCACATACTCCCTTACCTGCGGCAATGTTGATACCGGACTCACTTTCCGCGAAATCGCCAGACCCCTTATTTCCTTCTCTATGCACCGTGACCCCAGATAAGTCTTCGAACCGTCCTTTCCCGACCTGAAATTCAGGTCAATGCCTGGGAGGGCTTCGCCCAATGCCTTCGTGTCTATGACTCCGTCGTCACCGATGAGACCGTGTTCCACGGCGTACAGGGTGACGCCTCTGTACAATGCTCCCGAATCCAGATACCTGAAGCCGAATTCTCTGGCAATCAGTTTGGCGAAGGAACTTTTGCCGGTGGACGAGAATCCGTCGATGGCTATGATTATGTCGGGAATATTCATCGATGCTTGTTCTTTACGGATAGTTCGGCAAAATTACAAAAATTTTCGGAAGTGGCTGAAAAAGTCCGATATTTGTATTCCATGGCCATTGCGGCGGAGAACAGCGGAGCCGCAACGGAAAAAAACAGCGATTATGAAGATACTGGTTATTGACGATGAAAGGGCCATCAGGAATTCTCTGAAAGAGATACTGATGGACGAAGGATATGAAGTGGATGTGGCCGAGGACGGTGTCCATGGCTGCGAAATGGCGGAAAAGGAACGCTACAGCGTGATATTCTGCGATATCAAGATGCCCGGGATGGACGGTCAGGAAGTGTTGGCGAAACTTGTGGAAGCCGGGACGGATTCGGCCATAGTCATGATTTCCGGACACGGGGATATCGATACTGCCGTGGAATGTATCAAGAAAGGAGCTTTTGACTTCATCCAGAAACCTCTCGACCTGAACAGGATATTCATCACCATCAAGAACGCTACGGATAAGGTGTCCCTGGTGAAAGAGACGAAGATCCTGAAAAAGAAGGTCTACGGGCAGCAGATGATAGGGGAGTCGGAGCCCATGCAGCACATCCGTTCCATCATCGACAAGGTGGCCCCGACCGATGCCCGTGTCCTGATCATAGGTGCGAACGGTACCGGAAAGGAACTTGTGGCCAGAAGCCTGCATCAGAAAAGCGGAAGGTCGGCCATGCCTTATATAGAAGTGAACTGTGCCGCGATTCCGTCAGAACTCATCGAGAGCGAGCTTTTCGGCCATGAGAAAGGAGCTTTCACTTCGGCCATCAAGCAGCACAAGGGCAAGTTCGAACAGGCAGACGGAGGGACGCTTTTCCTCGATGAAATCGGTGACATGAGCCTTGCAGCGCAGGCGAAGGTTCTGCGCGTACTCCAGGAGAAGAAGCTCTCCAGGGTAGGCAGCGACAAGGATATCACCGTCGATGTCCGTGTACTGGCTGCCACGAACAAGAATCTGAAGGCCGAGATTGAAAAGGGAAATTTCAGGGAGGACCTGTACCATCGTCTGAGCGTGATAGTCATCAATGTCCCGTCTCTGGACGAGCGCAAGACCGACATTCCTCTTCTGGTAGACTATTTCATAGACCAGATATGTGCCGAGACCGGCATGCAGAAGCGGAAAGTGGAACCTGACGCTCTGAAGCTTCTTGTCGACAAGTCCTGGTCGGGAAATATCCGTGAACTCCGGAACGTGGTGGAACGCCTGCTCATTCTTTCTGGCAGCTCCATCACAGCCCAGGATGTGAAAGACTACGTCTACTGATCTTTCGGAAGCCGGACCGTGAAGCAGGCCCCGTAGAGGGTGTAGGATTTGCGGTATGTGATTTCCCCGTTGCACTTTTCCACGATATTGCGGCTTATGGCCAGGCCGAGTCCCGTGCCTCCGCTTTTCGTGGTGAAGTTCGGGGTGAACAGCTTGTCCTGGTTTTCTTCGCTCACACCAGGCCCGTTGTCTTCGAAAACTATGTCGTAGCATCCGTCCATGGTGCTGTTTCTCAGGCATATCAGGATTTCACCCCTGCTCACCGGCTTTCCGTTCTCTTCTTCCTGTTTCTGCTTGATTTCTATCGCCTGTATGGCGTTCGTCAGCAGATTTACGAATACCCTTATCAGCTGTGGTTTCGGTGCGGTCACGAAAGCGTCTGGCATGCCCAGATAGGAGATGCGGATATTCTCCCTGTTGTCGAATATCACCAGCTGGTCGCGGAGGGTGGCATCCAGGTCGAGACGTACCGGTTCTTCACTGTACAGTTTTGCGAATGTCGAGAATTCGTTCGCGGTTTCAGTGAGTATGTCGATATGTTCCAGTACCACGGAACATACCTTGTCGAATTTCTCGTCCCAGTTCGGGTCCTGTCTCTGTTTGAGCCTTATGAGCCTCTGTATTTCCAGTTTTATCGGAGTCAGCGGGTTCTTGATTTCATGTGCTACCTGTCTGGCCATTTCGCTCCACGCCTTGTCCCTTTCCGCCTGGGCCAGTTTTCTCGTACTCTCTGTCAGGTCGGTCACCATCTGGTTGTAGGCTTTCACCAGAGTGGAAATCTCGTCATCCCTGTCGTACTCGATAGGTTCCAGGGCATGCAGGTCGGTGGATGACATCTTTTCGCCTATCGCGGTGAGAGGCTTGAAGATGGCGTTCACTATGGTGGTGCTCAGGACGATGGTGGTTATCAGAAGCAGGATGAATATGTTTATGATGATGGCGCTGTAGAAGAAAGCGTCGTGCCTGAACACATAGTTCTGATCCGTGTATGGCGAGTTCAGGATGGCGACCATGGTGCCCTGGCCGTTGAACAGGGGCGCGTACATGGAGTAGAACCGGAAACCTGCCACCTTTTCCTGGCAGATGCAGAACCTCTGGTTCTTGTACCTGATATCGTAGTATGCTTCAGGGTTCATCCTGGTGCCCAGTATCATTTTTTCGAAGACCTCAGGGCTGGTGGACCTGAATACCTTGCCGCCGGGAGTGTACAGGGTGATGTCGGATTTGGTGGTGTTCCCGATTGATTCCATGGCGGCGGCGATGTCCGTAGAGTTGAGGTCATGCCAGTCTTCGGCATGTCTTGTCCGGCTCTCCATCAGATTCTGTATGGTGCTGATCCTGTCGGACATCATGTTGTACATGTTCGTGGCGTTCCTCTTGTATACGAAAGCGACGCTGGCAGATGTCATGACTATCAGCGTGGCGAACAGGGACAGGGAAAGCACGAAATTGATTCGGGAGCGGTAATAGTTTCTGGACACCTGTCCGTTCTTTCCGTGATACAGGAGCGAAACCATGTAGAGGAGTCCGTATGTGAGGATGACCAGATATGAGAAGTTCACGAAATAAGTCATCCATCCGCGCTGCGGCCTGGATGTGAAGATGACTTCGTTCGGCGATATCCTGTTTATGAAATGTACGTACCTGCTCTCTCTGAAGTGGTTGGCATCGCTTTCGATTGCTTCCAGAACGTCAGGGGTGATGATGGCAGGATAAGGATAGTTTCCCCTGTAGTTCACAAGCTTTCCGGAGAGGAATTTCGCATACGAATAGAATTGCGGCAGATTTACCTGATCGGAACCGGCTTTCCTGAATATGTTCATGTATCCGTTTTCCTCTTTCCTTGCCTTCTTTTCCACTTCCAGAAACATGTGTACCACGCCTGTCGCGGATGAATAGTATATGAACGAGCCGATGTACAGCGAATTTCCGAATTCATCATACACGAATCTGAATCTTGATTCAGGTGAAACCGGTGTGCCGGATATGAATTTCCTGCCGTAGTAGTCCAGGCAAGGCTCGTCCTTACCGCTTCTGCCGAAGTGGCGTACGGCATTGTCCCTGCAGATGCTGGCCGTGACCGTATAGTCCTGCGAAATCCTGTACAGATAGTTTTCGTTGAGGCGGTTCAGGATGATCATGTCGCTTCTGTCCAGTTCTGAAAGCGATGCCACCATAGGGTCGGAAGCTATGGCATCTTCGATGGAGCGGAGCTGGATTTCCAGAGAAAGGTCCCTGTCTACGGCCAGCCTGTTCGTCATGACCATGATTCTGTCCTGTTCTTTCCGGAAACCGAGGACGCCGGCAGTGACAGTCAGGTACAATGCGCAGAATACAGAGAACCCGAGAGCCCATTTTCTCGAGAATACGCTGTATTTCTTTCCTGTGAATTCATATACGACCGGTCTGAGAAGCTGCAGTAGCAGCATCATACAGAACAGCAGCCCTATATATGAGGCATACACCACGACTGTATATACGGACAGGTTGAACCACATGTAGAGTTCCAGCGTGATGCTGGAGTTCATGATCAGGCTTACCAGTGTGGTGTGGACGTATATTCCCGCGCCTGTGAATGTAAGGACTATGAGGGACGTATATATGATTTTGCTTCTGAGCTTGCCGGTTGAGAGCATTTCCCGGATAAACGGTTTCCTGCAGAGATAAATGCACAGCAGATAGCACGTCACGAAACAGTTCATTATGAGCAGGGCTCCGAAGGAAAAAAGTACCGAACCGCCGGCATATATCCCGGGCGAGAATACGGGCATGACGTTTCTCAGCTGAAGCCCCCAGCTGTATGCTATGACCGAAGCCGCCCCGAGTATCAGAATCGCTGCAGGGAATGCCTTCAATGACGGATGTCTCCAGAAATATGCCAGGACGGACAGCATGAAGAGGATCATCGCTATCCACCGGAGGAGAATGTTTGCAGGGAACGGAATGTCCCTCGTGGTCTCCGATATCACTTTCAGCAGCGGTTCTCCGTTCACGAATACAGGGACACCTCCCGTATGGCTGATAGGCGTGACTACATATTTTTTCGGCAGCTTCAGGGCCGGATTCACTCCTGATTCCGAGTTCTGTCTGTTTGCAAGCAGGGTATTCTGTATCTCCAGCCCGTATATGATTCTGCAGCTTCTGTCATCGTATCTGCTTTTGATGATGTACCATTTGGGCCCCAGATTCATGTAGCAGGCACTTTCCGGAATTTCTGTCAGCGGAGAAGATATGCCTGATCTCAGGTTCGACAGCTTCTCTATCACTACTTTGGTGCTGATATCGTCATTCGCGACAGGGAACTGGTTGCTCCACGACTGCAGAGTGTCGTAGACATACCGGTATATGACCATGTCAGGCGGCAGCCTGCGCAGCTGAAGCCATTGGCTGTGGTCTGCCCTGATGGCTTCATCCGCGTATCTTTCCAGTATTTCCAGCCGTTTTTCTATTTTCCCGCTCAGGTCGATGGCTGTCTTTTCCGCACTTTCCGAAGTGATTCTCAGCGTGACGGACAGCAGGAACAGCAGAATCGAGAGCCCGAGGAATATCTTCCAGCAGTTTTCCTTGTAATTAAGCCTGTTTATGTTATTTCCTGTGTTATTCATGATGATAAGGCTCTCCTCTGATGATAGTGAAACTGCGGTACAGCTGTTCCGTGAATATCACTCTGACCATCTGGTGTGAGAATGTCATGCGTGAAAGGGAGACCATGCCGTTGCTTCTGGCATATACCGCTTCTGAAAAACCGTAGGGACCTCCTATGACGAACACCAGATCTCCGGAGAGGTGGGCCAGCTTGTTCCCTATCCACGATGCCCATTCGGACGATGTGAATTCACGTCCTTTTTCATCCATCAGGATGACATGATCCCCGGGACCGAGGCTTTTCAGAATCAGATCCCCTTCTCTGGATTTTATCTGATCCTTGCTCAGTGATGCCGTATTCCTTATGTCCGGAAGTTCGGTGATCGAGAAATTTATATAATGATTCAGCCTGTCCCTGTATACCGCAATGCCTGTGCGTATCCAGTCAGTGTCCGTTTTCCCTACTGTCAGCAATCTGATTTTCATAATCGGTGCATGTCTGACGAAACAATTCTTTATGCTTTTGTCACAAATATACTTACGTGGCTTAAATTTTGCAAGATTATTATCCTGCTATTTTTCAAGGCATGAAGAATCTGGTTAGGATAATGACGCTTGCTCCGGCAGTATTGCTCGGATTTTGTGCGGATATGTCCGCACAGGAATTTGATGTGTTTACGCCTATTGCCAAATATATCAGGGTAGGTGATGCGGACAAGCTTTCCGCATGGTTTGCCGACAATCTGGAAATCGTGGTAATTTCACAGACTAATGATTCCAGCAGGAATCAGGCCCGTCAGATTATGAAGTCCTTTTTCAGCGCCTACAGCCCGAGCGCATTTTCCATCACCCATCAGGCCGGCAAGTCGAACATGAAATATGCATTGGGAATCCTGAATGCCGGAGGAGAACGTTTTGTCGTGACTGTTTTTGTCAATTTCGTACATGATTCTTTCGAGATCCAGCAGCTGAAGATAGAACGCGTAGAATAGTTTCTGGTTTTGGCACGGGTTTTGCTAATTAAGTAGTCGGTTAGTTTAGTTGTTAATAATAGGGTTATAGTTCAAAAAGAGACGGTCGGTTTGCTGATCGTCTCTTTTTGATTTCTTTTTTTAAGCCACCGTCATTTTTGTCTGAAGAAAATCTGCATCGGGCATCCTGTGAAATCGAAGTTCTCCCGCAGCTTGTTTTCGATGAATCTCTTGTAAGGGGCTTTCACGTATTGCGGCAGGTTGCAGAAGAATGCGAATTTCGGGTTCTTCGTAGGAAGCTGTGTAGCATATTTGATTTTCACATACTTGCCTTTCCATGCAGGTGGCGGGTAATCATCCACTACAGGAAGCATGACATCGTTCAGTCTGGAAGTAGGGATTTTTTTCGTGTAGTTTTCATAGACTTTCGCCGCAGCGTTCAGTACATCCAGTATCCTCTGTTTTTTCAATACTGACGTGAAAATGATGGGAACGTCGTTGAACGGGGCCAGTTTCGCCCTGAAAGCTTCTTCATACCGCTTCAGGGTGTTGCTGTCCTTCTCTATGAGGTCCCATTTGTTCACTACTATGACGCATCCTTTCAGATTCCTGACTATAAGGTTGAAAATGTTCATGTCCTGGGATTCGAGCCCTGTCTGTGCGTCTACCATCAGGATGCAGACATCCGAGTGTTCGATAGCACGTATGGATCTCATTACGGAGTAGAATTCAAGATCTTCATGGACCTTCGTCTTCCGTCTCATCCCTGCCGTGTCTACCAGCATGAATTCATGTCCGAATTTGTTGTAGTATGTGGCGATGGAGTCCCTGGTGGTTCCGGCCACAGGCGTGACTATGTTTCTTTCAATCCCCAGCAATGCATTGGTCAGTGACGACTTCCCGACATTCGGTCTTCCGACTATGGTTATGTGCGGAAGATCCGGGTGATCGTCGTCTGTGGAAGGGGTATCAGGCAGCTGCCTTACGATTTCATCCAGCAGGTCGCCTGTCCCGCTGCCGTTGGCTGCCGAAATGCTCCACACTTCACCGAGTCCCAGCGAGTAGAACTGATAAGAGTCATACATCTTTTCACCGGTGTCTACCTTGTTGACAGCCAGTACTACCGGCTTTCCGGAACGTCTCAGTATATCTGCTATCTCTTCGTCATAGTCTGTCACGCCGGTGGCGGCTTCGACCATGAAAAGTATCAGGTCTGCTTCATCTATCGCAAGAACCACCTGTTTGCGGATTTCTTCTTCGAAGACGTCTTCGGAGCGGGATGTATACCCTCCGGTGTCCACTACCGAAAACAATGTCCCGCACCATTCGCATTTTCCGTAATGCCTGTCACGGGTCACGCCGGCGGTCTCGTCCACGATAGCCTGGCGCATCCCCACCAGACGGTTGAAAAGCGTCGATTTTCCTACATTCGGTCTTCCTACTATAGCTACAAGGCTCATAAGTCGTCGGATTTAATTTTTCTTGTCTTCTCCAGGCATTATGTCACAGCCGGCACAGTCCGAACATCCAAGGTCGCTGCATGACGGATATTTTTTTCCGTTTTTCTTCCCCCAGAGTTTCATCTCGTCTTCTTTCGCACATCTGATGCCGAGCTTGCGCATCTCCTTGTTCCTGCTGACTTCGGTTTCGGGAAACCTTCCGTTTTTCCTGAATATGATGTTGAAGCACAGGCCGAAGACACTTAGCCCGATGAAGATAAGTGCTGCGATGAAGATTTCCATTTCCGTCAGAAAATAAAGTCAGGGCTGATAGGCTCGTCGTTGTATACCTTATATATAATATTGGCGAAGATGTCAGCCACGGAAAGCACCGTGATTTTGCTCTTGTCCTTGTCTGGATTCGATGACAGAGGTATGGTGTCGGTCACTATCACCTCCTCAAGTGCGGACTGCGCTATGCGTTCATACGCGTTTCCTGAGAATACCGCGTGTGTGGCGCATGCCCTTACGCTGGCGGCGCCCATTTCCTTGAGGACATTGGCCGCCTTGGTCAGCGTCCCGGCAGTGTCTATCATGTCATCCACGATGATGACGTTCTTGCCGGCGACATCGCCTATGGCCGTGATGGAACCTACTACGTTAGCCCTTTCGCGGGATTTGTGGCAGATTATTACCGGACACTGGAGGTAGCGGGCATATGCGTTTGCCCTTTTCGCCCCGCCCATGTCGGGAGCGGCAATGGCCAGATTCTCGATGCTCTTTTCCCTGAGATAAGGCAGGAATATCGAGCTGGCGTATATATGGTCTACCGGGAAATCGAAGAATCCCTGGATCTGGTCTGCATGCAGGTCGCAGGTCATTACGCGGTCGCATCCGGCGGCGTGAAGTACGTTCGCCACCAGTTTCGCCCCGATGGATACCCGCGGTTTGTCCTTTCTGTCCTGCCTTGCCCACCCGAAGTACGGCATTAC
Source organism: uncultured Bacteroidales bacterium (assembly GCA_944326365.1). Classification (GTDB taxonomy): domain Bacteria; phylum Bacteroidota; class Bacteroidia; order Bacteroidales; family UBA932; genus Cryptobacteroides. Next base: position 172,236 of record CALVDR010000001.1, on the reverse strand, counting down.
GGCGATGACGCAATGGGCTGAAGCCCTCTTGGCTGCGTCGATCATGAGCAGAAGCTCAAAAAGGTTTTCTACAGGCGGGAAGGTCGATTGCACGATGAAAACGGTAGCGCCTCTGACGCTCTCGTTGAAGGACGGCTGAAATTCCCCGTCACTGAACGTCAGGACATCGGACTGTCCCAGCTCTATGTTCAGAGACTTGGCAATCTTTTCTGCGAGAGGCTTTGAACTCCTGCACGCAAAAAGTTTCATTTTATGTTCGTTGTGCATCTCGATATGGTTTTATTATTTGTCGTTTTCGTCTGTCGTCTCCGTTTCATCCAGCTGATGCAGGACGGATTCTATATAGTCAAGTATCTCTTCTTTTCCCATTCCGTTCATTGCCGAGCTGACGAAGACAGGAGGAAGCTCTTCCCAGTATTCCAGAATCTTCTGTTTGTTCTTTTCTATCTGGGCGTCTCTGGCTGTGGCCCCGTTCTTGTCCGCTTTCGTGAAAATGATGGAAAACGGAATCCTGCTCTCTCCGAGCTCTATCAGGAAGTCCATGTCCGTCTTGCCGATATCATGCCGCGAATCTATGAGGACGAAAAGCATCACAAGATCCGGAGAGAGGCTTATGTAGCTCCTGATCATCTGGCCGAGCCTCTGTCTTCCGCTTTTTGACATCCTGGCATATCCGTAGCCCGGGAGATCCACCAGATACCATGAACGGTTGATCAGAAAGTGGTTGACCACCTGTGTCTTGCCTGGTGTGGCGGAAGTCATTGCCAGCTTTTTGTTCCCGCACAGCATATTTACCAGCGACGATTTTCCGACGTTGGATCTTCCGATGAAAGCGAACTCGGGAAAGGCCTGCTTTGGCCTGTCCGATATTCTGGTGCTGCTTCCTGCAAATAATGCTTCCGTTATTTTCATTTCGACAATGACTTCGGTGAGTAGCCCGCAAAGATAATTTATCTGCGTAAGATAACAAAAAATTATTATTCTCTACATGGAAAAAAGAAAAAATATCGGAAAATTATGTAAATCTTAACAGGAATGACGGAATGTCGAAAAAATCATAAGAGTATTGCGGAAATTTCGCTGAAATTGTTAATTTTGTAAGGATATAAACGTAATATGTCAGGACCCGGGAATTACATAGACTTGTATGAACTTCAGACCAGATTGAAAAACGGGATTGAGGCTGCTTTTCCGTCGAAACTGTGGTTGAAGGCTGAAATCAGTGCCATGAAGGTGAGGCCTGCGGGGCATTGCTATATGGAACTTTCCCAAAGTTCGGAAACAGGTCTGGTGGCGAAGGCCCAGGCGGTGATATGGAGCTCGAAATTCAGGTTTTTGGCTCCATTTTTCAAGTCAGTGACCGGATCGGACATGTCTGAAGGGATGAATGTGCTTGTACTGGTGTCTGTGAATTTCAGCCAGCTCTACGGTTTGTCTCTGGTCATCGACGATATCGACCCTTCCTTTACGGTGGGGGAAAAGGAGCAGCAGCGGCGCCTGACGATCGCGCGTCTGGAGGCGGAAGGGCTTATGGAACTGCAGAAAGAACTGCCGATGCCGGTCCTGCCGTACAGGCTTGCCGTGATTTCGGCTTCCGATGCTGCGGGATTCAGGGACTTTACCAGACATCTTCTGGAAAACGACTATGGTTTTGTGTTCCGTTCCGAACTGTTTCCTGCCGTCATGCAGGGCAGTGCGGCACCCTCTTCCATCATCGGGGCCCTGGAGAGTATAGCACAGTCTGATACCCCGTATGATCTGGTGCTTGTCATGAGGGGAGGCGGGGCGAAACTGGATCTTGCGTGTTATGACGACTATGACCTTGCAGCCGCCATTGCCCGTTTTCCTGTCCCTGTCTTTACCGCCGTGGGACATGATCAGGACCATCATGTCTGTGACATGGTGGCTTACGGCTACATGAAGACGCCTACGGCCATGGCTGATGAACTTATTGGATATTATGCAGACGAGGACGCGAGACTGCTGTCTTTCGGGTCCAGGCTCAAGCTGGCTTTCCTGAACAAGATAAGCCGGATGGAGAGCCAGGTCCAGATGCTTGAGACGAGAATCAGGTCCGCAGATCCTCGTAACATACTCCGCAGGGGGTATGTGCTGGCACTTGACAGTTCGGGAGTGCCGTTCAAGAAGGCTGCCGACAAGTCCTGCGGGGACGAGGTTTCGCTGATGTTCGCCGACGGTACGCTTGAATGCAGGGTCACGAAAGTGACATTGGCCGGAAGGCCGGACTGACATGGGCTTTTGAGGAAATATTGGCCGAAGGCCGCTAAATGTTTTTTTATGGCTGAGAAAAAGAGATCGGAAGGAAAATGTGAAGTTCCGGAAAAGGCTTTCCGGTATCAGGATGCTGTCGCCGAACTGGAGAAGATAGCTGCGAAAGTGGAGGATCCGGCCACCGGAATCGATGATATAGACAAGTATATCAGGAGGGCGGACGAACTGATCTCCGGATGCAGGAAATATCTGCGGACGGCCAGAGAGAAGGCGGATGGCATAGAGACATATTGATGAAACCACGTCGTATTGACGCTAAACTCATATACCGATGAAGAAGAAAGAAATGAAATCGGCGAAAATGCCGATGATCTATGAGACTGATACATGGCTTGCCCCTTATAAGGATGCCATCGATGCGCGGCATCAGCGTATTCTTGATGCCAGAGCGGATATCGAAGTCGACGGTTCTCTGTCCAGAGGTCTGAACAATCATCTGTATTACGGCATGCACAGGACTGCGGAGGGTGACTGGATTTTCAGGGAGTGGGCACCCAACGCGACCAAGATTTACCTGATAGGCGAGTTCAACAACTGGAAGAGGACGGAGGCTTATGCCCTGCATCCTGTCGGCAACGGGAACTGGGAGATCACCGTGAACCAGATGTTCATATCGCACGGTACTTTGTACAAGCTGTATGTGGAATGGCCGGGAGGCGGAGGTGAGAGGATTCCCGCTTATGCGACGCGGGCCGTGCAGGATCCTGAGACCAAGATGTTCACGGCGCAGGTGTGGGATCCGGACAAGCCGTACAGATGGAAACACAAGGGACCGGGGAAACGTGAGCACCCTTTCATATATGAATGTCATATAGGGATGAGTTCCGAGGAGGAAAAGGTCTCGACGTTTGCTGAGTTCAGGAAAAATATTCTTCCGAAAATCATAAAGGACGGGTATGATACCATACAGATAATGGCCCTTCAGGAACATCCGTATTACGGGTCTTTCGGCTATCAGGTCTCGAATTTCTATGCCCTGAGTTCCAGATTCGGCACTCCGGAGGATTTCAAGGCCCTGGTGGATGAGGCTCACGGGGCAGGTATAGCCATAGTGATGGATATCGTCCATTCGCATTCCGTGGACAATGAACTGGAAGGACTAGGGGATTTCGACGGAAAGGACGGGGACATGTACTTCTATTCGGGGGACAGGGGCCGTCATCCTGCATGGGGATCCCGCTGTTTCGACTACGGACGGCACGAGACACAGCATTTTCTCCTGTCGAACTGCAAATACTGGATGGAAGAGTATCATATAGACGGTTTCCGCTTCGACGGCGTGACCAGCATGCTGTACTGGGACCACGGCCTCGGCAAGGACTTCGTCGGCTATGACAACTATTTCAACGGCGGGGTCGACGAGTCTGCCGTGACTTATCTGGCTCTCGCCAATATGCTTGTGAAAGAGCTGAATCCGGATGCCTTCACTATCGCCGAGGATGTCAGCGGAATGGCCGGGCTGGCTGCGCCTTTCGAGGCCGGAGGAGTGGGATTCGATTTCCGCATGAGCATGGGTGTGGCCGACAACTGGATCAAGTGGATCAAGGAACTGTCGGACGACCAGTGGAGCATGGGCGAGATGTGGTGGCAGCTTACGAACAAGCGTGCCGACGAGAAGACCATCAGCTATGCGGAATGCCACGACCAGGCCATGGTGGGGGACAAGACCATCATCTTCCGTCTGATGGACAAGGAGATGTACTTCTCCATGAACACGGAGTCGAAGTCTGATATCATAGACAGGGGTATCGCCCTGCACAAGATGATAAGGCTTGTGACTATGGCTACCGCAGGGGACGGATACCTGAATTTCATGGGCAACGAGTTCGGCCATCCCGAGTGGATAGATTTTCCTCGTGAGGGGAACGGCTGGTCGTACAAGTACGCCCGCCGCCAATGGTCGCTTGCCGAACCGGATTATCTCCGCTACAAGTACCTTCTGAATTTCGACAACGCGATGATAAGGCTCGGAAAATCAGAGGATATACTTTCCGGACGCCCGGAACTGCTGGTGCAGGATGAAGAGAAAAAAATATTAGTATTCAAAAGAATAAATTGTATCTTTGCGTTCAATTTCAATCCTTGCCTATCCTTTTCAGACTATGGGTTTTCAGCCCCGTCAGGGAAATACAGGGTGGTGCTTGACAGCGATGAGGCCGAATTCGATGGATTCTCAAGGATAAAAATGGGCGAAGAGCACTTGTCCATGGCGGAAAAGTCCCCGAACGGAAACCGGAAATACGATCATACGCTGTATCTCTACCTGCCATGCCGCTGCGCAATAGTGCTGAAGAAAATAGACTGAAAATTATTAACCTATAATATCAAACATTATGGCTTTTTTGAAATTCAACAAGTCAGAATTGGTAAACCTGGAGTATTCGCTCAAAAGGGAGATCATTGTGGCGAACAAGACAGGGGCCTATTGCAACACATCCATCGTGACTTGCAATACAAGGCGCTACCATGGACTTCTTGCAGTTCCGGTCGACAAGCTGGGCGGAGGGAATTTCATCCTTCTGTCATCTCTGGACGAGAGTCTTGTCGTGGGGGGCAAGCAATTCAACCTCGGCATTCACTGCTACGGTGATGTCTATGAACCGAGAGGTCATAAGTATATAGTCGATTTCGATGCTGACCCGGCTCCGGAAATCGTCTACAAGGTAGGCGAAATCATGTTCAGCAAGACTATCCTTATGGCTCCTGATACGGATCAGGTACTGATCAAGTACCATCTTATCTCCGCACCGGAAAAGGCTACTCTCATGCTCAAGCCTTTCCTTGCATTCAGAAGCGTGCACAGCCTGACAAGCCAGAATCCGGAGGCTGTGACAGACTATAAGGAAATCCAGAACGGCGTTTCGTTCAGGCTTTACGAAGATTTTCCTGAACTGAACATGCAGATAAGCGCCAAGACGCAGTTCAAGTCGCTTCCATACTGGTACAACGGCATCACCTACTCGGATGAGATGCGCCGCGGATTCAGCTGCAAGGAAGACCTTTTCGTGCCTGGTTTCTTCACTGTTTCCATGAAGCCGGGAGACAGCATCGTCTTCTCCGCGTCAGTGGCCGAAGACGAGCCGAAAGCACTCAAACGCAAATTTACGGATGCACTCAAGCGTCTGGGCGACATTCACAACTATCATGATCTTCTGGTCAGGAATGCCGACATGCTCAAATGCTCAAGAAACGGGCACAAGCGCATAAATGCAGGTTTCTCATGGCTTGAGACCGGACTTCTCAGGGAAACGGTGCTTTCCCTGCCGGGACTTACACTTTATGCCGACGGGAACTGCGAGGAATTCGAAGAGATTCTGGACAATCTCATCGCAGACGAACAGGAAAGGCTCTTCCACAGGACTACCCAGGTGGAGGCTCCGCTTCTGCTGACCGATACGGTACAGCAGTATATCCATTTCCTCGAAGATGAGAAAGGAGAAAAGGATGCCGCCAAGAAGGTATGGAAAAAGTACGGCGCCACTCTGAAAGGAATTCTCGAAAGCTATCTTCCGGGTCACAGGAACGAAGTGGCCATGCATCCGAACGGACTTCTCTGGGCACAGATGGACGGAGTCGCCCTTTCATGGATGAACACATACGTGGGCGGACATCCTGTTACCGAACGTGCCGGCTATCAGGTCGAGACGAACGCCATGTGGTACAACGCGGTATGCTTCGCCATCGATATGGAGACGAAATACGGGCCGAAGAGAAAGAACGAATTTGTCGGGAAATGGTCGCCGATACGTGATCTGATCGAGGAAAACTATCAGAAGACGTTCTGGAACTATGAAGCCGGATACCTCGCCGACTATGTCGACAACTCCGGACAGAACATGGACGTAAGGCCGAACCAGCTCTATGCCATCAGCCTGGACTATTCTCCTGTAGAGGACATGATCAAGTCCGATGTGGTGATGACCGTGAACAACGAACTGGTTACCCGCAGGGGAATCAGGACACTTTCACCTCGCAACGTGATGTACAGGGGAGTATACGAGGGTTCGCAGACAGACCGTGACCTGGCATACTATCAGGGCTGTGCATTCCCTATCCTTCTCGATCCGTATGTGAACATCTGTTTCAAGATGATGGGGTCCAATTTCTACAAGAAGGCTGAATATCTGACCGAGGGCTTCTACGCTGACATAAACAAGCATGGCGTAGGCGCATTCTCCGAACTTTATGACGGAGACCCTCCTCACGAGGCTCACGGGGCCATCGCTTCGGCCTGCAGCACCGCTGCGCTTCTGAGAGTGGACTATCTGATGAACAAATACAGGAAGGAGGAATAGTTATGAAAGTTCTGATGTTCGGTTGGGAATTTCCTCCTCACATAGCAGGAGGATTGGGAACGGCTTGCTACGGTATGACCAAAGGTCTTGCCGCCAATGATGTGGACGTGCTTTTCGTGATGCCGTCGGCTTCAGGTGACGAGGACCAGAGCGCCGTGAAGATCATAAATGCAAGTGATGTCCCTGTAGATACTGTATCTACTTCGGTCGATGAATTCCTCGGAAAGGTGAGGTTCATTCATATCGGCTCGAATATGGTGCCTTATGTGGACCCTCAGGATTTCACCAAAATGGTGGAAGAAGAGAGGAAACGCCAGATCAAAGGTTTCAGGGTCCAGTACGGGCAGAAATACAAGTTTTCCGGCAAATACGGCGAAAACCTGATGGAAGAGGTGGCAAGATATGCCATGGTAGGCGCCACGATCGCCCTTCAGCACGCCGACGAATTCGATGTCATCCATGCCCATGACTGGCTGACATATCTGGCCGGAATAGCTGCAAAGCAGCTTACAGGCAAGCCTCTCGTAGTGCATGTCCACGCTACTTCCTTCGACAGGAGCAGCGATGACAAGATCGATACGAGGGTATATGACCTCGAAAGAAAAGGTATGGAGGCTGCTGACAAAGTAATCGCAGTGAGCGAGCTCACGAGGAATATCGTGATAAACAAATACGGTATTTCTCCGGACAAGGTGGTGGCTGTCCACAACGCAGTGGACTTCAGCGACCGCAAGACCATAGAGGTCGAAAGGGGAGTGAAGGACAAGGTAGTTACCTTCCTTGGCCGTATCACGTTCCAGAAGGGTCCTGAATATTTCATCGAGGCCGCCGCGAAAGTCCTCAAGAGGTGCAACCATGTCAGGTTCGTGATGGCCGGCAGCGGTGACATGATGAACCGATGCATACGCCATGTCGCCAGACTGGGTATCTCCGACAAGTTCCACTTTACCGGTTTCCTCCGCGGAGCTGACGTACAGAAAATGTTCGCGCTGTCGGACGTATACGTGATGCCTTCGGTATCTGAGCCGTTCGGTATTTCTCCGCTTGAGGCCATGCAGACGAATGTTCCGTCCATCATTTCCAAGCAGTCCGGTGTCGCTGAAGTCCTGAAATACGCCATCAAGGTGGATTTCTGGGATATAGATGCGATGGCTGATGCCATGTACGGTCTGCTGAACTACCCGGCCATGTCGGATATGGCAGCGCGCTGCGGACGTGATGAAGTGGACGCCCTCAAGTGGAACAACGCCGCCTACAAGATCAAGAAGGTTTACGAGTCAGTAATAATCAAATAGTCTAAACTTAAAATTTCAGAACAATGAAAAAAAGTATATGCCTGTATTTCCAGGTGCACCAGCCTAACAGATTGAGGTTATATAGATTCTTCGATATCGGAAAGGATTCCCACTACTATGACGATTTCGCGAACAGGACCATCCTCCGCAGGGTGGCGCAGAGATGCTATCTTCCTGCAAACGAACTTCTGCTGGATCTCATCAACTCCCATAAGGGACAGTTCAAGGTGGCTTTCTCCATCTCCGGTTCAGTACTCGAACAGTTCGACAGATATGCACCTGAGGTAATCGACAGTTTCCGCAAGCTGGCAGGAACGGGCTGCGTGGAATTCCTTGCCGAGACATATTACCACTCTCTGGCAGCCATCGCTTCCCCGACTGAGTTCAAACGTCAGGTGGAGAAACACAAGGAAACCATCGAGCACTATTTCGGCATCACTCCGAAGTCGTTCAGGAATACAGAGCTTATCTATTCCGACGAGATAGGTTCTATGGTTTATGACATGGGCTTCAAGACCATGCTGACCGAAGGCGCAAAGCATGTCCTCGGATGGAAGAGCCCTAACTATGTATATGCAGGCGCCCTGGCTCCGAAGCTCAAGCTCCTCCTCAGGAATTATACACTCAGTGATGATATAGCATTCAGATTCTCGGACAAGAACTGGCAGGACTGGCCTCTTACGGGGGACAAGTTCCTCGGCTGGATCAAGGCTTCCGCACAGAATGACGAGATCGTGAACCTCTTCATGGATTACGAGACATTCGGCGAGCACCAGAAAGCCCAGAGCGGTATCTTTGACTTCCTGAGATATTTCCCTGACGTGGTCATCAAGGACGGCGAGTTCGAGTTCGTGACACCGGAGCAGGCAGGACGCAAGCACAAGGCAGTGGCTTCCCTCGATGTTCCCGACCCTATTTCATGGGCTGATGAAGAACGGGATATCACAGCATGGCTCGGAAACGAACTTCAGAGCGATGCATTCAAGAAGCTGTACAATGTCACCGAGAAGATCTCGCTTCTGAATGAAAACAGCGACCTCTGGTCTGATTTCGGACATCTTCAGGAGAGCGACCATTTCTATTATATGTGTACCAAGTTCTTCTCAGACGGTGCAGTGCATAAATATTTCAACCCGTATGATACTCCGTATGAGGCATTTATAAATTATATGAATGTTCTTAGCGATTTTATTTTGAGGGTGGATGATGCAATTTCCGTTTCAGATGTTAACTTTGCAGCCGAAAAGAAGACGGTGTCTGCCAAGGCAAAGTCTGCTGCTGCAGAAAAGAAGCCTGTGAAAAAGACCGCTGAAAAGAAGTCTGCGAAGACTTCCGCCGAGGCCGCAGGCAAAAAACCGTCTGTAAGGAAAACGGCAAAAACGAAGAAATAGATTTAGATGAACAACGATTTGATCAGACCGGATTATCTTTTTGAGGTAAGCTGGGAGGTCTGCAATAAGGTAGGGGGTATTTATACGGTGATAGCCACCAAGGCCCTCTACCTTAAAACGGAATTAAAGAGGCATCATATTCTGATCGGTCCTGATGTCTGGATGGAGTCTGACAAAAGCAATCCAGACTTCATTGAAGACCCGGGCCTGTACAAGGACTGGAAAGCCCAGGCTGAAGCCGAAGGCTTGAGAATATCGATCGGAAAATGGAACATTCCCGGATCCCCTGTCGCTATCCTCGTAGATTTCAAACAGTTTCTTACAAAAAAATCAGAAATCCTGACAGAATACTGGCTGCATTTCGGTGTAGACTCCTTGACTGGAAATTGGGACTATGTGGAATCGGCGCTTTTCGGCTACGCTGCCGGTAAGGTGATAGAAAGCTTCTACAGGTTCAATCTTTCCCCTGCCGACAGGGTTGTGGCACAGTTCCATGAATGGCAGACAGGTGCAGGTCTTCTCTATATCAAGCAGTCAGGACTGCCTGTAGCTACGGTATTCACTACGCATGCCACTGTGGTGGGCAGATGTCTGGCAGGAAACAATGTCCCGCTGTACGATTCGATGAATCTGTATGACGGGGATCAGAAAGCCAGGGATTTCAACGTCATAGCAAGGCATTCGCTGGAAAAATACTCAGCGCAGAACGCTGATGTGTTCACCACGGTGAGTGATATCACGGCCAATGAGTGCCGTCAGTTCCTCGGCCGCAAGGTGGATATCGTGACGCCGAACGGTTTCGAGAACAGTTTCACACCGTCGGAAGAAGACTACCCTATGGTCAGATCCGCCGCCAGGGACAAGCTTGTACAGGTGGCTACGGCCATGTCCGGAGAGACAGTGCCGGAGAATTCCATTTTCATAGGTATCGGAGGCCGCTATGAGTACAAGAACAAAGGCATCGATGTCTTCATCGACGCTCTGGACAAGCTGAACAAGTCTGATTTTCAGGGCAAGAGCATACAGGCTTTCATCATGATCCCGTCGGGACACAACGGTCCTGACCGCGAGCTGGTGGCCAAACTGCACGGGAAGGAATCGGATTATGTCACCAGGACTTCGCATTACCTGATGAACAGGGAGTATGATACCATCTCCAGAAGGCTTGACGAACTCCATTTCAACAACGCCGCAGGAGACAAGGTGAAAGTATATTTCATCCCGTCATATCTGAACGGAAACGACGGCGTATTTGACATGACTTACTATGATCTCATAGTAGGCCTTGATCTGGCGCTGTTCCCGTCATATTACGAGCCGTGGGGCTATACTCCTCTTGAAAGTCTGGCTTTCAAGGTACCTACCCTCACTACCACTCTCGCAGGTTTCGGGCTTTGGGTGAAGAGCCATTATCACAAGGACCATCCGGGCATCACTGTCCTGGACAGGGATGACTCGAATTATCCGCAGGTCGTGGACGGAGTCGTGGAGCGTGTGAAAGAGATCGCACGTCTCACCAAGGATGACCGCAAACGGTATATGGACAACGCGAAGGATGTTTCCGAGATAGCCCTGTGGGAAAACAATATCGTATATTACAAGCAGGCTTATGCTGAAGCCCTTAACAAAATAATCACAGACAGGGGAGCTTTCCCTAAATTTAAGAGTGACAAACCAATGCAGTACAAGAAAATAGACGTGAACAAGCCGTCATGGAACAGCGTCCTGATATCGAGACATCTGCCTGACGGTCTGAAAGATCTGGAAACATTGTCCAGAAATCTCTGGTGGTGCTGGAATGAATCCGCCAAGAATATCTTCAGGAAAATCGACCCGAAGGCATGGAAGGAGACAGGGGAAAACCCTATCGCCATGCTTGACAAAGTGAGCCTGAAAAGGTTCCGTGATCTGGAAAAGAACACTGAATTCATGGGCGAGCTGAATCTTGTCATGAACGAGTTCAATTCATATATGGCCCTGAAGTCTGAAAGGAAGGATCCGTCCATCGCATATTTCTGCATGGAGTATGGTCTGGACACATCGTTGAAGATTTACTCCGGCGGTCTCGGAATCCTGGCAGGAGACTACCTGAAAGAGACCAGTGACATGAACGTGAATCTCGTGGCTGTAGGTCTTCTCTACCGTTACGGATATTTCACCCAGGTGCTTTCCGCCCAGGGTGACCAGGTGTCAAAATACGATGCACAGGACTTCATGAAGATTCCGGCTACTCCTGTAAGGGATGCCAACGGAAACTGGATGACAGTAAGTGTCGCCTTCCCTGGCAGGAATCTGAATGCAAGGCTCTGGAGAGTGGACGTCGGAAGGACGGAACTCTATCTCATGGATACGGACTATGAGGAAAACCTGCCTGAAGACAGGTCTGTGACACACCACCTTTACGGAGGCGACTGGGAAAACAGGCTCAAGCAGGAGCTTCTCCTCGGAGTCGGCGGTATACGTGCGCTCAGGAAACTTGGCATAAACACTCAGGTATACCACTGCAATGAAGGCCATGCCGCATTTACCGGTCTCGAAAGACTCCGGGAATACATCCAGGACGGCAACATGGACTATCCTGAGGCTCTTGAACTCGTAAGATCGTCATCTCTCTTCACTACCCATACACCGGTGCCTGCCGGACATGACTCATTCGATGAAGGCCTTCTGAGAAAATACATAGGACATTATCCTCAGAGACTCAAGATCGACTGGGAGACCATGATGGGACTCGGAAAGATCAACGGAAACGATGTGAACGAGAAGTTCTCCATGAGCATTCTCGCTGCGAATATCTCTCAGGAAGTGAACGGAGTGTCATGGCTTCACGGGGAAGTCAGCCGCGACATTTTTGCAAACATGTGGCCCGGCTATCTGCCTGAAGAGCTGCATGTCAGCTACGTCACGAACGGAGTCCATTATCCTACATGGACCGCTCCGGAGTGGAAGGAGATTCATGCGAAAGTCTTCGGAGAAGAGTTCAAGACACACCACTACGACAAATCCTGCTTCGAGGGTATATACAAGGTCTCTGATGCCGACATCTGGAATGTGCGCACCACATTGAGGAAAAAGCTCATAGCAGAGATCAAGGAAAGGCTTTCGGACACTTCCGTGGCCAACCACTATTCACCTCGCCAGATAGTCACCATCAAGGAGACTCTCAGGGACGATGTGCTGACCATAGGTTTCGCCCGCAGATTCGCTACCTACAAGAGGGCACACCTCCTGTTCCGCGACCTTGACAGGCTGAACGAGATCGTGAACAATCCTGAAAGACCGGTTCAGTTTATCTTCGCCGGCAAGGCGCATCCTGCAGACAAGGCAGGCCAGGACCTGATCAAGAGCATAGTGGACATCTCGAAGATGCCGCAGTTCATAGGAAAGATCGTCTTCGTGCCTAACTACGACATCACCCTCGCGAAGTACCTTGTACAGGGCGTGGACGTGTGGATGAACAACCCTACAAGGCCGCTTGAGGCATCAGGTACATCAGGTGAGAAAGCAGCCATGAACGGCGTCATGCATTTCTCTGTTCTCGACGGCTGGTGGGTGGAAGGCTACAAGCCTGGTGCAGGATGGGCTCTCCCGATGGAAAGGACTTACCAGGACCAGAACTATCAGGACGAACTCGATGCCGCTACCATCTACACTATCATAGAGAACGACATCGCTCCTACATTCTACAACATCAGCCGCTCTACCGGACGTTCATCCGACTGGCTCGAGTACATAAAGAACACCATAGCCCAGGTAGCATGCAACTTCACTACGAATAGGATGCTGACCGACTACATAAACCAGTACTACGACCCTCAGTCCAAGAGATTTGAAAGCCTTGCGGCCAATGATTTCGCTGTCGCCAGACAGATCGCCGACTGGAAGAGACATCTCCGCCGCGAATGGCAGAATGTAAGTTTCGTGTCCATGATCAAGCCTGACAGCGCCAATGAGGACATTTCTCTGGGCAAGGAATTCAAGTCGGAAGTCGTTCTCAATATAGGCGACCTCAAGCCTGAGGAGATCGGCGTGGAGATGCTGTTTGCCACTACCGATTCGAAAGGGAAACTTCATATCAGTTCGATAGCCGAATTCTCTCCTGTTTCTCTCAATGACGGTGTGGCCACATATCAGGCTGTCATCACACCTGAGGTGGCAGGACTTTATCAGGTAGCTGCGCGCATTTATGCCAAGAACGACCTTCTGCCTCACAGACAGGATTTCGAACTGGTGAAGTGGCTGTAGCATTTTCCTGAAATGGTTGTAGCGACCGGATTTTTCGACGGTGTCCATATCGGGCACCGTCTTGTGATAGGGCGGCTGGTCAAGGCTGCACATGACAGAGGGGATGAGAGCATGGTGGTGACATTCTGGCCTCATCCCCGTACTGTTTTGCAGCAGGAGGCACGCAGCCTCAGGCTGCTTACATCCATGTCCGAAAAGAAAGCTCTCCTGAAGGATCTGGGAGTGGACAGAGTGGAGGTCATACCTTTCACGAAGGAATTCGGGGCATTGACCGCCAGAGAATACTTTGAAAAATATCTGATCGGCAGATATGGTGCGAAAGCCATCGTGCTGGGCTATGACAACAGAATGGGAAGCGATGCCAGAAACGCATCTGAAGTCCGCCGCACAGCCGAAGATGCGGGGCTGGATGTGATATGGACGGAGAAGGTCGTTTCCGGGCATGGGCTGGACGTAAGCTCCACGAAAATCAGGGATGAGCTGGAACGGGGAGGCGTGGTGAGAGCCGCACAGATGCTGGGATATGATTATTCCCTTTTCGGTGTCGTCGTGTCGGGCGAGCGCATAGGTTCCAGGGTGCTGGGATTCCCTACTGCGAACATGCAGCTGTATGAACCTCTGAAACTCGTGCCCGCGAACGGTGTATATTTTGTCAAGGTGGATACTGTCGGCCGGGAGTTCTACGGCATGTGCAATATCGGAAACCGCCCTACAGTGCGGGAAGGCAACGCCCGTACCATCGAGACGAATATCTTCGATTTCGGCGAGGACATATACGGACTCGACATCAGGCTCACTTTCCTCCGCCGTATCAGGGAGGAAATAAGGTTTTCATCATTCACTCAGCTCAAGGCCCAGCTGGCCAGAGACAAGTTCTACTGCATGACCCTGAAGCATAGGGCGGAAGCCGGCTCCGAAAGGCAGGACGGACAGTGAAATATCTGAAAAATTCGGTATAATTCAAATAATCTTTATATATTTGTACGATTATGCCGAAAAATGTCGTTGATGCCGAAATATATCTTTAATAAAGACACACTTACATACGAGGTCTATGCTTCGTCAGGGAAGCTGAAATTCATGAAAGGCCTGTCCGTTTTCGTGGCAAGCGTTGCGGCGGCTTTCCTGTATCTGTGGCTGTATACATCCGTGTTCGGGTGGGATCTTCCCAAAACGGCTTTTCTGAAGAAGACCAATGCCAGGCTGAATTCACAGCTGGAGCTTCTGAATAGGGAACTTGATTCCGATGCGAAGTGTCTTGAATCTTTCCAGTCCAGGGACAATGACATATACCGTTCGGTGTTCGGGATGAATCCGATACCTGACGAGGTGAGAAACGCCGGATTCGGCGGTGTGAACAGATATGCATATCTTGAAGCCATTGACCGTACAGGTCTCCTGACCAGAACGGAAATCCGTCTTGACGTACTTACGAAAAAGGCTTGTGTGCAGTCTGATTCCTTTGACGAGATAGAGTCTGTGGCCAAGAAAGCCGGAGACATGGCTGCGTGCATACCGTCAGTCCCTCCTGTGATTCCGGACAGGAACATCTACAGGATTTCAAGTTCGTTCGGGTACAGGTCCGATCCTTTTACCGGCAAGAAAAAACGTCATACAGGCATGGACTTCGCCTGCGATGTCGGCAACAGTGTCTATGCTACAGCTGACGGAGTGGTGGAGTCGGTCAGATCGGGTTCTTACGGCTATGGAAAATACGTGATCGTGGATCACGGTTTCGGGTATAAGACCAGATATGCGCACCTGTCCAAGATAGGTGTGGAAAAAGGCATGACTGTCAGACGAGGTTCTTTCATCGGCCTTTCCGGAAATTCCGGCCGGTCTTCAGGCCCGCACCTTCATTACGAGGTCATGTACATGGGCCGTTATATGAATCCCATGAATTATATGGATTTGGGAATGGGAGTAGACGAATATGCACAGGTGACTGAGAAGGCATCGTCTTCCGATCCCGCTTAAAGCCGTCCGGCATCCTGCATATGGGGAAGAAGAAATACGTTTTCGACAGTGATGATTTCAGTGTCGGCAGGGATGGCCGGAAAGGCCGGAGATTCGCCATGCTGGTGCTGAAACTCTTTCTGGCCAGTATTTCGCTGACCGTAATCTATTATATAGTTTTCGCTCTCTTTTTCAGTACCGATACCGAGCGTGCGCTCCGGAATGAAAACCGCATGCTCGAAAGAATGTATCCTGAGATGGAGCGGAAGGCCGGGCTCCTGGATGATGTGGTGGAGGGACTGAGGGTCAGGGACATGAAAATCTATGAAGATATTTTCGAGACCGATGCGCCGGAACTGGACAGGATTCCGGATATGAATCTGGTTTCCCTGACTGATTCCGTGGCAGAAGAGAGTCTGGTGATGCTTACCGAGGCGAAGTCCGAAAAGCTGATGTCTGGTGCGTCCAGGGTGGAGGAGAACATGAGGCATATCCTGACGAGACTCTCGGAAAGCGGACAGGCCTTCCCTCCCATGCATCTGCCTCTTTCGGATTTTTCCCTGCCGATGACGGGCGCTTCCGTAGGAAGGAAGATGAATCCGTTCTACAAGGTGACAGGAAATCACGAAGGGCTGGATTTCATGGCCACGCTCGGCGCGGAAGTCCTGGCTGCAGCTGACGGTACCGTGACTCAGGTCTCCAGGTCCAGAAAAGGTCCGGGAAATGTGGTGGTGATAGAGCACTGTGACGGTTACCTGACCAGATATGCCCATTTGCAGGATATGACTGTGAAGAGAGGGCAGAAAGTGGAACGGGGTGCGGTGATCGGTCACGTGGGAATGTCCGGCGGTTCATTCGCTCCCCATCTCCATTATGAGGTGTGGCGCGATACGCTGCTGTGTGACCCGGTAAATTATTTTTTCGGCTCCGTGGATCCGGAAGAATACGTACAGATGTTCATAGTGTCCGTGATGACGGGACAGTCGCTTGATTGACGATGAAAAAGATTTTGTACTCGATAGGCGAGGTCGCCGATATCCTGCACGAGAATGTTTCGCTGGTGCGTTTCTGGTCTGAAACTTTCCCGAAGTTCATCCGTCCCGTGAGAAACGCGAAGGGAAACCGGATGTTCTCGGCGGATGACGTGGAGACTTTGCGTCAGATCCACTATCTGGTCAGTACGGGGCTGACGCTGGAGGGTGTCGCCCGCCGTCTGAGGGATGACAGGGCGTCCGTTGCTGCCGAACTGAAGGTCCTTGACTCCCTGAAGTCGATACGGGAAAGGCTGGTAGCAGTCCGGACTTCCCTCTCCGGCAAGTAAGCGGATCTTTCCACGGCACGAAGGTAAAAAAGATATAATGATGAAAGTCAGGGATATAATAAAGGTATTGGAGGATTTCGCTCCTCTTTCGGTACAGGAGAGCTGGGACAACAGCGGTCTGGCCGTAGGGTCTCCGGATGCGGATGTATCATCAGTCCTTATCGGACTGGACTGTACTCCTGAACTGGTGGACGAGGCCGTGTCATGCGGCGCGGACATGATAGTGACACATCATCCGCTGATATTTTCCGGATTGAAGAAAATATCGCCGCGTGATCCTGTCGGCGCTGCCGTCATCAAGGCGATATCCGCAGGGATATCCGTATATTCAGCACATACTACGGCTGACAAGGTGGTTTCCGGTGTCAGCTGGGCCATGGCCGCACGTCTGGGTCTTGAGGATGTATCCGTACTTGATCCGGAGGATGGCGGAACCGGACTTGGCGTGATAGGCAGCTTCCCGTCTCCGAAATCTGCCGATGAAGCCTTGCGCTATGTGAAGGAATGCTTTTCCCTGAAGGTCATACGCTCTTCCAGGCCTGTCCGCGGAGAACTGCGCCGGGTCGCATTGTGCGGCGGTTCAGGAGCCTCTCTGGCAGGAAAGGCCATTGCCGCAGGCGCCGACCTTTATATCACCGGCGATGTGTCGTACCATCATTTTTTCACCGGAGACGATTTCATGATCATGGATATAGGTCATTATGAGAGCGAGATAGGCATAGTTCCCGTATTATTTTCATTGATAAAGAAAAATTTTCCTAACTTTGCAGTCCGAATTACGGAGAATATAAACAGTAACCCGGTATATTATTATTTTTAAGTAAAATGGCTAAAAAAACGAAAAAAATCGAAACCCCTATAGACCAGAGGGAAACTTTCGTGTCCATCCAGAAGAGCTTCGCTGATTCCGACCTGAGCGTAGAGGAGAAGCTCAAGACTCTGTATGCCCTGCAGCAGGCAGATACTGAGATAGACAAGATTCTTCAGCTCAGAGGCGAGCTTCCTCTTGAGGTGGAATCTCTTG
Organism: uncultured Bacteroidales bacterium; assembly: GCA_944326365.1. Lineage (GTDB taxonomy): Bacteria > Bacteroidota > Bacteroidia > Bacteroidales > UBA932 > Cryptobacteroides. The sequence continues at coordinate 154,417 of CALVDR010000001.1, read as the reverse complement.
AAAACGAGATTTCGGAGCTGAAGGGCAAGTCAGCCAATATTACGGCTCAGATCGACGAACTGAATGCGAAGATCACCGAGTCCAAGCATAATATCGTGGAGTGTGATACCCAGCTGGAGAAATACAGGTCACAGCTCGAAAATGTGGCAAACAGCCGTGAATATGATTCTCTGAACAAGGAGATAGAGAATCAGGAACTGCTCAAGGCCATCGCACAGAAGAACATCGATGAATCCAAAGCGGAAATCGCTTCCAGGAAGGCGGATCTCGAAGAGATCAAGGAAAAGACCGACGTGAAGAACGAGGATCTGAAAGCCAAGAATGCCGAACTCGCCACGATAGTGGAGTCCACTGCCGCAGAAGAGGAAAGGCTTCGTGCAAAAAGGGCGGTGTGTGCCGAGAAGATCGATGCCAGGACGATGAGCGCCTATGAGCGTATCAGAAACAGCTGCAACAACCATCTGGCTGTCGTTTCCGTATTCAACGGAGATTCATGCGGAGGCTGCTTCAACTCTATCCCGCCGCAGAGGCTCATCGACATTTCCACGAACAAGAAGATGATCATCTGCGAATACTGCGGAAGGATACTGGTGAATCCGGACTTCGAATGATCCTTTGAAAGATCCGCCATATGGCTGAAGAAGGAAAAAGAAAGTATTCCAGAAAAAATACGGTCAACCTCGATACTTTAGGGCTTGAGATGGGAAATAAACCGCCTCAAGCTCTTGACGTCGAAGAGGCTGTGATAGGTGCGCTCCTTATCGAACCTTCCTGTGTGGATGATTCGGTAGAGGAGCTTACTCCGTCTTCGTTCTACAGCGAGAAGCACCGTATGATATTCCAGGCGATAGTCGCACTGGTGAACGAGCATTCTTCCGTGGACCTTCTCACCGTTTCGCAGAAACTGAAGGAACAGGGGAATTTCGAAGTGGTCGGAGGTGCTTCCGAGCTTGCAGGGCTGACCCAGAAGGTGGGCGCGGCGGCACATATCGAGTATTATATCAAGATACTGAAGCAGAAATGCATACAGCGGGAGCTGATCACTGCTTCGTATGCCATCCTGAAGGATTCCTATGATGACAGCGTCAATGTGGACCAGCTCATCGATATGGCGCAGACCAAAATTTTCGCGGCCATACAGAACAATGTCAAGAAGGATGTGCAGGAGATAGGCTCGGTCATAAACCAGGCCATTTCGGATATAGAGCGTCTGCAGGAATCCACAGGGCTGAGCGGGGTGCCGTCAGGTTTCCCTTCTCTCGACAGGGTCACTTTCGGCTGGCAGCCGTCCGACCTGATCATCGTGGCGGCCCGTCCGTCCATGGGAAAGACTGCTTTCGTCATGAATATCGCCAGAAATGCCGCTGTGGACCATCATATGCCTGTGGCATTCTTTTCTCTGGAAATGCCTGCCATCCAGCTTGCCAAGAGAATGATGGTATCGGAAACCGGACTTTCTTCTGACAAGATCAAGGGCGGGACGAAACTTGAGCGTTATGAGTGGGTGCAGCTGGAAGAGAAACTGAAGGATCTGGCCAAGGCCCCGTTGTACATAGACGATACTCCGTCCCTTCCCGTTATGGAATTCCGGTCGAAAGTGAAAAGACTGGTGAATCAGAAAGGGGTCCGGCTGGTCATAGTGGACTATCTGCAGCTGATGCAGGGACCTGCCGAGCTGAAAGGCATGAGAGAGCAGGAAGTGGCCGCCATTTCGAGAATGCTCAAGGCCACGGCGAAGGAAATGAATGTCCCTGTCATAGCCTTGTCGCAGCTCAGCCGTGATGCCGTGAAACGTCAGGGCAGCAACAACCGTCCTCTTCTGAGCGACCTGCGTGAATCAGGTTCCATCGAGCAGGATGCCGACATGGTGCTTTTTATCCATCGTTATGACTATCAGGGACTGAACGAGGATGCCTCGGAAGTGGGCAAGACGGACCTGATCATAGCGAAACACCGAAACGGAGAGATCGGGGATATCCCTCTTACATTCCGTGCATCCGAGGTGCGTTTTGTGGATAATGAAGATGCCATGATCGCGCAGTCTTTCGTTCCGGTCTCATCCATGATGAATGAAGAATCCTTCGACATGGGAGGGGAAGGCGGCTTTTCTGCCGGGAACGGTGAATTTGATAATCCGGAATTCTGATCATGTTACTGAAAATTCTGAGTGTGTTTGTGTCCATGTTCCTGTCGGTTCTGGCAGCGGGACAGACCAGGTCCTGGTCTCCAGGGGGATGTGTGCCGGTAAGGGAAATATCCGACGGTGACTCATTGGCCTATCAGGCCGGTGAAAAATTTTCATTTTCCATACATTATGAATGGGGTGCGATAGATTCCGACGTAGGTTGGGCGAACATTGTGCTGGACACCGTCAGAGTGAACGGGACGAAGTCTTGGCATTGCATGGTTTACGGGCGGACTACGCGTCTTTATGACCTTTTCTTCCCTGTGAGGGAGAATTTCCAGTCGTGGTTCAGCTACGACGGGCTTCAGCCGCTGAGATTCACACGTGATACAAAGGAGGGGAAGTACACGGCAAAGAATGCCTACGTGTACAGACGCGGAGGACTGGACGGAGACCATATCATGGCAGATGTCTATACCACAAGCCGTGGAGACAGGTCGGTAAATCTCCCCCTCAACTCCTGCACTTTCGATCTTCCTGCGCTTTTCTACTATGCCAGGAACATGGACTTCGATGCCGTCACCCCGGAAGTGAAGTATCCCATGACTTTCGCGATAGATGACGATATATACAATGTGTATTTCATCCTGCGCGGGCGCGAGACCATCAAGGTGCGCGGAGTGGGTACGGTGAAGACCATCAGATTTTCGGTAAAGCTGATTTCCGGCAATGTCTTCACCGGGGAAGAAGACCTTTCCGTGTGGATTACGGATGACGAAAACAGGATTCCAGTCCTTTTCGAGGCCCCTATTCTGGTTGGAGTGGCATCGGGAAGGATCACGGAATGGTCCGGGCTGAAGCATCCTTTTACTTCGCTGATCAAGAAACGTTAGAAATCAATTGAATATCATAAGACCATGTCCAAGAATGAAATTTCCCACAAGGGAGTGATCAAGTCAATTACGCCTGAACTGACTACCGTGGAAATACTCTCCACGTCCGCATGCGCCGAGTGCCACGCGAAAGGAATGTGCGGCATGTCCGAGTCGAAAGTCAAGGAAATATCCGTACCTACCGACCCGTATTCCGTCCATGAAGTGGGGGATGAGGTACAGGTAATGCTGAAAAAATCCATGGGGTTGAAAGCTGTTTGGATATCTTATGTGATTCCTTTGTTCATTTTAATGATTTTAATATTATCTTTGTCGTCCGTTAACGTGCACGAAGCATATGTGGGGTTGGGAGCCATTGCAGGCGTGGCGCTGTACTACCTGGTCATTTATCTGTTCAGGAACAGGCTGGCGAATGATTTCGTGTTCTATATCAAATGATTTGACGGGCTGTGCCCATATGGATAACATGAAACTAATTAATTAAAACCTAAATTATAATGACTGCAACAATTATCTGGACTATTGTGGCTATCACTGTCCTGGGAGTCCTTCTTGCGGTAGTCCTTTATCTTGTAGCTACGAAGTTCAAGGTGGAGGAAGATCCGAGAATAGACGAGGTGGAAAAAGTGATGCCGGGAGCCAATTGTGGAGGCTGCGGCTTTGCGGGATGCCGGGCGTTTGCCCAGTCCTGCGTCGAGGCAGCCAATCTGGACAACAATTACTGTCCGGTCGGCGGAAACGAGGTAATGAAAAAGGTGGCAGCCGTCCTAGGGCTTGAAGTACATGAGAAAGCTCCTATGGTGGCTGTTGTACGTTGTAACGGTACCTGTGCGAACCGTCCGACTGTGAACGAGTACGACGGGATCAAGTCGTGCAAGGTCAAGGCTGCGCTTTATAGCGGAGACACCGGCTGTTTCTATGGCTGTCTGGGCTGTGGAGACTGCGTCGCCGCCTGCCAGTTCGGTGCCATTTCCATGGATCCGGAAACAGGTCTGCCAGTAGTGGACGAGGAGAAATGTACGGCCTGCGGAGCCTGCGTGAAGGCCTGCCCGAAAAAAATCATCGAACTCAGGAACAAGGGGCCGAAGAACAGACGCGTATTCGTTTCATGCGTGAATATGGAGAAAGGCGCTGCAGCCCGCAAGGCTTGTTCGGCTGCCTGCATAGGCTGCGGAAAGTGTGCCAAAGAGTGTCCGTTCGGCGCTATCACGGTAGAGCACAACGTGGCTTACATCGACTTCAACAAGTGCAAGCTGTGCAGGAAATGCGTGGCTGTATGTCCTACAGGGGCTATCCATGACGTGAATTTCCCTGCACCGGCTCCTAAACCGGAGAAAGCCGTGCCGAAACCTGCTGCGGAAACAGCCAAGGCGGCAGCAGACACCGCACCGGAACCGACCCCTGCCCCTGCGGCAAGTCCTGCAACAGATAAAAAAGAGGAGTAGACCATGAAGAAGACATTTTCAATAGGCGGAGTTCATCCCGATGACAAGAAGATCTCGGCAGGTTGCGCGATAGAGACGCTCCCTACTCCGAAGACAGTTTACATATCCATGGCCCAGCATCTGGGCGGACCTGCGAAAGCCATTGTCGCTGCAGGCGACAAGGTGAAGACAGGACAGGTGATCGGCGAGCCGACAGGGTTCATTTCAGCATACGTGCATTCTTCAGTGACCGGTACCGTGAAGTCGGTCGGTCTCCGCAAGGATCTGGCAGGAATACCTGTAGTGCATGTGGAGATAGAAGCTGAGCCTGACGAGTGGGCCGAAGGCATCGATACTTCCGATACTCTCGTGAAGGAAATACCGCAGGACCCGAAATTCATCGTCGACAGGATCAAAAGCAACGGGGTGGTCGGTCTCGGTGGTGCCACCTTCCCGACCAATGTCAAACTCTGCCCTCCTCCTGACAAGAAAGCCGACATTCTCATCCTGAACGGTGCAGAGTGCGAGCCGTACCTGACTTCCGACTATCGTATCATGATAGAGAAACCGCAGCAGATAATCATCGGGGCGGCTCTCATGAAACGCGTTCTCGGAGTGAGTCATGTAGTGGTGGGCATTGAGGAAAACAAGCCTGAAGCCATAGCCAGGATGAAGGAAGCCATAGCCTCTCTGGCTGCAGGTTCTTCAGACTATGAAGGCATCGAGGTGGTGACCCTCAAGAAAAAATACCCTCAGGGCGGTGAGAAACAGCTCATAGATGCCATTACCCACAGGCAGGTGAAATCAATGGGGCTTCCTATCGATGTCGGGGCAGTCGTACAGAATGTGGCTACTTCTCTGGCCGTGTATGATGCCGTACAGAAGAACAGACCGCTGATAGACAATACCGTCACCGTGACCGGCGAGTGCTTCCCTAAACAGAGCAACCTTCTGGTCCGTGTGGGTACACCTCTTTCTTATATCATAGATTATCTCGGCGGAGTGCCTGAAACTGCGGCGAAGGCCATCAGCGGCGGTCCGATGATGGGAAAGGCCATAGCGAATCTGGATGCCGCCACTCTCAAGGGGACATCTTCAGTCCTTTTCCTTACCGAGGAACAGACCAGAAGAAAACCGGAGACGAACTGTATCCGATGCGGCAAATGTGCAGAAGCTTGCCCTATGGGACTCGAACCGTTCCTGTTGAACAAGCTTGCCCGCAACGGAATGATGGACGAGCTCGAACAGAATGCTGTCCAGGACTGCATAGAGTGCGGCTGCTGCCTGTACTCATGCCCGGCAAACATTCCTCTTCTGGATACTATCCGTATAGCCAAAGGTGAGGTAATCAGGATCATCAGAAGCAGGACTGCTCCGAAAAAATGATATAGTAGAACATTAAACATACAGATAAAATGAACAAACTATTGGTTTCACCATCACCTCATATCCACAGCAAGACTTCCACTCGCAGTCTGATGCTGGATGTGGTGATCGCGCTCCTGCCATCCGTGCTGGTTACTGTCCTTTTCTACGGCTGGTCGGCAGTGGCCATACTTGCAAGCAGTGTGGTATTCTGCGTGCTGCTCGAATACCTCATCACCAGATATCTTCTGAAAAAACCGTCCACCATCGGTGACATGTCCGCAGTCGTGACAGGTATCATTCTCGCTCTGAACCTGCCTCCTACAGCTCCGTGGTGGGTGGCCATGATAGGCGCCATAGTCGCTATCGGAGTGACTAAAATGACCTTCGGCGGCCTCGGACAGAATGTGTTCAACCCCGCTATCACCGGCCGTGTCTTCCTGCTCATCTCGTTCCCTGCCATCATGACTACGTGGGGCGGAGCCAAAGGCTTCATAGGCGGAGCTGATGCAGTGTCAGGAGCCACACCTCTCGGAATCGTGAAGGAAGGCCTGATGCAGGGCCAGACTCTGCAGCAGATTTTCGACCTGCACGACTTTTCCTATGCCCAGATGCTTTTCGTGAATATCGGAGGTTCTGCAGGGGAGATTTCCGCCATAGCCATCATCATCGGCTTCATCTATCTGCTTGCCCGCAAGGTGATCAGACCGTACATCACCCTGTCCATCCTGGTGACAGTGGCTGTATTCTCAGGCATATTCTGGCTTATCGACCCGTCCCAGTATACCGATCCTCTGTTCAACCTGCTGACCGGCGGTGTCCTTCTCGGTTCAGTCTTCATGGCTACCGATTATGTGACATCTCCGATGAGTGACAAGGGCGGCATCATCTTCGGTGTCGGTATAGGTATCATCACCATGCTGATAAGGTACTTCGGCTCATATCCGGAAGGAATGTCATTCGCCATCCTGATCATGAACTCCACAGTTCCTCTTATCAACAAATTCTGCAAACAAAAGAAATTCGGGAGGGCTTGACCATGGCTGTACAATCTTCATTCAAAAACATGACACTCTGTCTCTTCGCAGTATGTATCGTCTCTTCCGCCCTGTTGGCTGCGGTCTATGCAGTGACCAAGGAACCTATCGAGGCTGCGAACCATGCCAAGACCATCAACGCCATAGCCCAGGTCGTGCCTGAGTTCGAGGGCGATCCGGCGCTCAGTACCATAGAGGTAGGAGGAAAGGAATATTCGTATTATACCGTAAGCAAGGCCGGGGAGCCTGTAGGCTATGCCATCACTTCTTCGGCTACAGGATACGGCGGAGCGGTGACCCTGATGGTAGGTATTACGTCCGACAGGGTGATTTACAATACGACGGTCCTTTCCCAGGCGGAAACTCCTGGTCTCGGAGCAAAATGTACCGAACCGGAATTCGCTGATCAGTTCAAGGGTTTCAATCCTGCCCGGAAGAAACTTTCCGTGAAGAAGGACGGGGGTGACATAGATGCCATCACGGCTTCCACCATCACTTCCCGTGCCTATGCGAAAGCAGTGGAGACGGCCGTGACCGTCTTCGACAGCATCACGGCCGCCAATACGGCTGACGTTGATGCCGCTTCCGGCGCTACTTCTGAATGCGGCGGGCAGGAAGCGGAAAATCAGGAAACTAAATAAGGAGAATAATCATGGGAAAAATTCAGCTTATAACCAAAGGTTTTGTAAAGGAGAACCCTACATTCTCCCTTCTGCTGGGTATGTGTCCTACTCTTGCGACCACTACCTCGGCCATCAACGGCATGAGCATGGGCCTCGCCACGGTTTTCGTGCTGGTCCTTTCGAACATGGCCATTTCGGCTACTGCGCCATACATTCCTGACAAGGTCCGTATTCCGGCCTATATCGTGATCATAGCGGCGTTCGTGACCATACTTCAGCTGGTCATGCAGGCTTTCACTCCTGACATCTACGAGACTCTCGGTCTGTTCATACCTCTGATCGTGGTGAACTGTATCGTGCTCGGCAGGGCAGAGGCTTTCGCCAACAAGAACTCGGTAGTGGATTCTGCCTGCGACGGCATCGGTATCGGCATCGGTTTCACGTTCGCGCTTACACTGCTCGGCCTTGTGCGCGAGATTCTCGGCAGCGGCTCTGCATTCGGGTACAAGTTCATCACTGGTGACGGTATCCTCGTGTTCGTGCTTGCACCGGGCGCTTTCATGGCTCTGGCCTATCTGATAGTGCTTTTCAAGAAAGTGACGGCTAAAAAGGGAGAGTAACGTATAATCATTAAATGAATCAGTTATGGAATATATATTGATCATCATTTCAGCGATATTCGTAAACAATATCCTGCTCTCCCAGTTCATGGGTATCTGTCCTTTTCTGGGAGTGTCAAACAAGCTCAGCACCGCTGTCGGCATGTCCGGCGCCGTGTGCTTCGTCATCACTCTGGCTACTCTGGTCACATACCTGTTCCAGTATTATGTGCTGGTCCCTCTTCATATAGAATTCATGCAGACCATCGCATTCATCCTCATCATTGCCGCTCTCGTGCAGATGGTGGAGATAGTGCTCAAGAAGGTCAGCCCGGCCCTGTATCAGGCTCTGGGTATTTTCCTCCCTCTGATCACTACGAACTGCGCTGTTCTGGGAGTCGCTCTCATGGTGGTGACAAACGAATTCTCCTATGGCGGCGAGCCTCACATGCTGAATCTTGCAGAGTCGATAGTCTTCGCTTTCGCGACTTCTCTCGGTTTCGGCCTGGCGATGATACTGTTCGCAGGTCTTCGTGAGCAGATAGCACTGAACAAGGTGCCTAAGCCTTTCCAGGGAATTCCTATCGCCCTGGTGACCGCCAGCATTCTGGCCATGGCTTTCATGGGCTTCTCAGGACTGGTTTAGCGAGGCAGGATGTCCCGCGGATTTTTCCGGAGAACCATGGACAGCAAGGATTGCAATATGAAGACACCCGGGTCTGCCGAAGAATGGTATGACCTGGGTGTCCTTTTGCGTCAGAATGCCCGTTTCGGTGAGGCTATGAATGCTTTTCTGAAAGCATCGGAGACTGAAGACGATGCCTTGCGGTTGAAAGCATTGGCATCCATAGATCTCCTGAAAGAAATAAACGGTTTCGTGAATGCCGATCTGATGAATCCGTAGAGGTGTGACTCAAAGCTCCTTTTGAGTCACACCTCAAACGTCTTTCTTCGAAACCATTGACGAACCGAGAGTAATCGTACTTGTACGAATTACCGAGGTGAGGATAGTGGAAAAACGCAGTTTAACACGAGACCCATCCTAACTTTCAGGTTTTCAGAACCGGTATCGGACGGAGACGGACGGAATGAATCCGAACCAGCCGTTGTTGTACCAGCCGGTCTTGCTCTTGAATACTACCTGGTCGGTGATGGCATCCACGCGTCTGGATACTCCGTCATTCACGTGCATTCCGAAATAAGGCCTGATGTCCAGAGCTATCTGCAGGGGAAACCAGAAAGTGTATTCCAGTCCGAACTGGGCCGCAAAGGCAAGCATGAATCCGTAGTCGTTCGGATGATATCTGAAATTCCCTTCCTTGTACACGACCCTGTCCTGGACATATCCCAGTGATATTCCCGGTCCTGTGTACATGGCCCAGCTGCCTTTCTGTGTCCACGCCGGCCTGGCTACCGTGAAGTTGTACAGGGCCGTGGCCTTGAATCCCGGTTCTCCGCTGCCGGCATATCCGAAATCAAGGCTCAGGTCAGTCTGGACGAAATTCTTTTTCCCTATGGTATGCTGGTAGCTCATGTCAAATCCGGTGATTCCTGTCCTCACGCCGAATGCCCTCGGCTGGGCAGACAGTCCTGCCGCAGACAATATGAGTGATATGAAAATTATTCCTGCCTTTTTCATAAAAGAAATATTTTCCAGTACAAACTTAATGAAAATTTTCGATTTTCAGGTATCGTGATGATGGCGGATAAAAAATGACTATATGCAAAGCCACCCCTGTTGTCATGTTGAACGAAGCCGAGACATCTGCAATTGGTATGGCTTTCTGATATGCAGATATCTCTCCACTCCGGTCCACAGGACCTCCGGTCGAGATGACAAGGTGAGAGTATTTTTGCGGAGAGGCAATAAAAAAACAAGTGACCGGAAAAGCTTTTGGCCACTTGTTTTTTTATTGCAATAAGGTAAAAACCCTTTTGCTGCTTCTCAAACCAGTTCTCTAGAATCTGTAGCGTACAGAAAGTGCAGGTGCGAAACCGTACAGACCTCCACGCCAGAATCCTGCTCCTCCGTCCCAAATATTGACACCGATCTGAGGCTTGAGATCGATAGCCAGCTGGAGAGGGAACCAGAATGTATATTCGAGGCCCACCTGGCCCTGTATTGCGATGCTGGTGCCATGGAACAGGCCGAGGGCTACACCGGGACCTGCATAGAAACCCCATTCGCCTCTGTCTGTCCATGCAGGCTGGGCGATCATGAAGTTGTATGTAGAAGAGATATCAAGTCCCCAGAAACCGAGTGATCCGAGGTTCGCTTCCACGAAGTTCGCACCTCCAAGAGTATGCTGATAGCTTATTTCCCCGCCATAGCCGAGACGTACACCGATAGCTCTTGGCTGAGCTGCTGCAGCGAACGCTACTCCGAGCGCGAGAGCTGCAATCAAAATGATTCTTTTCATGTCTGTTTTTTATTTGTTAGATAAGTAATCTTATTCTTGCCGGAAATTTCCGACAGTATTTGCAAAGATACCATTTAATTCGACAGAAATTCTAAAATTCCGCCGCTTTTTTCATCTTGGCGGCGATCCTGTCATTGCAGAGATTCCCTATACTGCCCACATGTGTATGGTTAACAGTCTTTTCCGCATGAAACCTGCCTTCGTTGACTTCGATACCCACACTCTTGTATGCATCCCGGAACGGCATCCCAGCCAAAGCCCGCCTGTTCACTTCTTCCACCGTGAACAGATAGTCATAGACAGGGGAGTCTAGAATGTGCCCGTTCACCCTGATGTCGTGAAGCATGAATACTGTCATCTTCAGGCATTTGTGCATAAGTTCCAGGGCAGGGAAGAGTATGTCCTTCAGCAGCTGGAAATCGCGGTGGTACCCATGTGCCATGTTGCTGCACAGCATGGTGATTTCATTTTCGGCGGCCATGATGCGGTTGCAGTTCCCCCTGATGATTTCCCATACGTCAGGGTTCTTCTTGTGCGGCATGATGCTTGACCCGGTAGTGAGCTCGTCCGGGAAAGATATGAACCCGAAATTCGGACACATGTACAGGCAGCAGTCGGAAGCGAACTTGTTCAGAGTCAGGGCGACGCTTCCTATGGCAGATGCCACGGCCTTTTCCGCCTTGCCGCGGCTGAGCTGGGCGGCCACCACGTTCCAGTCGAGATCTTCGAATTCCAGCAGCCTGGTGGTCATCTCCCTGTCCAGCGGGAAAGAGTTGCCGTATCCGGCGGCAGAACCTAAAGGGTTCTGGTTCACAAGATGGAAGGCTCCGCGTACCATGTACATATCATCCGCCAGCGCTTCGGCATATGCTCCGAACCACAGTCCGAATGAAGACGGCATCGCCACCTGTCCGTGAGTGTAGCCTGGCAGCATCACATCCTTGTGCTTTTCGCTCAGCGACTGCAGGACACCGAAAAGTTCCAGCATTTCTTCCCGTGTTTTCCGGAGCTCGTCACGCAGGAACAGCTTTATGTCCACCAGTACCTGGTCATTTCTGGACCTGCCTGAATGTATTTTCTTTCCCGCATCCCCGAGCCTGCGTGTCAGCAGCAGCTCTACCTGTGAATGGATGTCTTCCACATCGTCCTCTAAAATAAATTTTCCAGCCTCGATCTCGGCCAGTATCTCATCCAGGGCCCCGGTCAGTGTTTCCAGTTCCTCAGCGGTCAGAAGCCCTATGGATTCGAGCATCTTTATATGGGCTTTCGAACCCATGACATCATATCTCGCCAGTGCCATGTCCAGCACCCTGTCATTTCCGACAGTGAAGTCCTCCACGATATCGGAAGCCTTCGTCCCCTTGCTCCAAAGTGTCGCCATATCAGAGTTTCCTGTTTTTGTATGATTCGATGCAAGCCGGGATGATCCTTTCATACGAGCTGTCGAGGAACAGCGGAGAAGAGATGATGAAGTCGGCTGTACTTCTGTTCGTGGCGAAAGGAATATTGTAAAGGGATGCCAGCCTTACCAGGCTCATCACGTCGTTCTGGTGTCCCTGCATTATGAGATTGTCGCAGAAGAATACCAGCATGTCCACCCTGTCTTCCGCGATCATTGACCCTATCTGTGCATCGCCGCCCAGAGGACCGCTGAGAAGTTTGGTCACCTCAGGTGCTTCATCACCCAACACTTCCCGCAGAGCGGCTTCTATAAGACGTCCTGTAGTTCCCGTGCAGAACAGTTCACATTCTTTCAGTGAGCCGGCGTTGAATTTCACCCAGCTTACCAGTTCCTGTTTTCTGGCATCGTGTGCCACCAATGCGATTTTCTTTATCATGATTCGTTTTTCTGTATTGTCCTGAAAAATGTTTCCAGAAAGGATATATAGCCTTTTATCCCTCCGGCTATTTCCTCCCGTGTGATGTATTCGTTTTTCCTGTGTGACCTTTCTGACATGCCGGGACCCATTTTTATGGCATCGCAGCCTATCCTGATCCAGTCTGAAGTCGTAGGGGAAGAAAAAGTCTCTATCCCCAGCTCCGAACAGCAATCCAGCAGAGGAGAGCCCGGTACTGTCGCCGAAGACCGGTTCTTCAGATTCCTGGCTTTCAGCCTGCTGCGGCAAACGGCCTGCAGAGCTTCCAGTATCTCCTGATTTCCGTACATGTCAGTAGGTCTGATGTCCACCACGAAACGGCATCTGTCCGGTATGACATTATGGGCAGTCCCCGCCTCTATCTGCGTGACGTTCAGCCGTACTTTCCCCATCATGGACGACACTTTCGTGAAGTCATGATTCCTGAGCCGCTCTATATCCTCCAGCGCTATGTACAGGGCATTCACTCCTTCGTCTCTGGCTGCATGTCCGCTCACTCCCTCAGCTTCCCCGTCGATGACCAGAAGCCCCCGTTCCGATGTCGCGGCCTTCATTCCTGTCGGTTCCCCGACAATGGCCCAGTCCGGTCTTCCGGCATGCTTCAGACCGGCAATTTCTCCGTAATGTTCCCAGATCCACGCCATTCCGCCAGGGCCCGACCGTTCCTCTTCGCAGCTGAGAGCCAATACAAGATTGCACGGCATGTCCTTGTCGTAAAAATGACGGAATGCCGCGCACATCGCCACGACAGAGCCTCCGTCATCATTGCTGCCGAGTCCGCATACAATCTCATCTTCGCCGCATCCGAAAATATCACGGACTATGCCGTAATCAGGTCTGTAGGGGTCGAAAGAATACCCGTCGCATACGGGTACGGTGTCCAGATGTGCACAGAGCATCAGGGTCTTTTTCTCCGGATCGAAGTCCCTGTTCAGGGCTGTGATATTGTTCTTTACCCTTTCATGTCTTACTCCGTGTTCGGACAATATCTCCGAAACGTATCCGCACACCTCATCCTCCGAGAAGGATACGGACGGAATTCCGACCATCCCTCTCAGCATCTCCATAGCTTCATCTATGACTCTGTTTTCTATCTTCATTTTATTATTCATATCAGCAAAGCTGCCCCTGTGTGTCATTTCGAGCGGAGGACACAGTCCGGAGTCGGGAAATCTGGTTTTGAGGTATGTCAGATCTCTCCACTCCGGTCCACAGGACCTCCGGTCAAGATGACAATGTGAGGGTATTTTTGCGGATAGGCATTTTGTTCTCCCCAAGAATTACGATAATGTATTTCAGCCGTATATTGTGGCAGAATTTATTTCGGGACTATCTTCTCTGTCCCGAAAAAATTACTGCCACAATATAGTAGTCTGTCTGGAATTGCCGACATTGTCGGAATTCTTGATTACCACTTGTGAAACGCCATTGGCGATAGCCTTGAACGCATTCTCAAGCTTCGGCAGCATCCCGTCGGCGACGACTTTTCCGGCTTTCAGCCTTTCGAAAGCGGCGGCATCGATTTTTTCGATCAGACTGGAATCATCGTCCTTGTCGGCCAACACACCGTCCTTTTCGAAGCAGAACACCAGATCCACTGCAGTTTTCGATGCCAGACTCATGGCTATGCCCGAAGCCACGGTGTCGGCATTCGTGTTCAGCAGCTGTCCCTCTGCCGTGCAAGTGATGGCGCAGAATACAGGCGTCATACCCATCTCTGTCAGCCGTATGATGAAGTCCGCATCGATATTTTCAGGCTTCAGGTCTCCCACGAAGCCATAGTCGACAGTTTCTCCGGTGGATGCGAGTCTGACAGGCGGTCTCTTGACAGCCTTTATTACAGCCCCGTCAGCTCCCGAAAGTCCGATGGCGTTGCATCCGTTTTTCTGCAGCAGGGCCACAATGGTCTTGTTGCACCATCCGGCGTAGACCATGGTCACTATCCTGAGGGTGTCTGCATCAGTCACCCTGCGCCCCTCTATCATCACCGGAGTGAATCCGAGTTTCTTCTGCATCTGGCTGGCTATGGCACCTCCTCCGTGTATGAGGACTTTCGGCCCCCGGACCGCAGCGAAATCAGCGGCGAACTTCTCCAGTTTTTCCGGATTGTCCACCACGTTGCCTCCTATCTTGAATACCTGTATCTTGCTCATAATGTTCTTCGTATCAGTTCCTGTCAGCAGCCTTACAGCGACAGCAGGATTTCCTTGATGATCGTCTGGGCGGACACGACCCTGTTCGCAGCTTCCGGTATGACTATGGACTGAGGACTCTCTATGACCTCGTCAGTCACTATCATGTTCCTTCTGACAGGCAGGCAATGCATGAAATATGCGTTGTCAGTCAAGGCCATCTTCCGGCTGTCCACAGTCCAGTTCCTGTCCATGTCCAGGACTTTTCCGTAGTTTTCTCCGCTGTATGCGGCCCAGTTCTTCGCATATATGAAATCCGCACCCTCGAAAGCCTTGTCCTGGTCGTATTCTATGCGGGCATTGCCTGTAAATGCCGGATCCAGTTCATACCCGTGCGGATGAGTGATCACGAAGTCGCAGTCCATCAGGTTCATGCCTTCGGCAAATGAGTTCGGTACCGCCTGCGGCAATGCTTTCGGATGCGGCGCCCATGTCATGACGATTTTCGGCCTGTCCTTCTTCCTGTATTCCTCGATGGTGATCATGTCGGCAAATGTCTGCAGCGGATGTCTTGTGGCTGCCTCCATGCTGAATACCGGCCTTCCGGAATACTGGATGAATTCGTTCAGTATCTTTTCGTTGTAGTCATCCTCCTTGTTTTCGAATCTGGCAAAGGACCTCACTCCGATGATGTCGCAGTAGCATCCCATCACCGGTATGGCTTCCAGAAGATGTTCGGGCTTGTCCCCGTCCATGATGACGCCTCTTTCGGTTTCCAATTTCCATGCTCCCTGGTTCACATCGAGCACGATCACGTTCATGCCCAGGTTCATGGCGGCTTTCTGTGTGCTCAGTCTGGTCCTGAGGCTGGAGTTGAAGAAAAGCATGAGCAGGGTCCGGTTCTTGCCCAAAGCCTGATCGGCAAACGGGTTTTCCTTTACGTATTTTGCCTTGGCGAAAGCCTCCTGGAGGTTGCCCAACTGTCTTACTGAAGTGAAATGTCTCATCTTTTACTGAACTTTTGTGTTGTCTGAAATTGCAGCATTTTACAAATTTATGCAAAAAATTTATATTTGTCCTGAATTATCCTTTTTCTCGTATGAACATGTTTTCCGTGCCCGTGAGATGGGCTGAATGCCTTTCCCGGAGTGTCAGGGCCGCTGCGGCCATTAAAATATCCCTCGTTTCGGCCATGCTGCTTTCTCCTGCCGTCTCCATTGCTTCACTGCCTCCTGTGTGGCGGCAGGATTCTTCGAGAGTCGTCGCCGACCACAGGGCCAGAGTGTACATTGCACCTGAAAAGGTGCTATGGAAAAGT
This sequence comes from uncultured Bacteroidales bacterium, assembly GCA_944326365.1. Lineage (GTDB taxonomy): Bacteria > Bacteroidota > Bacteroidia > Bacteroidales > UBA932 > Cryptobacteroides. The sequence goes on along the minus strand of CALVDR010000001.1, from coordinate 138,604 downwards.
TCCGGCGATACTGCTGTCATCAGCGGGGAGAATCTTCTGCTGCATCCGGGCGACGGTCAGGCTGTACTGGGCTATGGCAATGTCTGCAGGATGATGACGGGAGACAGTCTGCAGGCGTCGTTGCTTCTCGATTTCGGCCGGGAAATCCATGGCGGGGTCAGGATAGTGACAGGGCAGTATCCTTCAGGCAAGCCGGTCAAGGTCAGGATACGGCTTGGAGAATCCGCAGGGGAAGCCATGAGCGATATAGGAGGAGCCGGAGGAGCTACAAACGACCATGCTGTCAGGGACATGGAAGTCCTGCTCCCCTGGCTGGGGACTCTGGAGACCGGTTCTTCGGGTTTCCGTTTCCTGAGGCTCGATCTTCTGGGCAGCGGTACTGAGCTGCAGATAAAGGAAATCAACGCCTGCCTGATTTATCAGGACATCCCATATGAAGGTTCCTTCCGCTCCAGTGACAGCCGACTGGATTCCATCTGGATGACAGGGGCTTACACTGTCCACCTGAATCTGCAGAATTACCTTACGGAAGGCATAAAGAGAGACCGTCTGGTCTGGGTCGGCGACCTTCATCCGGAAATCATGACGACATGTGCCGTCTTCGGCCGGAACGAAGCCGTTCAGCGGAGTCTCGACCTGAGCCGTGACACCAATCCGCTGCCGGCATGGATGAACGGGATCAGCTCCTATTCCATATGGTGGCTTGTCATGCAGGCCGACTGGTACCGCCAGTTCGCGGACACTCTTTACCTGTCCGGACAAAGAGAATATATCAAGGGTCTGCTTTCTCAACTGATGTCGAAGGTAGACAAGGAAGGCCGAGAGCATCTGGACGGGATGCGTTTCCTTGATTGGCCGTCCTCGGCCAATACCGTTGCCGTCGATGTAGGCCTTCAGGCCTTGATGGTGATGGCTATGGACGCCGGCGCCTTTCTTTGCGACGCCCTCGGTGAGGATGAAATGGCGGAGGAATGCAGGAAGACACGGGAACTTCTGGCCACGGCAGGGCGTAGCGAATGCCGGATGTTCGATTCCCTGGATTTCAATCCTGCGGCTCCCGGAAACAAGCAGGCTGCCGCACTGCTGGCGCTTTCCGGCCTGATGTCTCCGGAAGAGGCCTGCAGGAAATGCCTGTTGTCAGGCGGTCCGGAAGGCTTTTCCACCTTCTATGGATATTATATGCTGGAGGCTATGGCTGCTGCCGGACGTTATGAAGAGGCGATGGATGTCATCAGGTCGTATTGGGGAGGGATGCTTGACCTCGGAGCCACGACATTCTGGGAGGATTTCGACATATCGTGGATGGACGGGGCCGCCAGAATAGACACATTGGCCGCTGACGGCAGAAAAGACATACACGCAGAGTACGGGGATTACTGCTATCGCGGCTACAGGCACAGTCTTGCTCACGGCTGGGCATCAGGCCCTACGGCGTGGCTGAGCAGGCATGTCCTCGGAATCAGGGTCATCGGTCCCGGAATCGTCAGGATAGAGCCGCATCTCGGAGACCTGGATTGGGTCGAAGGCTCTTGTCCTACAGCCTGCGGTACCGTCAGGGTCAGGCATGAAAAGGATGCTTCAGGCCGGGTCAGAACTGAAATATGGGCCCCGGAGGGGGTGGAGGTGATTTCCGGCAGTGCCGAAGATAACTCGCAGGAGGGAGAACAGGCCGGTATCCCGGATCTGGAGAGGGGTTTCCGCGATATTCCCGACAGCGTTCAGACGGCTGTCTACTGGTACTGGATATCTGACAATATATCACGCGAAGGAGTGGTCAAGGATCTGCACGCCATGAAGCAGGCCGGAATAAACATGGCCTTTATCGGCAACGTGGGCGTGGACGGAGTGCCGCAGGGCGATGTCGGCTTCATGTCCGACGAGTGGTGGGATATCACCGCGGCGGCATTGAAGACAGCTTCGGATCTGGATATAGGGATCGGTATTTTCAACAGTCCGGGATGGAGCCAGTCAGGCGGCCCGTGGGTAAGGCCTGAACAGGCCATGAGATATTTAAGGACGGACACCCTTTCCGTGGAAGGGGACGGGACCGTTCAGGAAATAGCCTTGCCTGATACGGTGGAAAATGCCGTCCTGTTCAAGGTGCTGGCCTATCCTGCCTTGTCAGGAAAGTCCCGGACCTGGGTCATCGACAAGTCTGAAAGCGAGACTCTGTCCTGCAGCTTGCGTCCCGATGCTGATTTTACGGTGCGCAGCCTGACCGTAAAGGTCTCTACTCCTATCAATTCTTCCTGCTCCCTGTATTCGGTTTCGGACGGAAAGGAAGACCTGATCCGCTCGTTTCAGATAGACAGGAGCAACCCTGCCCTGAACGTGGGTTTCGACCCATATGCTCCTGTGTCGATTTCAGTTCCGGAAGTCCGCTCAGGGGAATATGTGTTCAGGATGGACGAGGGCGGTTCCGGAAAAGTGTCCGTAACCCTTTCCGAAATCCCCCGTGTCGGACGTTTCGCCGAAAAGTCTCTGGCCAAGATGTACCAGTATCCGCTGCCCATGTGGGGCGAATATATGTGGGAGCCTTCGGAAAACAGTCCTGACTGTGCCGGGATAATCTCTCCGGAAAATGTGTCGGATGTCACCGGCTATGTATCGGACCATATCCTGAAGTGGAAAGTTCCGGACGGGAAATGGTGTGTGGCGGCTGTAAGCATGGTTCCGACAGGCGTTGTAAATTCTCCGGCGCTTCCCTCAGCCACCGGCCTGGAGACGGACAAGATGAGCAGGGAACATATCCGCTCTCATTTCGACGCATATATCGGCAAAATTCTGGAAAGGATACCTCCGCAGGACAGGAAGACATTCAAGGTAGTCGTGCAGGACAGTTATGAAACCGGCGGCACGAATTGGACTGATGATATGGAAGAGGTCTTCAGAAACGAGTACGGCTATGATCCCATACCGTTCCTTCCGGTGCTGCAGGGAAATGTTGTCGGCAGCGAAGACATGTCCGACAGGTTCCTTTGGGATTTGCGGCGGCTGGTAGCCGACAGGGTGGCTTTCGACTATGTGGGAGGATTGCGCGAAGCGTGCCATGAGCATTCTCTCGAGACATGGCTGGAAAATTACGGGCACTGGGGCTTCCCGGGAGAATTTCTGATGTACGGAGGCCAGTCGGACCATATAGCCGGAGAATTCTGGAGCGAAGGTACTCTGGGAGACATAGAAAACAGGGCGGCATCGTCCTGCGGCCATATTTACGGAAAAAGGAAGATATGGGCCGAGTCCTGCACTTCCGGCGGCCCTGCCTTCTCGCGTTATCCGAGGGTCATGAAACAGAGGGTGGACAGATTTTTCACGGAAGGCATAAACAGTTCTCTGCTCCATCTTTATATCCAGCAGCCCGATGACCGCAAGCCCGGTCTGGATGCCTGGTTCGGCAATGAGTTCAACCGGAACAACACATGGTTCGGCTGTCTGGACCTGTTCACGGACTATCTGAAACGCTGCAATTTCATGCTGCAGCAGGGCCGGTATGTGGCAGATGCGGCATATTTCATCGGAGAGGATGCTCCCAAGATGACAGGCGAATGCAATCCGCCGCTGCCGTATGGCTATTCCTTCGATTATATAAATGCGGAAGTCCTCATGAAACACGCCTCAGTCAGGAACGGCAGGCTGGTACTGGACAGCGGAATGGAATACAGTGTTCTGGTATTGCCGGACCAGAAGACCATGCGGCCTGAACTCCTGTCCAGAATCGCGGAGCTTGTGAATGACGGTCTGGTGATTACCGGCCCTGCTCCGGAATCGTCGCCGAGCCTCGAAAATTATCCTCATGCCGATGCGGAGGTGAGGGAAATCGCTTCCGGACTTTGGTCTGACTCCGTCAATGTGTACGGAAAGGGCAGGGTGTATCCGGAAGGGACGCCTCTGCGGACGATATTCAGGGATTTGTCTCTCGAACCTGATTTCGCATTGGCCCCCGGACAGGGGGACATCCTTTCCATCCATCGGACCCTCGAGGGAAGCGGAGCCGGTCCCGGTGAAATATGGTTTGTCTCCAATCAGAGGGACGGAGAAAATCATGCGGACATGTCGTTCAGGGTATCTTCGCTGGTGCCGCAGCTCTGGAATCCTGTTACAGGCGAGATTTCGGCGGCTGACTTTGAAGAAAGAGACGGCAGGATTCATGTCCGTCTGGATCTTGCCCCTCTCGAAAGCGTTTTCGTGGTCTTCAGGGATATGGAAGCTCCCCCGGCAAGGCAGGAAAAGACGAGGCTGCTGCCCCTGCATCCTTCATGGACAGTCACCTTCGGCAAGGATGCCGTTCCCGGCAATGCCACTGCTGAACATGAGACATTTACGGTGGCTTGCGATAGTCTCTGGGACTGGACCGGATCCGAAGACGAAAGAATCAGGTATTATTCGGGTACGGCAGTCTACAGGACAGACATAAAGGTGAGATTGAAGAAGGATTGCAGGTATTTTCTGGATCTTGGAGAGGTCATGGTGATGGCCAAGGTCCATGTGAACGGGAAGTATGCCGGCGGAGTATGGACAGATCCGTATGTCCTCGATGTGACGGATTTTCTGAAAAACGGGAACAACACCCTTGAAATACACGTGGTGAACAACTGGAAGAACAGCCTTGTCAGGGATTCCGCATTGCCGGAGGCAGAAAGGACGACATGGACCAATATAAATCCGTATGACAGGGATACTCCGTTGCAGCCTTCAGGACTGGCAGGACCGGTGATTCTGATAGAGAAAAAGTAATGGTCCGGACGATTTTCATATTTTTATGCAGGCATTTATTTTGACTAATGCCCGCAATCTCATAATTTTGTGCCGAATTTGACAAATCAACCTGAAAATCATGGAAAAAGAGCAGGAACAGAAAGACCTTTTCCACGAGGTGGAGGGGTTCTCCATACTGGAAGCCATAAATGAGGCGAAACGCTGTCTTCGCTGCAAAGTGCCGCAGTGTGCCAAGGGCTGCCCTATATCGCAGGACATCCCTGACTGGATTCATGAGATTTCGAAGGGCAATTTCGGCAACGCCATGAAAATCATAAACGACAAGAGCAATCTGCCGGCAGTCTGCGGACGTGTCTGTCCTCATGAGAAGCAGTGCGAGGGGCACTGCGTCCTGGCGAAGAAAGGTGAAGGCATAAAGGTCGGCAAACTCGAACGCTTCATCGCGGATTTCGATGGCGAGATGAGACTCATCAAGGAGAACCTCCAGCCGAAGACGAGAGGCCGTGTGGCCGTGATAGGGTCGGGCCCTGCCGGGCTGACAATAGCAGGAGATTTGGCCCGCATGGGTTTCAATGTGGAAGTCTTCGAGATGGAACCTGAGCCGGGAGGAGTCCTGATGTTCGGCATTCCGGAGTACCGTCTGCCGAAGGATGTGGTCAGACGTGAAATCAGAAAGATAGAGGAACTCGGCGTGGCTTTCCATTGCAATACTACGGTAGGTCCGGACCTGAACATAGACCAGCTTTTTGCCCAGGGCTTCGATGCCATATTCATGGGAACAGGGACTGTCAAGCCGCGCAAGCTTGATATTCCGGGACGTAACCTGAAAGGTGTCCGCCAGGCCATATATTTCCTTCGCAAGGTAAGTCTCTACAATGAAGGCAGCATCGCCAGGGAGGACGTTCCCGTGCATGACGGTGACAGGGTATTCGTCATCGGATGCGGAAACGTGGCCATGGATGCGGCGCGTACCGCCATCCGGATGGGCGCCAAGGATGTGGAGATAGTCTTCTACAAGACGAAAGAGGAGATGACAGCCCTGCAGTCTGAGTACGAAGGTGCCGTGGCTGAGGGTGTCAAGTTCAACTGGGAGTCGAATATTGTGGAGATTCTGGACTATAACGGAGTTCTCAGCGGAGTGGTCATAGAGTGCAACGGTGAAAAACGTATAGAAAAGGCAGACAAGGTGCTGATGGCTGTCGGCTCCGTGCCTGCCAGCAGGATAGTATCCACTACCAAAGGCATTGATGTCAATGAGCACGGCTATGTCCTTACCCGTGAGAATCCGTACGGAATGACTTCGCGTAAGGGGGTTTTCGCCGGCGGTGACGTGGTGAACCAGCCGTCCACAGTGGTGCTGGCCATGCATGATGCCAAACTTGTGGCTGAAGGCATAGCGAAATATGTTGATGCCGTCAGACTGCTGCAGTCGATAGATTCGTCTTCCGCTGCCGGATAACAGGAAATTTTCTATATTTGCCGACTCAAAAATTTCCGGTTATGACAAAGGAACAGAAATTCGGGCATCTGGCCATGCTGGGTGCGAGTGTGATGTGGGGGCTGATGGCCCCCATATCGAAGGCTGCCATGAATTCCGATGCTGTATCGGCCATGCTCGTGGCTGATGTCAGGATTTTCGGGGCTGCGATTTTGTTCTGGATTTTCTCCCTGTTCACGAAAGGGGAGAAAATAACGCACAAGTCCGATTATATCAGATTTTTCTTCGCCGGACTGTTCGCCATCATCCTGAACCAGTGTGTCTATGTGACTGGAGTGTCGATGACCTCACCTGTGGATGCATCCATTATCACTACGACCCTTCCGATCGTGACCATGATATTCGCGGCCATCTTCATCAAGGAACCGATTACAGGCAGGAAAGCAGGAGGCGTGTTGCTGGGTGCATGCGGTGCATTGCTCCTGGTATTCGGGAACAGGCTGCTGCCGGGTGCTGCTCCGGCAGCTGCGGCCGGACATTCGTCCAGCCTGACAGGTGACCTGCTATGCTTTCTGGCGCAGTGCTCCTACGCTGTGTATCTGGTGATATTCAGGGATCTGATCAAAAGGTATTCTGCAGTGACGCTGATGAAATGGATGTTTACGTTCGCATCTGTCATCATGATACCTGTATCGGCCAGAAGTCTGGCTCTGACAGGGTGGAGTTCCATCTCACTGACAGAGTATGCCGAGCTGGCCTACGTGCTTGTATTCGGAACTTTCCTCTGCTATCTCATAGTGCCTGTAGGACAGAAGTTCCTGCGGCCGACTCTGGTGGCCATGTATAACTATGTCCAGCCGATAGTAGCCACTGCAGCTGCCATCATCTGGGGTATGGACTCATTCAATATCCTGAAAGTCGTGGCTGTCGTCTTCATTTTTTCAGGTGTCCTTCTGGTCAACCGCAGCAAAGCCCGTCATCCCGAGGATGAAGCCCGGCGATGACGGTTATGGAGCCTGTCAGGAAACACGACAAATCATTGGTTACTTGCCAAACAGATCCTGTAATGTGATTACGTTCTGAAAACGGGAAGAATAGTTATTCTGCTTCAAACCGTATGTGGTGATCAATGTATTGTGAATGGCATACTTCGGCCGGACTACTTCCATGAATGTCTGCATCCTTTTCCGAAGCCGTTCATCATATTCTTTCGTTATTACATATTCTGAAACACTGAATTTGATTTCGCACAGGTTTATAATCCTGTCCGCACGCGAAACCAACATGTCAATTTGCGTCCCGTCATGGATTTCATTTCCTTTGAATGACCATGAACTGACATCAGTCGCCACACTTGCAATACCCAGAGCGGACTTAATCTGAGGAATATGCAGAAAACAAACATTCTCAAAAGCGAAACCTCTCCATGTATTGACAGCAGGTAAAAACTGATTGTTTTGCCAGAACATTTCGTCTTGAGTCGTTTTGTGGTCATTAAACCGCAGATAGAACAGGCAGAATGGATCCGTTACTTTATATCTTGTATTTTTGGACTTGCCGCTGAAGTCCCGGAATGCTGAAATAAAACCGTTTTCTTTCAGTGTTTTCAGCATTTTGGTTAAATAACCTCCTGAGGTGACTATGCCGGATGCTATTTCTTCTCTTGTAAATCCTGATTTCGATTTGGATATGAATCGTATCATTCTTTTGTATTCGGCACTATTTACAAAAAGCGAGTCGAACATTCTGTCGAATTCATCGGAAAAGGCGGCATCTCGTCCGAAGATCAGATGATCAACATTCCACGAAAGACTTTTACCTTTCGTAAAGGCATTTATGTAGTATGGAATGCCTCCAAAAATCATATAGCTCTGGACAATGTCGTATTTGTCCAGTTCTATCCCGTTTGAAACCATCAGTTTTTCAGTTTCTCCCAATGTCAGAGGCGACAGGTGTATCTGTCTTGTCAGCCTGCCATAGAGTCCCCGGTAATATAAGAAAAATGTTGTTTTTGGCCAAATAAGGACATTTCATGATACGTAAACGGCCTGTCACTCGGAGAGTTTCTTCAGTGCGGAGACGAATCGTGAAGCGGTTTCTTCGGAGATGGTCAGGGACGGCAGAAGCCTGATGACCTTGGGACCGGCCGCTCCGGTGAAGAAATGCTCTTCGAACAGGAGTCTGTTACGAAGGTCTTCGTATCCGTCCTTCACTTCAAGCCCTATCATAAGTCCGCGTCCGCGGTACTCTTTGATCGGGTGTATCGGCTGTCCGTCAGGGCAGAGTGCATTCCTGAAATATTCCCCGATTTTCGCCGCATTCTCCACCAGATGTTCGCTTCCGATGATTTCTAGTACTGCTATGGCAGCGGCGCAGGCCAGGTGATTGCCGCCGAAGGTGGTGCCGAGCATACCGTATTCAGCTTTGAATGCAGGTGATATGAGCACGCCTCCGATAGGAAAACCGTTCGCCATGCCTTTGGCAGTAGTGATGATGTCTGCACGGATTCCTGCGTGCTGGTGTGCGAAGAACAGTCCTGTACGTCCGTAGCCAGACTGGATCTCGTCCAGAATCAGCATTGTCCCTGTCCGGTCGCAGAGTTCTCTGAGCGATTTGAGAAAATCGTCCGACGGTTCATATATTCCCGCCACTCCCTGTATGCCTTCGATGATGACTCCGGCATATTCTCCGGTCATCAGGGCCTGTTCTGTGGCTTCCAGATCATTCAAAGGCACTAAAGTGACATTCTTTGTGGAATTGAACGGGGACTGTATCTTGGGATTGTCAGTGACGGCTACCGCTCCTGAGGTCCTGCCATGAAACGCTTTGCCGAAGGCGAGGATTTTGGCCCTTCCGGTCTGGAACGAAGCCAGCTTCATGGCGTTCTCATTGGCCTCGGCCCCTGAATTGCAGAGGAAAAGCGAATAATCATCGTACCCGCTGGCCTTTCCGAGCTTGTGCGCCAGTTCTTTCTGCAGGGAATTCTGCACGGCGTTCGAGTAGAACCCGAGCTTGTTCAGCTGGTCTGTGACGGCCTTCACATAGTGCGGGTGGCAGTGCCCTACGGAAATGACGGCATGGCCTCCGTACAGGTCCGTGTATTCATTGCCGTCAGCGTCCCACAGGGTGGTATCGAGACCTTTTACCGGTTCGATATCCCACAGTTTGTATACTTTGAATAATTCCATCTCTTTTGTTGTACCTTGTTTTATGAGTGACTGTTTGCGAGGTTTTCAGGATCAGAATGCCGAAGGTTTGAGGCGGAGCCCGGCTGTCTCGTCCAGCCCGAACATCAGGTTCATGTTCTGGACAGCCTGTCCGGATGCGCCTTTCACCAGGTTGTCGATGACTGAACTGATATGTACGTAGCCGTCATGAAGTTCGACATGTACCAGCCCCTTGTTCGTGTTGATGACTTCTTTCAGGGAAATTCCTTTTCCTGAGTGGAAAACGAAAGGGGAGTCCCTGTACCAGTCTTCGAACACGCTTACATATTGCTCTTCAGTCATTCCCTTGACAGCCCTGGTATAGACGCTTGCAAAAATGCCTCTGGTGAAATCTCCTCTCATCGGTACGAAATTCACTGTCGGTTCCTGTCCGGAAATCCTGCCGATATTCTGTCTGATTTCAGCCAGATGCTGATGTGTGAAAAGCTTGTAAATGGAAATATTGCTTTCACGGTAGCTGAAGTGGGAGGTTTCCGCCAGTTTCTTTCCGGCCCCCGTAGACCCAGTGATGGCAGTCACGTGGATTTCGTCCCTGATGAGCCCGTTCCCTGCAAGCGGCAGGAGAGCCAGCTGGATGGCCGTGGCGAAACATCCGGGATTCGCGATGTCATGCGCCTTCCTGATGTCGTCCTTTGCACTTTCGCAGAGACCGTATACGAATTTCCTTCCGGCATAGTTCCCGTCCAGTCTGAAATCATTTCCCAGGTCGATGATCCTGCATGACCCGCTGATTTCATGTGTATCGATGAATTCACGTGACAGACCGTGTCCCAGACAGAGGAAAATCACATCCGGCTCATTCAGTTCCGTTCCGAATTCCAGATCTGTTTCGCCGATGAGATCACGGTGTATGTCGCTGACAGGCACCCCTTCCGATGATGTCGTGGTGGCTGCCACCACTTCCACTTCAGGATGCCGGAGGAGAATCCTGAGAAGTTCTCCTCCGGTGTATCCCGTACCTCCTGCTATCGCTGCTTTTATCATGTTCTCGGTTTTGCAGGTCAGTCTTTCACTACGTCTTCCGCGTGTTCGCTGTTCACGCTGTAGTAGATTTTCAGAGGATTTGCAAGCACCTTCGTGAATCCTACCACGTCAGCTCCTGTGTAAGACTTGTTGATTTCTCCGTATGAACCGAACTTCGAGCTCATCAGGTCATGGCTGCTTGAGCATCCCAGCACTGCGAAATGATATGGCATCAGGGCCACTTCCACTTCACCGCTCACATGCTTCTCCATGTTGTCCATCATGGCTTCCATGTCCCTGAGAACCGGATCGAGATACATGGCTTCATGCATCTGCTGCCCGTACCATCCTGCTATCTGGTCTTTCCAGTAGAGCTGGCCTTTGGTCAGGACATGCTTTTCGAGAAGATGGTGTGCCTTGATTATGATCAGCGGAGCTGCGGCCTCGAATGCCACACGTCCCTTGATACCTATGATGGTGTCGCCCACATGGATGTCACGGCCTATACCGAAAGGTCCCGCTATGTCCCTGATCTTCCTTATCACGTCCACAGGAGACATCTTCTCACCGTTCACTGATACGGGCTCTCCTGATTCGAAACCTATCTTGATATGCTCCGGAGCTGTTTTCGTCACCTTCGTAGGATATGCCTCTTCCGGAAGGTATCCGTCTGAAGACAATGTCTCCACGCCTCCGATGCTCGTGCCCCAGAGACCCTGGTTGATGGAATATTTCGATTTTTCCCATGATGACTCGTACCCGTGGTCCTGGAGGTATTTTATCTCTTCCTGACGGGTGATGGAGAGTTCCCTGATAGGGGCGAGGATCTTCACCTCAGGGGCGAGGATCTCGAATACTATGTCGAATCTCACCTGGTCGTTGCCTGCGCCTGTACTCCCGTGGGCCACATAGTCCGCCCCGAGTTTCTTCACATGTTTCAGGACTTCGAGGGCCTGGAACACACGCTCCGAGCTTACAGACAGCGGATAGGTCGCATTCTTGAGAATGTTTCCGTAGATGAGATACTTGAGCCCGTGTTTGTAGTAAGTCTCCACTGCATCGATGTTCGTATGCGAAGCGGCGCCGAGCTGCAGGGCACGCTCTTCTATTTTCTTCTCTTCCTCTTTCGAGAATCCGCCGGTGTTCACCATGATGGTGTGGACCTCCAGTCCCTTTTCATTCTTCAGATAAGGCACGCAGAACGAAGTGTCAAGACCTCCGCTGAATGCGAGTACGACTTTGTTGTTCATATTATTGCAGTTTTAATGTTTTTCTTTATTTTCCGCACCTTCGGTGCAATGTTTCCGGCTTCGCCGCAATGCTATTGCGCAGCCCTGATCCCGGCATCCTGCACGGCAATGTGTTCGTTAGGGTCATACAGCAGACCGGTGCACAGGCACATCTTGTAGTTGTTGTTCTGGAGAATAGGGAAGTTCTTGCATCCCTGACATCCTTTCCAGAACTCCGGGTCGTGTGTGAGTTCACCGAACGGCACCGGTCTGAATCCGATTTCGTAGTTCATTTTCATGACTGCCGCCCCGGTGGTGATGCTGAATATCTTCGCATCCGGGAATTTCTCCCTGGAGAGTCTGAATATTCTCTGCTTGATCCTCTTTGCCAGCCCCAGACCGCGGAACGCATGGGCTACAATGAGACCGGAATTGGCCACATATTTCTTGCCTTCCCATGTCTCGATGTAGGAGAAACCTGCGAATTTCCCGTTTTTTGCTATGGCTATGACTGCCTTCCCGGCTCTCATTTTCTCGATTATGTACTCAGGAGTACGTTTGGCGATTCCCGTACCTCTTTCCTGTGCCGAGACGAACATTTCGTCGCATATTTCCTGAGCATACTTCGCATGGCCGTTGTTGGCCACTACAACATCGATATCCATTTTCTGTGTATATGATTTAAACTGTTTAATGCATGAAAACAATAAAAGCCCTAACGGCAAGACAAACCTCGATTGTCAATTGCAATTAATGCGTTCCTTTATGTCGTGTGTCTGGAAAGTCTGAGGGGGCCCCGAACGGTCACCCTCCTAGATTCGGACGAGAACTGACGCTGCAGACGTACTTCGTCGGACTCGTCTGCCCGGCATCATTATAGACGGTATGTTAGTTCTCAAATCCATATTCGCTGCAAACATACGAAGATTTTTTGATAATCGTACCTCATTTTCGAAAAATATGGTTTTGATTGAGTATCTTTGGGCAAAAATTACAGGATTTGAGAAGAAAAAAGACAATTCTGAATGTATCTCCTGACTTTCTGAGCAGGGAAAAGGCGTCCATGGTCAGAAAGAACAGGCAGGTCATCTATCTGAATGATAAGGAAATGGCTGCAATAAGTGAATATTGCAGCCGTTTCAAGGTCAATACCAAATCCGTGTTTTTCCGTCAGGCTATCATGGAGAAAGTCCTGAAAGAACTGGACTCCAATCCGCCTACTCTTTTCTGATTCAGATCAAGTCCGTTCCTGAATCAGGTATGTATGCTGTCAGTCTCTGCGGGCAAGCCCGATGTAGTAAAGCAGGGTGGCAAGTGAGCCGATGGCTGCTATCACATAAGTATATGCCGCCCATTTCAGCGCATCCACAGCCATAGGCTGGGTATTCAAATCGGTGATTCCGGCGCTTTTCAGCCATGATACGGCACGCGCACTTGCATTTATCTCTACCGGAAGTGTGGCGAAACTGAAAAGTGTTGTCATGGCGAAAAGGGCTATGCCGAACCACAGCAGGCCGGGGAACACGTTCATCAGGATCACTCCGAGCAGCAGCACCCACTGGACGATGTTCGATGCAAAATTCACCATCGGGACGAGAGCTGTCCTGAATTTCAGCGGGGCGTAGCCCTTTGCATGCTGCACGGCATGACCGCATTCATGGGCGGCTACAGCTGCTGCAGCTATTGACGCGCTGGAATAAACGCCCTCGCTCAGTGCCACCGTCTTGTTCGTCGGATTGTAGAAATCGGTGAGCATTCCGCGTGTAGGTACTACCTGCACGTCGTAGATGCCGTTGTCATGGAGCATTTTCATGGCGACTTCCGCCCCTGTCATCCCGGCAGGCACCTTGGAATATTTGTTGAATTTGCCGGTCAGCATGCTCTGCACTATCATGCTTAGAATGAATATAGCTATGAGAATCAGCCAGATCATAATATTGTCTTCTATTTGTGAAACTTATGGGAATGCAGACGTCATACAAAAACTGAGCCTGCCTGTCATGTCATGAAATCTTGTCAGTAATTGTCATGAATGACTGTCCGGATACTCGAACATGTAAAGTTACAAAAAATTGGAATGCAGTCCAATTTTTGATATTTTTGCACCCGTTTCCGAACGAAGTGCCGGCTTTCTCCCACACGGGTCAGGAAAGTGCGGTTCTTCTTTTCTAATGTGAGTCCGATGAAGGAAAATGATTTTTCGAGACTGGAGATAAACCTGCCGAATTGTCTCCGGAATTATCAATATTTCAGGTCCCGGCTGCAGCCGGAGACGAAACTTCTGGTTCTGGTGAAGGCAAACGCATATGGCCACGGTGCCGTCGAGTTCGCTTCCATGATGGAAAAGGCCGGTGCAGACTATCTGGCCGTAGCATATCCCGTAGAAGGGGTGGAACTGAGGAAAGCCGGCATATGGTCGCCTATACTGGTGCTGACTGCCGGAACTGACTTTTTCGATGAGATTATAGACAATGCGTTGGAACCGGGCATCCCGAATCTGGTAACATTGAAAGAATTCTGCAAAGTGCTTGAATCCAGGGGAATCGAGAATTTTCCGGTGCATGTCAAACTGGATACCGGGATGCACCGCCTCGGTTTCATGACCAGTGAACTTGCAGCTCTGGCAGAGTTCCTGAGAGAATGCAGGGCTGTCAGGGTCAAGTCGGTATATTCCCATCTGGCGGCGGCGGAAGATCCGTCCAGCGATGGGTTCACACTCGGGCAGATAGAGATGTTCAGAAGAAATGCGGATGCTCTGACCTCCGTTCTTGGCTACAGACCCATGTATCATATCCTGAATTCTGCCGGGATAGAGCGTTTTCCCCAGTATCAGTTCGACATGGTGCGTCTGGGAATCGGAATCTACGGTGTGAGCGCGTTGCCGGACGTGCATCTGGCTCCTGTGGCTTCATTCAAATGCAAGATACTGCAGATCAAGCATCTTACCCCTGAAGACGGGACTATCGGCTATGGACGCCACGGGCATATTGCACAGACCGGTACAGTGATAGCCACCATTCCGGTAGGGTACGCAGACGGAGTGGACAGACGGCTGGGAAACGGTGCCGTTTCATTTATGCTGAACGGGCACAGGGTTCCTACGATAGGGAACATCTGCATGGACATGTGCATGCTGGACATTACCGGTGTGCCTGCAGAGGTAGGGGATACTGTGACTGTGTTCGGAGAGGAACCTACGGCTTCTGAGATAGCGGACATTCTCGGTACCATACCTTATGAAATATTCACTTCCGTCCCGAGACGTATAGAACGGGTCATAGTTAAATGACGGCGGAAAGCCTCTGGTAAATATAAAAGGCTGTGTCGCCCTCACCCTCAATGCCTTGCATTTTATCCATTCTGATATACCTGAAGAGACTGCGCCAAAATTTACCATTTTGACGCAGTCTCGTTTCATTATGTCCGGAGGACATTACAGCATCATGCCGGCCTTGACCTCGGCGGCTTTTCCATCGCCTGCCAGATAAGCCAGAATCGCCAGACCGAAATCTATCGACAGTCCCGGACCGCGGCCGGTGATGATGCGGCCGTCTGTCTCCACATTGTTCCCGGCATACCTGACACCCTGGTCCAGAAGCGGTTTCTCGAATCCGTCATAGCAGGTCATTTTCTTTCCGCCCAAACCTGGAAGCAGGCTCAGCACCACGCTCGGGGCAGCGCAGATGGCTGCTACGGCACCGCCTTCGGCATAGTGCTTCTGCATGATTTCCATCAGTTCCTTCTTGTCCGCCAGATTGGTCGACCCCGGCATTCCGCCCGGGAAGATCATGACATCATGCTCTCCTGATACGGCCGCACATGCGCTTGACTTGAACTCGCTGAATGTCATGTCAGCGGCTACAGTCACATTATGTGCGCTGGTCACATACTTTTCTTCATAGATGGAAACCATTTTTACAGGTATTCCTCCTCTTTTCAGTACATCGCCTGTCGCGAGGGCCTCGGTCTCCTCGAAACCGTTTGCCAGAAAAAGATATACTCCTTTCATATTACAGCTCTCCTATACCGTGTATTACAAAGTCCTCTTGATTTCGATGATGGTGTAGGCTTCTACAGTGTCACCTACCTTGATATCGTTGTAGCCGGCGATGTTCAGACCGCAGTCCAGTCCGCTGGCCACCTCCTTCACGTCATCCTTGAAACGCTTGAGGGAACCGAGTTCTCCGGTGTACACTACGATACCGTCCCTGATCACGCGGACTTTGGCGTTTCGGGTCAGCTTGCCTTCACGTACCATACATCCGGCGATGGTGCCGACCTTCGAAATCTTGAATGTCTCCATGACTTCTGCCGTGGCAGTGACCTCTTCCTTCTCCTCAGGAGCAAGCATGCCTTCGATACCGCTCTTGACTTCGTTGATGGCATCGTAGATGACGGAGTAGAGCCTGATTTCGATTTCCTCCTTTTCGGCGAGTCTTCTCGCATTGGCCGAAGGCCTTACCTGGAAACCGATGATGATGGCGTCTGACGCGGCTGCCAGCAGTACGTCCGATTCCGATATCGCTCCCACTGCCTTGTGGATGACGTTCACCCTGACTTCTTCTGTGGAGAGCTTGATGAGAGAGTCAGACAAGGCTTCGATGGAACCGTCCACGTCACCCTTGACGATGATGTTGAGTTCCTTGAAGTTGCCTATCGCGATGCGTCGGCCTATCTCTTCGAGGGTCATGTGCTTCTGGGTCTTGATACCCTGGATTCTCAGCAGCTGCTCCCTCTTGTTCGCTATGTCCTTGGCTTCCTTCTCGTCAGCCATCACGTTGAACGAGTCTCCGGCCGTAGGAGCTCCGTTGAGTCCCAGCACCGACACCGGAGTGGACGGTCCGGCTTCCTCGACTTTCTGTCCGCGCTCGTTGAACATGGCCTTGACCCTTCCGGTGAAGCATCCGCTCAGCATGATGTCACCGACATGAAGAGTGCCGTTCTGGACAAGTACTGTGGCCAGATATCCGCGTCCCTTGTCCAGAGATGATTCTATCACTGCTCCGGAGGCGCGTCTGTGTGGATTTGCCTTCAGGTCGAGAAGTTCGGCTTCGAGCAGCACCTTGTCGAGGAGCTTGTCCACATTGATGCCTTTCTTTGCGGAAATTTCCTGGCACTGGTATTTGCCTCCCCAGTCTTCCACGAGGATATTCATGTTTGCCAGTTGTTCCCTGATTTTGTCAGGATTTGCGCCCGGCTTGTCTATCTTGTTGATGGCGAATATCATCGGTACGCTTGCAGCCTGTGCGTGGTTTATGGCTTCCACAGTCTGTGGCATGATCGCGTCATCCGCTGCGATGATGATGATGGCCAGGTCGGTCATCTTGGCTCCGCGGGCACGCATGGCAGTGAACGCTTCGTGTCCCGGAGTGTCGAGGAAGGTGATTTTCTGTCCGTCAGGGAGCACGACATTGTAGGCGCCGATGTGCTGTGTGATACCTCCGGCCTCTCCGGCTATGACATTGGACTTCCTTATATAGTCGAGCAGCGAAGTCTTTCCGTGGTCCACATGTCCCATGACAGTGATCACAGGCGGCCTCGGTTCGAGATCCCCGTCATCGTCCGTCTCCTGCTCGATGGCTTCCGTCAGGTCTGCAGTCACGAATTCCACTTCATAACCGAACTCTTCCGCTACCAGCACGAGAGCTTCTGCGTCCAGTCTCTGGTTTATCGATACCATCAGGCCGAGATTCATGCAGGCTGCGATGACTTTCGTGACAGGAGTGTTGTTCATCAGGGTGGCCAGGTCGTTGACAGTCACGAATTCGGTCACCTTGAGGACTTTCTTGTCCATCTCCCTCATCTCGTTCTCTTCCTGGATCTTCTGCGATGCCAGCTCCCTCTTCTCCCTTCTGTGCTTTGCCCCGAGATTCGTCTTGTTCTTCATCTCGTTCATGCGGGCATAGGTTTCCTTGATCTGCTTCTGGATTTCCTTCTGCATCTCTTCGGCTTCGGCCTCGGTCATCTGCTTGAAGCGGTCTCTCTTCTTGCCACCTTTTCCGGAACCTCCCCGGTCGTTCTTGCCGGCATTGTCGTTGCCGCGGTTCTTTTTCTTGTCTTTCTTTGAAGAATTGTCCTGTTCGTCGCCCAGCTTGTTGACATCCACTTTCTGGCTGCCTCCCTTGGCGATTCTCTCCCTCTTCTTGTTCTTCTTTTTCGTGTCGAACTGGGACAGGTCTATCTTGTCCACGATCTTCGGGCCCTGGAGTTTCTCTACCTCGATCTTTATTTCCCTTACTTCGTGATGCTTCTCTTCCTGGCTTGCGGCAGGAACTGCATCAGTATTCTCTTTTTCGGGAACTGCCGTTGCTGCCGGACGGGTTTCATCTGCCGGAGCGGATGTCTGTACCGGTGCTGACGGTTCCTCTTTCTGAACTGCCGGTTTTGAGATTTCCTCCTTTGCGGCGTGTTCTGCAGTTTTGTTCACAGGACTGTTTTCTTTTTGTTTAGGTTTTTTCTCGAACTGGGACAGGTCTATCTTGTCCACTATCTTCGGACCCTGGAACTTCTCCGCAGGGGTGGCAGTCTCGGGTTTCTGTTCTTCCTCAGGCGCTGCCGCACGGTTTTCCTTTGTTTCAGGTACGGCGATATCCTGCGCAGGCTGGTGTACGGTCTGCACCGAAGGCGTCTCGGAAGACAGGCTGGAAGACTTGATGATCACTTCCTTCACGCTGCTGTCCTGGTCTTCGTCCGAAGTCTTTTTCTTGCTTCCGAGTTCGATGATTTCCTTCAGCTTGATGGCCACTTTTTCAGAGTCCTGCTTGAGTTTCTGTTCGTCACCGAACTTGGCTTCTATGGCTGGCAGATATGAATCCGAGATCTTTGCATTCGGATTCATTTCCACTTCGGCCCCTTTCTCCTTCAGAAAATCCACGAGGGTCTGAAGGCCGATGTTGAACTGTCTGGTAAGTTTGCTTAATCTTATTTCTGCCATATAAAAAGTTTAATGTTCAAAATTCAATAAGGCATCCGGGATGCGGAATCCCGGGCCAATGTCTTGCTATTCCTCGAATTCGGAGCGGAGAATGCCGAGCACTTCTTCCACGGTCTCGTCTTCCAGGTCCGCCCTTTTCGCAATGTCCGCAGGAGACAGGGCCAGTACGCTTTTCGCGGTGTCGCAGCCGATGCCCTGAAGCTTCTCTATGATCCACGGCTCGATCTCGTTCTCGAATTCGCTCAGGAGCACATCCTCCTCTTCCTCGTCCTGCTTAGGCAGTTCTCTCCAGACTTCGATCTCCTGGCCCACGAGCATGCCTGCCAGCTTGATGTTGCATCCGCCTTTTCCGATACCTTTCTTCACCTCGTCAGGCTGCATGTACACTCTGATCTTTCCGTCCTCGCCAGTGACGATGGATGAAATCTTCGCAGGACTGAGCGCCCTCTGGATCAGAAGCTGGGTGTTGCCTGTCCACTGGAGCACATCTATGTTCTCGTTTCTCAGCTCCCTCACGATGCCGATGATACGCGCACCCTTCACGCCGATGCAGGCTCCTATAGGGTCTATCCTCTCGTCATATGACTCCACGGCCACCTTTGCCCTCTCTCCCGGGATCCTGACCACTTTCTTGATGGTGATGAGCCCGTCGTATATTTCCGGCACCTCCTGCTCGAACAGTTTCTCAAGGAACTCGTTCGAAGTTCTGGACAGTACTATATAAGGAGTCGTGTTGTTCTTCATTTCCACGCTCTTGATGATGGCCTTCACGGTGTCGTTCTTCTTGAAATGCTCTCCCGGAATCTGCTCTGATTTCGGAAGCCTGAGCTCGTTTCCGTCCTCATCCAGAATCAGAACCTCCTTTGACCATGTCTGATAGACTTCTCCGGTGAAGATTTCGCCTATCTTGGCGATGTACTTGTTGTACAGATTCGCCTTTTCGATATCCATGATGCGGCCCTGCAGATTCTGTCTGATATTCAGGATGCCCCTGCGGCCGAAGCTCTTCATCTCCACTTTTTCGGCATAAGTCTCGCCTATCTCGTATTCATCGGAATCCTTGTTCACTTCAGACAGCGCTATCTGTGTATTCGGATCCTCGACCTCCTCCACCACCTCGCGGTTCCTGTAAATCTCACAGTCACCCTTGTCGATATTTATGATGATGTCGAAATTGTCAGATGTGCCGTAAGTCTTGGCCAGCTGCGTCTTGAACACGTCTTCGAGCACACCCATCATAGTAGGCCTGTCGATGTTCTTGAGATTCTTGAATTCTGCAAAAGCGTCTTTGAGTTCTGTCTTTTCCATTTTATATAATATACTTTAAAATTGTCTTCTTACGGCCTTCCGGCCAATGCGGATAACCGTCGCCGTATCCTTTATCCAGCCTTCCGGCCAATGTGCGTATCCCTCGCCGTATCCTTTATGCGGCCTTCCGGCCAATTTCCCTGTAGGACCCAGTCCTACTCTACGGCAATGACCGGAATGACCCCGTTCAGCGTGTCCATCCCGAAGAAATCCTCATGCCCGACAAGCTCCTTTCTTTTTTTCCCTTCCACAGCCTCCTTTACGGAATATTTCAGTGTGATCCCGTCCCCGGAAGCTCCTGTGAGCACACCTTTAAGCTTTCTTCCGTCCTTTACAAGCACCTGCACTTCCGTACCTACAGCCTTTATGTATTGTTTCAGTACCTTGAAAGGCTGGTCCAGACCTGCGGAACCCACTGTCAGGGAGTAATCCTCCTTTTCCCTGTCGAATTTCTCTTCGAACTTGCGGCTCAGCTCCACGCAGTCGTCCAGCGAGACGGTGCCCTCTTCGGATTCGATGACCAGTTCCACGTCATTCTCCCTGCTGACAGTCACGTCCACCAGGAAACATTTCCGTGCAACGATTTCATCCTGCATTGCATCTATAATCTCTGAAATTTTCATAAATGACCTGTATAAACAGATTTAGGGGACTCCCCGTCCCCTAAATCAAACTCACGGGGCAAATTTAAGAATTATTTCAGAATAATGAAAATATTGGCGATTAATTTCATATTTAGCCATAAAAATGTTTTATTTGCAAGTTCAACTGACATTCATGGATGTCTAAACTACGGTACATGGAATTCAAAGCAAAAGAGATAGCGGAAATTCTGAAGGGAACTGTCGAAGGAGACCCGGAGGCCAGGATTTCCACATTTGCCAGAATCGAAAGCGGAAAACCAGGTGCGATCTGCTTCTTCGCAAACCCGAAATACGAACATTATGTATATGACTGCGCTGCCAGCGTCATCCTTGTGAATGACGATTTCGTGCCGCAGAGGCCTGTCAAGGCGACACTGATCCGGGTGCCGAACGCCTATGCGTCCGTGGCTGCCCTGCTGGACTATGTGACGGCTGCGAAACGCTCGTACAGGCGATACCGCGGATGTCATATCAAGAGATTCCTTTCCACGAAGATCGGAAAGAAAGTGTATGTCGGAAGCGGCTGCTACCTGGGCCGCAATGCCAGCATAGGAGACTACTCGAAAATCTACGAGCAGGTCTATGTCGGCGACGGTGTCAAAATCGGAAAGAAGTGCATCATTTACCCCGGCGTGAAGATATATCCGGGCATGGAGATCGGCGACAATGTCATCATTCATGCAAATGCGGTCATCGGCTCCGACGGTTTCGGTTTCGCTCCGCTTTCTGACGGTTCGTACAAGAAGATAGAGCACACGGGGAATGTCATCATCGAGGATGACGTGGAAATAGGGGCCAACACCACTGTGGACAAGTCGCAGATGGGGTCTACGGTCATCCGTAAAGGTGCGAAGATCGACAACCTCTGCCAGATAGCCCACAATGTGGAAGTAGGAGAACATACGGTGATGGCTGCACAGACCGGAATAGCCGGCTCCACGAAGATAGGCAGCCATTGCGTCATCGGAGGCCAGGTAGGAATCGCAGGGCATCTGACCATCGCCGACCACACTACTCTGGCTGCGCAGACAGGAGTCATCAGCAGTATCAAGTCCGAAGGCCAGGTCTTTCTGGGAAGCCCGGCCCTTCCTCACAAACAGTTCCTCCGCGCCTATGCAGTATTCAGGAGAAACGGGAAAGAATAGATGATGAATATGGAAGTAAAGATTTTTTGTATATCTTTGCCGTCCGAATTTTAATTGGAGATGAAACAGTTGCAGCAGACATTAAGGAAAAGCTATTCTTTCGAAGGAAAAGGACTACATACGGGAAAGGTGGCAAGGCTTACGATAAATCCGGCTCCTGAAGATACCGGGATAATGTTCCGCAGGACGGATGTGAGCGGAGACCTTTATATTGAAGCTTTGGCTGAATATGTCAGCAGTACGGACAGAAGCACGACCCTGACGAAGGACGGGGTGTCCGTCATGACAGTGGAGCATCTGCTTTCGGCATTGACCGGCATGGGTATAGACAACGCGCTGGTAGATATTGACAATATCGAGATTCCTATTCTGGACGGCAGTGCGAAACCTTATGTCGATGCCATCTGGAATGACGGTATCGCGGCACAGAAATCCGAAAGAAAATATCTGGAACTTGATCACGAGATCACTGTCACGAGCGAGAAGACAGGGTCTTCCATAGTCATCACGCCCTCGGAGAATCCGTCATTCGACGTGAATATTGATTTCAATTCCAAAGTGCTCGGTCTTCAGAGCGCGCATTGGGACCCTTCCATGGTGTATGCCGAAGAGATAGGCGTCTGCAGGACTTTCGTCTTTTTCCATGAGATAGAGTTCCTGTTCAAGAACAATCTTATAAAAGGCGGGGATGTGGACAACGCCATCGTCATAGTAGAACACCCGGTATCGAAAGAGCAGCTGGAACACATGTCGCAGTTGTTCAATGTCCCTATGCTTGAAAGGTGCGAAAACGGCTATCTGAACAATCTTCAGCTCCGTTTCCAGAACGAGTGCGCCAGACACAAACTCCTTGATCTTATTGGGGATTTCAGGCTTGCGGGAGGTTTCCTGAAAGCCGGCGTCAAGGCTGTAAGGTCGGGACATACCATCAATACAAATGCTGCAAAAGAGATAAGAAAGCATCTGCTTTCAAGATAAATTAGGAAAATATCGTCAGACAGACGTAAAACTGTAAAGATTATGAGTAGTAATATCCATCCGTTGGCATCAGTGCATCCGAATGCAAAGATCGGAGAGAACGTGGAGATCGGACCGTATGCATTCATCGATGAATTCGTAGAGATAGGGGACGGATGCCGGATCATGCCGCATGCCACTGTTTTCAACTATGTAAAGATGGGCAGAAACTGCCGTATATTCCCGGGTGCAGTAGTCGGTGCCATACCTCAGGATCTGAAATTCGAGGGTGAGGTCACTTATGTGGAGCTCGGAGACAATGTCACGGTAAGGGAATGCGCCACCATAAACAGGGGTACAAAGGCCAGCGGCAAGGGTGTGACGAAAGTCGGCGACAATACTCTTCTCATGTCATATACTCATGTGGCGCATGACTGCCATATCGGTTCTCACTGCATACTGGTAAGCTATACCGGCGTCGCCGGCGAGACCGAGGTGGAAGACTGGGCTATTCTGGGCGGCGGCACGCTGTCCCATCAGTTCTCGAAGATAGGCCAGCATGCCATGGTAGGCGGCGGTTCGAAGATAAACAAGGATGTCCCTCCGTTCATACTCTGCGGCAGGGATCCGCTTTCATATGCCGGAATCAATATAGTAGGGCTCAGAAGACGGGGATTCACATCCGACCAGATACGTTCCATCAAGGATATGTACGATATGATATACAACGCCGGAATGAACGTCAGCGATGCCTGTGCGAAGATAGAGGCCGGTTTCCCTCAGTCTCCTGAAAGGGATGCCATCCTGAATTTCATCAAGAATTCGAAAAGAGGCATCGTCCGCGGCATGACATCGAACTCGAAGGGAGAGGTGGAATAGTGCCGGTGCTGCTGAATACGGCGTATTTCCCGCCTATAGGATATTTCGCCCTGATGGCGAAGGAATTTACCCTGTCTCCGGACAGGGTAAATCCGTCTATAGTCTATATCGAGGCCTGCGAGAACTACCAGAAGCAGTCTTACAGGAACCGCTGCCGATATTATGCAGGGGACGGAGTGCAGACCCTGTCTTTCCCTATAGTGCATACGGACGGCTCTCATAACAATATCCCGATACGGGAAGTGAGGGTGGATTATACCACAGACTGGGTGACCAGACATAAACGGGCCATAGAGTCTGCGTATAGGATGTCGGCGTATTTCGACTATTATGCCGACGAGCTTTTTGACATACTGGACAGTCATCCGGATACCCTTTTCAGCCTGAACATGCAGATAACCGGGTTCTTCATCGGAAAGGCCGGACTGGCAGTGGATTTGAGAGAGACGGATACATTCTGTCCGTACGGATCGGACATGTACGGTGATGATTTCAGGGAGAAGATACATCCGAAACGTCCCGACACGATACTTCATGACATGAACCTGGAAAAGCCGTACTTCCAGGTCTTTTCCGGGAAATACGGCTTTATTCCGAATCTGTCTGTAATGGATCTCCTCTTCAATGAAGGACCGGACAGCATATTGTATCTCAAGAATCTTTGACGTCCTCAGTGTCAGAACCTGAATCCGATGGTGAGCATTATGTTCCAGAGGCTTCTCTTGTGAAGGATTTCAGGTGTGAGACTGTAGCCGTTCTCATCGAAGGCGTAGTCATCATACGGATATATGTACTCGTTCGGATATTTCGTGTAGCAGCATGCCAGATCGGCGAAGAACGATCCGTTCGAACTGTAGCCGAGACCGAAAGAGCCCTTTTGGGTCATGGTATTTCCGGCGATTTTCCCGACATATACTATATTCCCGTATTCATTCTGTATCTTTTCAGGAGATGTGGCGAGTCCGTAGCCAGCCCTGATGGCGAACTGCGGCACAGGCTTGATTTCTATGCCTGCCCTGAGCATGTGTGACGTACCCATGAAGGTCCTGATGTCCTCGTTCTGGTAGTCGAATTCCCCGGACTGCATTGAACTCATTTCCTTGAATTTCATGGCGCTGTAGTCGCAGATTTCATAGTCCACGCTGACCAGTCCGAAAGTGCCGAATGTCCAGGCGGCTCCGAAATTGGCCCGGAAAGGGGATATAAGCTTGTATCTGTATTCTCCTACAGGGGATTCGGAACTCATGTTGAAACTCGGGTCATCATATGTGGTGGACCCGCTTTCGCTCCAGTTTTCCGTGATGGTGGTGCTGGTCGGGGTCTGTATCGCAGCTCCCAGGCGCAGGTTTTTCAGCGGGGTGACGATGACTCCGAATTTTCCGTAGATTCCAGTACCTGTGGCCGAATACCTGTAGTCATACATCATGTCGTTGAAGTAAGTGGGCACGTCCTGTCCTTCAACGTTGAAGATATTCTCGAAATCGGCGGGATTCACGGCCTTTTCGATGTATCGGGTAGCGGAGTCATAGTTGAACGAGGTGATTCCGAGATTCGCGCCCAGATATACGAAATCGGAGATGTTGAGGCCGAGATTAATCACATAGTCATACTTGAATCCCGTAGTCTGTCTCTGATAGCTCTGGTCAAGCGGCCCGGCAGTGTATGTGTTCACGAGTACATTGTCAGGATCGGAATCGTCTATGTCGAAGCCTTCCGTAGGGGCTACGTAAATGTCCGGATAGTCTGTCAGCGGATTTATCATTCCCGACTGTGCGGCCATGACCGTCCTCCAGGGAGCGGAGTAGTAGTCGTATGCATCGGAGGCGAGAAGTGCGTCGAAGTCATAGCCGGCACCGGAAGCGAATGCAGCTTCGGCACCCATGAATGATGTCCCGCTATGTTCCCCGGCAGTCATCAGGCTTTCCTGGAAACGGTTTGTGGTGTTGACTACGAACCCGATATTCAGGTTCTTGATTCCGCTCGTCCTGTGCGTGTCGAAGTTCATGGCCACGCCGAAATTCGGTATGTTGAACCGTGACCAGCTGTTCTTCATGCTTTCCCCGAATCCCAGAGGTGTCGTTTCACCTGGAAGCGGAGTGCCTCCGGCAGTGTTCACGGATATGTTTACTCCCGGAGAGACTGTGATCTGTGAATATTTCGCCACGGCGGACCCGGCAGGGTTTATGGTGACTGCGCCCAGGTCTCCTCCGAGGGCAGTGAAGGCATTGCCCATGGCCATGGTCCTCGCTGTCCCTTCATAATTGTTCTCGCTGAATCTGAGAGCGTCGTACATGCTCTGGGCTTCCATGCCGAACGCGGCCGCGGACAGTAAAAGTATCAATGCTGTTTTTTTCATAAAATTCAAATTTTCTCGTTACGGTTCCTCCGGAATTCCGTCTGCCTCAAGTGTCACACCCTTCCGGAATCCATCATGTCACCGGCTTCCCGGGCCTTATCTTCTGCTGCGCGATACTGAGCCGCTGCTGCGTGAACCTCCGGAGAAGCCTGATGAAGACCTGTTGTAGCTCGGTGTAGAAGAACTTCTGCTGATAGAACTGCTTCTGCTGCTGTTGTAGGACGGAGTCCTGTTGTAGGAGCTGCTGCGGCTGCTGTTGTAGGAACTTCGGCTTGTCGTGCCGGATGAGCCTCTGTTGTATCCGGATGATCTTGAGGTGCTGCCGGAAGACCTGTTATAGCTTGAACTTGATGAAGGTCTGCGGTATGTTGATACTGAAGCTGCACGGCTGTTTCCGGAGCTGCGTGACACGGTTCCTGAAGAACGGCTTACCGTTCCGGAGCTGCGTGATACGGTTCCTGAAGGGCGGCTCACTGTTCCGGAGCTGCGTGATACGGTTCCTGAAGGGCGGCTCACTGTTCCGGAGCTGCGTGACACGGTTCCTGAAGAACGGCTTACCGTTCCGGAGCTGCGTGATACGGTTCCTGAAGAGCGGCTCACCGTTCCGGAGCTGCGTGATACGGTTCCTGAAGGGCGGCTCACGGACCTCAGTCCTGAAACGGAACTGCGTGAAACTGTCGAACTGCGAGAAACTCCCGACACGTTTCTGGATACGGCGGAGCCTGAGACACTTCTTGAGCGCGACACCGTCGAACTCCGCGAGCCGAAAGAACCGGTGGAATTTCTGGAACCATAGTAGACGTCACGGTGCGGATAGTAATGGTGATCCCATATTCCGGTATGGTGGTGATGCCAGTGATGGTGATGCCAGTACGGGTCATATCCCCAGTAAGGTCTGTGGTACCAAGGATCCCGATACCACGGATTCCAATACCAGGGATCCCACCATATCCCGCCGTACCACGGGTTCCTGTACCATGATACCCCGTAATACCAAGGATCCCAGTACCAAGGGTCCCACCACAGAGTGCTCCATGCGAATGTCCATGCAGCGGCAGGCAGCAGGGCATAGTTCGAATACCATGTCTGTTCGAACGGGTCATCGGTGATGGTGATGGAACTTATCGAAGAATTGTTGAAATTGATGACAGCGGATTTGTTTTCCGGTATCACCACAGTGTCAGCCTTTTCGTCCCCGAACAGGTATATTTCAGACTTTTTCGTGCGGTCTACAAGATCATTGACCGTCAGGTCATCCGTCCCGGTGACGGCCGGAGTTTTTTCCTGGCGGGCATAGTAAATGCCATCGTTGAATTTCTGTCCTGAGGACAAGGCGGCGGTACTGCCGCATCCTGCGACGGCAAGAATAGCCGGAATCATCAGATAAAGACTCTTTTTCATAACGGCAACCTCCTTTGATTATGATGAAATTCTATGGTCCGTTTCATCGATTTCACGTAAAATTTAGTACCTTCGCGGTTTCATGGCGGAAACCTGCCTGAATGTATTCTGCAATAGTAGGGCCAAACGGCTGCAACAAAGATGCAGAATGCGATTCGAATGTGACGAAGTCAAATATAAGAATAAAAATAGAACAGACAATGGCAAAAGAGGTTACCAAAAGATCCGAGAACTATTCACAGTGGTATGACAATCTTGTAGTCAAGGCTGATCTGGCCGAGCGTTCTGCAGTCAGAGGCTGTATGGTCATCAAACCGTACGGATATGCCATATGGGAGAAAATGCAGCGTGTCCTGGATGACAAATTCAAGGAAACGGGGCATCAGAATGCATATTTCCCGCTATTCATCCCGAAATCTTTCCTGAGCCGCGAGGCGGAGCATGTGGAAGGTTTTGCAAAGGAATGCGCAGTGGTGACACACCACAGGCTCATGGCGAATCCTGACGGACCTGGCGTAGTGGTGGACCCTTCTGCAAAACTGGAAGAGGAGCTTGTGGTCAGGCCGACTTCCGAGACCATTATCTGGAATACTTACAAGAACTGGGTGACCTCATGGAGGGATCTTCCTATCCTGTGCAACCAGTGGGCGAATGTAGTGAGATGGGAGATGAGGACCCGTCTTTTCCTGCGTACCGCCGAATTCCTCTGGCAGGAGGGGCATACTGCACATGCTACCAGTGAAGAGGCCGTGGCCGAGGCTACGAAGATGGTGAATGTGTACGCTGATTTCGCCAGGAACTATATGGCCATGCCGGTGGTGGTGGGACACAAGAGCCCGAACGAGAGATTCGCAGGGGCCCTCGATACACTGACCATAGAGGCCATGATGCAGGATGGAAAGGCCCTGCAGGCCGGTACGTCACATTTCCTGGGACAGAATTTCGCAAAGGCATTCGATGTCCAGTTCACTAACAGGGAAGGCAAGCAGGAGTATGTCTGGGCTACATCATGGGGAGTGTCCACACGTTTGATGGGGGCGCTTATCATGGCTCACGGAGATGACAACGGACTTGTACTCCCGCCGAAACTTGCCCCTATACAGGTCGTGATGGTGCCTATATACAAGAGCCCTGAGGAGCGTGCCTCCATTCTCGGAAAGATGGATGAACTGAAGAAGGAACTGGAAGCTCACGGACATACTGTCAGGATAGATGACAGGGACACTCTGCGTCCGGGATTCAAATTCGCGGAATGGGAACTGAAGGGAGTCCCTGTAAGGATAGCCATTGGCGCACGCGACATGGCGAACGGTACAGTCGAGCTCGCGCGTCGTGATACATTGGAGAAAGTGTCGGTGTCTCAGGAAGGTCTCGGCAAGAGGATCGAAGACCTGCTGGATGAGATACAGGCAAATATCTATGCCAAGGCTCTCAAATTCAGGGATGACCACATCGTCAAGGTGGACACTTGGGATAATTTCAAGGCAAAGATAGAGGAGGGCGGTTTCCTTCTCTGCCACTGGGACGGCACTACCGAGACAGAGGAGAGGATCAAGGAGGAAACCAAGGCTACCATCAGGTGCATACCTGTGGACTCTGCCGTATGTGAAGAGGAAGGAAGGTGCATCTATTCAGGCAAGCCTTCACACAGGAGAGTGCTTTTTGCAAGGTCTTATTAGAAAAGAGTAAAACCGTAAGTCAGCGTATGTTGAAAAAACTGTTTCTGTCATTCATGGCATTGATGCCGATAGCGGCTGCTGCCCAGGAAACGGGGCAGTCTGACCCGTTGAAAGTCCTTAATGAAGCTGCCGAGGCAGTGGAAACGGCTCCGAAAGTGGAGGTCGAGGCCACACCTGCTCCCAGATACTGGAAGAATTCCCTCCAGACCAAGCTCGATTTCGGTCAGACTTCGCTGACCAATTGGGCTGCCGGCGGATACAATACCATATCGCTCAAGACGTTCATTGACGCAAATGCGAACTATGAGAAAGACAAGATGTTCTGGAACAACCGCCTGCAGCTGGATTACGGTTTCCTGTATTCGGCAGACAAGCCGATACTCCAGAAAAGCGACGACAGGATCTATCTGGAGAGCAAGTGGGGATATCAGGCAAAGGACGAGCTCTATTATTCCGTGAACTTCAGTTTCAGATCCCAGTTTTCCAATACTTTCGAATTCCCGACACCTTCGAAGAAAGCCGACGGTTCGGCCCTGCCAGACGGGGAGGAGTACACTACTGAGGACTGGAAGGCTGCGAGCGTACTGAAATCGGGACTGTTGTCTCCGGCGTACACGAATCTGGCTCTCGGTCTCGACTACAAGCCTCTGAGCTGGCTGACAGTGAATCTGGCGCCATTGACCGGAGGTCTGGTGATAGTGGACAATCCTCTTCTGCGGTCTTCATACAGCCAGCCGCTGAAAAAGGAATATGAAGACGTGGCCGATCTCCCGAAACTGGAAGACGGTACCACTGACGGAAATGTGTATCAGGCAGTCAAGTTCGAGTTCGGTGCCCAGCTGAAGGTGGATTTCAAGGTGAACATAAACGACAATTTCGCTTTTTCTTCACAGGTCGTCCTCTTTTCCGACTATCTGGACAAGCCTCAGAACCTGCGTGTGAACTGGGATACGAGATTTGACTGGAAACTGGCCAAGTTCTTCTCTTTCACGTTTATCACGAATCTCATCTACGATGACAATGTCATGATAGTGACGCCTGAAGAGAAAGCGGCCGGACTCCCTGGCAAGCAGCGTGTACAGTTCAAGGAATCGCTTTCGTTCGGTTTCGTCTATACCTTCGCGAGGTAGTACGTGTATCACGAATTCTCGGACATATTGGCCCGGATGGGCCTCTGGGAAACTTCCGGTACGGTCCTTCTGGCTGTGAGCGGCGGTATCGACTCCATGTGCATGGCAGATCTTTTCCGCAGGACAGGCCTGCCGTTTGCGATAGCGCATTGTAACTTTCACCTTCGCGGGGCGGAGAGTGACGGGGATGAGGCGATGGTCAGGGATTGGGCCGCCAGGGCCGGAATCAGATTCCACAAGACTGATTTCGATACGGAGACTTTCGCTGCCGATAACGGGACCAGCATAGAGATGGCGGCGAGGGAATTGCGTTACAAGTGGTTTTCCCGGCTATGTGTGGAGGAAGGCTATTCTGCCCTGTGTGTGGCGCACAATGCGAACGACAATGCCGAAACCCTGTTTCTGAATCTGGTCCGCGGCACAGGTCTGAAAGGACTGTCTGGAATGGGGGAGGAGTCGTCTGTGCCGTATTCGGAGGAAGGTGTCCGTGTGCGGCTTCTGCGACCGCTCCTGTCATTTGCCAGAAAACAGATAGAAGGTTATGTGAGAAGGTATTCCATCCCGTACAGGGAAGACAGTACCAACGCGGAGACGGACTATAGAAGGAACAGGATACGTCATCTCGTTTTCCCGGTTCTGGAGCAGATGAACCCGTCTTTCATCAGGACCGTTTCTGAAGAAATGACATATTTTTCCCAGGCAGGTGCTATCGCGGATATCTATTACAGGTCAGTGGCTGATGCTGTCGTGAAAGAGTCCGGTCCCGGTGCTGAAATCGATCTTGCCAGGCTGAAGTCGTACGGTCAGTGGGAATATGTATTATATAGATTTCTGGAAAATCACGGTTTCAACGGCGCGGCTGTCAGTTCGGTGGTGTCATTGCTGAAAAGTGACCGTACTGTCTCCGGAAAGATGTTCCGGTCTGCCGGATTTGTCCTGGTTACCGCTGGCGGGAAACTGATTCTCAGGCCTGCTTCCTCGTTCCGGACAGAAAACCGGGAAGGGGCGCGCGGATTCAGGAATTCCGGACTGGGTCGCCCCGGCGCACTCTTTCCTTCCGATACCGGAGATGATTCGTTCACAGTGGTCAGAGGCGAGGGCAGCTATCGCTGCAATGGTTCCGGATTCAGGGTTTCCGTCGTGCCGCGTTCCGGTATCGGGACTCTGAGGCAGCCTGCAGGTACTCTGATATTCGATGCCGCATCGCTGAAGTTCCCTTTCGTGTGCCGTATATGGCGTGACGGAGACTGGTTCGTTCCGTTCGGCATGAAGGGTCGGAAAAAGGTCAGTGATTTTTTCACTGACCTCAAATATGACCTTTTCCGCAAGAAGGCGTCCGTGATGGTGGTGGATACATCAGATACCGGCAGGGACGAGCACAGGATCGCAGCTGTCCTGGGTGAGCGCATCGATGATCGTTACAGGGTTTCCGATTCCACTTCTGAAGTCCTTTCCATCACACTATTGCCTGAAACGGAAATTATCTGATCACCAGTTCGTACGGCAGACGGGCATAGACCTTCCCGCTCTGGCTGGAATTCCAGTCCGCGAAAGCTTCTTCAACATCTTCCAGCGGAGTCCCTGAGAATACCGATGCTGCGGCTGAACTCCCGCCAAGTGTCTTGACCAGCATTTCCATGGCAGTCATAGGTGTCGGATATTCGGCTATATTCCAGTCCGACAGATCCGATGAGTCTGAACCGCTGGCTGAAACGGCATAGCGGACGGCATCCATCAGAGAACCTTTGCTGTCGGCGAGTTTCAGCCTTACGGCATCGTCTCCCGCCCATACGCGGCCCTGGCCGATTTCATCCACATAGTTTCTGTCCAGAGACCTTCCTTCGGCTACCACATCCGTGAAAGTTTCATAAATATTCTCCACCGAAGCCTGCATGTATGCCAGTTCTTTTTCCGTCATAGGCCGGAGACATGAATACATGTCGCTGTGCCTGTTGGAGTTGGCCGATCTGACATTTATATGTGCTATATCGTCCAGAGTCCGGCTGAAGTCCGGAATCATGCTGAAAACCCCTATTGAGCCTGTGAGAGTGCTGCTGTTCGTGAAGATGTAGTCGCATCCAGCTGAAATCCAGTAACCTCCGGATGCTGCATAGTCTCCGTAAGAGGCTATGACAGGCTTTTCTTCACAGAGGAGTGCTATTTCATCCTTGATTTTTTCCGCAGCCAGCACGCTTCCTCCAGGAGAATTCACCCTGAGCACTACGGCTTTCACATTCTCGTCCTTCCTGACGGATGAAATGATTCTGGCGAATCTGTCTCCTGTCACCTGCTGCTCGGCATCTCCGTCCAGAATATTTCCATTTGCAAAGATGACAGCCACAGTGTTCCCGGCTCTGAAATTCGGCACTGCCGTCAGCGTCGCATAGTCGGAAAGGGAGATCATGGATGCCTTTTCGAAACTCGTGGCCTGGAAATATTCCGTAAGCTTTTCTTTCAGCTGGTCGAGAGTAAGAAGTTCGTCCACCATACCTGCATCTACATAGTCCTGCGGGAAATTCAGCTCCAGATTATCTATCTCGGAATTGAATTTTTCCGGACTTATGCCGCGGCTTTCCGCTATGGAAGACGCCCATGAATCCCAGATGGCGTCTACCATCTCCTGATACTGGGCAGTATTCTCGGGGCTGGGCTCATTTCTGACGAACATTTCGCCGGCTGACTTGTATTTCCCGTGGCGGATGAGCTGTACGTTTATTCCCAGTTTGTCCAGCAGGTCTTTCAGAAAGAACATCTGGGTGGAAATGCCTGTCATCATGTTCATTCCTCCCGCATGCGGAGTCATGTATATCTTGTCCGATACGGAAGCAAGGTAATATCCCGCGTTTGAAGGGTTTTCCATATATGATATGACAGCTTTCCCGCTCATCCTGAAATCGACGAGAGCCTGCCTCAGTTCTTCGATTTGGGCCATGCCTCCGTAGACCATGTCCGGTTTCAGGTAGATGTACTTGACAGCCGGGTCAGCTGCCGCATTTTCGATCGCCCTGACGGCATCGAGTATTCCGATCACCTTCATCTGCGACCCTGAAATTCCGGCCATCAGGCTCATGTCCTGAGTCTGTTCGGCAAGCTGCACCTCGGAAAGGTCTATCCTAAGTATCGCCGAACCTGGCATTACCGGCTCGGATTTCCCGAGCAATGACAGGGATCCTATCACCCCGAAAAAGACAAAAAGTTTTACAATGCCTAAAATAAGGCAGCCGACAATGACTGCCAATGTGATTTTGAGAAAATCTTTCATAACCGCTGTAAACCAAATTCCCCCAAAGATAATCAAAATCGTCTACATTTCTTCATGATTTCAGTTTCTGCTTGCAATGACTTCCTTTATCGCGACCGCGATATAAAGAATTATATCGATATTAGACAACAGCCTTTCCGAGTACAGGCTCGCTCATAAACAATGAACCGATACGTCCTGCACACAATCGGATGAATGTATGGAACTCGTTATGACCGGGAAATAACGTGCCGCTTCTTCAATGGTTCGACAATGTGTGTATTTCTACCATATGCTGAAATGCGGTTTACATGTCTCACTTTGATTACGGTACAAAAATAGGCTTATGGTATGC
The DNA here is from genome assembly GCA_944326365.1 of uncultured Bacteroidales bacterium. Classification (GTDB taxonomy): domain Bacteria; phylum Bacteroidota; class Bacteroidia; order Bacteroidales; family UBA932; genus Cryptobacteroides. Next base: position 105,002 of record CALVDR010000001.1, on the reverse strand, counting down.
CAAAACACGACATAACATGAGTTCTGTAAAATTGATTATTTTTGCAATTTGTTTTTGTCTCCGATTGCCGTGAGTGAGAGACCGGTAAATGGTGATTAAATGACCGGAGGCTTTGTTAATGAAAACTGATTGTGATGAAGATTATAAGCAGGATAATGGCATTGGTACTGGCGGGTATGGCAGCGGTTTTGCCGTCAGCGGCCCAGGCCGTTGGCCCGACAGGGCAAGTTATTGATACGTCTGGAATATACAGAGACAGGAGCGACAGCCTGGCGGCGACGGTTTTCGTGGTGAGGCAGGAAGGGAATTATCTGTCGAAGGGAAAACAGATCAGGACCGAGGTGATTTCGTCCGCCGGTCTGAACAAGATGGCCTGCTGCAGCCTGGCTGAGAGTTTCGAGAATTCGGCGAGCGTGACTTCGGGGTATTCGGATGCTGTTACAGGTGCGCGGCAGATCCGGCTGCTGGGACTCTCGGGAGTATATACCCAGATGCTGGACGAGGCGAGACCGGTGATGCGCGGTCTTGCAGCACCTTTCGGGCTTTCATACGTTCCGGGACAGTGGCTGGAGAGCATACAGATAGCGAAGGGTGCTTCATCGGTGGTCAGCGGTGCGGAAGCCGTTACCGGGCAGATAAATCTGGAGCACAGGAAACCTACGGATGAGAAGCCGCTTTTCCTGAATGCCTCCGTGATGAGCGACACCAGGATGGATTTGAACATTGCCTCCTCTCTGCAGATGGGACCGTCGTGGAGTACAGTCATCCTTGGCCATGTCTCTGGAAATGTAAAGAGCTTTGATCACAATCATGATGGATTCATGGATGCCCCGGAGCAGCTTCAGTTCAACCTCTCGAACCGCTGGCTGTATTTCGGACAGAACGGCGTGCAGGTGCGTTTCGGCTTCAGGGCCTTGCAGGACACCCGCCATGGAGGACAGGCGGGCTATGACCATGAAGCATTTTCCATTTATGCCCCGGAAAGACCAGGGGCTGATCCATGGGGCTCGGACATAGTGAACCGGTCGCTGAACGGATATCTGAAAGCGGGCATACCGCTGTCTGAGGACAATTCGCAGAATATCGCCATAGTGGCAGACTATACTTTCCAGGATATGGATTCATGGTTCGGGGCCACATCATATATGGGACAGCAGCATTCGGCATACTTGAATATCCTGTATCAGAACGAGCTGAACGAAAATCATAAATTCATCGCAGGACTGAACGGCGTGTTCGACAGTTACGACGAGGCTCTGGACAGGACTGTATGGATTCTGGGACCGGCAAACACGGTGTCGGACGGCGTGGAAAATTTCGGCAATGCAGGCATATTCGGTGAATATACTTTCCATGCAGGGGACAAGTTCACCGCCATAGCAGGTGTGAGAGGCGACTGGTACAGCGGCTCAGGCTTCAAGTTCATCCCGCGTGTCTCTCTGAAATATTCACCTGCAGAAAAGATAGTGCTCAGAGCCGGGGCCGGCAGGGGACTCAGACATGCCATGCCTCTGGTGGACAATATCGGCGTCTTTTCGACAGGAAAATCCTTCCGCGGGGATTTTTCAAGTCTCACTCTGGAAGATGCATGGACTTTCGGCGGGAATGTCACTTATTACTTCCCGTTCGGAGTGTCTTCGGATGCTTGTCTGAGTTTCGATTATTTCCGTACCAGGTTCGCACAGCAGATGGTGGCGGATTATGAACTGGGGATGAATTCGATATGGTTCTACAATCTGGACGGCGCAAGGTCCTGGACGGACAATTTCCAGCTGGATTTTTCCATGTCCCCGGCGGAGCGGTTCACGGTGTCTCTCACCTGCAGATATACCGATGCCAAGATAGAGCTGCGGGGACGCGGGCTGGTGGAGAGACCCATGACGAGCCGGTTCAAAGGTGTGCTGAATCTTCAGTACGCCACGAGGCTGAACAAATGGATTTTCGATTTTACGGCTTCTCTGAACGGTTCCTGCAGGGTGTATGATTTCATGATGGATGCCAAGGATGCCGACGGGAATCTCCTCTATGGGAACGGGCGCACGCCGGTTTATCCGCTACTGTATGCCCAGGTCACCAGGCGCTTCAAGGGAGTGGATATATACATAGGCGGGGAGAATCTGACGAATTTCAGACAGAAGTATGTCGTTCTGGGGACCAGAGGTGCGGACGGCTTCGTGAATCCTCGTCTGCAGTCTTTCGATGCAAGTGCGGTATGGGGGCCTATCATGGGGGTCAGGGTTTATGCGGGGGTTCGTTTCACACTGTGGAAAAATTCGTGATTTAAGGATTTTCCGGAGTTTTCCGGGCCTTTTTGACCGGATATTGAAACTATTTCCTAAATTTGTAGAATGTGTGCCGGCCGGAAACACGGCTTGTACGGAAATGAATCATTGTATAAAACGGACTTAAGACTTCTGAAAATGAAAAGTATGATCATGTCGGCATTGGCTGCCGCCGTCCTTTCCCTTATGATTCCCGGAACGGCTGCATCTGCAGAGCCAGGTTCCGTCAAGATGGACGAGGTTTTGAATGCCAAGCCGAAGAAAGAGCTGAAAGAGGTGACTTTTTCCGTATCCATGCATTGCGAGAAATGTGTGGAGAAGATTACGGAGAATATATCTTTCGAGAAGGGGGTCAAGGATCTGAAGGTATCCCTGGACCAGCATACGGTATGGATCAAGTATGATGCTTCCAAGACTTCATGGCAGACATTGAAGTCAGCGGTGGAAAATCTAGGGTATGAAGTGTCTGTCTTGCAGGAGGCAGGGCAGGAATCCTGAAACTGAAAAACCGGTATCATGTATAAAATATTGACTAAAGAAATGCTTTCGCCTGCGATATGCAGGATGAAAGTGCTGGCTCCGCGGGTGGCTTCTTCTGCGCACCCGGGACAGTTCCTGATAGTGAGGGTGAACGAACATGGAGAGCGCATACCTCTTACTATCAGTGATTTTGATGCAGATGAAGGTTCCGTGACCATAGTCACGCAGAAGATAGGTGCATCTACGAAGGAGATATGCGCTCTCGAAGCGGGGGAGTGTTTCGAGGATGTGGTGGGGCCTCTGGGCCTGCCGTCCGATTTCGTGGAAAAATTAGACGGGGAGCTTGCCGGCAGCCGTTACATCTTCATTGCCGGAGGCGTGGGGACGGCTCCGGTATATCCTCAGGTGAAATACCTGAAAGCTCACGGTGCATATGTGGATGTGATAATAGGCGCCAAGACTGCCGGCCTTCTTATTTATAAGGAGGAAATGGCGGCGGTGTGTGATCACTTGTATGTCTGCACTGATGACGGCAGCGAAGGTTTCAAGGGTATGGTCACCGGTCTTCTGGAGAAGATAGTTCTCGAAGACGGAAACAGATATGACCAGGCTGTGGCTATCGGTCCGATGATCATGATGAAGTTCGCGACTCTCACTGCGAAAAAGCTCGGTTTGCCGATCATAGTCAGTCTGAATACGCTGATGGTGGACGGTACCGGGATGTGCGGCGCATGCCGTGTCACAGTGGCCGGCAAGACCAGGTTCGCATGTGTTGAAGGTCCTGAATTCAACGGATATGACGTGGATTTCGATGAGGCCATGAGGCGGCAGGGAATGTACCGTCGGGAAGAAATAGAGGAAGATCACAAATGCAAGATCAGATAGTCCGGAACAGTTCCGGTTTTAAAAAGGATTTGTTATGGCGAACAAGATACCAAGAGTCCCTGTGAGGGAACAGGACCCGAAAGTCAGGGCGGCGAATTTTGAGGAAGTGTGCTATGGCTACAATGAGGAGGAAGCGGTGCTGGAGGCTTCGAGATGCCTGCATTGCAAGAATCCGCGCTGTGTGTCGGCATGTCCGGTTTCAGTGAAGATTCCCGAGTTCATTGCCGCTGTGGCGGCACATGATTTCGAGACGGCGGCTTCGGTGATTGCCGAGGATTCGTCCTTGCCGGCAGTGTGCGGCCGCGTGTGTCCACAGGAAACCCAGTGCGAGGGCAGCTGTATTCTCGGAGTGAAGGGGGAGTCGGTGGCTATCGGCAAGCTCGAGCGGTTTGTGGCTGACTGGTCACGGGAGCACGGGGCGAAAAAAGTGGAGAAGGCTCAGCCGAACGGGCATAAGGTGGCTGTCGTCGGAAGCGGTCCGGCCGGTCTGGCATGTGCGTATGATTTGGCAAAGTGGGGGTATGAAGTGACGGTGTTCGAGGCGCTTCACAAACCTGGCGGGGTGCTGGAGTACGGCATTCCTGAGTTCAGGCTTCCGAAAGAAAGGGTGGTGGCCGCAGAGATAGCTGATGTGAAGGCCATGGGAGTCAAGATAGAGACGAATGTGGTGGTCGGACGCACTGTGACGATAGATTCGCTTTTCGACAAGGAAGGCTTTTCTGCAGTGTTTATCGGTTCGGGTGCGGGCCTTCCGCGTTTCATGAATATCCCGGGAGAGAATCTGAACGGAGTCTTTTCTGCAAATGAGTTCCTGACGAGGAACAATCTGATGGATGCCTACAGGGATGATTACCTGACCCCTGTCATGCATGCGAAGAAAGTAGTGGTCGTGGGTGGAGGAAACGTGGCGATGGATGCCGCACGTACTGCTTTGCGATTGGGCGCGGAGGTGACGATAGTGTACCGCAGGACAGAGGTGGAGCTGCCGGCCCGCCGTGAGGAGGTGCATCATGCAAAAGAAGAAGGTGTCGAGTTCCGGATGTTGTCAAATCCTGTCGAAATTATAGGTGACGAGAAGGGCTGGGTGAACGGTATCAGGTGCATAAGAATGGAACTGGGCGAGCCTGACGAGAGCGGCAGGAGGTCTCCTGTGCCTGTGCCGGGGTCCGAGTTCGAGATCGAGGCGGATTCTGTCATCATGGCGTTGGGTACTTCTCCTAATCCTCTGATAGCCAGGACTACTTCCGGGTTGGAGACTACGCGTCGCGGCTGTCTGGTCGCAGACGAGGACGGGGTGACTACCAGACCCGGCGTGTTTGCAGGCGGTGATGCCGTGACAGGAGCGGCGACTGTCATTCTTGCCATGGGAGCCGGCCGTAAGGCCGCTGCCGCCATAGACCGGTATATCAAAAGTCTGTAGAACGATTGCCGTGAATTGAAATTTTATTGTATTCAAACTGCCTGATACAGGAAAGGGGTGCCGGTTCCGGCACCCCTTTCTGCATCGTTTCATTACCATTAATTTTTCTGGACTGTGAGATTCATTGTGTCGGTATTGATGGTGACAGTGTAGTTGCCGTCTTCTGCTACTTGGTATTTTGTGTCAGTAAGTATATCAGTCCGGACTACGATTTTCCATCCGTCTGCTTCGTTTCCGGTTACAAGGAATCCGTTGTCGAAAGAGAGGGCAGGAGCACCTTCCGGACTGAGATACATCCCTCCGAATGCGAACTTGAATTCTCCTTTCAAGAGTTTTCCTGTCCACGAATATATGACCCCGTCCGTGGATGTGAGTTTCTGAGTTTCATCTGCTGCAGTTTTTCCCAAATCCCATCCATATCCTGTCGCGTCTCCATAGATGTAGATTTCGGCTGGGTTTTCACCAGTCATTTTCAAAACTTCATAATTCCAGTATTTGGTGTCGACCTTGATGGAATACATTCCGTTTTCCGTGACTCTGTTATATTTCCTGTCCGAGCCGTTTTTCCATATTTTTGAGAGACCCCATGCGAACTGGTATCCGGCATTGAAATCCTTGCCGGTATGAGTTTCCAGGAATTTGAATCCACTGTCGCCTTCTACGGCTCCAAGACGGGTAACCATGTAGAAGACCCCTTCTCCGTCTGCATTATTTTCAAACTTCAGGTCTGGACGTTTTACCATCTTTTCCCCTCGGTCAATATACCATTGTGCGCCTGTGCCGTCTCCGAACAGATAGAGGTTTTCGGGAACCGGATATTCTTCGACAGTCCTGATGTCGAATGTGAGCTTGTTTACATTGATGGTGATTTCATATTTGCCAGGAGTCCCGATGGTAAGTTTCGGATCGTATCCGCTTATTTGTTCCGGATAGTATATCAGTTTGTCTCCTTCAACACCGAAGAAATTCTGGATGATGTCGTCATTCCACGGGAATTTGAAAGTGCCGGGAGCGAGGACTCCTGTCCATGTGTATATTCCGTTTTCACCTTTTGTGAATGCAGATGTCCATTCGGAATCTGCAGGATTCTCAACCATTATTTTCGTGTTCCATGGCTCGTAGAATGTCCCGTCTCCGATGATGTAAATGTGTTCGAAGTCAGAAGCATAGACTCCCATGGTACCGCCGAAATTTTTCACGGTTCCGGCTGTCAGCACAGACTCGGTTTCGGCAGTGGTGATGACAGTTGTCTTTCCTGCATTATCGGTCACTGTGATTTTGAAACCTTTTGAATATGTTCCCGGGGCTACAATGAAACGGAATTCGGTGGCTGAGGCTGTAAGCTGCACAGGCTCTGTACAGGTAAGTGTGACTGAAGCGGATTCCGTCGCTGTCATCACCGGAGTTTCCCCGTTGAAATCCACTGTGGCTGCACCTGCCAGTTTTTCCCCTCCTGCAGCCTCGATGGAGATGGTTTTCACTGCGGCGTCACCGACCAGACTCAGATCCAGGACAGTGGCAAGGTTCGTGAATTGATAGTTCTCTCCGTCAGACGATACTGCAGCCATCGGATAAGAGACAGGAAAATCGCTTCCGCTGTATGTCTGTGCCTCGGGAATCGATGTGGAGATGACTCCTGCTGAAACTGTGGCCTCAGGAACTGCCGGATATATGGCGTATTTGTACCCCTCTTCAGGCATGGTTTCAGTCTGGAAATCTCCGCTGGTCTGGCCTCCGTCTCCTGTCAGGGTATATGTGCAGGTCTGCCCGTCAGCATTGAACAGCGAAAGCTGGTCACCCTTGCTCCAGAGGATCTGGAGCCCGTCGAGGCTGGTTTTTGTAGCTGTGGATGATGCCTTGACCACCTGATGCGGTGTGAGGACAGCCACGTCATTGCCTGGCTTCTGGACTTCAGAGCCTGTCATTTCATGAGAAGTCTCCGGCTCGATGTTTTCTTTTGAACAGCCGGCCATAATGCCTGCCACGGCTGCGCAGGCGGCGATGAATATGTATTTTTTCATTTTTTTTCTGTTTTTCAGGTTCTACTTACCAGGCGACATCTGTCTGGTCCTCTTCGAGATTCTGGGTGCTGAAGGCAAACCCGTGTTCGACTTTGACATTGTCAGTCCGGATTTCAGGACTGACATACATGATTTTCTTTTCTTCTTTTTTCATAGCAGAATAAATTTATGGGTAATATGATTATTTCAACATTTTCAGTTTCTTGTCAGCAGGTCCGGCTTCGCGGAAAGAGATGGCATAGCCGCCGCCCTCGACAGCTTTCTGAGTGAAAGAACTCTTCGAAGTGCACCTGTATTCCTTTATGGTGTATGCCTGAGGATTGGTCAGATAATTTGCGTCAGGAGCGTCTGCGTACACTGTGGCTACATAGACTTTCCCGGGGTCGAGGAAGTCGAAGCTTACAGTCGACACATGGTCACTGTCCCCTGTGACATTGCCCACAAACCACTGTCCCAAGCCTTTTGCCTTACGCGCCACAGTCACGTATTTGCCAGGTTCAGCTTCCAGATAGCGGCTTTCAGACCAGTCCAGCGCCACATCCTTGATGAACTGGAAGGCATCAGGGAAACGCTCGTAGTTCTCCGGAAGATCGGCCGCCATCTGCAGAGGAGATGACATCACTACATAGATTCCGAGCTGATTCGCTATGGTGAAATTCGCATGGGTATGGTTCGACGGATTGATTTTCGATATGTCCATCTCGAAGATTCCCGGAGTGTAGTCCATAGGCCCTCCTATGAGTCTTGTGAACGGAAGAACCGTAACATGGAATGTCTTGGAGCCGCCCATGCCCTGGTATTCATTGCCTCTTGCAGATTCATTGCCGATGAGATTCGGCCACGTCCTGCAGAGTCCGGTAGGCCTTACCGCTTCGTGTGCATTTACCATTATGTGATAGCCGGCTGCTTTTTCCAGGGCATAAAGGTAGTGGTTTACCATCCATTGGTTGTAGTGGTTGTTGCCTTTCGGAATGATGTTCCCGACATATCCGGATTTCACGGCATCATAGCCGTTTTCCCTCATAAACTTGTATGCGGTATCCAGCTGCCTCTCGTAATTCCGGATGGATGAAGACGTCTCATGATGCATGATGAGTTTCACCCCTTTCGAAGCCGCGTAGTCCCGAAGTCCGGGCAGGTCGAAATCAGGATATGGAGTCACGAAGTCGAAGACCCGCTCTTTCATGTTGCCGAACCAGTCTTCCCATCCGATGTTCCATCCTTCCACCAGCACGCCGTCGAAACCGTTCTCGGCCGCGAAATCTATGTATTTCCTTACATTTTCAGTGGTGGCCCCATGCCTGCCGTTCGGCTTCACCTTCGTCAGGTCGTCAGTGTCGATATGCACGCTGCGGAGGTCGTCGGTGTAGGACCAGGAGCTTTTGCCCGTAATCATTTCCCACCAGACTCCGACATACTTGTACGGACGGATCCACGAAGTGTCGTCTATCTTGCACGGCTCGTTGAGGTTCAGAGTGATTCTGGAAGCCAGGATATCCCTCGCATCGTCGGACACGATGACAGTCCTCCAAGGCGTAGTGCAAGGCGTCTGCATATAGGCCATGTCCCCGTTCGGGTCAGGCGTCAGATGGGATTTGAACACCAGCTTCTCGTCGTCAAGCTCGAGATGCATGGCAGGGTAGTTCACCAGAGCGGCCTCATGCAGGTTTATATAGATGCCGTCATCTGTCTTCATCTGCAGGGCAGTCTGGACTCCGGTAGATGAGAAGATGGTCTGGGACAGGTTGCCGGACACTGCGCCTTCGAGCAGGCCTCGTATTTCAGACAGCCTGGACTCCGTGTAGTCATATTCCTGAGTGTCATAGTCTCCCGGAATCCACCATGCAGTATGGTCTCCTGTCATGGCGAACTCTGTCAGCTCGTCGGCAATCACGAAATAAACGAGATTTCCCTGCTCAGGAAATTCATATCTGAAACCAAGCCCGTCATCGAAAAGCCTGAATCTGATGACCATCCTCCTGTCGCTCGAAGTCTGTCTCAGCGTCACGGCCATTTCGTTGTGCCTGTCTCTGATTTCCGATTCCTCTCCCCAGACCGGCTCCCAAGTTTCGTCAAATTCGCTCTTGCTCACGTCCGCTATCTCGAACCAGTCGAAAAGTCCGCTGTTGTTCAGCCGGATGCCGAGATGGCTCTCGGCAATGACAGGTTCTCCCTTATATTCGAGGGAATAAACCGGCGCTCCGCCTTCCGCCAGTCTGAAATCCAGCTTGATATCCCCTGACGGGGACAATAACTCTTCTGCCTGCATCGCCTGGCATGTCAGCAGCGATGCAATGGCAATCATCAAATATCCTGTTTTTTTCATTTCTTGTTCTTTGTCAGATTCAAATTAAACACATCAAACCAATGCGGATCATTTCTTATTCATATTCCAGCACGAGCATATCCCAATATTTAAGGGAAGGCACAACGAGAGTGACAGTTTGTCCTTCCTGGGTGAAAGCCAGAGTTCTGGACGCACCGCATTCTATGTCTGGAGAAGCTATCCAGGCTGATTCCACTGTCTTGTTTTCAGGGAGCTGTATTGTGACGGAGAGATTGTTGACTTCAGAAGGTTCAGGCATAGTGCCGTTCAGGTCTCTCCAGCTGGTGGAATCCGCATTCAGGAAATTGAGGAAATGGATTGTCTGCCGGTTCCCGACTTCCTTGGCGAGGGTGATGATATTGCCGGCGGCCGGCTCCCAGGATTTGAATGCATAAGTGCCGTCTGAAGAAGAGACTGCCACATCATTGAATGTCCCGCCGTCTCGGAGCAGGTTCTGGTAGGCTGTCATGAAGTCATAATAAGCTATGATGGCATTTTCCAGCTCTGCCGACATTCCGAGGTTGCTGTTAGGGAAATATTCCTTGCACAGCATGTGCTCTCCCATTTCCAGGTGGGAGCCGCCGAGGGCAAACATGACCGCATCGGTGAGCAGGATTCCAGGAGTGTTGAACGAGCCGGGGTTGTTCGCCTTGTCGTAGTTCATATAGGCCGCGAAGACAGTCTTCATGTTTTCTCCGCCATAGCTGATGTTGGCGTCTATGACTTTTTTCAGGTCGGAAAACTGAGCCTCGCTTCCCCAGAGTTCGTTGTAAGCGAATGCAGTTTTTCCGGTGCCGAGTATCTGCCGGGAGCCGAAAGACGATACGGCGTTCATGATCAGGTCTTTCTCCGGCTGCCTGTCTTTCATGTAATTTATAAAGCCGGCATAACTTTCCGTCAGGTCGACAACCTCGCCGTTGTAATCGTAGACCGTACCCCTTCCTCCGAGCTGGTCGATCTGATATCCGTCGAATCCAAGGTTTTCATATATGTCGTCTGTCCTTTCCCCAAGATATGACAACCAACCTTCGTCCGCAGGATTTGTCAGCCAGATGGAACTTTTGAACGGTGCACCAAGAGTGTGTACATCTTTTTCCTGATGGCCGGTATCCTTGAAAATAAACCATTCTTCTCTGACCCCGTCTTCTGCGGCATCCTCGAGTGCACCGAAGCAGAGATTATAGAAAATAGCCTTCATACCGTACTTGTGACAGGAAGCGATATAATTCCTGATAGTCTGGAGAGACGTATTCCGGCTGGCTATGTCTATATAGGTTTCAAGCGGTTCCATTGTGGTCTTGTCCTGGGCAAGAGGCCAATGGTGTTTCCAGTGCCAGTCCTGGAACTGGACTCCGTTTATGTGCAGTCTGTTCAGCCCGGCTATCACATCTTCAGATGATTCCTGGCTCATTTCATTGAATGTGGCGAGGAAACCGTATCTCGGGAATTTGCTCCAGTCGCTTGAAACATCTATGGCTATTGTTGCCAGGACTGTTTCTCCGGAAGCGCTTTTCTGGTAGACTTCAGCCATATAGCCTTTGAAATCTTCTGCCGGGGCAGTCCATGTCCAGGTGTTCCCTGTGAGGGCCTGTTCTGTTCCGAGCTGCTCGCCGAGATGCTTGTATCTCACGTAGATGGCGCCCTCAGGCATGGAGCTGGCTGAAAAGTTCACCGTTTCTCCGGCCTTGTACACCGCCTTGTCTGTGCTGAGGCTGATCTCGGCAGATGCGGCGGCATCCTGGTCTACAAAACCTGTGTAGCCGAGCTCTTTCTGGCATGCGGCTGATACCGTCAGGACCAGTCCCAATGCTATTGTATTGAATATCATTCTTTTCATATTTTGCTTTTCTTTTTGTCCGGAGCAGGTTATCTGCCTGCTCCGGACAATTGGTTTATCAGTTCTTCGTCACAGTCATCGTTGAAGTCTTCACATTGATGCTTATGGTGTAGTTTCCTGCGGAGACATTCCATTTCCAGTCTACGGCATCGGCTGCTGAAGCATCTACGAGTTTGATAGTCTCAGTCCCTGAAGCGCTCAGCGCCTTGCCGTTTTCTTCAGGCATGAACCATTTGCCTTTGAAATTCCTTTGCAGGTCGCAGCTTATTTTCAGTTCGCCTGATCTGAGTTCTCCGGTCCAGCTGTATGTGTCAGGATCGTCTGCCGACGGGTTCATCCTGGCGGCATCATTGGTTTCCGCTGCGTCAAGATTCCATCCACCACCCTCCAATACAGGTGATGCAGGGCCTATCAGCCACAGGGCTTCATATAGCGGTTCATCAGGCTCCGGCTCCTGGCTGTCTCCGATTTTTTCGATCTTTGCGCTCAGGTTTGTCGTGTTGACTGTTACTGTATACTTGCCGGCAGAGGCTATGTTGAATTTCCTGTCGCCATCCTCCGGATTGCTCTTATAGTATGCCAGGCTGAAGTCATCCGGATCATCGTTAGCTTTTACATATCCGGGCCAGAAATCGGAAGTAGTGACTACGAATTTGAGGTCGCCTTGGGCAAGATCGCCAGTCCACGTATATTCTCCATCAGCTATAGATTCCATTTGTATGGCATTGTTGTCAAGAGAATATCCGCCAGTGGCGCCGCCTATCATGTACAATGTGTTGAATTCAGCCTCTCCGGATTTGGTTACGGACACAGTCATGCCGAAAAGATCCACATCCACGCGGTATTCTGCAGCTTCGCTTACTTTGAATTTCCTGTCATCCGCTCCTGACAGTTCGGTTTCGGAATACCTGAGCGTCCAGTCATCCGGATCATCATTCACCTTGACATATCCAGGCCAGAAATTGCGTGTGGTGATGAACTTGAATCCTTCGCCGGCAGTCGTCAGTGTCCCTGTCCATGTGAAAACGCCTTTTCCTGTCATCGTCATTTCGGAAGCCTTGTCAAGCGACCATCCTCCAGGTGTGGCATCTCCTATCAAGTATAGTGTCGTGGCCATGATGTCTTCAATCGTCACCGTCATTTCGAGCAGGTTCACCGTGATTCGGTAGCTTGACTTTTCCGTGACGCTGAAGTTGATGTCATCTGCGGAAGCCGGAGCGGACTCTGCATATGTGATTCCGTCCTGGCTGCCGGCAGTCTTGATGTATGCCGGCCATTCATTCCCGGAAGCAGGTATGAACCTGAATTCGTCTCCGGCTTCCATAATGCCTTCGAATGTGAAGATTCCGCCTGCTGTTCTGGTCATCTGAGTGGCCTTTGCCGCATCCCATCCCCCTTCAGTGGCATCGCCTGTGATGTACAGAACGGCTGGTGCAGGATTGTATGATGTCGCCGTGAAACTGAACTCGGAGTACTGCTCCATTTCAGGATAGTCAGTCACTGATGCCCTGATTCTGCCCTTGTATTCCCCGGACGTGCCATGCTCTGCGCCAAGTCCGGTCACTATGTCGTTCAGTTCTTCCACGGTTATATCCCGGTTGTAGATTCTTTTGCCGAGAGATTCGGTATAGCATTCCGTCCAGTTTCCTTCCGCACGGTCTATATCGAGGGTGTAGGAGATGGAATTGCCTGTGCCGAAATTGCTGCCGGAAGTCCAGGTCAGGCCTATGGCTGTCTCCAGGCTGTTCTTTTCCTGCAGGACTATCGGGTCCTCAGCCTGGGCCGTGACCTTCAGCTCTTCGCCTCCTTCAGGATCGCCTGCCTTGTATTCATCTATGTCGATGCCGCATCCGGTGATGCAGAAGGCAATGGCGGACAATGTCAGTATTGTATTTAATTTTTTCATTGTATTTTCGTTTATATTGACGTAAGTCAGATGAAAATCCCTCTCCTGTTAATATCCCGGATTCTGGGTCATGAGGTGGTTGGAGTCCATTTCTGTCAGAGGAATAGGGAAAAGCAGACGGTTTCTGTCGACATTCTTCCCGATGCCTTTCAGGAATTCGAGGGCATAGTCGCCGTTGTCTATCCTGACCATGTCGAACCATCTGTGGCCTTCGAATGCCAGCTCCATGCGGCGTTCGTGTATTATTTTTTCCTTCATCCATGCCTGTCCTTCCTCAGAGTCAAGTGTGATGTCTGACGGAAGAAGGGTCTCGATGTCCGGCAGTCCAGCACGTTTGCGGACTATGTTGAGCGGGGCGCAGGCTTCTTCAGTGAGCCCCTGCCCGTTCAGGGCTTCCGCTTTTTTCAGCAGGACATCAGCATATCTGTAGACCACGAAATCGGCGGAACTGGTGTTGTATTCAGGTGAATCGGTCTTGGTGACCAGGAATTTCCTGACATTGTATCCCGTGTTGGACCAGCTGTCATCATACGACATATTGTCGAAAGCAGGGCATCCGTCATAGAATACGGTCACATCTTTCCTGAGGTCTCCGTCTTCCCATTCATCCATGAATTCCTGTGTAGGAAGATTCCATCCGTAGGCCCCGGCCACCATGCCTGAGTTCCTCGGCCCCATGAAAGCGGAAAGCCATGATGACTGGTTCTCGCCGCTCCAGAAGTCATACTGTGTGTCTCCAGAGTAGCCGACAGTGAAAAGTGCTTCCTGGCTGTTCTGCGCCTCCATCCCGAAATTGTCGGCATAGTCGTACTGTGAAAGGTCGTAGCCCATGTCTTCTATCTGTTCGCAGATATTCACCACCTCGGCGTAGTTCTGTTCAGGATGGTAGGTGAGCAATATGTCAGCCAGCATGCAGAGGGCCGCGTCACGGCTGGCTCTGTTGTAGTCACTCCCGGTGTAGGACTTCTTTTCGGGAAGCAGAGACACCGCCTGTCTGCAGTCCTTGATGATGCGGTCGTAGCATGCATCCAGTGTCGCACGTTCGGAGTCGGTGTTGTCATCGGCTTCATGAGGTTCGAGGATGAGCGGTACGCCTCCGAACAGCCTCACCAGTATGTAGTAGTAATGCGCTCTCAGGAAATATGCCTCTCCCAGGCATCTGTTCCCGATTTCTTCGGAAGTCCGGTTGCCCTCTCCGGTGAGAGACTGGATGACAGTGTTGCACTGGCCTATCCCCACCCATGGCGAACGCCAGACGTAGAGTGCGAAAGCATTCGATGCATCAGCTGCGAAATTGGCGCACTGGACAGTCTCTATGCCGTCTTCTCCTCCGCCTGCACCCACTTCGGAATTACCTGCTATGATATCCAGAGACCATATCCTCTGGTTGTACAGATTCGATGACTGCAGAGGTACATAGCATCCGTTGGTCAGTGCTATGGCTACAGAGTCGGATACTGAAACATTTATGTCTACCGCATATGGCGGGAAACTGTCGAGAAAGTCCGAACATGATACGGACAGGGCCGCTGCCGCGGCAATGATCAAGATTTTTATCGTTTTCATGATTCCAGCCATTTTAGAAATTGAAATTCAGCCCCAGGCTCAATGTCCGTGAAATAGGATAGCGGTTTCCGTCGATTCCGTTTATACCTACCTCAGGGTCGAAGCCCGAGTATTTGGTCAGTGTGGCTACGTTTTCGCATGAAAGGAAGATTCTGGCATTCTCCACCGAAATCTTTTCCATCCAGCGTGACGGGAAAGTGTAGCTCAGAGTGATGTTCTTCAGCCTCAGGTATGATCCGTCTTCGACAAACCTGTCTGAAAGTCTGGAGTTGTGGTTAGGGTCTCCGTACACTGCACGAGGCATTACGGTGCTGGTGCCGTAGCCTACCCAGCGGTATTTGACTGAAGCAGTCTGGTTGTGCGCCGATGACATGCCCTCGTTGGATATGCCGGCGGCATTGAATATGTCGTTCCCGGCCACGCCCTGCAGATAGATTGACAGGTCGAATCCCTTGTAAGAGAAAGTGTTCGACATGGAGAATATCCAGTCCGGATTCGGGTCTCCTATGACTGTTCGGTCATCTTCATTGATGACTCCGTCGTTGTTCAGGTCCTTGAACCTGATGTCTCCCGGAGCAGTGCCGGTCTCCTGGAATGCATGTGCATCCACTTCCGCCTGAGTCTGGAAAAGCCCGTCTGTCACATATCCATAGAACACGTTGATAGGCAGTCCGTTCTTCTGCATGGTGATATATGCTCCTGCATTCTCGTTCTGATAGAGCGGAGTGTCACTGTTCAGGCTGACAATCCTGTTGCTGTTGTATGTGGCTGTGAGTGATGTTTCCCACCTGAAGCCGCCTGTGGTGCTTTCGAAATTTACGGAAGTCACGGTCAGCTCGGCGCCCTTGTTGGAAACCTTTCCCGCATTCGTATATGTAGTGGAAGTGTCTTCATATCCTGAAGTGATAGGAATCGCCGCTTTCACCAGCATGTCCGTGGTATTCTTGATATAGCCGTCAAGAGACAGTGTCAGGCGGGAGTTCCACAGGCTGAGGTCGACACCGATATTTCCCTGGCGTACTTCCTCCCAGTGTATGCTCGGATTGGCCATAGTCTTGGCCATCAGTGTGGTCGCCACATCATCTCCGAAAATATACGCCCCTGTATTATAGGTCTGGATATAGGCGTATGAGCCTATCTTGTCATTACCTGTCACACCATATCCGCCTCTCAGCTTGAGGTCGTTGATGACGAAACCGTTCTGAGGGAACCATGGCTCTTTCGATATCCTCCAGGCGGCAGACGCTGACGGGAAGTTTCCCCATCTGTGGTCAGGACCGAATCTTGATGAACCGTCCCGGCGGAATGTCACTGTGAGCAGATATCTGTCATCGTAAGAATAATTGGCCCTGGCCATGAACGAGAACATGGCCCAGTCGCTGGATGAACCTCCGAGGTCCTTGATGTCTGTGCCGTTATCGAACTCATGCACGCTGTCGAAGAGAAAGCCGCCCTTCGTGCCGTTGAATGCCGAAGCCCTGTTCCACTGGGCGGAAGTACCTGCCATTACGTTCAGATAATGTTTCTCCTTGAAAGTATGGTCGAAAGTCAGATAATTGTCGGACAGATACGTGAAAGCCTTGTTTGCATCCTGGTATCTGGTCGTTTCCTCTACGGGAGACGGCTTGTAAGGATAGGCATAAGTCATGTTGTCGTTGAACCAGAGTTTGGCGTCATATCCGAACGTGCTCTTGAATTTAAGCCATTTCGTGAAAGTGATTTCCGCCGAAATGTTGGCGAGGAAATTGTACCCGTTTGTCTTGTTCTCGTTCGTGTACAATGTACCTATAGGGTTTCTGACATCTCCATACCAGTAAGAGTTTCCGCTAGGACCGCTCCAGCCTCCGTCGGCATCCTTCACAGGCTGGGTAGGAAGGGCGTTCATGGCATCGGAAACCGAATACGAACCTCCTGTCTTCACATCTGTGGAGAAGGTGATGTTGTTCGTGAATTTCAGCCATTTGAGTACCTGGGCATCATTGTTGTTCTGGAACGTGAATCTCTGGTAGCCGATGGTCTTGACAGTACCTTTCTGGTCCGAAAATCCTCCGGACACATAGTAGTGCGCCTTTTCGTTTCCTCCGGAATAGCTGACCGTGTAGTTCTGCATGAATCCTGTCCGGAACATTTCGTCCAGCCAGTCAGTGCCTTTTCCGAGCGATTCCGGCCTGCTCCATTCAGGATTCAGGGAAAGCCCGGCCGCTGACAGCATATCGTTCGAGTAGGCGGCATATTCAGAGGCATTCAGCATTTCAGGCACATAAGCCACGTTCTGCATCGCCCAGTTGGCGGATACATTCAGCTTCCCTTCTCCTGACTGGCCTCTTTTGGTCGTGACCATGACCACGCCGTTCGCGCCTCTGGAGCCGTATATGGCGGTAGCGGAAGCGTCTTTCAGCACATCTATCCTGTCTATGTCGGCAGTGTTCAGCGATGACAGGCCGAGATCTGTAGGCACACCGTCTATGACCACCAGAGGGTCGCTGTCGTTTATGGTGCCCAGACCGCGGATCTTGATGGACACGTTGTCACCAGGTTTCGCCGCATCCACGATGTACACGCCTGAGACCTTTCCCTGGAGTGCCTGGCCTACATTCGACACAGGGGCATCCTTGATATCCCTGTCCGATACTGAAGACACGGCTCCTGTCAGATCCCTTTTCCTTACTGTACCATAACCGATCACCACGACTTCATCGAGGTATTCGCTGTCCTGCTCCATGACTATGTTCATCTGGGAGAAGGATGTGACCGGCACCGTGATGGTCTGAAATCCTAGATAAGAGATTTCGAGAGAGGTTCCTATATTGACGGAAATGGAAAAATTTCCGTCAATGTCGGTAAGTGCTCCGGAACTTCTGTCCTGAGTGTCAATAACGGCGGCCCCTATGATAGGTACTCCCGTATTGTCGAGGACGGTTCCGCTTACAATTCCTGTCTGTGCAAAGGCCGTCGTACTGACGAGCATAAAGACGGCCGCACAAATGAATGCTTGCATCCGTTTCATTTGATTAGTTTTAATGCTATGGTTAAACCTTTCCCAAAGTAAGACGGATTGGGAAAGGTTTCAAAGCCGTGGTATTCATTTAGTAGCGGCCGTAGAAATTCTTCTGAGGCCAAATCCGTGTGTATTAGTGAAATAGCAGATGACAGTGTCGCTGAAAATAGTAGTGTTTCATGCAAGCCTTCCGATGTGCATTATCTGCTTTTCGAACTCTTCCCGGTCTGAAAGAGCGGAATTCCTCATCTTTACACGGTAGTTGTAGATGGTCGATACCGACCTCCTGAGAAAATAGGCTATCTTGACAGAATCGTTCACTCCAAGCCTGATCAGTGCGGCTACCCGGAGTTCGGTATTCAGTATGCCGTCTTTTGACTTGCATTCTATTCTCTTGTCCGGCTGCAGCAGTCCATTGAGCTGTTCCACGAAATCAGGGAAAAGATTCAGGAAGGATGCATCGAACTGGGCATAGAATTCATTCAACTCCTTGTCTATGAAGTCTCCGGATTTGAGCATTTCATTCACTTCCTGGAATCCTCCGTTTTTCGCACTTTTGCGCAGGGCGCTCCTGTATCTTTCCAGTCCTCCAATATAATATGAGCACATGTCCAGATAGCGTCCTATATAAGATTCCTTGATGTTGTTTGATTCCTGGAGCAGGCTGACATATTCCTTCAGCTTGGCGTTGGCCTGGGAAATCTTCTTGTTGCCCCTGATGGTGAAGAATATGGCGATGGCCAGAGCTATGGACAGCAGGCTGATTCCTGCCAGCGAGTTCCGCATCAGCCTGTGGTTTTTCATGATTTCACGGTTGTATGATCCGGATATGATGGGCAGGATAGAGGTTATCGACTGGATGTTTATCACCGCGTTCGCGGCAATGGCGTCATCCACCGACCGGGTGATGTACCTGTACGCCCTGCGTATATCACCGGATTTGTACATCATCCCTGCCAGTTCGTACAGTGACTTGTATTCCTTTACAGGGGTTTCGAGATCGAGGCGTGCGCTTGTAGCCATATAATACACCGCCTGCATGTCATCTCCGCATATCTGATAGGCTTTCGCCAGAATATAGGACAATATCCCTTTCTCATGAGTAGTCAGAGTCCCCGATTCCATAAGCGGTTCCAGACGCTCCACTATCTCCCGTCCGCGTCCTTCGTCACGCATGATTTCCGTCTTGACATACACTCTGGATATGTCGTTTTCACCGAGCGAGTTGCACAGTTTTTCCCTGTATTTCTCCTTCTCGGCCTTATATTCTTCTCTCAGGGAAATGTCATCGGAAGTCGTTTCCAGTCCTTCGTAAACATTTCTGAAGATGTGGAAATATGTCGGCAGCTGGTCTCCTGTCAGGTTTGCCGCGTCTATTTTCCCCATGATTTCAAGGACTTCCATATACATGCCGGACAGGGAGTATCTGTCAGCAAGGTCGAACATTGCATCGGTCAGGATCATTTCCGAATCCATCTGCCTTGCAAGTCCGAGCTTGGTCCTGGCGTAGAAAATGGCGGAATCGATATCATACTGGTAGAATTCCGAGTACAGCTGGTCCAGAATTCCGTATTTTTCCTCCGGCGATTCTGCCATGGAGAGCAGGGAATGCTTTTGTCTGATGCTTTCGTTTTTCGCCGCTTCGATCAGTTCTTTTCTGCCGATGACTTCATCCAGCCTTTCGAGCGCGTCATTTACATCTGGGGGGGGGGGAGAATATTATTCCTGTCGCTGCAGGATACAGACAGCAGCACGGACAGTGTTATCAGTGGTCGCAAGATGTATCTTCCCATCATCTGTTGGTCTTGGTATTTTCCCCAAAATTAGAAAAAAATATCATTTCCCGGAAATTCACGGCGCTGCATCATGCCGCGCAACGGGAGTGTGACGCCTCTGGATTTGCCAATGATTTCGAATATAACGTCAGTTCGACGAAT
This sequence comes from uncultured Bacteroidales bacterium, assembly GCA_944326365.1. Lineage (GTDB taxonomy): Bacteria > Bacteroidota > Bacteroidia > Bacteroidales > UBA932 > Cryptobacteroides. The sequence goes on along the minus strand of CALVDR010000001.1, from coordinate 85,344 downwards.
TATTTTACTTAGTACCAGAGACTTCGTCGAACTGACGTTACGATTTCTTCGAAATCTCCTTCCTTTTACGTGTCACCCCTCCTAAATCCTCCCCTTCGTATGGGAGGACTTGCCTACGGATTCGTTCCACGAATCCTCTAAAAGAGGTAGTTCTCTGAAATTCACTACGTTCTTTTCATCGAACTCACGTTAATATAAATTGATGGGGTGTGCCAAAACCATTTATGGCACACCACATCAATTTATCAAGTTCCGTCCGGAATTATTTCTTGAAGTATCTGTTGTACAGACCCTGGAAACCTGCTCCGTGACGGGCCTCGTCCTTGCACATCTCATGAACAGTATCGTGGATGGCATCGAGGTTGTGGGCCTTTGCCAGTTTGGCGATGCGGAGCTTGTCCTCGCAGGCGCCTGCTTCGGCTTCCATTCTCTTCTTCACGTTTGTCTCGGTGTCCCATACCACTTCTCCGAGAAGTTCAGCGAATCTTGCTGCATGGTCAGCCTCTTCGTATGCGTATCTCTTGAAAGCCTCTGCGATTTCAGGATAGCCTTCCCTGTCTGCCTGGCGGCTCATGGCGATATACATACCCACTTCTGTGCATTCGCCTGCAAAATGGTCTTTCAGTCCCTGGAGAATTTCAGGGTCGATATCCTTGGCCACTCCAAGCCTGTGCTCGTCAGCCCATGAAATTTCGCCTTCGGACTCTGTGACTTCCACGAACTTGTCTGATTTTGCATGACATACCGGGCACTCTGCAGGAGCGCTTTCACCCTCGTAGACATATCCGCAAACGAGGCATCTGAATTTCTTTTTCATATCAATTCCCTTTTAACTGTTGTAAATTTCTAAATTTGAATTATTCAAAATTGATTCGAATGCAAAGGTAGCTTTTTTCTCCCAATCTCCAAATTTTTTTCTGAAAATTTTAACTTTGTAAAATGATTTCCGTTTGTGCAGCGGTTTGGTACAAGCGGACGTTATATTTGCAGACATATTGCCGGACAGGCAGTGGATGACGGAAAAACGAGACCGGATATGATACCATTTCTGAAACAGGTGGCTTCTGCGTATTATGACAGGGGCGACATTGAAAATATTTGTTTCATATTTCCGAACAGGCGTTCGGAAGTTTTTTTCGTGAAATATCTTTCCGACCTGGTGGCCGAAAGGAATTCCAGAGGCGAAAATCCCGAACCGCTGGCAGTTCCGGAAACGTGTACCATAAATGACTTCATCTACAGGATATACGGCATTTCCCCGACAGACAGGCTCTCCCTGCTGCTTGAACTTTATACGGTATATTCCGGGCTTTACAGGAAAGCCGAATCTCTGGACGATTTCATTTTCTGGGGTGACATCATTATCGGTGATTTCAACGATGTGGACAAATATCTGGCAGATGCGTCGCAGCTTTTCACGAATATTGCCGACCTGAAGAACATGCAGGATTCGTTTTCCTATCTGTCGGATACCCAGAGGAAGGCCATAGAAGCCTTTGTCAGACATTTCAGCGACGGGAACGGCCGTCTCACCGTAGATCTGGATTCCGATGACCCGAAAGTGAAGGAACGCTTCCTTCAGATATGGAATATCCTTTACCCTCTGTATACGTCTTACCGCAATGCTTTGTCGGGAAAGGGCATGGCATATGAGGGAATGGTCTACAGATCAGTGGCGGAACAGTTCAGGGACGGCTCTCCCGGAGACATCCTGCGGCAGTTTTTCCCTTATGCAGTCAAATTCGTCTTCGTGGGGCTGAACGCTCTGAACGAATGCGAGAGGACCGTGATGAAAAGCATGCAGGATGCGGCGCTGGCAGAGTTCTGCTGGGATTATTCGGGAAAACTGATCAGGGACAGATACAACAAGTCATCTTTCTTCATGGAGTCGAATATCCGCGACTTTCCGCAGACCGTTGTCCTGGACAGGGACGAATCCCCTCTGCCCCGGATCAGGGTAGTGAGTGTCCCGTCGTCAGTCGGCCAGGTGAAACAGCTTCCGGGCATATTCGGGGAGATAGCGGACAGCTGTACCGGCGGGGATCTTGCGAAGGTAGGCATCCTGTCAGGCAGACCGGGCGTGTCAGGAGCTGACTGTGCCGTGGTCCTTCCTGATGAAGGGCTGCTGATGTCCGTATTGAACAGCGTCCCTCCTGAAATAAAGGATATAAACGTGACCATGGGCTACCCTGTGACGTCCGGCGCCTTTTACATGTTCATGATGGCGGTGGCTGACATCCAGATGAATCTCAGGAAGAAAGGAAACGAATGGTATTTTTATTACAAGCCGGTACATACCTTGTTCTCAGACAGTATTTTCCGCATGGCGGCCGGACCTGAAGGACGTGCCCTCGCGGATGAGGTCAAGTCCCGGTCACAGCTGTACATACCGGTCTCTGAACTCGATGCCGGCGGAATATTCCCGGCTGTTTTCCGGCCTGTCATCACAGACAGGACATCCGCGTCTCCTGACGATACCGACCGTCTCGCATCCTACTTCCTGAATGTGATAGAAAGTACCGTACCCGCCCTGAGGGCGGGCAATGCCGACAAGGTCGAACTTGAATTCGCCGCGGAATTCCACAAGACCATAACCTCACTGAAAAGGATTCATCTTCCTGTGAGACCTCAGACATGGATGCGCCTGCTCAGACAGATACTTGCCCCGGTATCCGTTCCGTTCAAGGGTGAGCCCCTTCAGGGACTGCAGATTATGGGGCCGTTGGAAACCAGGGCGTTGGATTTTGAAAATCTGGTCATCCTTTCAGCCAATGAGGGTGTCTTCCCGCGCAGAAGCGTATCTTCGTCATTCATTCCGCCTGAACTCAGGAAAGGGTTCGGCCTTCCTACCTATGAGTATCAGGATGCCGTATGGGCATATTATTTCTACAGGATGCTTTCCCGTGCCTCGAATGTATGGCTGCTTTATGATTCCAGGACGGAAGGACTGAAATCGGGGGAGGAAAGCCGCTATATAAAGCAGCTGCAGTACCATTTCGGACTTCCGCTGGAAAGATATGCGGTAAGTGTGGCTTTGTCGGATTCATCCGGTCGGGAACCGATAGCCAAGACTCGGGAAGATGTGGATGTCATCAGGGGCCTGACATATTCCGCCAGTTCCATATCGGAATATCTCGACTGTCCGGCCAGATTCTACTATGACAGGGTGAAGAATCTCGGAAAAGAGGAGGAAGTAGCAGAAGACCTTGACGCCGGGCTCTTCGGTACAGTGTACCATGAAATGATGCAGACCCTGTATTCCGGAGAAAAGGCCATGGAAAGCGGGCTTCCCGTTTCCGAATGGGTTGTGACTGCCTCTCCTGAAGACCGGCTTCACGAACTCACTGAAGAGTATCTGTCGTCATGGCTGAAACGGGGCAGGGAAATCCGTGCGAAAGTCCGGCAGGTGGTCATGCGGGAACTCCATTCCATAGAGATTGCCGGAAAGAACATAGTGACAGTGGACGTCATCGTCAGGTATGTGATGAAGACATTGTCGGCAGATCTGGAAATACTCAGGAATTCCGGCAGCGGAAGTATCAGGATCCATGGTCTGGAGCGGCATTGCCGGATGGATTTCCATGGTTTCAGGCTGAAAGGCATCGTGGACAGGATAGACAGTCTTGCAGAAGAGACAGTGAGGATAGTGGATTACAAGACCGGGCTGGTGGACGGCAAGGATGTGGCGGTCAACGGACAGGACGCGGAAAAAACGGCGGAAGCGATATTCGATCCCGCACCATCGAGGAAAAGGCGGAAGATAGCCTTGCAGCTCTACCTCTATGACAAATTTCTGAGCCAGGATCCGGAAATGTCGGGGAAAACGATGAGCAACTGCATATATTCTACCCGCGCCCTTTTTTCCGGTCTGCCGGAAAGCTGGCCTGTGGAAGAGCGGTTCATCGCGGCCATGGACGGGAAGCTGGAAGGATTCTTCAATGAACTGACAGATGTTTCCGTCCCGTTCAGACTTACCGATGACATGTATTTTTGCGAAAAATGTGATTTCAGGACAATATGCGGAAGATAATACAGATCATGAAGGCCTCGGCAGGTTCCGGAAAGACCTTCAATCTTGCCAGGAAATACATCACCCTGCTGTTCAGGAAAAAGGAGAGGTATCCTTATCGTCATATTCTCGCCGTGACTTTCACGAACAAGGCTACGGACGAGATGAAAAACAGGATATTGAAGGAATTGTATGTCCTTTCGACAGACCCTTCGTCATCAGGCTACCTGAAGTGGTTCATGCCTGAGATGTTTTCCGTGGAACAGCTCGAAGGGACGGATCCCGATGATTTCGTGAAGGAACTTCCCGGGAAACCCGGGTTTCCGGTCACGCTGGAAGGCATAAGGGAATGTGCCGGGGAGATGCTCTGCAATATCCTGCACGACTACAGCGCATTTTCCATCAGTACCATAGACCGTTTCTTCCAGCAGACGCTCAAGGCATTTTCACGGGAGATAGGACAGTTTTCCTCTTATCAGGTGGAACTGGACAAGGACTCGCTCATAGCCGAGACGGTGGACAGGATATTCGATTCCCTCACGGAAGACAGCGGGAACCATGCACTGCTGAGATGGCTTACGGACTGTGCGATAGAGCAGGTGGAGAACGGCGGCGGCTATGACATCACCGGAAGTCTGGTGAAGATGGCATCCAGACTGAAATCCGACCAGCACAGGGATCTGGTGGCTGGCCGCGGAATAGATGAGATACAGGTCTGCTCGTATGAAAACCTGCAGAAGATACGCGGACTGTGCCGATCTGTCATGGCCGATTTCATCGAAAAGACAAGGACGCGAGCCAAGGCTGCCACCGAAGCCATGGAATCCTGCGGTCTCGTCTCCGGTGATTTCTACAGGAGCTTTCCGAAAGTGCTGTATTCGTATTCCGTGATGGACGCGAACAGTACTGTCGAGGCCCCGGGGACTTTCCTTTCCAGAGGCCGGGACCCTGAATTGTGGTTTTCCAAGGCAGTCAGAAAGACCAACATGGAGAAATCCAGGGGACTTGAGACATCGTTCGGTGCATTCTGCTCGCTCTTCGATGATGAATTCAAGGTATACAATACGGCGAGGATTGTGTACGACCAGCTGTATGAGCTGGGACTGTCCGCTGACATAAACCGGGAATTCGATGCTGTCCTGAAGGACAATAACGTGCTGGGCATCGATGACTCGAACAGAATACTGAAGAATATCATAGACGGTTCCGATGCTCCGTTCGTGTATGAAAAGACCGGGGTCAGGTATGAGAATTTCCTGCTCGATGAATTTCAGGATACGTCCGGAATACAATGGGAGAATTTCAGGCCTCTGCTGGAGGAGAGCCGGTCGAAGGGGTTTGAAAGCCTGATTGTCGGCGACGTCAAGCAGAGCATATACCGCTGGCGCGGTTCGGAATGGAAACTTCTGCATGAGAGTCTTGAAAAGGAACTATCCGGCTGCTATACCACGGTGCTGGACAGCAATTTCAGAAGCTGCAGGAACATAGTGGAGTTCAACAATGCATTTTTCCCGTATGCCGCAGGACAGCTGGATGCCCTGTACGGTACGGGAAATACGGTTTCAGGGATATATTCGGATGTGTGCCAGAAGGTTTCGTCGAAGTCGGGGGACAGCGGAATAGTCGAAGTGTCATTCTGCGCCAAGGGCACCCAGACAGATGCCGTCCTGAAAGTGATCGGAAATCTGAGAGACAGCGGAGCGTCTTACGGCGATATCGCCGTTCTGGTCAGGAACAACAGTTCCGGAGCGAAGACAGCTGAAGATCTCATCAGGAATTCCATACCTGTAGTCACGGACGACTCCCTGAAAGTGAAGTCTTCATCCGTAGTGCGGCGCATGGTATCCCTTATGGCATATATGGATAATCCGCGGAACACTCTCGGCGGTTATCTGGCTTCTGTCATGAATGTCCCTGTTCCTGAAAGTTTCCGTTCGCTGCCTGATCTTTGCGAGGCGCTGTCAAGGTCCATGCAGTCCGTGGATGAAGCCGGATTCATGGCAGAGGCCACCTATGTGCAGTCGTTCGTGGACTGTGTCCTGGACTACTCTTCTAAATACGGGAATTCCCTTCATGATTTTCTGGCTTATTGGGAAGATGCGGACCCTAACGTCAGTTCGCCATCGCTTTCGGATGCTGTCAGAATCATCACTGTCCACAAGTCAAAAGGACTGGATTTCAGGTATGTCATATTTCCGTTTGCCGAGACGGTGACTCTTTACAGACCGTCTGACGTATGGTGCTGTCCTGATTTCAGCGGGACCGGACTGGAACAGGCGGGGGAGTGTGTCTTCGATGTGAGCCTTTCCGACAGCAGCACTTCCACTCTTTTCGATGCCGACCACAGGCGGGAGAAACTGATGCAGTATATTGATAACCTGAACATATTCTATGTGGCGCTGACCAGGGCGGTGAAAGGAATGCATGTCATAGCCGAATATCCTTCTGCCGCTTTTCTCAAGACCGTGGAAAACGAGGTGCCTGACAGCAGGAACATGAGCCATGTGTTGTATTCGTATATCCGCCGCTACGGGGTGCAGGCAGGTTTCAGGGAAGGGGACTTGAGGTCTGAAGATATTCCGGAGTCTTTCCGGAAAGGTGACATGCCGGATTTCAGCGACGGAAAGAAGACTGATGAGGGACGGCAGTCTCTGGTGTCATCATATCCTTCATACCCGCTGAATCCTGACGGATGTGCTCAGGAAATGAGTCCGGACGGATCGCTTTCCGGTCTTCCGCCGAGGGACAGGCTGCTTTTCAGCACTGACAGGGAGGACTATTTCTCGGAAGAAGGTAGGACCGGACTGTATTCTTCGGGAAGAATGCGCGGGATCATTCTGCACAGGATACTGGCATCGGTGCGTGTGGCCGGGGACTTGCACCGGGCTGTGACCGATGCCGTTGCCGGAGGCTATCTTGATGAAGCCGAGGCTTCGGAAGCCGAATCGGTACTGGCGTCGAAGATGGCCGGAGTGGCTGACCGCGGATGGTTTTCAGGCGAGGCGAAAATATTGAACGAAGTGTCTCTGATAGATTCCGACGGCAGCGTGTACAGACCGGACAGGGTGATGATAGACGGAGGCGGAAAAGTGACGGTCCTGGACTACAAGTTCGGGGCGAAGGAGAACCGGCATCAGCGGCAGGTGCTCAGGTATGCAGACATGTGGAAGCGGAAAGGCTATGCCGGAGTTTCGGCCTGCCTGTGGTATGTGATGGAAAACGAAGTGGTGGAAGTATAGTTTTTTTTCACTATCTTTGTCGGGTTTGACAGATGGAAAATTTCAACGAAATGGAGAATATGGCCGAGAATCAGGATGAAAAGATGAAGGCAGCCATGAGGCTGACATACAATACGCAGAAAAGACGCCTCCAGCTTCCGGAATATGGACGCAACGTGCAGAAAATGATAGAATACGTGAAGTCCATATCCGACAGGGAGGAAAGGAACAGACAGGCCAGGGCCGTGATATCCGTGATGGAGACGGTGAATCCTCAGGTGCATCTCCAGGAAGACTACGAACACAAGCTTTGGGATCACATGTATATCATTTCCGGTTTCGATCTTGACGTGGATTCCCCATATCCGGCTCCAAAGCCTGAAGAACTGTCCACTCCTCCGGTGGAAATAAAGCACAAGCGTACCCCGGTGAAGATAGCGCACTACGGAAGGAATATAGAAAACATCATAAATCTCATTGCGGAGCATGAGGACGGGGAGGCGAAGGATGCCATGATACGCTCCATAGCCATGTATATGCGCCAGCAGTATCTCATCTGGAACAAGGACAGCGTGAATGACGAGACCATTTTCAACGATCTTGTAAGGCTTTCGGGAGGACGTATCCAGATTCCGGAAGGACTGCATCTGGGCAGGATTCCGAATGACCAGGTATTCAGCCGCCCGGGTCCCGGCAATCCGAAGAACCGCATGATGCGCCAGAAGAACGGCAGAATGAAGAATTTCAAGAAATAACGGGCGGAATCCCGCATCAGATATGGAGACACGGAAAAGACGGCAGGAAAAGACGGCAGGGAAAAAATCCGAAAAAAAGGCTCCCGGCCGTGAGCAGCCGCGCATGAGCATTTCATCATGGCTCAAGGGTATGGATGAAGGCAGGAAGAAGGTGCTTAAGAGAATAGCAGGCCTTCTGCTTGCCGCTTTCGCCATATTCACGTTTCTGGCTGTGTTTTCATACCTTTTTACATGGAAGGCTGACCAGAGCCTCCTCACCGACCCGCAGATGATGGACAGAAGCGTGGATGTAGGCAATCTGGCAGGCAAGCTCGGCTACAAATGGGCTTTCTTCCTGGTATCCGGATGCTTCGGCCTCGGCAGTTTCTTCATAGTCTATCTGCTGTCGGCGTGCTCGTACAGGCTTCTGTATGACAGGGAGAATATCAGCTGGCTGCGCACATTCCTTGTATCCATTTCCGGCGCATTCGTCTTTTCCCTCCTTCTGGCATATTTTTCAGGCATTTCCGGATTGGGTACGGCATTCGGCGGAGGTCTTGGCGGCGACTGCGGCGAAGTGGTCGTGGCCGTACTCTCGAATCTGACAGGCAGCATAGTCACGCTGCTCATACTCCTGATATTCCTGGTGATGTGGCTTCTGCTGGTCAGCGGCAGGTTTTCACGCTGGCTCGTCCGTCTGGGCGAGAAAAAAGCCGTTCCCGAGCCTGTGCCAGCTGCCGTTGAGGACCCCGAAGAGGATGCAGGTGCCTTCGGCAATGGTCCCTTCCGGGACAATGATGAAGATCCCGTTGACCGACCGGTGTCGGCCAATGTATATGACTCCGAAACGGAATCTGCAGAACCGGACTTCATGGATCATGATGCCGGACGGTATGACGCCGGGCCTTTCCCGGATACGGCGGCAGAAGATGAAGACGACGGGGAAGAGGAGGATTCCGCCGGAGAAAGATATCATGGGCAGGAAGACGGAGAGCCGATGACGGCCGATGAAGGACTGGAAGTGGTCAAAGGTGATGATTTTTCCGCGAAGGTGACAAAGGACCTGCCGCGTATCGATGTCCGGGATGAACTGGAAAACTATGAGTTCCCTCCGCTCAGCCTGCTGGATGACTACGCTTCCGGGCGTCACGAAGTAGCCTCGGAGGAACTGGAGAGGAACAACAACAAGATACGCGCGACCCTTCTCAGCTACAAGATACAGGTTGAGAAAGTGACTGCCTGTGTAGGCCCTACAGTGACTCTGTACAAGGTCGTTCCGGCTCCGGGAGTGAAGATTTCGGCCATCAAGAATCTGGAACAGGACATAGCGATGTCCCTGAATGCGAGAGGTGTACGCGTGGTAAGCCTGCCGGATTCCGTAGGTATAGAGGTCGCCAATGACTATCCTTCCATAGTGCCGCTGAAATCCATGCTGAACGACCCTGCCTTCCGTGAGAGCAAGGCCGAACTGCCTGTGGCCATCGGCTATACCATCACCCAGAAAGTCAAGGTATTCGATCTGACCGATGCCCCTCATCTGCTTGTAGCCGGCGCCACCAAACAGGGAAAATCGGTGGGACTCAACGTGATAGTGACATCGCTCCTGTATGCAAAGCATCCGTCAGAACTGAAATTCGTCTTCATCGACCCGAAGATGGTGGAGTTTACGGTATATTCGAAACTGCTGAAACACTATCTGGCTGTCCTTCCTGATGCTGCCGATGAGGCGGAGGAGATGGACAATGCCGTGATAAAGTTCGCCGACAAGGCAGAGCAGGTGCTCCGCTCCCTGTGTATAGAAATGGACAACAGGTACAAGCTTTTCAACAAGGCGGTGGTGAACAATGTGAAGCTGTACAATGACAAATATCGGGACAGATATCTCCTGCCGACAGAAGGCCATCATTACATGCCCTACATAGTGGTCGTCATAGACGAGTATGCAGACCTTCTCATGACCGGCGGCATGGGCAGCAACGCGAAGAAAATGTCCGGCAGCATTACGAATTCCATCATCCGTCTCGCCCAGAAAGGCCGTGCGGCGGGCATACACGTGATCATAGCCACGCAGAGACCGTCCGTGGACGTCATCACCAGCGTCATCAAGGCCAATTTCCCTGCCAGGATAGCCTTCAGGACATCTTCACGCGGTGACTCTACCACTATCATCGGCTCTCCGGGAGCGGTGAATCTGATAGGAAAGGGTGACATGCTGTACTATTCCGGTATAGATTCGGAGCGTATCCAGTGCGCCCTCATCAGTCTGAAGGAAATAGATCGCGTTACCAGGTTCGTGGCCGACCAGAAAGGATACAAGAAGTCGTACAACACGCCTTACTACCTGCCGGCCGTGAATGCTTCCGATGATGAAAACGGCGGTGGAGGAGGCGGTATGATCGATATGCAGAATCTTGACGGCATGTTCGAAGAGGCCGCCAAGCTTGTGGTCACCACACAGCAGGGTTCCACGACTGCATTGCAGAGAAAACTGGGGCTCGGATATGCGCGGGCAGGCAAGATTATGGACCAGCTCGAAGCTGCAGGCATAGTAGGTCCTCAGGAAGGATCCAAACCGCGGCAGGTTCTGGTGAAGGATCTTGCGGATCTTGAACCGATATTGCGCTCATTTGTCGGATAGAAGAAATGATGACGGCCATTTTCATAACCCTGCTGGCTGCAATTTTCGCTTTGCCTGCTGAAGGCAGTGGATATCATTGTCTGCAGGCTGGGAATATTGCCCTGGAACAGGGCGATGAAGAGGGGAATGCGCTTTCGGCTTTCGTGTCGCGGATGGCCTCATCGTCTGCCGTTTTTTCATATGGCTATGTCGTGGATGACGGGCGGGCGAAGGTCACCGGTGACGGGACGGTCGTCATGCAGGGCGAATCGTATGTGGTGAAAGGAAACGGTCTGGAGGTGTATTGTGACGGTCAGACACGCTGGACTGTGGACCGGGAGAGCCTGGAGGTCGTGATAGAGTCATATGATCCGGAGAATCCGGACTATACCGTGAATCCGGCTGTCCTCCTGCGTCATTTTGACAAGGTCTTTTCAGTGGCCGGCCGGACCAGGGCAGGTTCAGCGTACGATTACCGTCTGGTACCTTCATCCTCGGAAACCGATATTTCGGAAATGGGGTTGAAGATTTCAGAGGACGGGATGCATCTTGTTTCCGCATCCATGAAAATGAAAAACGGGACAGCGGTTTCGTTCACGTTCCCGTCGTTTTCCTTTTCCCCTGTTCCGGACGTTTCGTGCTTCAGCTTCGATATTTCATCTCTTTCTTCCGACTATATCATCACTGATCTGAGATAGCCCTGAGAGTGTAGCATCCCCACTACCAGCTGCCGCTGGCGCCTCCTCCTCCGAAAGAGCCGCCTCCGAAGCCTCCGAAGCCTCCGCCGAATGACCCGCCTCCGAAACCTCCGGAATAGCCTCCGGTCCTGCTTCCGCCGCTTCCGAGTATGTTTCCGATGATGAGACCTCTCATGAAGTCGCCGTCATTGTCCTCGAACCGTCCGCCGCCATGGTTTCCTCCGTTACGGCCTCCGCGTCCGGCCGCAGCCGCCAAAACGATTACAAAGACAAACAGTATCAGACCTGCTATCATGCCTGCAGGCAGGCCTTCTTCTTCCACCGGCTCGGAAATCTCGCCGGATGCCAGTTTCATCAGGACTGTGCATGCCCTTTCTATTCCGGCGTAGTAGTCTCCGGACTGGAAAGCGGGAATCATGTATGCCGATATTATCCTGCTGGCATAGCTGTCAGGTATGGCGCCTTCCAGCCCGTACCCGATACTTATGTTTACCTGTCCCTGTGAACCGGAAGTCTTCGGCTTGACCAGAATGACGATGCCGTTATCGAATTTTTCGGATCCCACTCCCCATGAGTGTCCGAGTTCCGTCGCGTATTCGGAAGGTGACATGCCTTCCAGATCATTGACAGTGACCACTGCAATCTGGTTTGAAGTGCTGTCATTGAAGTCCGACAGCATTTTTTCCAGTGCGAGTGTCTGATAATGGTATGGCAGCACCCCGGCAAAATCATTCACAAGACGGGGCGGATATGGCCTGGACGGTATGCCTGCAGCGGACAGGACACTAAATGCAAGTATGGCGAGTACTGCAGTTATTTTATATATTCTCTGCATAGGATGATCGGTTCTGTGAGTGGCAGGCTACTGTTCCTTGAAAGAAATTTCATCCGGCTGTTCGTTGATGTCATCGCTGCGGTACGGGAAGTACGCCTTCAGTTTCTGTCCTGCCATCCTGACGGCATCTGCCAGACCTTCGGCGAATTTCCCTTTTGCGAAGCAGTCATGGATATGGGCAGATACGTCATTCCAGAAATTGTCGGGTACCGCGTCATTGATTCCCTTGTCACCGACGATGGCGAAAACCTTCGACGTGCACGCCACGTATATCAGGACCCCGTTTCTGGCTGCAGTCCTGTCCAAGCCCAGAGCATGGAAGACTTCCACGGCCTTGCCGTAGGCATCGTCGCATACATCATCTATGTGTACGCGGATCTCGCCGGAAGTATCGGTCTCGGCCTCCTTGATGGCAGAGACTATCATTTCCTGACCTTTCCGGTCCAGAAAGTCCCGTGGATTCATGACTTTTCCGGTCAGAATTCTACCTTTGGAGCCTCTGAAGCATTGGTGTCAGCCTCGAAATAGCCTTTCTGGTCAAATCCGAATACGGAGGCTATGATATTGCGCGGAAACCGGCGCACCATGGTATTGTATGCCCTGGCCACATCGTTGTATCTGCGCCTCTCGGTAGCTATACGGTTTTCCGTACCGGCAAGTTCCGCCTGAAGTTCGGAGAAGTTCCGGTTCGCTTTCAGGTCAGGATAGTTTTCTGAAATGGCGAGAAGCCTGCCCAATGCCGCACCTATCTCACCCTGTGCTTCCTGGAATGCAGCTATGTTTTCTTCAGTCAGCTGGTCGGGGTCTACGGTGATCTGAGTGGCTTTCGAACGGGCAGCCACCACGCTTTCGAGCGTTTCCTGCTCATGTTCCGCATAGCCTTTTACTGTGGCTACGAGGTTCGGAATGAGGTCAAGCCTCCTCTGATAGACATTCTCTACCTGAGACCAGGCGGATTTTACGTTCTCCTCGTGCGATACGAGTCCGTTGTAGCCGGATACAGCCCATATGGCGATGGCTGCAATGACTACGATAGCGATGATAAGTCCTTTTTTCATGATTGCAAGTGCCGTCCTGCGGCGGATTATGTTAAGAAGTTATTCTGTCGTCGTGATATCCCTGACACATCTGACCGTGGCGGCGAAGTCGGTTTTTGATGCCTGGCCGAGCTGCAGGACAGGAGTATCCCAGTATATGTATCTGAACATGGCCTTGTCCTCTTCAGATTCGGCAGTCCAGAATGCCGCATAGAGATTTACCGTTTCGAAAGAGCCGATCGGATTCCCTTCCGCGGTCTTCGACAGATTCGCGAATCCGCAAGGAATCATGGACAGTCCTGACAGGTTCGTGATATTCACATCCGGCCAGTAGTCCCACATTTCGTTGTCTTCGGAATTGAAGCAGGCCTCTACCATCATGGCTCCTGTAATGCCCTCATAGTCTGTATCTTCCTCTGTAAATCCAGTATTGCCGGCCTCTTCGGATTCCTGTCCGTCTTCCGTGTCGGAATTCTCTCTGACCATGCGGTCTACGGCGTTCGCCATATCCAGCCAGTCTTCTGCATCGGGAATCCTCCATCCTTCAGGACAGACAGGATTCTCCTTGTCTGTGGCTTCCTCCCACGAATAGTATCTTCCGAAAATGTCCGACATGGCTTCCGCATTCTCGTATGCGATGCCGATCTTGTCTGCTCCGCCGTTTTCAGACAGACCGGAGTATTTCAGATTTTCGGCGAACCATTCGGTGGTATTTCCTATCGTCACGGTCTTGTAGCTTCTGCCGTCGCGAGTGTCGGTGCAGGTCCCGTATTCACCGGTGTAGCCTTTGCTGATGTCAATCAGAGACTCATCCTTATCGACCACTGTCACGTATTTGTTTACGGAAGTGTTGTAGTAGCCGGAGGCGAAAGCCGTGCATGAAACGGTGTATGTGCCTGTCTCATCCGGAAATTTCGCGGTATAGGCTCCGTTGCCTGTCCCGTTCTCCGTCTTGGTCGTGTCGTTTTCCGTGGTTACGTCCGTTATCGTCCAGTAGAAGCCGATCCCCTTGCCTTCCGGATGGGTGAGGCCCGACGGAGTCATCGTCAGGGTTTCATTCTTTTTTATATAAGGTGCAGCCTCGAACCTCAGCTGTCCGCTCAGGGACGGCAGTGTTTCGGTTTCTTCATCGTCTTTCTTGCATGCGGCTACCGCCATGACTGCCAGAGCCGCTGCAATGATGGTATTTATGTTTTTCCTGATGTTCATGTTTTTCTTTTTTGGCTTCACGACAAAATCCCAAAGATTACAAAGATAATGAAAAAACTGAATAGACGCTATCTTTTCCTGCCTGATACCGGCAATTTCCTGGAAAATGCACCGTGAGAACAGAAACCGGTATCAGAAAATACGCAAGAATGGTACAACGAATGAAAAAAATTCCTAAATTTGAAGTCAGAGAAATTCAGAGATTCCTGGATATGATATTCAACGGTAACATTATTATCAGTCTATTGGTGGTGGTCGTCGTGGTCATCTCCATTATTATTGTGCCGTAATATCCAGGGAATCCACAGGTATATATTGATACGCTTGCCTGCGACCGGATTCCGCAGGCAAGCGTTTTTTTGTGAACTGTGACGGGAACCGGGATTGTCGGATATTTGTTGAATGAACGGAATATGAAAGAACTCAGAAGCAAGAAAAGCACGTCAGGCAGGAAAATGGCCGGCGCAAGGGGACTCTGGAGGGCCAACGGCATGAAGGAGGAGCAGATCGGGAAGCCGGTCATAGCGATAGTGAATTCGTTCACGCAGTTTGTGCCCGGGCATGTCCATCTGCATGAGATAGGCCAGATGATCAAGGCCAGGATAGAGGAACAGGGCTGTTTTGCCGCAGAATTCGATACGGTGGCCATCGATGACGGCATAGCCATGGGACATGACGGGATGCTCTATTCGCTTCCTTCCCGTGACCTGATAGCCGACAGCGTGGAATATATGTGCAATGCCCATTGCGCGGATGCCATGATCTGCATTTCGAACTGCGACAAGGTCACTCCGGGCATGCTGATGGCAGCCATGAGGCTGAATATCCCGACTGTTTTCGTTTCCGGAGGCCCTATGGAGGCCGGAAGGGTGGACGGAAAGGATTACGACCTGATAGACATCATGGTGAAAGGAGCGGACGAGTCCGTGTCTGACGATGAACTTGCCGCCCTTGAGCGTATGGGATGTCCTACCTGCGGATGCTGCTCCGGAATGTTCACGGCGAATTCCATGAACTGTCTGTCCGAAGCATTGGGCATGGCTCCAGTGGGGAACGGCACTTTGCTGGCCACCCATGCTGAAAGAAAGACCCTTTTCATGAAGGGTGCCGACCTGATAGTCAGGAATGCCATGGCATATTATTATGATGATGACGAATCAGTGCTTCCCCGTTCCATAGCCACGAGGGCGGCTTTCATGAACGCCATGTCTCTCGACATAGCCATGGGCGGTTCCACAAACACCGTACTTCACCTTCTGGCCATCGCGAATGAGGCGGGAGTGGACTTCAGGATGAAAGACATAGACGAGCTTTCCCGCAGGATTCCCGTGCTCTGCAAGGTAGCTCCGAACTGCATCTACCATATCCAGGATGTGAACAGGGCAGGCGGAGTGATGGGAATACTCGGAGAACTGGACCGTGGAGGCTTCATCGACACGTCTGTGACCCGCGTGGACTGCCATTCTCTGGCGGAGGCTCTGGGCGGGAATGACATCATGAGACCATCCGTGAAGCCTGCTTCGAAAAAGAAATATCTGGCAGCTCCGTCATGGACACGGACGATCGAGCTTGGCGCCTGTGAGGACATCTATCCTGAACTTGATACTGACAGGGCTTCCGGCTGTATCAGGGATGTGGAGCATGCTTATTCGAAAGACGGCGGCCTCGCAGTGCTTTACGGCAATATCGCTGCTGACGGCTGTATCGTCAAGACTGCCGGCGTGGACGAGAGCATACTGAAGTTCCGCGGACCTGCCAGGGTCTTCGAATCCCAGGAGGAGGCCTGCGACGGCATTCTCGGAGGAGCGGTACAGGCCGGAGACGTGGTCGTGATTTCGTATGAAGGTCCGAAAGGCGGTCCCGGCATGCAGGAAATGCTCTATCCTACTTCCTATATCAAGAGCCGCCATCTCGGAAAGGAGTGCGCACTGATCACCGACGGCCGTTTCAGCGGCGGCACTTCCGGTCTTTCCATCGGCCATATTTCTCCTGAAGCCGCCTCCGGCGGTAATGTCGGACTGCTCCGCGACGGTGACATGATTTCAATAGATATCAGGTCGCGGTCCATCAATGCGGAAGTGTCAGATGAGGAGTTTGCTGCCAGAAGGAAGGAGGAGATGGCGCGCGGCGATGCCGCTTTCACCCCGCATTCGAGACAGCGTGAGATTTCAAAGGCTCTCAGGGCTTATTCGAAACTGGTTTCGTCAGCTGACAAGGGAGCGGTCAGGATGGTATAGGGTGCTGGCAATCAGTGAAAAAACAATGAACTATAACAAACGGATATGAAAAACAACAGTGGACAGATTCCCGGTTCGGAAGCTTTGCTCAGGGCGCTGGAAGGCGAGGGGGTAGATACGGTGTTCGGCTATCCCGGCGGAGCTATCATACCGGTCTATGATGCGTTGATGGACCATGCGGACAGGATAAATCATATTCTGGTCCGTCATGAGCAGGGGGCGGCCCACGCAGCCGAAGGCTACGCCCGGGCTTCGGGGAAGCCCGGGGTCTGCCTGGTGACAGGCGGACCGGGCGCCACCAACACGCTCACCGGTATCGCGGATGCCATGCTGGACAGCACCCCGATAGTGGTCATCGCAGGCCAGATCGCTACAGACATGATAGGTACTGACGCATTTCAGGAAGTGGATTTTACCTGTGTGACCCAGCCTATCTGCAAATGGAGCTATCAGATCAGCACGCCGGAAGAAATCTGCTGGGCGGTGGCGAGGGCCTTTTTCGTGGCCAGGAGCGGAAGACCCGGACCTGTGGTGCTGAGCATCACCAAGAACGCCCAGGTCGGCATGACGGAATTCAGACATGAAAAGATGGACTATATCCGCAGCTATGATGACGATCCGGAAATAGACATCACCCGCATACGAGAGGCGGCTGCCGCGATAAACGCTGCCAGACGTCCTTTCGTGCTTGCAGGCCAGGGCATAGAACTCGGAGAAGCCCAGGAGGAGTTCCGTGCTTTCGTGGAAAAAGGGAATCTGCCGTTCGGCAGCACTCTCCTCGGCCTTTCCGTGATGCCGTCTTCCCACCCGCTGAACAAGGGCATGCTCGGTATGCACGGAAACCTGTGCAACAATGTCAAGACGAACGAATGCGACGTGCTGATAGCGGTCGGAATGCGTTTTGACGACAGGGTGACAGGCAATATGTCCACTTATGCCAGACAGGCGAAAATCATCCATCTGGACATAGACCCTTCCGAACTCGGCAAGAATATTCCTGTGGACATACCTGTGCTGGGCGACTGCAGGAAAACCCTGGCCATGCTCACCGAGAGACTTGTGAAGGTGGACAGGACGGAGTGGATCGACAGTTTCAGGAAATATCAGGATGAAGAATACGAAAAAGTCATCAGCAAGGAGCTTAATCCGTCCGGCGGCATGCTGCGTATGGGCGAAGTGGTGGATGCGGTCAGCCGCGCCACGGACCACAAGGCGATACTGGTCACAGATGTCGGACAGAACCAGATGATGGCCGCCAGATATTTCAGCTTTACCGAGAAGAGGAGCATCATCACTTCCGGAGGCATGGGCACCATGGGATATGCCATCCCGGCAGGAATCGGAGCTTGCTATGCCCGTCCCGACAGAACGGTATGTGTCTTCATGGGTGACGGCGGCCTGCAGATGACCGTGGAAGAGTTCGGTACTGTCATGGAGCACAGGATTCCCGTGAAGATGATACTTCTGAACAACAACTATCTCGGAAATGTCCGCCAGTGGCAGGAGCTGTTCTATGACAGGAGATATTCGTTTACCAGGATGACGAACCCTGATTTCCAGGTGCTTGCCTCGGCTTACGGGATTCCGTCCAGACGGGTCATGGACAGGAAGGATCTCAGGGATGCTGTCCGTGAGATGCTGGAGACCGACGGCCCGTTCTTCCTGGAAGCCTGCGTGGAAGAAGAAGAGAATGTGATGCCGATGACGCCTCCGGGGAACTCTATAAATGATATGTTGCTGGAATGTTGAGGAGGATATGACCATGGAAGACAATAAACTGTATACCATTATAGTGCATTCGGAGAACTTCTCCGGAATATTGAACCAGATAGCTGCCGTCTTCACCAGGCTGCAGGTGAATATCGAGAGTCTGAACGTGTCCGCTTCATCCATGAAGAATGTGCACAAGTTCACAATCAGCTGCCGGACTACGGCCAAGAACATCGACAAGATTCTCAAGCAGATAAACAAGAAACTGGATGTCATCAACGCCTCATGCTACACTGACGAGGACATCTTCCAGAGTGAGATAGCCCTGTTCAAGATTTCCACAGACGAGTTCCAGAACTGGGAGGACACCAGCCGTCTGCTGCGTGGGTACAACACCCATATCGTGGAGGTGACACCCGAATATCTGGTGGTGGAACTGTCTGGCTCCGGCGAGGAAATCGACTCCCTGTACCAGGAACTGGACAGGATCAACTGCGTGAGACAGTTCGTGCGTTCCGGAAAGATAGCGGTCACAGCCTCACCTCTGGAGAAAGTGAACGACCTGCTCGGCAGGCGGCAGAAACGATATCAGGAAAGGAGGATGCGGTTCCCTGCAGAAGGACAGTCCTGTTCTCTTGTCCGGTATGGCGATTTCATTACGGACAGCCGGAAATCCTGACGCCGTTCCGGCGGAATCTATGACAAAAAGTAAAATACAGGTAATCAATAAACAACGCGGCCTTGGGCCGCACAATCGAAAACAAGTTATGGCAAAAATGAATTTCGGCGGAGTCGAGGAAAATGTAGTGACCCGCTCTGAATTTCCGCTTGAAAAAGCGAGGGAAGTATTGAAAAACGAGACTATCGCAGTCCTGGGCTATGGTGTCCAGGGCCCCGGACAGTCATTGAACCTGAAGGACAACGGTTTCAATGTGATAGTAGGCCAGAGAAAAGGCTCGAAGAGCTGGGACAAGGCTGTCGAAGACGGATGGGTGCCCGGTGAAACCCTGTTCGAGATCGAGGAAGCATGCGAGAAGGCTACCATTATAGAATTCCTGCTCTCCGATGCCGGACAGATTTCGGCATGGCCGGTAGTGAAGAAGCATCTGACTGCCGGCAAGGCCCTGTATTTCTCTCACGGTTTCGGCATCACCTACAATGACAAGACCGGTATCATCCCTCCTGCCGATGTGGATGTGATCATGGTGGCACCGAAAGGGTCTGGCACATCCCTCCGCCGTCTTTTCCTTCAGGGAAAGGGGATCAATTCTTCATACGCCATATATCAGGACGCTACAGGCAAGGCATATGACAGAGTCATAGCTCTCGGAGTAGGCGTGGGATCTGGTTATCTGTTCGAGACTACTTTCAAACGTGAAGTGTATTCGGACCTGACAGGGGAGAGAGGTACGCTGATGGGAGCCATCCAGGGTATTTTCGCCGCGCAGTATCAGGTGCTCCGTGAAAACGGCCACACTCCTTCCGAGGCATTCAACGAGACAGTGGAGGAGCTCAGCCAGAGTCTGATGCCGCTCATCGCGGAAAACGGTATGGACTGGATGTATGCGAACTGTTCCACTACCGCGCAGCGCGGTGCGCTCGACTGGTGGAAGAAGTTTAGGGATGCCACATTGCCTGTATTCAATGACTTGTATGACAGCGTGAAGACCGGCAACGAGGCCCAGATTTCCATCGATTCGAACAGCAAGCCTGACTATCGCGAGAAGCTGAATGCCGAACTGAAGGAACTGCATGAAAGCGAGATGTGGCGTACAGGCGAGACTGTCCGCGCCCTTCGTCCTGAGCGTAGCAAATAGTCTGGTTGCCGGAATCCGGCACGGACAGTCATTGTCAGGATGAATTATAAATTTGTAAAGGAATATTCTGATCCGGAAGTCGGAAGGGTGCTGCTGGTGAAGAGCGCTGCCAGCCGCAGGGTTTCCATCAGAGTCCATCCGGCCGACGGGGTCAGAGTCATTGTCCCGAGGTCCTTGTCTTATGATGAGGGCCTCAGGTTTTTCATGCTCAAACGGGATTGGGTCATTGCCACCATTGCGAAGCAGAAAAAGAAGATTTCCGAGGCCGTGGAGGAAGGAAAGGCTGTCGCATTGCTCCGGGACGGAGCCGTGGTGAATACCCTTCTGTCTGAAATCGTTTTCAGAAGGGGAGCGGAGGATGGAAAGCGTGAGGCCGTTTCGGTGACGGTTAATACTGAGTCCCTGGAGGATGTGAAAGAGACGGGGCGGACTTTTTTGTCGCCGGACCTGCCGCTTTTCAGGAAAACGCTGACTTATACGGGAAAATTGCCCCGGGAAGGGGCACTTGAACTGGATCGCCTTCTCAGACAGGCATTGGCCGAAGTCCTGAGGACGGAGGCTAAACTTGTCCTGCCGAAAAGACTGGCATTTTTCGCGTCCCGTTTCGGGTTCGGCTGCGGGAAAGTCACCGTCAAACACAATTCCTCGAACTGGGGCAGCTGTTCGGCCCGCGGGAATATAAACCTGAATCTGAATCTGGTGCGTCTGCCCGAACCTCTGTGCGACTATGTGATCCTTCATGAGTTGTGCCATCTGAGACATCCTGATCACGGGCCTGCGTTTCATGATCTTCTGGAAAAGCTTTGTACGGACAATATCATGCGTCTGGCGGGAAACGGGGACAGGTATGTGGCGGAACTGGTGAGGAAAATCAATGCCAGCCGCTCTGTCCAGCCTGTGCACAGGACGCTGGAGCGTGCCATGAGGGGATACCGCCTGGTGTAAGTGGCTATATCCGCCGGTTTTTCCAGCGTCCGCTCAGAAGATACCAGCCGCACAGAAGCATCATGGCGCATCCGTAGACATGCTCCGCAGTCCAGCATACGGCTACATCCGCCCTGATGATGTGCATGATGAACCAGCAGTACAGCATATAGACTGCGAGTGCGCCCAGTTCCAGAAGAAACGCCGTGCGGGTGCTGCCTGTCCCTGAAACGGCCTGGAAGAAGATGTTGGCGGGAACGGTCAGCATATAGGCCGAGCACAGCACCCATAGCGACGGCACTGCAGCTTCTATGATTTCAGGAATGTTCGTGTAGATTCTCAGCACTGTATGAGGGAAGAGCGCTATGAGCACCGCCATCACGGCCACTGCCGCATAGCTGAGTTTCAGTATTCTGGTTACCAGTCCTTTCACCGCATCCGGATGTCCGTTGCCTATGATGTTGCTTACGAGGGAGCTGCAAGTGGAGGAGAAGGCCGTGAGAACCATCCACATCAGCCCCGATACATTCCTGATGATGTTCGACACTGCCAGAGGCATTTCGCCGAGGTGTTCGATGAACAGGAAGAATATAAGCCATGTGGAGAGGGATACGCCGTTCTGTATCATTGTCCATATCGAGACTGTCAGTATGTCGCCGAGTTTTCTGAAATGAAAGCCTTTGAAACTGTTCAGGCCGTATTTCCGGCAGTCTGCTCTGGCTACGGTGTATACTATGAAGAAAACCAGCGATACGAATTCCGCCAGGGTCGAGCCTATGGCCGCTCCGGCTATTCCCATTGCAGGCACACCGAGTTTCCCGAACACGAAAATCCAGTTGAAGACCACGTTTGACAGCACCATGGTGATGGAATTCAGGGTCAGGGTCCTGGTCTGGGTAGTCCCGACATAAAATGCCCTGAACATCGCGGTGACATAGGCGAAAAACAGTCCCGGTATCCGCCATTTGACATAGCTCAGGGCGGCGTCCGCTATCGCCGGAGATGACACCATTTTTCCTATCAGCCATGGCGAAAACATCTCTGACAGGACCACCATCACAGCTGCCAGTCCGAGCAGGAAGCACACTCCGTGATAGAATACATTCCCTGTTTCCTGAAATCTGCCCTCGCCGTTGCGTCGGGCAATGATGATCTGGGACCCGATGCTGAATCCGAATCCTATCATAAAGACTACCATGTAGAACACGCCTGCAATGGCTGATGCTCCGAGTTCCGTTTCCCCGACCCTGCCCATGAACGCAGTGTCCGTCATACCTATCATCTGCTCCATGACGAGGCTGATGAGAATAGGGTAGGCTACCGTCCATATCTGGCGGTACGAATAGACGGGGGCTTTGCCCTGTATGTTCGTTGTCGCGGTCTTCATAATCGAATGTGGTGGTGTGCAGACGGCGGGGCCGTTATCTTTTCAGTATGGCGAGAACTTCATCTACTGACAGGGCTTTTTCCACTCTGAAATCTCCGCTGCGGCTGCGCTGCAGGCTGTCCAGATGAGCACCGCTTCCGAGAGCTTCCCCGAGGTCGCGTGCCAGTGCCCTGATGTATGTCCCTTTGCTGCATACTATCCGTATCGTGGCTGTCGGCAGCCTGAGGGCGGAATTGTCCGTGACATTTATCTTCGGTTGCCTCCCGTCCTTGCCCGATAGGGCGTTCTCTTTCGGGACGGGCGATGCATTCAGACCGATGTCCGCCGCATCTTTGTCGTCTGGCGCAGCACCCTTTCCGGTACCGGCATCGAATGACAGCAGCTCCATGGACTCAATGCGGATACGTGCAGTCCGGATAAGACCTGCGGCGGCCTCGTCTATCCCTTCTGTCTCCCCGCGTTTCATCATCTTTCGCGCGATTTCATATGCCCGTACCCCTTCCACTGATTTCGCGGAAAACAGCGGCGCTATCTGGTCCTGTTCTCCGATGAAGGATTCCATGGCTTTCCTGACAGCTTCTTCCGTGATGTGCTCATGCCGGTAGAAGCGGTCTATCTCCTTTTCCCTGTCGTAGGACGGGGTAGTGGCCCCGAATGTGATACCTGCGATATATTCCTTGTCATGTGCCTGCAGAGTCTCTGCCAGTTTCGTGGCTTTCCCGATGCAGACCAGCAATACTCCCGTCGCGAGAGGGTCCAGTGTCCCTGCATGCCCGACTTTCAGGTTCTTTTTCCCGAAATGTCTCACTGCGGCGAACTTGATTTTTCTGATGACATCGGCGGAAGTCCATGTATACGGCTTGTCTACAGGAATGATGATTCCCGCAGGATAATCGTCTATGTTTTTAGTCAACATTGCGCCGTCGGTCAGGACCAGCGGCGCAATGCCAATATTTTCTTCCATAAATGTCGTTTTATAATCAGGATTTACCGGGTCTGTCAGGATGAGGTCTCGCGGCCGATTGTGCGGGCCTATGCCTGTCTGACAGGAATCTTGTCAATCCGTCTCTGATGCCTTCCGCCTTCGAATTCCGTATCGAGCCAGATGTCCGTGATTTTCACGGCATCTTCGAAAGGAATGAATCTGGCAGGCATTACCAGGATGTTTGCGTTGTTGTGCTTTTTTACCAGTTCCCCGATTTCAGTGCTCCAGGCCAGTCCCGCACGGATTTTCTGATGCTTGTTCAGGGTTATGGCCATCCCGTTTCCTGTGCCGCAAAGGGCGATGCCCAGATCGGCGTCACCTTTCTCTACGGCCTCTGCGAGAGGGTGGGCTACATCGGTGTAGTCCATGCTCTGGGTAGAATTTGTCCCGAAATCTTTCACCTCGTACCCTCTGTCTTTGAGGTGCTGGATAAGCCGGCTTTTGTATTCGAATCCGGCGTGGTCGCTGCAGATACCGATTTTCATGATTTCCGTGATTTTATCTTTCATGCCTTCCGTGGATCCTGATCCACTTTCCGGACAGGTGACGGCAAAATTACGATTTGTTTTTCAAAAACTGAAATTTGAGCGGCTCTTTTATTTCTCGTATAGAAAAGGGTATGATAAATCCGAGTGTAGCTACATTCTACCGCATCATGAATGCTCTCGGATTGAGAGTCGAGATAGTCCGCCCGATTGCATGACGGATGTGGTTATTCAATGACATTCCAGACAGGAGCCTGAATTTCAGTTGTCCGGGAGTCAGTAGTTCAGTCCGAAAGCCCAGAGGGGGATGATGTTCATGTATGCATATTCTATGTCGTCCTTGACTATGAATGCATCGTTGGTGCCCTGTATCTGTTTTCCTGTCTTGCCTTTGCCTCCTATCTCGAATGTATGTCCGTCGACAATGAAGTCTGCGGCAGGTGAAGATGTCATACTGTGGTTCACACTGAGTGCCGACATGAAGAATGTCTCCCGGACGTTTCCCATATTCGGCGCTCCGTCGGACAGTGCATATATGAAATTCGTGTTCCCGAGATAGACCTTTTCAGTTTTCTCTATGACTGCCATGCCACCCCCGGCAGTGTGCAGCTGTCCATGCTGTTCCTTGCTTTGCCGGTAATTTCAGGACAAATATAATAAACTGCGGAATTAATTCCGCAGTTTTAGGTCAAAGGTTTATGTCGAGTTCGACAGGGCAGTGGTCGGAGCCGAAAATTTCAGTGTGTATTCCGGCGGAAACCAGCTTGTCATCGAGACGTTTCGATGTCAGAAAGTAGTCGATGCGCCAGCCTGCATTCTTTTCTCTGGCTTTGAAACGGTAGGACCACCATGAATAGATGTCCTTCATGTCCGGATAAAAATGCCTGAACGTGTCGGTGAAGCCGCTTTCCAGCAGGACAGAGAATTTGTCCCTTTCTTCATCGGTGAATCCCGCGTTTCTCCTGTTTGTCTTGGGGTTTTTCAGGTCTATCTCCTTGTGGGCCACGTTGAGGTCTCCGCAGACTATCACAGGTTTCAGCGAATCCAGTTTCAGAAGGTAGTTTCTGAAATCATCTTCCCATTTCATCCTGTAGTCCAGTCTGGCAAGTTCGTCCTGTGAGTTTGGAGTATATACGCAGACCAGATAAAAGTCAGGCATTTCCATAGTGATGACCCTGCCTTCATGATCATGTTCATCGATTCCTATTCCGTAAGTCACACTTACAGGTTCGTGTCTGGTGAATACTGCCGTACCGGAATACCCTTTCTTGTCTGCGTAGTTCCAGTAAGACCTGTATCCGTCGAACTGCATGTCCAGCTGGCCTTCCTGCATTTTCGTCTCCTGCAGGCAGAAAAAATCCGCGTCCAGTTTTTTGAAGGCGTCGGCAAATCCCTTTCCGGCGCAGGCTCTGAGGCCGTTAACGTTCCATGATATGAATTTCATCTCTTTTCTCTCGTTTCTTTTTAGTAATAACTGCGTCAGACATGACATTGGAAGTCAATTTTTATGCTCGGAGTGTCAGACTGTCCGTTATCACATTCCGAATGACCATTCGGTGCCGTCTTTGGTATCCTTTATCTGGATGCCCAAAGCTTTCAGGTCATCGCGGATCTTGTCGGAAGTCGCCCAGTCCTTTGCGGCCTTTGCGGCTTTTCTCTGCTCCAGCACCATGCTCACAAGACCGTCAATGGTTTCCATGGCCTTTCCGCTGCCGGCTTCTTCGTCCTGAAGTCCGAGGACACCATATATTATATCATCGAAGAGACGGAGCAGAACGGAAAGATCGGCGGATGTCAGGTTCAGTTTCCTGTCTTTTGCCGAGTTGATGATTCTGACAGCATCGAAAATGTGGGCGATGGCCACCGGTGTATTGAGGTCATCGCAAAGTGCCTCGTAGACCTTTTCGTACAAACCGTTGATCTCGGCTGAATCGGCATTGAAACTTTCCGGGGCGACAGCCATTGCCCCGGCGGCATTGCCGGAGGCACCTGAAGAAACTCCTGAGGCGGCAGCCATTTCCCGAAGGTCCTTGTATGCCTGCATTACCCTTTTCAGACCTTTTTCGGCAGCCTGGAGAGCCTCGTTACTGAAATCGAGGGTGCTGCGGTAGTGGGCCTGAAGGATGAAGAATCTGACTGTCATCGGGGAGTACGCCTGAGTCAGGATAGGGTGAGTGCCCTCGAACATTTCCTGCAGGGTGATGAAATTCCCGTATGACTTGCCCATCTTCTTGCCGTTGATGGTGATCATGTTGTTGTGCATCCAGTATTTTACGCCACCGCAGCCGCGGGAAGCCATGTTCTGGGCCAGTTCGCATTCGTGGTGAGGGAACATCAGGTCCATTCCGCCTCCGTGGATGTCGAATTCACGCCCGAGATATTTCTCGCTCATGGCCGAGCATTCCAGATGCCATCCGGGGAAGCCTTCGCTCCACGGTGAGGGCCATTTCATGATATGTTCTGGCGACGCTTTTTTCCAGAGCGCGAAGTCCAGGGCCTCGTGCTTGTCATCCTGACTGTCAAGCTCACGGGTGCCGCTGACCACGTCTTCGAGGTTCCTGCCGGACAGGATGCCGTAATGATGCTCGCTATTGTATTTACGGACATCGAAATATACCGAGCCGTTGCTCACGTATGCGAATCCTGCGTCCAGAATTTTCTGTACCAGAGCTAGCTGTTCCATGATATGGCCGGAAGCGCGCGGTTCTATGGACGGCGGAGCCACGTTCAGCATCGACATGGCCTGGTGGTACCGGATGGTGTACTCCTGGGCGACTTCCATAGGTTCCACCTGCTCCAGACGGGCTTTCTTGGCTATCTTGTCCTCACCTTCATCCGCATCGTGCTCCAGATGTCCCACGTCAGTGATATTCCTGACATAGCGGACCTTGTATCCTAAATGCCTCAACAGTTTCACGAGAACATCGTATGTGATGCCCGGCCTTGCATGGCCCAGGTGTGCGTCACCATAGACTGTGGGCCCGCAGACATACAGCCCTACAAATCCCGGATGTACCGGTACGAAAAGCTCTTTCTTCCTTGAAAGGGTGTTGGTTATATATAAATCTCTCATAATCCGGCTGGAATCAGATAATACAAATTTCGGTTTACGCAGACTCCGTGCTGCGATATTCAAGACAAATATACGGTTTTTTCAAAAAAGTACACAAGTTTGTGGACTACGGATTTGTGTACTTTGACAGTTTCGGAATTGAATTTGGTAAATACTGGTTTTGCGACTCATCCAACCTCTGATTATTGAAATTCAAAATATGTCAAACGAAAAATTTCGAAATTCGGAATAATTTCATACCTTTGGGAAAAATCTGAAATGATGATAGTGTCGCACAGAAAGCTCAGGGAGTTTTATGAGAGCCGGGGAAAGGAAGATGCTAAAGTAGCATTGGAGCGTTGGTATCAGATAGCGGAAGAAGCGCAGTGGGTGAATCTGTCGGATATCAAGGTCGATTTCCCGTCGGTGGATTATGTGGGGAACCAGCATTATGTATTTAATATAAAAGGAAATAAGTACAGGCTGGTCGTTGTGGTAAAGTTCCGGATGGGATATGTCTTCATCAGATTTGTGGGGACACATGCAGAGTATGACAGGATAAATTGTGCTACCATATAAAAATGACAGGAATGAACATAACAAAATCACAATACGAGTTTGCTTTGGCAAAAATAGAGGAATTGCTGCCAGTGGTGTCCGAGGAGACTCCCGCTGATGACAAGGATGCTGTGGAGCTTTCCATATTGTCTGATGTGGTCATCGAATATGAAAAGGAGCATTTCCCGATAGAGGAGCCTACCGTTGCACAGCTTGTGGAACTATCCTTGGAGGAAAAGAACATGACACAGAAGCAGTTGGCGGAAGAAATCGGAGTCAGTCCTTCCCGGATCAGCGATTATGTGAACGGACGGGCCGAACCGACCCTTAAAATAGCCAGCTCCCTTTGTAAAGTGCTTGATATTCAGCCATCGGCGATGTTGGGATTATAGTCTTTCTTCTTGTTTGAAAAAGTTGCAATCTGCGGCAGCCGGCCATGGCCGTTTTAATACTTTTCGGTTAACGTAAGTATCTGTCTTTTTGGATTATGGCAGTATAAATTTCCTCGTTCCAAATCAACCATCGTCATGAAAAAATTATCAATTGGACTTTGTTCTCTTCTGGCGGCCTTGCTGACCGCCAATGCCGTCGCTGACGCACAGAATCCGGTGAATACCGTGGATACGGTTCTGGTCAATTATCTGGGTACATACAAAGGGGAATATCCTGTGGGCAAGGGCGTACTCCTTTCCGATACCTGGGGAGTAATCAAGGGGGAATTCAAGAACGGACTTCCGCATGGACGCTGCGTGCTGCATGACTTCAGACCATTCAAATATGTCGGCCAGTTCACTGAGGGGCATATCACCGGTTACGGACAGTTTTTCCACAATAACGGCCGGGTGGAGACAGGCTGGTATGAGAACGGCCGCGCCTCGGGAGTGGATACTGTCTACTATCGGGACGGCAGGGTGTATATAGGCCTGTTCGAGAACGACAGGAAGGTGAAAGGGAAAGGGACGGAATATGAGAAAATGCCAGATTTTCTGAAAGGACTCAAGCCATATTATCATGAGCCTCTGCTTTCTGTCGAAGAGCAGAATTTCTACAACGAGGCCTATGCGAAACTGACGGCGGGGGATCACAAGCCGACATTCCAGGGTCAGAATATCAACACATTCTCACAATGGGTGAATGCGCGCCTCAAATACCCTAAGGATGCCAGGAAAAACAAGATCGAAGGCAGGGTCACCCTTACATTCACCGTGAACAAGAACGGTGAAGTGAAGGACATAAAGGTGTTGCGCTCCGTGGATCCGCTTCTGGATGCCGAAGCTGTGAGGGTGGTGGGCATGTCGCCTTTGTGGGAGCCGGCTATCCAATACGGCAGGAAGGTGAATTTCAAGGTCACCTTCCCCGTCATCTTTTCGCTGGAATAGATTTCGGATAAATTCATTTGCATTGCTCTCGGCTTCTGCGTATATTTGCCGCTGTTGCGTCACATATACTGTTCACGCCTCGGCAAAGTAAATAAATTTCCTTTGCTCTCAGCTTCTGCGTATATTTGGACTTCTGCCACATATACTGTAGCACTTCGGCAAAGTAAATAAATTTCCTTTGCTCTCAGTTTCTGCGTATATTTGGACTTCGGCCACATATACTGTAGCACTTCGGCAAAGTAAATAAATTTCCTTTGCTCTCAGTTTCTGCGTATATTTGCCAGAATTAAAAGAAAACTTTATGAAAGTAGCAGTCATTATGGGATCGACCAGCGACTATGAGATCATGTCGGCTGCGATCAAGGTCCTCGAAGAATTCGGTGTAGAGTATGAAAAGAAGGTCATCAGCGCCCACAGGACACCGGACCTGATGTGCGAATATGCCAAGAGCGCCAGAGAGCGCGGAATCGGCGCCATCATAGCCGGAGCGGGCGGAGCAGCCCATGTGGCAGGCGTCGTGGCCGGGATGACTACTGTTCCTGTCATCGGAGTGCCTATCCAGACCAAGGCTCTCGGCGGAATGGATTCACTCCTGTCCATAGTCCAGATGCCTGGCGGAATCCCTGTAGCCACCATGGCTATAAACGGAGCCAAGAATGCCGGTCTGTTCGCAGTTCAGATCCTTGCACTTACCGACTCCGCTCTTGCGCAGAAACTCATGAAATTCCGCGAAGAGCA
Source organism: uncultured Bacteroidales bacterium (assembly GCA_944326365.1). Taxonomy (GTDB): domain Bacteria; phylum Bacteroidota; class Bacteroidia; order Bacteroidales; family UBA932; genus Cryptobacteroides. The sequence continues at coordinate 55,715 of CALVDR010000001.1, read as the reverse complement.
GACAAAGAAAGTCCTTGACGCAGTCATCTAGTCCGGCAGGAACGGACTCCGATATCAGGCAGCCGGTCTGCCGTCATTCCTAATCCATCGGTCGTTATGAAGAATCACCGCATATTCGTAGAAAAATATCCTGAATTCCAGGTGGAGGCCAGAAGCCTTCTCAATGAACTGAATGAAAATCTCCAGCTTTCCCTGCACAGCCTCAGGCTGCTGAACGTCTATGACCTTTTCGGCTTCACTGAAGACCTGCTCGAAAAAAGCCGCTATGGCGTGTTCGGAGAAATAGTCACCGACAGTGTCACCGACGAGTGCGACCTTTCCGGAGTGAAGTACATCGCCGTGGAATTCCTGCCGGGACAGTTCGACCAAAGGGCAGCTTCAGCCGTGGAATGCGTGAAACTGATAGAGCCGGAAGCTGATGTGCGTATCAAAAGTTCGAAGCTCATCATTCTCGAACCTGATACCGATGACGCTGTCATAGAGAAGATAAAACACTACTATATAAATGCGGTGGAATCTCGTGAGAAGAATCTCGCCCAGCTTTCCGATACGGAACAGGCTCCGGTGATTCCGGTACAGATACTGGAAGGCTTTACGGCCCTGCAGGAAGAAGAGTTCGGACCGTATTGCAGGAAGATGGGGCTGGCCATGAATGCCGATGACCTCAGGGAAGTGGTGAATTATTTCAAGGCGGAAGGCCGTGACCCGTATGAGACAGAACTCAGGATTCTGGATACATACTGGAGCGACCATTGCCGTCATACTACATTTACAACGGAACTTGAGAATATCGAAGTCGAGGATTCCTTCCTGAAAGAAGAACTCGACGGTACTCTGAATCTGTATCTGAAAATACGCAAGGAACTCGGCAGAGAGAACAAGGGACTGAATCTTATGGACCTGGCTACCATAGGAGCGAAATATCTGAAAAAGAAAGGTCTGCTCGACGATATGGAAGTCAGCGAGGAGAACAACGCCTGCAGCATCTACGTGGACGTGGATGTGGACGGCAAGACAGAGAAATGGCTGCTGCAGTTCAAGAACGAGACACACAACCATCCTACCGAGATAGAACCTTTCGGAGGCGCTGCCACATGTCTTGGCGGAGCCATCAGAGACCCTCTTTCAGGAAGAAGCTATGTATACCAGGCCATGCGTGTCACCGGAGCAGGTAATATATACCAGCCTGTGGCCGATACCATACCGGGCAAGCTCCCGCAGAAAGTCATCAGCCGGAAAGCCGCACACGGATATTCGAGCTATGGAAACCAGATAGGTCTGGCCACTACGCATGTCCGTGAAATATATCATGAAGGCTATGTGGCCAAGAGACTCGAAGTCGGTGCAGTAGTCGGAGCCGTGAAGGCGGAAAATGTCCGTCGTGAATCTCCTGCCCCGGGCGACATCGTCCTGCTGCTTGGAGGACGTACGGGCCGTGACGGCATTGGCGGAGCCACAGGATCTTCGAAGGAGCATACGGAAGCTTCGCTCGAAACCTGCGGAAGCGAAGTGCAGAAAGGAAACGCGCCTGAAGAAAGAAAACTGCAGAGACTGTTCCGCCGTCCTGAGGTCACCAGACTGATCAAGAAATCCAACGATTTCGGAGCAGGCGGAGTGAGTGTGGCCATAGGCGAGCTTGCAGACGGACTGGACATCTATCTGGACAGGGTTCCGGTAAAGTACAGCGGTCTGAATACCACCGAACTGGCCATCAGCGAATCCCAGGAGAGGATGGCAGTGGTCATCGAAGCGAAAGACAGAGCCGAATTCGAGTCATACTGTCTGAGTGAAAACGTCGAAGTCACATATGTGGCTGACGTGACAGATAATGCCAGCATGCGTATGTACAACAAGGGCAAGCTCATGGTCGATCTCTCCCGTGCCTTTATCGACAGTGCAGGAGCGAAACATTATGCCAAGGCAAGAATATCTGCGGTCGAGGACAAGGATCCGTTTATCCGCGAAGTGCCCGGCGATACGCTGAAAGAAAAGATATTCAACAACCTGCAGGACCCGAACGTGACTTCGCAGAAGGGCCTCATCGAGATGTTCGATTCCACGATAGGCCGCTCTACCGTGCTGATGCCTTTCGGAGGATGTCTGCAGACTACCGAGACACAGGTTTCGGTTCAGAAACTTCCGACAGACGGCTACACTGATACGGCCAGCATCATGGCATTCGGTTACAACCCGTTCATTTCTTCATGGAGTCCTTACCACGGTGCAGCCTATTCGGTAGTGGAAGCCTGCGCGAAAGTCGTGGCAGCAGGGGCCTCATATGAAAAGATGAGGTTCTCATATCAGGAATATTTCGAGAGAATGCATACCCCTGCTTCATGGGGCAAGCCACTCGGCGCCCTTCTCGGAGCTCTCAAGATGCAGGTGGAACTGGGTCTTCCGTCCATCGGCGGGAAAGACTCCATGAGCGGAACATTCGAGCACATAAACGTGCCTCCTATGCTCATGGCCTTCGGAATCACCACTGTCGATGCCGGAAAAGTCATCTCTCCTGAACTCAAATGGGAAGGGAACCGCCTTTACCTCATCAAACATACGCCTCTGGCAAACCATATGCCCGATACAGTCCGGCTCAAGGCCAATTTCAAATTCGTCGAGGACCAGATAGCCTGCGGCAATATAGTATCGGCCTATGCCCTCGGCTTCGGAGGTCTCGCCGAGGCAATATGCAAGATGTCTTTCGGAAACGCCTTCGGCGTCAATGTCAATGTCGACGAAACGGAACTCTTCGGCTATGGCTACGGTTCGATATTGGTCGAGTCGGAAACCGAACTCGACTACCCTCAGGCAATATATATAGGTGAAGTCACTTCCGGCGAGGACGGAAATCTGAGCATAAACGGCTGCAGGATGTCGATTTTCGAACTCATGTACGCAAACGGTGCGAAGTTCGCGAAGATCTATCCTGACACTTGCGAGCCGTCTCACAGGAAACTCGTACCTGACGGTCTGGAGGGAGTTAAGCCGCTTAAAGTGAAAAGACAGGACATGAAATATCCTGGCATACCGGTAGAGAAGCCGACGGTATATATTCCTGTATTCCCGGGTACGAACTGTGACTATGATACTGCCAAGGCATTCCGCAAGGCCGGGGCCGAGGTGAAGATGAGTGTATTCTGCAATCTTCGCAGCGAGGATATTTTCCGTTCGATAGAGCAGATGAAGCAGAATATATCAGAGTGCCATATTCTGGCTCTGGCAGGAGGCTTTTCGGCCGGAGACGAACCGGACGGAAGCGGGAAATTCATAGCGAACGTGCTGAACAACAAGGAAATCGCAGATGCCATACATGCACTGCTTGACAGAGGCGGTCTGATTCTGGGCATATGCAACGGTTTCCAGGCTCTCGTCAAGTCGGGGCTTCTTCCATACGGAAGGCTCGGCATGGTGACGAAAGATTCTCCTACTCTGTTCAGAAACGATATAAACAGACATATATCGCAGATGGTGACTACACGTGTGTCCACGACGAACTCTCCATGGCTGTCAGGATTCTCTGTCGGAGACCTGCACACCATAGCGGTGAGCCACGGTGAAGGCAAATTTGTGGTAAACGAGGCTCTTGCGAAGGAACTTTTCGCGAACGGCCAGGTAGCATTCCAGTATGTGGATCCTGTCACGGAAGAAGTGACCATGGATTCGCCTTACAACCCGAACGGTTCGTACTATGCCATCGAGGGTATAATCAGCCGCGACGGCCGGATTCTCGGGAAGATGGGTCATACCGAGAGATATGAGAACAATACATTCAAGAACATCGAGGAAGAACTCGACCAGCCGTTGTTCACAAACGCCGTGAACTATTTCAGGGGGAAATGACGATGTCTGACAGGGGCTTGAATGAAGAATGCGGAGTCTTCGGCGTCTGGGGAGTCCCGGATGCCGCAGTCCTCACATATTACGGCCTCCATGCTCTCCAGCATCGCGGCCAGGAAGGATGCGGCATAGTGGCTGTCGGCCCTGACGGAGACATGAAGCGTATCAAGGGAGAGGGGCTGGTGACGGAAGTCTTCAATGAAGACCGCCTGGCTTACCTGCCCGGAAATATGGCCATAGGACATGTCCGTTATTCCACGACAGGAGGCGGGGGTCTGGAAAATGTCCAGCCATTCCTTTTCCGCCATCATACAGGAGATTTTGCTCTGGCACACAACGGGAATCTCGTGAACTACGCTCTTCTCAGGCAGCAGCTTGAGGACAAGGGCAGTCTTTTCCAGTCGTCTTCCGACAGTGAAATCCTGGCGCATCTGATCAAAAAGGACAGCGGAGAGGCTCACAGACCGAGAATATATGCCATAGAGAATGCCCTGAACACTGTAGAAGGGGCTTTTGCTTTCCTGATCATGACATCGAACAGGATATATGCCTGCAGGGACAGACACGGACTCAGGCCTCTTGCCATAGGCCGGCTCGGAGACGGATATGTGGTGAGCAGCGAGACCTGCGCTTTCGATGTGCTCGGAGCCGAGTTTGTCAGGGATGTGGAGCCTGGCGAAGTGGTTACCATAGACCATCACGGTCTGAGGTCCAGAAAATACTCCGGGAAATGGAGCCATGACATGTGTGCCATGGAGTACATATATTTTTCCCGGCCGGACAGCGACATAGACGGTAAAAATGTCCACAGTTTCCGCAAGGCGTCCGGCAAGCTACTCTTTCAGGAAGCTCCGGCCGATGCGGACATTGTGGTAGGCGTACCGGATTCAAGCCTCAGTGCCGCCATGGGCTACAGCGAGGCAAGCGGGATTCCTTATGAGATGGGCCTGGTCAAGAACAAATACATCGGCAGGACTTTCATCCAGCCGTCCCAGGCCATGCGCGAAAAAGGCGTGAGGATGAAACTCTCCCCTGTGAAATCCATAGTGAGAGGAAAAAGAGTGGTGCTGGTGGACGATTCGATAGTCCGTGGCACGACATCGAGGAGGATAGTGAAGATGCTCAGGGACGCAGGAGCGTCAGAGGTACATTTGAGAATAGCCAGCCCTCCTATCAAGATGCCTTGTTTCTACGGGGTGGATATTTCCACCTACGATGAACTGATATGCGCGAGAAATACTGTGGAAGAAGTCCGGCAGAGTCTTGGGGCGGATTCCCTGGCTTTCCTGTCAGAGAAGGCTCTGTTCCAGGCATCCGGAAGGAGCGGATTGTGTCTGGCATGTTTCGACGGGAATTATCCTACGAAACTCTATCAGAGCATAGAAGACGCGAACAAGGACGGAAGATTCTGATATCGGAGAGGCCATGATGATTCTGGGTATAGATGTAGGCGGCAGTACCACTAAGATTGTAGGTGTGGAGGACGGACAGATCCGTTCCGCCCAAAGTATTGTGGCCGCAGACCCGGTGACATCTCTTTTCGGAGCTTTGGGCAAGTATATTTATGACAACGGCATAGATCTATCTGACATATCCCGTATCATGCTGACCGGAGTCGGGAGTGCATATGTGGACGGAAACCTGTATGGTCTTCCTACCGGGAAGGTGGAGGAGTTTACTGCAAATGCCATCGGAGCCGGCCATGGCAGCGGTCTGGACAGGATGGTGGTGGTAAGCATGGGTACGGGCACATCTTTCATAAGCGTTGACCATGGGAAATTCACCCATCTCGGCGGTCTCGGAATAGGAGGAGGAACGCTGCAGGGATTGTCAAAAATCATTTTCAAGGCTTCTGACTTGGATTATGTCATATCGATGGCCATGCGAGGAACGGTTTCGTCAGTGGATCTGCAGATAGGGGACATATGCAGGGAGGAATTGCCGGGACTGCCTCTGGATGCCACAGCATCGAATTTCGGCAAGGCCGATACTGCCGCACAGGCAGAGGATGTCGCTGCCGGGGTCATAAATATGATATTGCAGACTGTCGGAAGTGCGGCCAATTTCATATCTTTGGGGACCGGAATCAAGGATTTCGTACTCATCGGGAATCTGTCGCTGCTTCCTCAGTGCAGATCAGTGTTCGACAGGATAGGCAGGCTGTACGGCCTGGATTTCCATATTCCGGAGCATACCCTTTACAGAACGGCGCTCGGTGCGGCATTGTATGCCTTGAAAGATAATGGCTGACATCACCGCGTTATCCGGAAACTTGTTTGAAAAAATTTAGGAACAATATTATGGCAGAAAGTTACGAAAAAGCAGGAGTGAACCTCGAAGCAGGTTACGAGGTGGTCCGCAGGATCAAGAGCCATGTCGCCTCTACATCCCGTCCGGGTGTCATGGGCAATATCGGCTCTTTCGGAGGCATGTTTGACCTCTCGGCACTGAACATCAAGGAACCGGTACTGGTCAGCGGAACCGACGGAGTAGGTACGAAACTGAAACTGGCGTTCGAAATGGACAAGCATGATACCATAGGCATAGATGCCGTGGCCATGTGTGTGAATGACGTATTGGCACAGGGTGCCGAACCCCTTTTCTTCCTCGATTATGTGGCTGTAGGCCACAACGAGCCGGCGAAGGTGGAGGCTATCGTTTCAGGTGTGGCGGAGGGTTGCCGCCAGGCCGGATGTGCGCTTGTCGGCGGCGAGACTGCGGAGATGCCCGGCATGTATGCAGACGGGGAATATGACATAGCCGGATACACTACAGGTGTGGTGGAGAAATCAATGCTGATAGACGGTTCGAAAGTGAAGGTCGGTGATGTTCTGGTAGGAATCGCGTCTTCCGGTGTGCATTCGAACGGTTTCAGCCTGGTCAGGAAGATATTTGCAGACAATAAGCTTGATCTCAAGGCCGCATATCCGGAACTGGACGGTGCTGTTCTGGGAGAAGTGGCCCTGACTCCTACGAAGATCTACGTGAAACAGGTTCTCGATGTGATAAGGAATTGCGATGTGCATGGAGTGGCGCATATCACGGGCGGAGGATTCGACGAGAATATCCCTCGCATACTGCATGACGGACAGGGAATAGAGATCCATGAAGGCACATGGGAGATTCTTCCTATATTCAGGCTTCTCGAAAAATACGGCAAGATAGCGCACAGGGAGATGTTCAATATCTTCAACATGGGCATCGGAATGGTGCTCGCTCTGGATGAGTCCGAGGCTTCAAAAGCCATTTCCATCCTCGAATCCCATGGTGAGAAGGCATCGGTCATCGGACGCATAACTGATTCTGAAGGGGTAAATATAATAGGAAGTAAATAGAAGCTAAATATGAAAAGGGCATTATTCAGTGTTAGTGACAAGGCCGGCGTAGTGGAATTCGCTACGCAGCTGGAGTCTCTCGGATGGGAAATCATCGCCACCGGAGGAACTATGAAACTTCTGCAGGAAGCAGGGCTTGAAATCATCAATATCAGTGAAGTGACAGGCTTCCCTGAAATATGCGACGGCAGGGTCAAGACCCTCCATCCGAAAGTGCACGGAGCATTGCTCGGAAGGCGCGACCTGGAGAGCCATCGCCAGCAGCTCAAGGAAAACGGCATCGAATACATAGACATGGTATGTGTGAACCTTTATCCGTTCAGGCAGACCATCGCCCGTCCGGATGTGACTATGGATGATGCCATAGAGAATATCGATATCGGAGGCCCGTCCATGCTTCGCAGCGCCGCGAAGAACTGGAAGTCTGTGACTGTGGTATGCGACCCTTCAGACTATGCCATGGTCATCGATGAGATCAAGGCAGGCGGAGACACTACGCCTGAAACCAGGCTCAAACTGTCAGCCAAGGCATATACCCATACGGCCGAGTATGACATGATGATAGCTACATACATGCGCAAGCAGGCCGGACTGAACGAGAAACTTTTCCTGGAGTACGATCTGAAGCAGGGACTCCGCTACGGTGAAAACCCTCATCAGGAAGCCAAATTCTATGCGGCTATGGATAAAGTGCCTTTCTCTCTTGCCACTGCAGAGCAGCTGAACGGAAAGGAACTGTCATACAACAATATCCAGGATGCCAATGCGGCTTTGAACATAGTCCGTGAGTTCGACGAACCGTTCTGCGTTGGTCTGAAACACATGAACCCGTGCGGCGCGGCTGTAGGAAAAGATGTGGTAGATGCATGGAAGAAGACATTCGAAGCAGACAAGGTGAGCATCTTCGGAGGCATCGTGGCCACGAACCGTGAAATAAACAAGGAAGCTGCAGAACTCATGAAACCGGTATTCCTTGAAATCATCATGGCTCCTTCATTCTCCGCGGAAGCTCTCGAAGTTCTCTGTACGAAGAAGAATCTCCGTCTGCTGAAAGTGGACATGACCAAGGACAACACTCCACGTATGCAGTATGTCAGTGTCAACGGCGGGCTGCTCGCCCAAAATCAGGATATCAACACTGTCGAGGTGAAACCTGAAATGTGCGTGACTGAGACAAAGCCTTGCGACAGCATGCTCTCTGACCTTAATTTCGCATGGCGGATAGTGAAGCATATCAAGTCAAATGCTATCGTGGTCGTCAAGGACGGGGTGACCATGGGAGTCGGTGCCGGACAGATGAACCGTATCGGTTCTGCCGAGATAGCCTTGAAACAGGCAGAAGCGACCTGCAAGGAACGCGGAATCGATGTGAAGACAGTAGGGCTCGTGATGGGGTCCGATGCTTTCTTCCCTTTCGATGATTGCGTGACTCTTGCTGCAGAATATGGCGTAAAAGCTATCGTGCAGCCTGGCGGAAGCATCCGTGACAATGATTCCATCGTGAAGGCGAATGAGAATCGTATTGCGATGCTCTTTACCGGGATGCGCCATTTCAAACATTGAGGGCTTGCCCTCAATGTCGTTCTTCGAACGACAGACCTGTCTAAACCCCCTGCACCCCCTATTAGGGGGATTTCGCTCTTTCCAATCGCGGTCACTTCGTGACTTATTAAGCGGAAACGGCGCATTTGCGTCGTTGCGTTTACCTCAAAAACAGGAAATGGTTTTGAATACTTTGACGGGAATATAAAAACTGTTTGGATTTTTATTCGTAATTTCGCAGGACTGTGAAACTCTTTAAGGATAGAAAAAAGATTTGAAATGGAAAATCCTCGGAAAGCTAAAGTACTGGTAGTCGGCGGTGGCGGAAGATGTCACGCCATAGTGGATGCGCTGTCGCGCTCGTCCAAGGTCGGAAAAATTTATTGCGCTCCCGGCAATGCCGGAATTGCGCAGCAGGCAGAATGTGTGCCGATCAAGGATACGCAGGTAGAGGAATTGAAGGATTTCGCATTGGCCGAAGGCATTGACCTGACGGTAGTCGGTCCTGAAGTTTCCCTGGCGGCTGGCATAGTTGACGTTTTCCAGGCGTCCGGTCTCAGGATCTTCGGTCCTTCGAAGGATGCGGCCATTATCGAGTCGAGCAAGGATTTCGCGAAGCAGCTGATGGCCAAGTATAATGTCCCGACTGCGGCATTCAGGACTTTCGAGGATTACGGACAGGCTCTGGAGTATGTCCGGGCCGGATCTTTTCCTGTAGTGTTGAAGTATGACGGACTGGCTGCCGGAAAGGGAGTGGTGATAGCCGAGGATCTGTCACAGGCCCAGGAGACTCTGAAAGACATGCTTCTGGATTCGAAGTTCGGAAAGGGCAGGGTAGTGGTCGAAGAGTTCCTTACAGGACCCGAGTTCTCATTCATGTGTTTCGTGGATGGGGAGAAGGTATGGCCGATGACGGTTTCTCAGGATCACAAGCGTGCTTTCGAAGGTGACAAGGGACCTAATACCGGCGGTATGGGTGCCTATTCTCCCGTGCCGCTCATCACTGACGAGGATGTGGAATATTCTATCGAGAATATCATGAAGCCTGTGGCAGCAGGTATGGTGGCGGAAGGCCGTCCGTTCAAGGGAGTGCTATATGGCGGCCTGATGAAGACCCCGACAGGCGTGAAGGTGATAGAGTTCAACTGCCGTTTCGGTGATCCGGAGACGGAGGTGGTTCTGCCTCGTCTGGAGTCGGATATTTACGATATTTTCTCTGCAGTGACGGACGGAACCCTTATGCCTGAAATCAAATGGTCTTCAAGGGTGACGCTCGGCTTTGTGTTGGCATCGAACGGCTATCCCGGCTCGTATGAGAAAGGACATGCCATCACCGGACTCGATGAAGCGCTGGCTTTGGGAGACATCCGCATATACCATATGGGAACTGCTGTCAAGGATGGAGGTTATGTTACTGCAGGAGGGCGCGTGCTGATGGTAGTCGGCTCCGGTGACGATCTGAAGTCTGCCCAGGCCCATGCTCTGAAGGCTGTCGGCTGCATCAGATGCGACAACCTTTTCTATCGCAGGGATATCGGCTGGAGAGTATTATAGGATATCCAGCAGTTCACTGAAGTGGCTTATTCTGAATAGGTTCGGGTGGTCGAACTCTTCGATGACCTCATGCTGCCATGTGCTTTTGGCCGGGATATGGACACCGTATCCTCCAAGCTTCAGGACTGGTGCGATATCTGACTTGAAGGAATTTCCCACCATGAGAAGTTCTTCTGCCTTAATACCGAGTACATCGATGATTTTGCCGTAGGCTTCCTCATTCTTGTCAGGGACGATTTCTATATGGCTGAAAAAGTCTGTAAGACCGGACCTTTCAAGCTTGTTTTCCTGGTCGGTGGTATTCCCTTTCGTGATGACTATGAGTTTGTATGGCATCGTTTCCGCTATTGTCCGTAGTGTGTCTTCAACTTCCGGATAAGGCGTGGCAGGGTTCTTCAGCAGTTCACGTCCGATATTGTAGATTTCGTGTATTCTGGATGCCGGAATCGTATCTCCGCTCACCCTGAGTGCGGTTTCGATCATGGACATGGTGAATGCCATGACCCCGTATCCGAGGGTGTCCAGATTCCGTATTTCCGTGTGGTACAGTTCGTTCTGTGCCTGCTCAGGGTCAGCATAGCCTGTGACTGCCCGGCTGAACTTCAGCTGCGCCTCATCGAAATATGTCTGATTCTCCCATAATGTATCGTCGGCATCGAATGCCACTACCTTTATCCTGTCTTTCATTTCCGTTTTCTTTTTCCGAGGCACAAAAATAAATAAAATCATGCCATGCTGGCAATTTATTTTCTATCTTAGTAAAATTATTCCGGCTGTCAGGCTCATTCGTGTCTTGCGGTGGATTTTATAATAACGTGAGTTCGATGAAAAGAACGAAGTGAATTTCAGAGAACTACCTCTTTTAGAGGATTCGTAAAACGAATCCGTGGGTAAGTCCTCCCCTCGATAGGCCTAAGAAAATCCCCCTAATAGGGGGCAGGGGGTTAAGACAGGGCCAGTCTTTCGAAGAAAGACGTAATTGGGTGACCGAGTCACCCAATTTAGGTGGGGTGACACGTAAAATGAAGGGAGATTTCGAAGAAATCGTAACGTCAGTTCGACGAAGTCTCTGGTACTGAGTAGAATAATTCGTCGAACTGACGTTATAATATTTCGAATATATGATAATAAGCGGAAAAGAACTGTCTGCCAGGCTGAAGGCAGACATGAGGGATGAAGTTTCGACTTTCCCTGAAAAATACGGGCGTGTGCCTCATCTGGTGGTGATACTGGTGGGCGATGACCCGGCGAGCGTGTCTTACGTGACGGGAAAGGCAAAGGCATCTGAGTTCGTGGGAATCAGGAACACGACCATAAGAAAGCCTGAAACCATATCCGAAGAGGAATTGCTCGACCTTATCAGGCAGCTGAACGCTGATGATACGGTGGACGGCATATTGGTACAGCTGCCTCTGCCCAAGCATATTTCCGAGGCGAAGGTCATAGAGACTATAGACAAGTCGAAGGATGTGGACGGTTTCCATCCGCTCAATGTAGCCGCCCTGTGGCAGAAACAGCCATGCACTCTGCCATGTACGCCGAAAGGCATCATCAAGATGTTGAAGACAGCTGGGGTGAAGATCGCAGGAAAAAGGGCCGTGGTCATAGGGCGCAGCAACATCGTAGGTCTTCCGGTAGCGAAGCTTCTTCTCGATGAGAATGCCACGGTCACCATAGCGCACAGCAAGACTGCCGATCTTCCTGCCCTGACACGTGAAGCCGATATCCTCGTAGTGGCGATAGGCCGGCCTAAATTCGTGACAGCCGACATGGTATCCGATGGTGCCGTGGTCATGGATGTGGGTGTGAACAGGGATCCCGAGACCGGAAAACTCTGCGGAGACGTGGACTTCGCCGCCATTGAGCCGAAGGCTTCAGTCATCACTCCAGTGCCGGGCGGAGTAGGTCCGATGACCATCTGCTGCCTGATGGAGAATACTATCGAGTGTTTCCTGAGAAAACAGTCAGGGATTCTATAATATTGGGAATTTTTTCGCCACAATTCTGGGAATATTTTCCCCGCAATATTGGGAATTTTTATGCCGCAATTTTGGGATTGTGGCATTTTTCGTTAAATTTGCAGTCAAATTTAAAAGCATGGAACAGTATCTGAAACGTATAGTTGAGACTACGATAGAGCGCAAGATGAAATCTTCCGGAGCGGTCCTTATAGCCGGACCCAAGTTTTGCGGTAAAACTACTACTGCCATGCAGTTTGCGAAAAGCGTCAGAAAATTGAGCACCGAGAGTGCCATCACTCTGGCCCAGATGGATCCCAAGGCTACTCTTGACGGAGAGAAGCCGCGCCTTATCGATGAATGGCAGGCTGTACCCCAGATATGGGACGAGGTCAGGAATTATGTGGATGAGCACTCCGGGTTCGGACAGTTCATACTTACCGGAAGTTCGACACCGGAAGACAAGACGAGGATACATCATTCCGGCGCAGGCCGTATCGTATCCGTGAAGATGCGTCCCATGACATTGTACGAATCATTGGAATCAAAGGGTATAGTGTCTGTCCGGGAACTGTTCGGAAACCCTGACTTGAAATTTTTTGATGAGAACATTGGCCACAGTCTGCGGAAGACAGCTTTCCAGTTGTGCAGAGGTGGTTGGCCGCAGTCGCTGGTTGGTGACGAAGATGTGGCATTGGATATAACGTCAAACTATTATGAGGGACTTTTCAATTTCGAAAATTCCGATAATGACAAATTCAGGAACAAAAATCCTGAAGTGCTGAGGATGATTCTCAGAAGCTATGCGAGGAATATTTCTACGGAAGCGCCGACTACTACTATTATTCAGGATATCATCAGGACAAACAACAGGATGACGTTTGATGTGAAGACTTTTGAGAAATATATGGATGCGTTGAAAGATCTCTATATCATAGAGGATATCATGGCATGGAATCCGAATATCAGGAGTAAAGCGGCTATCCGTTCGACTCCTACTAGACATTTTACTGATACTTCTATCGCCTGTTCTGCTCTTCATGTGTCTCCGGATGATCTGATGAATGACCTGAATTCATTCGGTTTGCTGTTTGAAGACATGGCCGTACGGGACCTGACTATATATTCAAGTACGATGCAGGGAGAAGTCCGGCATTACAGAGACAGCAACGGTCTTGAATGCGATGCCATTATCCATCTCCCGAACGGGAAGTGGGCGGCAGCTGAAGTCAAGCTCGGCGGTCAGAAACTTATAGACGAAGGCGTGCGGAATCTTCTTAAACTCAAATCGCTTGTCGATAATGAACCGGAATTCATGATGATAATTACCGCATCCGGTCCTGCTTACAGAAGGCCGGACGGTATCTGTGTCGTACCTATTAACTGTTTGCGTGATTAGCAGTCTTGCAGTCCTACAGGCTCACCGGGAGATGAGGGGCGCGACGGAATCGCGCATGATCATTTCCGGAGAGAGTTCGATCTGGGATTTGATTTCGCGGTGGTTGGCGATGCTTTCGTTCAGCAGTTTCACGGCCATTTTCCCCATCTCGTCCACCATCTGTCCTATACGGGTGACGGGAGGCTCCAGAAAATCCAGATACAGGTAGTTGTCGAATGAGATCAGCGAAATGTCTTCCGGTATTCTGAGCCGGGCTTCCCTTATGGCTTTGATGGCCCCAAGGCCTATGTTGTTGCTCAGCGCGAATATGGCGGTAGGCCTGCGTTCGTTGTTCAGGAGCAGCTTGGTCTCCAGATATCCGTTCTGTATCGAGAATTCGTTGCCGGTGATGATGGCCCTGTCTTCAAGATGGTTTTCTTTCAGCACACTCATATAACCGGCTATCCTTTTCCTGTTCGTCATGGCCGCAGGCGGCCCCTGTATGCATGCTATGTCCTTGTGGCCGTTCCGGACCAGAAGGGAAGTCGCCATGTATCCGCCGTGGAAATTGTTCGTCACGACATACGGCAGCGGTGAGTTTTCATAGTATCTGTCCACCAGTATGATAGGAACACATTGCTTGTTCGTCTGTTCCAGATATGCGGGGTTGCTTCCGCACGGGACTATGATGATTCCGTCGACCTGCCGTGTCAGGATATTGGTTATGGATGCGTTCTGCATGTTTTCATTTTCCATGGTGTCGGCCACTATGGTAGTGTAGCCGTATTTTCTGGATTCGAGGACGATCACGCTGGCTATTTCTGCGAAATACGGATTTGCCAGTGACGGTACCAGAAGCCCTATGGTCTGGGATTTGTTAATGCGCAAATTTTTCGCAATCAGATTCGGAGTATAGCCGCACCGTTCGGCTTCATTCAGTATGATGTCCACCGTTTCTTTCGAAATTCTGCTTGCATAAGCTTTATTGTTTAATACTCGTGAAATTGTGGATTTCGAGAAACCTGTGTTCCGGGCTATTGTCTCTAATGTGGTCTTCATGGCTCATGTGGTCGTCTTGTTGCGCAAATGTAGTGAAAGTTTCGCTAAAAATAATGCAAAATCGTTTGTTTTTTCATTCCATATACGGTTTAATTCGATTTTATTGAATAATTTCACACTCGGAAGTCACGATCCAGATAACACTAATACTACGTGAGTTCGATGAAAAGAGCGTAGTGAATTTCAGAGAACTACCTCTGTAGAGGATTCGGGAAACGAATCCGGCAGTAAGTTCTCCCATATTCAGGGGAGAATTTAAGAGGGGTGACACGTAAAAGGGAAGAGATTTCGAAGAAATCGTAACGTCAGTTCGACGAAGTCTCTGGTACGGAGTAAAATAATTCGTCGAACTGACGTTAATACTATAAAGAAATGATGAAATCCAGAAAAATTCTAGTCATCGGAAGCAGCAACACCGACATGACTGTCAGGGCGGACAAGCTGCCGTCTCCGGGTGAAACTGTCCTGGGAGGGGCGTTCACGATGGGACACGGCGGAAAAGGTGCGAATCAGGCAGTTGCAGCCAAGAGGCTCGGCGGTGACGTCACTTTCGTATGCAAGGTAGGCAAGGACCTTTTCGGGGAGAGTTCTGTCCGAAGTTATGAACAGGAAGGCATTGACACCTCCCATATATTGTATTCCTCCCAGCCTTCCGGTGTCGCCCTTATAAATGTGGATGCTTCTGCGGAGAATTCCATTTCAGTGGCTTCAGGGGCGAATCTCGATTTTACACCGGAAGACGTGAAAGGTCTTGAGTCCGTAATCAGGGAAGCCGGGATTCTTCTGCTCCAGCTTGAAATTCCCGTGGAAACAGTGCTGGAGGCTGCCAGAATTGCATCCGAATCTGGTGTATATGTGATTCTGAATCCAGCTCCCGCATGCCGTCTTCCTGAAGAAATATACCGGTACATATCGCTTCTGATTCCGAACGAGACAGAGTCAGGACAGATGGCCGGCATTCAGGTGTCCGACCGCCAGTCTGCAGAGAAGGCTGCGGAAGTGCTGATGGGGAACGGTGTCGGGAATGTGATCATCACCATGGGATCGAAGGGGTCGATGGTTTGCAGCAAAGACGGCTCGGAGTTCATCCCGTCGAGAAAAGTGCCTGCCATAGACACTACTGCGGCCGGAGATACCTATTGCGGGGCCTTGAGTGTGGCGTTGTCAGAAGGAAAGAGCCTTCGCGATGCTGCCTGTTTCGCAACAGTGGCATCTTCCATAGCCGTGACCAGACGCGGGGCTCAGGAATCCGTTCCGACCAGAGCCGAAACCGATGCTGTCATCGCCGCTTCACTGTAAATGCGAATATTTCCGCATAATAAAGTAAATATTCCACATAATAATGAATTAAATCTATTATACCATGTTTATCGTAAACAGTTATGCTCTTGCTGTGATATTCTGTTTTATCACAATGATGTGCTGGGGTTCGTGGGGAAATACCCAGAAACTTGCAGCCAAAAGCTGGAGATACGAGCTTTTCTACTGGGACTATGTCATAGGAATGCTTCTGTTCTCCCTCGTAATATGTTTTACCATGGGAAGTTTCGGCTCTCAGGGACGGTCTTTCATCGAGGACCTGGGTCAGGCCGACGCGGCCAATATATGGAGCGTCATTCTCGGCGGCGTCATCTTCAATGCTTCCAATATCCTGCTTTCGGCATCCACATCCATTGCCGGGCTTGCGGTAGCATTCCCGCTTGGCGTAGGACTTTCTCTCGTTCTTGGAGTCATCATAAACTATATCGGTGCGCCTAAGGGCGATCCGGTGATCCTGTTCCTGGGTGTGGCGCTTATCGTGATAGCGGTCATCTGCAACGGCATTGCATCCGGCAGGATGCAGAAAGGAAAGGACACGAAGGATTCCGGACAGAACAGGAAGGGACTGATCCTTGCCGTAGTGGCAGGCGTACTCATGTCATTCTTCTACAGGTTCGTGGCCAAGGCCATGGATCTCGGGAACTTCGAGCATCCGGCTCCGGGCATGCTTACCCCTTACACTGCCATCTTCATATTCTCGGTGGGAGTGCTGCTGAGCAATTTCCTGTTCAACTCCCTCGTGATGAGGTATCCGTTCGTAGGAGAGCGTGTCAGCTACGGCGAGTATTTCCGCGGCAGCTTCAAGACCCATCTTACGGGTATGCTGGGCGGTGCGGTATGGTGTCTCGGAACAGCGTTCAGCTATATCGCTTCAGGCCAGGCCGGAGCTGCAATATCGTATGCTCTCGGACAGGGAGCCCCTATGATAGCCGCGATTTGGGGCGTCTTCATATGGAAGGAATTCAAGGGTGCCGACAGGGGTACGAATACCCTGCTTTCAGTGATGTTCCTTTTCTTCATAGCGGGACTGGCACTGATCATAGTTTCCGGAGGTAACTGATAAAAAACCTTGTCAAGAACAAACAAAACGCTATTCCGATGAATACAATGGCAAAATTTATTGTGACAGCTCTGCTGTCAATGGTTTCGCTGCTTTCAGTCCGGGCGCAGGACGTGACCATAAAGGGTCATGTCAGCGCCGCGGATGACGGCGGTCCTCTCGCGGGAGCCGCGCTTATAGCAGTTGGGGGGGGGGTACTCCATAACAGACAATGAAGGCAATTTTTCCATGACAGTCAGCCCGGATGAGGCTGTCACAGTATCTTATCTGGGCTATGACGACTACACATTCACGCCGGGAAACACGGCGACTTTCAACATCGTCCTCGAAAGGTCTGCAGCCACCATGCTGGATGAGACCGTGGTCATAGGATACGGAAAGACCACGAAGAAGGAAGTGACCGGTTCCGTGACCAGCCTGAAATCCACGGACTTCGATCTGGGCTCATTCACGGATGCCACGGCCATGCTTCAGGGAAAAGTGGCGGGACTTACCATCACGAACCCTGACGGCGGTGACCCGAACGGCTCATATGAGATACTTCTCCGAGGCACGAATACGCTGATGGCTGGCCAGGGCCCGCTGATCATCATCGACGGAGTCGTGGATGCCGATATCCGGAACATCAATTTCCAGGAAGTCGAATCCATCGATGTGCTCAAGGACGGTTCCGCGGCTGCCATTTACGGTACCAGAGGGACCAACGGAGTGATCATCATCACTACGAAGAGGGCGAAGGCCGGCCAGATGACAGTCGAATATGACGGCCAGGTCTCGGTCCAGACTGTAGCACGCAGGGCTGTTCCGATGACGGCCGGACAGTTCGAATATACTGTCGAGAACTTCGCCCCGGCATCATCCGGCTCTCTCTACGGTTCCGACACGGACTGGTTCAGGGAAATCACCAGAACCCCGATCAGTCACAAACACAATCTCGCCGTTTCAGGCGGTTCCGAGAATTTCTCTCACAGGACTATCCTCAACATCGAGCAGAACCAGGGTCTGCAGAGGAAAAACGACTCCGACAAATATCTCATCAAGACCAATATCCATCAGAACGCCATAAAAGGATGGCTGACGATGGACTACAATCTCAGCTACGTGAAGAGACAGTACTCTTCGGCGAACTATGATGCCTTCCGGCAGGCCTTCCTGCACAATCCTACAGAGCCTGTCTACGATCCTGAAAACAAGGAATCAGGCGGATACTACAGGGTCATAGGCATGGATTACTACAACCCTGTGGCCATGGTAGACGAACGGAACGATGAAAACGATTCCGACAATCTGACGGCCAGCGTCAGGGCCACCCTGAACATACTCCCCGTGGAAGGCCTTAAATGGGACAATTTCTTCAGTTACAACAACGAACGGTACGAAGGCCGTACATACAGGACACAGTACTATCCGAGCATCATCGGCCAGAACGGAAATGCATACATCAGCAACTCCCATTCGAGCGATCTTCAGTGGGAAAGTACCATGCAGTACGCAAATACTTTCGGAAAGCATTCCGTGCAGGCTGTCCTGGGCTACACCTGGCAGCAGATAAACTACCGTGACTCCTCCATGGAGAACTACGGTTTCGACAACGATATCTTCCAGACGGACAATATCGGGACAGGTTCCGCCCTGGCGCAGGGTATGGCTTCCATGTCTTCGTTCAGGGAGTCGAGCAGGTATATCGCATTCTTCGGCCGTGTGATGTACAACTACGACGAGAAGTATCTCGCATCCGTTTCCCTCAGAAGAGACGGTTCCACCAAGTTCGGAAAAGACAACAAATGGGGCTGGTTCCCTGCAGTCAGCCTGGGATGGCGCCTGAACAGGGAAAACTGGCTGAAGGACGCCGAATGGCTCGATGAACTGAAACTCAGGGCAGGGTACGGCGTGACAGGAAACCAGGACTTCTCGAACTACAAGTCGCTTCTGCTCATGGAACCTGACGGGTATTTCTACTACAACGGTGAATGGGTGAATGCTTACGCTCCGAGCAGCAACGCGAATCCGGATCTCGGATGGGAAAAGAAGACCGAGTACAATGCCGGACTGGATTTCGCATTCTTCGACAACAGGCTCGGCGGTTCCATCGACTATTACTACAGGCTTACGACCGATCTGCTGTATGACTACAGCGTGCCGGTGCCTCCGTATGACTATGAAACCCTCTTTACGAACGTCGGCTCCATCAGCAACTCGGGTATAGAGATCACCCTTTACGGTACTCCTGTGAAAGGTGAGAAATTCGAATGGAATACCACTCTGACATTCGCCAAGAATACGAATAAGCTCATTTCATTCACCAATGAAGAGTTCCAGAACGGAGAATACAAGATAGGCTGGATAAATACTCCGGTAGGAGTGTATTGCCAGAGGCTTATTGAAGGGGAGAGCCTGGGGTCGTTCTATGGTCCGGAATGGGCCGGCGTGGACCCTGATACGGGAAATGACGAACTCGAAGGCTCCATTGCCGGAACGGTACCTGAAGATGACTGGGTGAATCTCGGCTCGGCCTATCCTGATTTCACTCTCGGATGGAGCAACAGTCTCAGATGGGGCAACTTCGGCCTGAGCGCCACATTCAGAGCCCAGATAGGCGGCAAGGTCTTCAACAATTACAGGGCTGAGTTCGAGAATATCACAGGTATCGGTCTGAAGAATATCATGGCCTCATGGCTGGACGACACCACTTTTACCGGACCGGTGACATATTCATCCAAATATCTGGAAGACGCATCGTTCCTGAAACTGGACAATGTCTCGCTTTCATACAATATCAGATTCCGCAATGCGTATCTGAAAAATATCAGGGTCTATCTGTCGGCTCAGAACGTGTTCTGCCTGACAGGATACAAGGGAGTCGACCCTGAGGTCAGCCTGTCCGGCCTGAATCCGGGAATAGAAAGCACGACATATTATCCGAGGACCAGGACATTCACCCTCGGCGCCACCTTCACATTCTGACATGACGAATGGAAGGAAAGATCAGGTACTGAGTAGAACAATCCGTCGAACTGACGTTAAATAATCCGAAATGAAACGACAGATATTGTATTTTATGGCGGCAGCGGTATTGTCCGCATCCGCATGCACGAATCTGGACGAAGAGATATATTCCCAGATTCCCAAAGATGATTTCTTCACGTCCGAGGAGCAGCTCGTAGTCTACACTGCCAGGGCCTATACCAAGCTCCAGGCATGGGGCTCCGAGCAGAGCCTCTGGACTCTGAACATACAGCTGAGCGATGAAGTCGCGGCTCCGAGGAACAGCGTGAACGACTGGGTCGACCCACGGTACGAGGAACTCCAGACTCATCGCATACAGCCTTCCAACAAGCTTGTACGCATGGGGTGGGACTACTGTTTCGACGGGATTGCAGCCTGCAACGACGTGATATACGAGATAGAGAATTCCGCGATAGAATTCGACGGAAAGCAGAGGAGTCTCGCCGAAATGAAAGTCCTCAGGGCCTTCTTCTACTTCTGTGCTGTGGACCTGTGGGGCAATATCCCTTATTCCGTAAGCAAGGAGGAGACAGGATATCCGGAGCAGAAGGACAGGAAATTCATCTTCGACTTCATCGAGAATGAAATCACGGAAAACATCGATGCCCTGGCGGAAGAACCTACGGTGGAATATTACGGCAGGGTGACCAGGGGAGTGGCGAATACCATACTGGCCAAGCTTTATCTGAATGCGGAGGCCTGGATCGGCGAACCCATGTGGGACAAGGCCGAAGCTGCCTGCTACGATATCATCTCCAAGGGTCATTACCATCTGGCAGATGACTACAGCGCGAACTTCGCCGTCAGCAACGAAGGTTCTCCGGAAGCCATTTTCACAATACCGTACAGCACGGTGTACACAGAGTCTGACCACAACGATTTCGTGATTTTCATCATGACCCTTTCTCCGGCCATGTGCCAGGCCTGGAACATCCCGGCAGCCGGATGGGACGGACTGGTATGCCAGCCTGACTTTTTCGACACATACGATGAGAAAGACATCAGAAGGGCAGCAACGTGGATGTACGGCCAGCAGTATGACATGAACGGGAACGAGATGGACGGATATGTCATAGATCCGCAGGTCCCTGAATCCATGTACAAGGACGGCCGTCCGGAACTCTATGGAGCGCGCATCGGCAAGTGGGAATACCAGACAGACGGTCTCCTGACCAGCGACCAGACCAGCATGGACAACGACTTTTTCGTCTTCCGCTATGCGGATGTGGTTCTCATGTACGTGGAGGCTCTTGTCAGACAGGACCGTGCATCCGAAGCGGCAACGGTGGAAGATTTCAGGAAAATCCGACAGAGAGCGGGCCTGGAACCTATGACTGCCGGAGACCTCACTCTGGAGAATCTTCTGCTGGAGCGCAGCCACGAACTGGCCCTTGAGGGCTGGAAGCGTCAGGACCAGATCAGGTTCGGCACTTATACGCGCACATGGTGGTGCAAGCCTGAAACCACGCCGGACTACGCCCTGCTTCTTCCTATTCCTACCGAGAGGCTGAACGCCAATCCGAGACTGGAACAGAACTATGGATATACCAAATGATAAAATTTCGATATTATAATGAAAAAAATAACAGGAATAATAGTCTTGACGACAATATTGGCAGGAATCTGCCTTCCCGGCTTCTCGAAGGAGAAAAAGATTTCCTACGACGAGCTCAGGGACAGGATAGCCGGGGCCTGGATAGGCCAGATGGCAGGGAATATCTACGGTCTGGAGTATGAGAACGACTTCATCATGGAACCGGGCCCGGACGGTCCGTTCACGTTCGAAAGGGCTCTGAGGGACATGAAGGAGGTCGACGGGGCATTCTCCGATGACGATACCGATATCGAATACATTTACCTGACCATGATGGAGAAATACGGCGTGAAACCTACGTATGAGCAGATGCGCGAGGGGTGGATGTACCATATCCGCGACAGGGTATGGCTCGCGAACAGGGCATCGCTCGGTCTCATGCATTATGGCCTGACCCCTCCGTTTACCGGAGACAGGAACATAAATCCGCACTGGTTCCAGATCGATCCACAGCTCATCAACGAGATATGGAGCTATACCGCTCCCGGCATGATGAAATACGCTGCCGGCATTTCCGACTGGGCTGCACGTATCACCAGCGATTCCTGGGCCGTTTCGCCTACGGTAGTCTACGGTGTCATGTATGCGAACGCGTTTTTCGAATCCGACATAAGGACTCTCGTGGAAAATGCCCTGGAATATCTGCCGGAAGATGACAGGTATGCCGGTACAGTGCGGGACTGTCTGGCCCTGTATGACCGCTATCCGGATGACTGGAGAGCCGCCCGGCAGGCCATAGCCGAAAAATATTACGTGAACGAACCGTCCATGACGAAGACCATATGGAATGCGAATCTGAACGGAGCCATGGGGATACTGACATTCCTGTACGGCGGCGGAGATTTCGAAAAGACCCTGAACATCGGCTGTGCCATGGGGTTCGACGCGGACAACCAGACCGCCACTGTCTGCGGACTTCTCGGAGTGATGTACGGCCAGGACATAGTGCCGGCAAGCCTTTCCAGACCATTCGCGCATTGGACGAAACCATTCAACGACAGGTATATCAACGTGACCCGCTACGACATGCCTGATGCATCCATAGAGGACATGATAGACAGGACTCTGGACTTGGCAGTGAAAGTGGTCGAGTCCCAGGGCGGAAAGACAGTCGAGAAGAACGGCAGGAAATATCTGGTCATCAATACGGATGCTGAGTACCGCTACCCTATGGAATTCTGTGTGGGACCGGCTCCGAGGATCATTGCGGGAGAGCCTGTGGATTACGATTTCAGGTCGGTGACGAACAGGGGCTATGAATGGAGCATTGCCGCAGGCACCCTTCCGGACGGGCTTGAATTCAGGAACGGGCGCATTACCGGTATCGCGACTGTCCCGGGGCATTATCTTCTGACCCTCTCCTTGAGTGACGGGAAGGACAGCATCGGGAAGGACTTCGACATCATAGTCAGGGGAAGGAATCTTGCAAAAGAAGGGGGAAAAATCATCGCATCGGCAGACAAATGCAATTTCCAGGTGCTGGATTCATGCTGGCTGACGAACTCCCGTTCGTATTATGCCGCGGATGTGGATGTCATCAATGACGGGAAAGTGAACGGCGAAGGCTCTGTATTCTGCTCGCTGACAGAGAAATCTGACAGGCCGAAGGATGACTGGTTCGGTTATGTATGGGACGAGCCTCAGACCATAGGCATGATGTCGTTCCACTACGGATGTATAGAGGAATTCGGGGGCTGGTATTCGGACATGTGGGTGGAAGCCCTCGATGAAGACGGACAGTGGAGGAAAATCAATGCCGAAGTCATCCCGTCTCTTCCTGAGTCGGATGAAGTCTTCTTCCAGCCTCATTTTGTGGAATATCTCTTCGAATTCGCCCCTGTCACCACCAGGGGAATCAGGATCAAGGGACATGACAAGGTGGAGCATCACTGGCACAAATATACGAAGAATGTCTCTTCTTTCATCTGCGTTTCAGAGGTCCAGGCCTATGCTGCCGAAGCGAAGCAGGTCAGGATGTCCAAGGCCGAACTTATGGACAGGATAAAGGGCGGATGGGCCGGACAGACCATAGGAGTGGTCTACGGGGCGCCGACCGAATTCAAGTTCACAGGCACTACGATACAGGACTATCAGCCGATTCCATGGTCTGAAGGCTATGTCAGGTACTGGTGGGACAAGAAACCGGGGCTGTTCGATGACATTTACAATGACCTGACATTCGTGGAGGCGTTCCAGGAGATGGGGCTGGACTGCAGCGCCGATTCCCTGGCCATGAGATTCGCTTTCGCGGACTATCATCTGGCTCACGCCAATCAGGCCGGCCGCTACAATATCCGGCAGGGAATCATGCCTCCGATGTCCGGCCACTGGACAAACAATCCTCATGCCGATGACCTGGATTTCCAGATCGAGGCTGATTTCATCGGGCTGATGGCTCCGGGAATGATGCCGCAGGCCATGGACATAGCATCCAGGGTAGGCCATATCATGAACAGCGGTGACGGATTCTATGGAGGGGCCTTCGTGGCAGGGCTTTATGCCGCGGCATTCCTCACGGATGATCCGGCCGAAATACTGGACATGGCTCTGGAGAACATTCCGCAGGAAAGCACGTTCTGGCAGTGCGTGAATGATGTCCGTGTCCTTCATGCGAAATACCCTGACGACTGGAAGCAATGCTGGTTCGAAATGCACAAGAAATGGAATATTGATCGCGGATGTCCGAAAGGCGTGTTCCTGAGTTTCAATATCGACGCCAAGATCAATTCCGCATATGTAGCCATGGGACTCCTCTACGGCGGAGGTGATTTCAGCAGATCCGTGGAAATAGCGGCCAGATGCGGACAGGATTCCGACTGCAACCCGGCTACTGTCGGAGGTGTGCTCGGAACAGTACTCGGCTACGACGGAATCCCGGAGTTCTGGCTCGGACCTCTGGAGGAAATATGGGACCTGGATTTCCAGGGAACGGACATATCGCTGGCGAAAGGTTCAGGATATTCCTATGCCCAGGCATTGGAGCTGATACGTCGTGCGGGAGGCGAGGTGACGGAAGATTCGGTGTCCATACCGCTGCGGAAAGCCTTCGTGCTGCCTTATGAAGAGAATTTCACGGACACTTATCCTCTCTACAGGGACAGGAAGGACTGCTGGATGGATTCTGAATATGAATTCAGTTTCAAGGGGAACGGCTTCGTGATATGGGGGAATCTCGTATGTCTCCGCCACATCACGCCGGACTATGCTGACAGGGTGTCCACACGTCATATCGGTTCGGAAGTCTTCGCGCTGGCGGAACCCGATGACCCGTATGTGGCCGAGATCGAAGTCTGGATAGACGGCCGGCTGGACCATGTTTCCGTCATGCCGATGAAGAATACCGCCAGGAAACTGGAGCCGGCCTGGAAATACCTGCTTCCGGAAGGCGGACACACCGTGAAACTCGTGTGGAGGAATCCGTCTGACGAGTATCTGCTGAGAATCAATGACATCATGTACTATTCCGACCATCAGAACACTGACAGGTTCTATCATAATTAATATGAATTCGATGAAAATAAATTCTTTGACAATATTGTTGTCAGCGGGCATCCTTTTCGGATGCTCGGCTGACAATACCGTCATCCCTTACGGTCAGACGGTATCCCTTACCGACGCCGAGGTGGCGGACAAAATCAGGGGCGGATGGTTCGCCCAGACCATAGGCTGCACATACGGCGGCCCTACGGAATTCAAGTACAAGGGCGGACTTATCCACGACTCGATACCGGTCGTATGGTACGATGACTACATTTACGACACTTTCATCGCCGACCCCGGACTGTATGATGACGTGTATATGGACCTGACTTTCGTCGAGGTCATGTCTGAACACGGGCTGGATGCCCCGGTATCGGAATATGCGGAGACATTCGCGAATGCAGACTACAAGCTGTGGCATGCGAACCAGGCTGCCAGATACAATATCCTGAACGGCATACCTGCCCCGGGGTCCGGACACTGGAAGCACAACCCTCATGCAGATGACATAGATTTCCAGATAGAGGCGGACTTCATCGGCATGATGACCCCCGGCATGGCCAATGTCTCTTCAGGGATATGCGACAAGATCGGACATATCATGAACTACGGTGACGGCTGGTACGGAGGAGTCTTCATAAGCGCCATGTATTCGCTGGCGTATGTCTGCGATGACATACCTGCAGTGGTCAGGGAGGCCCTGAATACGATACCTGAAGGGACCAAGTTCCGGAGCTGCATCGATGACGTGCTGAAATTCCATGCCATGTATCCCGATGACTGGAAACAGTGCTGGTTCGAAGTGGAAAAACTCCACGGAAACGACATAGGATGTCCGGAAGGCGTACACAACGGATTCAACATAGATGCTGTCATCAATGCCGCCTATGTAGTCATAGGACTTCTCTATGGCGAAGGTGACTTCGGCCGCACCATGGAGATAGCGACCAGATGCGGCCAGGATTCCGACTGCAACCCTGCATCGGCAGCCGGGATTCTCGGGGTCATGTACGGCTATGACGCCATACCTGAATACTGGAAGAAAGGTGCGGAAAAGATAGCTGACATGCCTTTCCCTTATACTTCGCTGAGTCTTGACGGTGTATGCGACATGAATATGGACCTTCTGAAGGCTCTCGTTTCCGAAAACGGCGGTTCCGTACAGGACGGACAGATCACTTTTACGGTACAGAAACCGGAAGAAGTCAGGTATGAGCAGTCTTTCGAGGGACTGGCTCCTGTGGAGAAGCGTATTCTGAAAAAGACCTTTACGGACGAGCTTGAGCTTGTTTTCGAAGGGAACTCTGTCGTGGTTTCAGGCAGTGTCGTGAAGACAGGCCACGATGATTCCCCGTACGTGGCCAGGCTGTCTGCATATGTCGACGGTGAACTGGTGGAAAAGTTCAGCATGCCGTATGACTATATCACACGCAAGTATGAAATATTCTACCGGTATTGCATGCCTTCGGGAAGGCATGTCCTGAAACTTGTTCTCGAAAACCCGCATCCGGACTATGCGATGTCCGCTACGGAAATGACTGTCTACGATGAAATCTGATATGACCATGAGGAAAATTGCAGGAAAACTGATGCGGATCGCCCTTCTGTGCAGCCTGACCGCCTGTACGGCAAATGCTCGGGAGCAGCTGCCTGACACTTCCGGCAGATTCGTGCGTTATGCAGGAGGCATGTCGGTCAGAAGCGAGATACTCGGGGAGAACGTAGCCTTCGATATCCTGTTGCCTGCAGACTACACTGACGGCAGCGGGAAAGAATACCCCGTAGTCTATATGCTCCACGGCTACGGTGATGACAATACGGCATGGAACGACAAGTGGCTGCGTATCGAGTCCAAGGTGGAAGAACTGGAAGCGGATGGTCTGGAACCGATGATCTATGTCTTTCCGGACGGATCGAATTCCTATTACAGCAACACTTATGACGGGAAATTCAGGTACATGGACATGTTCGTCAGTGAATTCGTGCCGTATATCGACCGGACCTACAGGACGATAGCCGACAGGGAGCACAGGGCCGTCGTAGGGTATTCCATGGGCGGCTTCGGCGCGATGGTACTTCCGATGAAGCATCCGGAGATGTTTTCCATATCTGTTCCGCTGAGCATGTCTTTCCGTACGGACGAACAGTACATGTCGGAGCCGCAGAACGGATGGAACAGCCAGTGGGGCTCCATATTCGGCGGTGTCGGTTCATCCGGAGAAGGACGCATCACCGAGTATTACAAGGAACATTGCCCGTTCTATCAGTTCATCCCGGAGAACAAGGAGAGCCTGTCTCAGGTCAGGTGGTTCCTTCACTGCGGTGACGACGAGGAGCAGCTTCTGATAGCGAACGATGACCTTCATGTACAGATGCATGAATACGGATTCGCCCATGAATACAGGGTGGGTGACGGCGCCCACACGTCCGACTATTGGAGGAACACGCTGGATGAGGTCCTTCCGTACATACAGTTCGTCATGAACGGAGGTACGGACTGGCAGTGGACGGACATAGTTCCTGACGTACAGGAAGTGGAACTCGGGGAGGACGGGACATTCGCATCCGCAGCATATTCCCGGGATTCGGAGGCCCCTGCGACCGCGTTCTATATAGTGTATGAAGGCTTTGATGACAGTCTCGTGAAAGACATCATATCCATCATTCAGAGAGGCATCACGTCCAGACCGTACATGATACTCCCGTGTGATGTGTCAGAGAAGCCGCTGGCAGACTGGATGGCCGGGTATGAATCAGAATACGGCATCGGAGGTTCGCCTGAATACAGGCAGGCTGCAGCGTTCGGCGAAGGAGGACGGGAGACATTCGGGTGCCAGTCCATGTTTTCAAGGCTTTATTTCGATGACGCCGACCTGACCGGAGGTAACGGGGAGGTACAGGCCATTGAAGGTATCTTCTACTATATCGGCCAGACTGACGATGACAGGTTCTGCCGGGACATGGGAGCGCTTTACAAATCCTGCAAGGCTCTGGATCCGGATGGCGCCGATTTCGAGTACCGTGTCAGGAATTCCTCGGACGATATCCGCAAGTCTGTGCTGGAAGGCGTAGAAAAAATGAAACCTGAGATCCGTTTCTGAACGAAGGGAACGAGAGTCAGGCAAACCGAAACATTAATAACTCTTAAACAACGTAATTATGAAAAAGATTTTCTTATTCGCTGCTATGGCCATGATGGCATCAGCACTCGTTTCCTGCCAGAAAGATGATGACGGGAAAAACAACGGTAAAGACGACAATGGCGGTGACGAACCTTCCGTGACTTTGAGAATCAAGTCATATTCTCTGGTAGGTGACGGCTGGGCTGACGTTTACCAGTATTCCTACAATGCTGACGGAAAGGTAAGCAAGGTCTACAGGGAAGAGGAGAAACAGTGGAATTTCGCCTATGACGGGAATGACGTGACGGTCACAGACCATGAGGGTGCGACTGTCTATGAGATGACTCTGAACGCTGACGGCCTCGTGACTTCCATGGTCGAGGGAGAGAACGAGTATACTTACGAGTACAATGCCGACGGCCGGATGACGAAGGTCTCCCAGAACGGAAACGTGACTTCGAATGCTGTCATCCAGGACGGATGCATGACCAAGTGGTCGAGATTCGAGAACGGTCCTGAAGAGTTCAAGGTGCAGACTTTCACTTCCACGCCTAACACTTGCGGAATCCACAGCGTCTATTGCGAGAAACAGTCAGGCCTTTCACAGTGGCTCATGGAAACCGGCCTTTTCGGCAAAGGTTCTGCATATCTCGTGGAAACTACCAGATGGGAAGGTGCCGAGGAAGTCGGTGAATACACTTACGATTTCGACGAAAACGGAGCTGTCATTGCCGAGCACAAGGCTTATCCGGGCTGGCCGGAAGAGTTTGAATACTCCTGGGAAGTAGTGGAATAATCTTTTAATTCCGCTGTCCACTTTTATTGCACTCCGATACCGTTGGTCAGGTTTCGGAGTGCATTGTCGTGCGCAATATTTAGCAGATGAATATTGCGCACGACATGCGTTGTATACGGAATGCCATGCGCAACATTGTGTGTAGTTTCGCAAAATTTTATGCAAAAAAGGGGATTTTTTTAAAAAGATGATGAATTAATTGGATTTTATCGGATAAATTTGAGAAACAAAAGCACTGCCAATTAAGAGCCTTATTCGAAATGCTCTTGTATTGGAAATTTATAAACACTTAATTAATAACTTATTATGTCAACGGTCAAAAATTTGCTGGCAATTTTTCTTCTTTTTGCCGGTCTATCTGATTTGAGCGCACAGGATCGTGTCTCCGGTATCGTGACTGACGAAGCCGGTGAACCGCTTGTAGGCGTTTCCGTCGTGACTGGGCATGACGGGAACCTGACCGGAGCTGTCACGGATGCGGACGGCAGGTATGAAATCGCTGCCGCGGAAGGGCAGACTCTGGAATTCAGCTGTGTCGGTTTCGAGACTGTTAGAATTACACTGGGGGGGGGAAGGACTATATACGATATAGTCCTGAAGGAAGACTCGAAACTGCTTGATGAAGTCGTCGTCATCGGCTATGGTACAGTCAGGAAAAAAGACGTATTGGGTTCCATATCCACTGTCAGGGGAAATGATCTGGCGGAAAGGAATACAGGAAACATCGTGGAGTCCATGCGAGGTATGGCGGCAGGCGTGAAGATCACCTCAAGCGGCCAGCCGGGTTCGAACGCTTCGATGGTCATCAGAGGACTGGGCAGTCTGACGAACAACTCTCCGCTGTTCATTATCGACGGTGCCTACGGCGGAAATGAACTCGGAGTCAATGTCGAGGATATCGAGTCCATCCAGATATTGAAGGATGCGTCTTCTGCAGCCATCTACGGTTCCAGGGCCGCCAATGGAGTGGTCATCATCACTACCAAACAGGGAGCGCCCGGTAAACTGAAAGTGAAATTCGATTCTCATGTATCGCTTGACTGGCTGCCGCGTTATGATCTGATGGATGCTGAAACTTACAAGAAATATGATGACAGAGCCTATGCGGAAGCCATCTTGTCCGGAGTCGGGACAGTCACAGGATATCAGAACCACTATGACGGGAATACCGACTGGCAGGACGAAATGCTCGGGCTGGGAGTGCTTCAGAATTACAATGTTTCGCTGTCCGGAGGTACCGAGACATTGAAATATTACACTTCTTTGAACAGAATGGTAGATGACGGCGCATTGTACGCCACGGGCTATGACAAATACGGTTTCAGGGTGAATACCTCCGGCAAAAAAGGTATTTTCTCATACGGTGAAAACTTCTTTTACACAAAATCTTCCACAAAATTGCTTAACGGAAATCCTTGGTCAGACTTCATAGGCATGCCGCCTACCATACCTGTCTACGATCCTTCGCATCCGGGCGGTTATGGCTACGGTGACGTGAACAGGGCGAATTCCTATGGACTGAATCCTGTGGCCATGCAGGACCTCATGCAGAAAAGGAATGACGAGGAATACATGTACGGCAATATTTACGGACAGCTTGACCTGTTCAAGATGTTCCAGGCGAAACTGAATGTCGCATACAAAAGCTACTTCGGAACCACGGACACCCTGAGAAAGAAAGGAAACTGGACCATGGGACAGGGTGACGATGCCGCCAGCCTGGGCTATGAAAGCGCGAAGCACACCGACATTCTCGTGGAGCAGACATATACGTTCGACCATACATTCGGAAAACATGACATCAATGCCATGTTCGGTATCACATGGAACAAGTTCCATGAAGAATACAGGTCTATCACGAAACTGGATCCTCTGACAATAGGGGACGAGTACATCACCTCTCTGAATTCGGCTACAGGTACTACCACTGCAGGAGGCAGCTATGCCGAATCTTCCCTGATTTCCTATCTGGCCAGAATAAACTATTCCTATGCCGACAAATATCTGGTACAGCTGACTGGCAGAAGGGACGGAACTTCCAGACTTCCTGAAAAGACACGCTGGGGCAACTTCTTCTCTGCATCGCTCGGATGGCGAATCAGCGGAGAGGGATTCTTCGATGTCCCTGCCATCGATGACCTGAAAATCAGGGCCAATTACGGTACGTTGGGAAACAGCAGCATCGGCTTCTGGGACTATCAGGCCACTATCAATACGGCTCCGCGGGCTACTGTAGGTGCGGCTGATGATATTCTGGTCGGAATGACCCAGTCAAGGCTGACGAACGACGACCTGAGATGGGAGAGGAAGACTACGGCAAACGTGGGTGTGGACCTGACAGCTTTCCGCAGCAGGTTTACGGTTTCTGCGGATTATTTCTATTCACGCAGTGATGACCTTCTGGTTTATCTCCCTATTCTGGCTACTTCCGGAAATGAGGGCGGGAATCCTGCCGTCAACGCCGGAAGCCTGCAGAACAGCGGTTTCGAGCTGAATCTGGGATGGAATGATTCCATAGGCGATTTCAGCTACTATGCAAATCTGAATCTCTCACATGTCAGGAACAAGGTCCTCGACCTCGGCTATGGACAGACAGTGTATTACGAGTCTTTGTCCATATCGGAAATAGGGCAGCCTCTGGGTATGTGGTATCTGTACAAGATGAACGGGATTTTCCAGAATGAAGAGCAGATACGGAATTACGTGAATTCCAAGGGCAAGGTCATCCAGCCGGATGCCGAACCGGGGGATATTATATATGATGACTACAATGATGACGGAATCATTTCTTCCGAAGACCGTCAGATCGTCGGAAGTCCGTGGCCGTGGCTTGAAATGGGGCTGAATTTCGGTGTCTCATACAAGGGCCTGAGCCTGAATGTCAGCGGTTACGGCCGTTTCGGACAGACAGTATACAACGGGGCTGCAGCCGCTGCCGGTGATTTCCAGAACAACCAGAACAACTTCAACGGGATAGTGCCGTGGACACAGGAAAATCCTGTCAATGACCGTCCGAGAATCATCTACGGAGATTCGAGGAACAGCAGGGGGGATCAGGACCGCTGGCTTGAAGACGGTTCGTTCTTCAGACTGAGCGATATCACGTTAGGATATTCTTTCCCTAAGAAATGGATGGACAAGATAAGTTTTGAAGAAATAAAAGTGTCCGTCACATTGCAGAATCTCGTGACATTCACGAAATATTCAGGACTTGACCCTGAATTTGCGGACAGCGGGATATTCACCATCGGAAACGATGCATGTTCTTTCCCGAATCCTAGGTCAGTGCAGTTCGGTTTAACATTTACCTTCTAAAATCCATGAATATGAAAAAGATAATGATTCCGGTCATGGCTGCCTTGATGTCTGCACTATGTGCATGCGATGCGTCCATGCTGGATATAAAGAATGAAAATACCATCAGTACCGGCAACTTCTGGCAGTCCGAAAGCGATATCGAGTCAGGACTGGTCGCTGTTTACGGGATGTTCTACAGACAGGGGACATGGACGAGAAACATGTACACCCAGATGAACGGTATGGCGGATGACGGTGTCAGCTATGCAGGCTGGACAGAACTCAACGAATATACGAAATTCATTTTCACCGACTATAATTTCTCCGAAACGAATGCCAAGATGTGGCGGGAGCACTGGACTGCGGTTTACAGGGCGAACCAGGTCCTGGACCATATCGATGCCATTCCTTTTTCAGATGAGAAGCACAGGGATGACCTGAAAGGACAGGCATTGTGGCTCAGATCTCTGTATTACTATTACATCACCATGCTCTGGGACAATGTCCCTCTGATTCTCCACACGTCTTCAGCGTCCGACAAACCTGAAACAAAGACTGCAGATGAGGTCATGAGCCAGATAGAGACCGATCTGGAGACAGCCTTCGGCCTTCTGCCTCTTACCAGGGATGAAAACAATACCGGAAGGCCTACCAAGGGGGCGGCATACGGCCTGCTGGCCAAAGTATATGCACAGCATCACAAATGGGAAGATGCCGCCAGATGTCTGGAATGGATCATCGAAGGTGAAGGAAAAGCGCTTTACGACCTGGAGCCGGACTGGCAGGACAATTTCAGCAACAAGACCGAGAACAACAGGGAATCCCTGTATGAAATAC
Organism: uncultured Bacteroidales bacterium; assembly: GCA_944326365.1. Classification (GTDB taxonomy): domain Bacteria; phylum Bacteroidota; class Bacteroidia; order Bacteroidales; family UBA932; genus Cryptobacteroides. The sequence goes on along the minus strand of CALVDR010000001.1, from coordinate 22,543 downwards.
ATTTCTCGCTGGCACATTATGTGGGTTTTGACCAGACAGACAATGCCTTCGACCCTAATGCCCAGCTCGGTACGCAGATAGAACAGAATCAGGCTCCGTCAGGCATCGGCTGGAACAACATAGAGGCCAGACGCTGGCTTGTGGATTACTACAAGAGGGAAAAGACCCGCAGCGGAGGATATGACATGAGGCTTTACTACACTCTCTGGTATGACGGTGCCTCCACTGATTTCCCCGGACTTGACCATAATATTTATGACAAGCCGTGGGACAATACCTGGGGAAGCAGATGTTTCATCAAGAAATACAGTACTGACGCCCGTCCTCTCTATTACTGGAATGACAACAATTTCAGGCTGATCCGTCTTGCCGACATGCTGCTTCTTTACGCGGAAGTGCTGAATGAACAGAACGGCAGTCCTACATCCAAGGCCATAGAATATGTGAACAGGGTAAGGAACAGGGTGGATCTGCCGGACATACAGGACAGCGAATACTATGACGGTGCGCTTATTACCACGAATAAGGAGGCGTTCAGGGAGCATATCAAGATAGAGCGCGGCCTGGAACTGGCGCTGGAATGTGTCCGCTGGCCGGATCTCAAGCGCTGGGGCATCGATGACAATGAGACATTGAATGAGATTGCCGGACGTGACGACGACTTCAATAATTTCGTCATAGGCAAGCATATCAGGATGCCGATACCTCAGAGCGACTGCGACAACAATCCTAATCTCAAGCAGAATCCGAATTATTAGAATTCTGCAATCACGAAGATGCGAGTGTAAGATTCAAAAAATAAAGTCATGAAAGAATTATTGAAATATTCAGTCATAGCGGCAGCGGCCGTACTGTCTTTCGCTTCATGCGAAAAGGAGGCCGCGGAAAATGCCATTATGGGACCGGCGGAGAATATCTTTTCCGTATATCCTCTTGCCATTGTCCCTCCTGCCGAGGGCGGTGATTTCGACCTGATCATTTCCGGCAAGGAGGCATGGAAACTGGAAGTTCTGGAGACCAATGTGGAAGATGAGGATTGGTGTACTTTCAGCAGCATTTCGGGAGAAGGTGCCGATACTGTAAGGATTACCGTGACTCCGTCATTTTCACCGACGGTGAACAGGTCCATGGTCATAGGCGTGACCGGTGCGGAGCGGACTCTGAGGGCCAAGGTCCTGCAGGGGACGCTGGTCCTCGGCGAAGATGAGGTCCTGGTAAACGGACAGGTGTGGGCGACAAAGAATGTGGATGCTCCGGGAACCTTTGTAGCGGAAGTCGACCAGATAGGCATGTATTATCAGTTCAACCGCAAGGTGGGATGGCCGAGCGAAGGCAAGGAAGCGCCTGAGGGCTGGAGTTCCGAATATGTGAATGACGGGACTGACTGGCTGCCGGAAAACGACCCTTGTCCTGAGGGCTACAGAGTTCCGACTACAGCTGAAATGGAAGCGTTGTGGAATATCGGGGCGACTTGGGTGACTGCGGCAAATACTGGGTTCTCAAGAGATGGAATCATTGTAGGAATTTCTGCAGAAGCTGCTGCTTCAGCTACGAAAGAGACTTTGAAATCGTTAGGTGGTCTGTTCCTTCCGCAGAGCGGATGGCGCCAAGCTGACGGAACCATAGACAGGGACTGGCTCGTGGCTGTCAGAAGCGGTACATCACTTGACCACATCAGCGGCAGTGAGGCTGATGCAGGTAAAGGAGGCATGTCATTGGGTGATTCCGGCGGATACCGGGACCTGGTCGGCTGGGGTGACGGCAATAAGGAACGGGCCGCAATGGTGCGTTGTGTAAAGGATTTGTAGTAAGACGCCATGAAAACTTTTGCAAAACTTTTATTGTCATTGTGTTCGGGTCTGGTTCTGGTGCAGTGCACGGAACCTGGCCTGGAACACAGACCATCGGTCAGATATGAACTGAGCGGAGGTGCAGGGCATTATGACTATGCCCCGAGCTTCATCATCGACGAGTACGGTATCATATACGGTTTCCTGTGCGAGAACCGTGACCCTTTCAAAATCGTGGATTATGTGTATCTTTACAAGGGAATCCCGACTGAAAACGGCTATGTCTGGCAGCCGGGGACACAGATAGTGGCACCGTCGGAAGACGGCTGGGACGACTGCCATATCTGCGACCCGGATGTGAGGAAATTCCGTACCACGTACAAGGGCGAGACTTATGACTGGATCATGACTTACCTCGGTGTGGACCAGTGGGACTGCAATCACAATCAGATCGGACTTGCCGTGTCCAAGAATATCGAAGGCCCTTACATCAAGTTCGAAGGAAATCCGCTTGTGCCTTATGCAGGACGGGACAAGTGGGGGACAGGGCAGAGCACCACGATAGTCAAGGATTCCACTACCATCATGCTTTTCTACCATTCCACCACGGAAAACGGTCCGTATTGCTATCGTGAGATAAAACTTGACGACCTGGAGAATATTGAAATCGGGGAAGAAGTCCATGTGCCTTTCCTCGAAGCGAATACTTATCCTGTGTTTTCGGATGACTGGATTTTCACCGTGTCGGAACGCAGAGGAGAGAACTATGACGATTCCGTGATACCTACATGGGTAGGTGACGAATGCGTGGTCAGATACCGGCCTTTGTCAGACGGAGTCATCGCCGGCGATGCTTCGGAGTGGAAGGAAATGTATGTCATAGGACCTGAGGACAGCGGTTTCCCGAGAAACCACAACCCCGGTTTCCTGACCGATTTCTACGGCTACCTGCCAGATGAGTCGCAGCTTGTGGTATATTTCACCCCGGCCGTGACAGGCGAGAACTGGCTCTGGTCTTACGACCTGTATTCGGCCACTTTCAGATTGGAGGATTTTATAAGATAATCTTATCTTTGTATCAATATCAAACTTAAAAATTTTCGGATATGAAACCAGGAATCGTTTTTTTTCTGATCACGGTGCTTTTCACCGTCTTTTCATGCCATCCTGCTCCTCAGGAGGACACAAGACTCAAGGTAATCCTTGAAACCGATATCGGAAACGATGTCGATGACGCGCTGGCGATGGACATGCTTCACAAGTATATCGATGCGGAGGAAATCGATGTCCTGGCCATAATGATAAACAAGAACGGAGAGGCTCCCGCCGAGTTTACGGACATCATGGATACATGGTACGGCCATTCCGATATCCCGATAGGCATCGTCAGGAACGGAGCCGACTGCGAAACCGATGCCGTGAATTACGCCAAGGCAGTATGCGGCATGAAGGATTCATCAGGGAAACCTGCTTTCAGCCGCTCTCTGGATTCTTATTCCGACCTTCCGGATGCCCATCTCCTCTATCGCGAGATACTTGCAGGGCAGCCTGATTCTTCGGTGGTGATAGTTTCCATAGGATTCTCGACAAATCTCGCAAGACTCATGGAGACAGGAGCCGATGAATTCTCCCCTCTGACAGGAAAAGAACTCGTGGCGTCAAAGGTAAGGCTGCTGTCGACTATGGCGGGCTGTTTCAACAACCCTGAACTGTGCGAGTACAACGTGGTGAAAGACATTCCTGCAGCGAAAAAGGTTTTCGAGGAATGGCCTGGAAAGATAGTCACTTCTCCGTTCGAGGTAGGTATCGACATACTTTATCCGGCGTCCAGCATAGAGAATGATTTCGGATGGACTGCACTTCATCCGGTAGTGGAGGCATACAAGAGCTATCTGCAGATGCCGTATGACAGACCGACATGGGATCTGACGGCTCTGCTGTATGCCGTAGAAGGCGGCAGCATGTTCACCCTTTCACCTGCTGGCCGGATAACCGTGGCTGAAAACGGTTCTACTGCTTTCACCCCTGATCCGGAAGGAAACCGGTACTATCTGATTACGGACGAAGAGCAGAACAGGAGTATCGTGGATCATTTCGTGAAGATGATTTCTTCTGTTCCTGAAAGTCAGAAAACGGAAAACTGACGGGAAAATGAAACTATTTCCTTACATGGCAGCAGTTTCCATATTGTGCTGCCTGTGCTCATGTTCGGAGAAGCCGGACGGGCCTGAGGCAATACGTCCGTCCGGTGGATATGAAGTGATCCGGATGTCCGACCCCGAATTCATATTCGGCTTTGAGGGTCAGGACAAGTATTCCTATTGCCCGTCTGCCATTCTTCATGAAGACGGCTCCGTCGATATGTTTTTCTGCGGGAATCCGGACAATCAGATAATGGTCGACAATATCTGGCATGTACGTATAGGGCAGTCGGGAGATGTTTCCGAGGCAAGGAGCGTCCTTCAGCCCGGGACATCAGGGTCGTGGGATGACCACCATACCTGCGACCCTTCCGTGATAGAGGGTGAATTCCGGTGGGGAGACGAGACATTCCGCTATGCCATGTTCTTCCTGGGCAACAGGTACGGAGTGTATTACAATGAAATAGGTGTGGCTTTCAGCAATGACCTGGCCTCCGGTGCATGGAAAAAGTATCCGGAACAGCTGGTATGCAAGACCTGGCAGACTGACGGTGACCAGGTTATCGGCACCGGCGTATATTCCTGGGGAGTCGGCCAGCCTTCCGCTGTTTCCCTGGACGGCAAGGGAAAGGTCCTTCTGACCTATACTACAGGTGATATGAGCGGGACCCGGGTGGTCTGGCGTGAGGCTGACATGAGCGATGTGGAAAACGTCACCATGACGCCTCCGAGGACCATAGTACAGGCAGGACTGTACGGAGTCGACGGCAAAAGCCGGGATTATACCTGCAATGCCGACTTCGCCGTGAATATGGAGGAAGACAAGATACTTATGATACGTCCCGTACAGCCCCATCCTGCCGACTATCCGTCCTATATTCCTGTCGCCCAGGAGATAGACTGCATGAATCTGTCGGATTTCAGGATGTCGAAAGGCGAATGGACTCCGGTTTACAGGATCATGCCCTCGGATACCGGTTTCCCGAGAAACCACAATTCATGTCTTCTCAGGGACAGTTACGGCTATATCCGGGACTGGGAGAATCCTGTGTTCTATTATACTGTGAGCAAGGCGGCACCTGACGTGCAGGCTTCCGGTTCCATGCATGCCGAGTGGACCTATCACATTTACAAAAGTTTTCTATTCCGGGAAACGATTTGACCGGAATATCTCTTATGGAAGTACCACGACGTGAGGGTGACCAAAAAGGGATTTTTGGTCACCCTCAAACGTCTTTCTTCGAAAGACTGGACCCATCCTAACCCCCTGCACCCCCTATTAGGGGGATTTCGCTCCTTCCAGTCGCGGTCACTTCGTGACTTTTGAACCCCCATGTTTTACTCCTGTTCCGATAATACCCAATGCCCGCCTTTGTCAGGCCCGATCCTTTTGATTATGCCCTCGGCTTTCAGCCGGGCAATATGCTTTTCCACTGCCTTTGGCGTTATGCCTATTATATCGGCAATGGCTGACGCACTCAAAGTGCCGTCTTCCGCTATCAAGGAAATGATCTTCTCCCTACTTTTTGGAGTTTTCCTTTTGGTGTCTCTTCAAGTGACTTGTTCAGACTGCATAGTTAGCCAATATTTTGTTCTTCCGTGTAAAGATACGATTTTCCATGACATGAAAACCATAAATGTGTGACGAGGAGCCGGGAAGAGTCTGCCGGGAAAAGCTTGTGTGTTTCTTGTGAAATCGTAAAACAAATTTTGTGCAATGATATTTTGTTGTAACTTAATGATATAGTATATAAAAATTGCGCAAAAATTTATGTTTTTCGCTAAAATCATTGCAGAAACTTGAGATTTTTTCTGAAAAAACAGCCTGATTAAAATAATTTTCAGGAACTTTGACAGGTTATAATACCGGTTAATAACACAAAGAAAACTGTTAATCAACGCAAATCATGAAAAAGACACTTGCATTTATTGTGCTGTGGTTCAGTGCGATGGCTGCTGTCTGGGCTCAGGATACCGTATCCGGTACGGTGACTGACCGCAACGGCGAGCCTCTTGTCGGCGTGGCAGTGACAGTGCCTGCCAACCCGACTCCGCTTGGAACCACCACAGATTTGGACGGACATTATGTCCTGAGCGTCCCTGATGATGCCGTGCTGGAATTTTCATCGCTCGGCTATCATTCCGTCTCTGTAAAAGTGACGGGGGGGGGTGGAGTCTATAATGTAACTCTCGAAGAAGACAACGAACTTCTTGATGAAGTGGTCGTAGTCGGATTCGCTACCCAGAAAAAAGTAAATCTGACAGGAGCAGTCAGTACGCTCGACAATGAAGCTCTCGAATCAGTCCCTGTTCACAATCCGGTCCTCGCTCTTCAAGGCCAGATTCCCGGCCTGACCATCACCCAGAACAGCGGCCAGCTCTACAACAACGGTCCTTCAGTCCAGCTCCGAGGCCTGACTACCATCGGTGAAGGCTCTTCAGGCTCAGTACTCGTCCTCATAGACGGCATGGAGGGAGACCTTACCACTCTCAACGCCCAGGACATAGAGAGCATATCTGTCCTGAAAGATGCTGCGGCATCGTCCATTTACGGTTCACGCGCCCCGTTCGGAGTCATACTGGTTACCACGAAGGCCGGCAAGAAAGGCAAGGCCCAGGTGAACTACAACAACAACTTCCGTTTCAAGTCTCCTATAAATATGCCCGATGTCGCGGATTCCTACTCATGGGCTCTCTATTTCAATGCGGCTTCGAACAATTCCGGTCTCGGAGACGACATCAGCCCCGAACGTCTTCAGAGAATAAAGGACTACATGGACGGGAAAATATCCTACAATACTATTCCGGCCGAAAACGGCCAATGGGGGACTGCCTATACCGAAGGAAATGACAATGTAGACTGCTATGATGTCTTTTTCAGCAATCTGACTACAGCCCAGGAACACAACCTCAGCATAAACGGCGGAACAGATGCCGTGAACTATTATGTCTCTGCCAACTACATCGATGAGAAAGGTACGCTGAACTGGGATCTCGACGGCCTGCAGAGGCTGAATGTTTTCGGGAAAGTGCAGGCAACCCCTTACAAGTTCCTGAAAATAGGCTACAGCGCCAGATACATGAGGGAATGGTATCATCAGCCTACAGCCATGACAGACGGTTCGTTCCAGAACTTCGCCAGGTATATCTGGCCGGTCAGCCCTATATATGACCCTAACGGCAATCTCTTCAATGACACTGCCCTGCAGTATGTCGAAGGCGGGCAGACCAAGACGAACAACACCACTTTCGTCCAGCAGTTCAATGTGGAGTTGAATCCGCTTCCGGGCTGGAGGATCGTAGGGGATGTGAACTATCGCCACCGCGATTATTTCAACAGGGCAGTCTCTCTGCCTGTGCATCAGATATGTGTCGACGGAACCACACCGGGAACGGAATGGAATCCGCATTCCTATGTGTCTGAAGTGGCTGGAAAGAATGAGTTCCTGACAGTGAACGCATACACCGATTACGAACATACTTTTGCGGATGCGCATTATCTGAAAGTCATGGCGGGATTCCAGACAGAAATGTACCATGACAATGATGTGACTGCCAAGAAGGAAGGCGTCATTGTGCCTGACATACCGACCATAGACACATCTTCCGGGCTGTATGACGGCATGCCTGTTCCGCCTGAAGTCTCCGGAGGTACTGGCTCATGGAGGACTGTGGGATTCTTCGGACGAATCAACTATAATTTCAAGGAAAGATATCTCGCGGAGGTGAACCTCCGGTATGACGGCTCGTCCCGTTTCAGGGCTGACAACAGATGGGGCTTTTTCCCTTCATTTTCACTTGGATGGAATCTTGCTAACGAGCCGTTCTTCGAGCCTGCAAGGCAATGGGTGGACATGCTCAAGGTCCGTGCGTCATACGGCTCGCTCGGAAACCAGAATACCACTTCATGGTATCCGACCTATCAGACCATGGGCTTCGCCAATTCTTCCGGAGAGTGGCTGATCAACGGGCAGCGTCCGAACGGTGCATGGCCGCCGGCCCTCATTTCCATGCTCCTGACATGGGAGAAAGTCCGTTCATGGAACGTGGGATTTGATTTCGGTGCGTTCAATGGAAGACTGACCGGCTCATTCGAATACTTTGTCAGGCAGACTCTTGATATGGTAGGCCCCGCAGATGAGCTTCCTGTAATTCTTGGTACATCAGTACCTTCCACGAACAATACCGACCTGCAGACACAAGGCTGGGAACTTGAACTTTCATGGCGTGATGTGGCTTTCGGCCAGCTGAACTATGGCGTCCGCCTCGTTCTTTCCGATGCCCAGGCCACTATCTTGAGATATTCAAACCCTTCCGGCACTCTTGACAAGTATTATTCCGGTCAGAAGGTCGGGGAAATCTGGGGCTATGAGACAGTGGGAATAGCGAAGACAGACCAGGAAATGCTGAATCACATAGCTACCCTTCCTAACGGCGGCCAAAGCTCCCTCGGAAGTGACTGGGGCGCCGGAGATATCATGTACAAGGATCTCAATGGCGATGGCAAGGTAGACAGCGGCGCTAACACGGTGGATGACCATGGTGACCTGGTAGTCATCGGAAACAACACTCCGAGATACAGCTTCGGTATTGACCTGACGGCTCAGTGGAAAGGCATTGACCTCCGTGTATTCCTCCAGGGAGTGGGGAAACGCGACTATTTCCAGGGGAGCCGCTATTTCTGGGGAATCACCGGTCAGAGTAAATGGGAGGCTATCGGCCTGTCAGAACATCTGGATTATTTCCGTGCCGACGAGGACGATCCTATGGGACAGAATCTCGATGCGTACTATCCGAAGCCGTATTTCAATACCATGAAGAATACGAAGACCCAGAGCCGGTATCTTCAGAATGCGGCATACTGCAGGCTGAAAAATGTCCAGATAGGCTATACAGTTCCTCAGAAGTACACTTCCAAAATCGGGATATCGAACCTCAGAGTATATCTGTCCGGGGAAAACCTGGCCACTATCACGAATATGACGAAACTCTTCGACCCGGAAACAGTCGGGGCGAATTACCTGGGAAATGTATATCCTCTGACCAGGACATATTCAGTCGGTTTAAGTGTTACATTTTAATCGGGATCATTTATGAAAAACAGAATATTGCTTTATGCCCTGTCCGCAGGGATGATGCTGTCGTCCTGCAACGCCTTTCTGGACCTGGAGCCTGAATCGGCTCTGTCTCCCGAGCAATACCTGACGACGGAAGAGAATCTGGGAGCATATGCAACAGACCTTTACAATATGTTCCCGGAACATGAACGCAGCACATGGGGATATTGGCGTTCTGACGCCAATACCGACGATATGGCCTCTGCACAGCCTGGAGATGCCTTCGCTCCCGGATATTGGAGAGTAGAGCAGACAGGAGGCTCTTATGCCTTTGAACGCATATACAGGTGCAACTATTTCCTGAATTTCGTGCTTCCTCTTTATGAAGCAGGTGAAATCACAGGTGTGGAAGCCAATATCCGCCATTATATTGGCGAAGCCTATTTTTTCAGAGCCTGGGCTTATTTTGAGAAGCTGAAGGCATTGGGAGATTTCCCTATAGTGGAAGAGCCGATAGCCGATGATCTCGTTCAGCTGACAGCGGCGAGCAAGAGAATGCCGAGGAATGAGGTGGCAAGATTCATCCTTGCAGATCTGGACAGGGCCATAGAATATATGTCCGAGACCCCTCCTGTCGGCGGCTCGAACAGGCTGGATGATGACTGCGCCCGTCTTATGAAATCACGGGTGGCCCTGTATGAAGGCACTTGGGAGAAATATTTCAAGGGCACGGCTTTCGTCCCGAACGGACCTCAGTGGCCAGGGGCGTCAAAAGACTACAACCAGGGCTATGAATTTCCGTCAGGAGATATAGACAGCGAGATAGACTATTTCCTGAAGATAGCGATGGACGAGTCTAAAATCATAGCAGACAAATATCCTCTGACCGAAAACACCGGTGTATTCCAGAAAAGTGCTGACGAAGCTGTAAATCCTTATTTCAATATGTTCGGCGCCATCGACATGAGCCAGTATCCTGAAATCATGCTTTGGAGAGACTACGGTGCGTCTGCAGGACTGACAAATTCCGTAGTGGAATTTGCGGCGGCGGCCAACAGCGGGTGCGGCATTACCAAGAGCATGGTCGAAGCCTTCGTGATGAGCAACGGCCTTCCTATTTATGACGCCGAGTCAGGCTACCCTGGTGATGCTGATTTGCTGAAAGTCACGGAGAACAGGGATTCGCGGGCTCAGATTTTCATCAAGAAGCCCGGTGACACGAACCTGCATTCTGCAGGAGGTCCGGAGTCATATGTTACAGAGCCCTGGCCGAATGTGGTGCATTCTACTGCATCCATGAAATACACTACAGGTTATGCCATCAGGAAAGGCCTTAATTTCGACGGCGCGCAGTCGTTCAGAAATGAGTCGGAGGTCGGGCTGATTGTCTTCAGGGCAGTGGAGGCGTACCTGAACTATATGGAAGCATGCTATGAAAGGACAGGAAGTCTGGACGGAGATGCCAGGAATTACTGGGCCAAGATCAGAAACAGAGCACACGTGGCTGATTTTCAGACGACCATCGACCATACTGTGATGGAAAAAGAGAAGGATGACTGGGGAGCATGGTCTGCAGGCCAGCTTGTAGACGCGACATTGTACAATATCCGCAGGGAAAGACGCTGCGAACTGATGGCCGAAGGCTACAGGGGAGCTGATATCCGTCGCTGGCGCTCGCTGGACCAGCTTATCGATACTCCTTACCATGTCTATGGTGTCAATCTCTGGGAAAAGCTTGCGTCAAATGCCGATTTCCTGAAGGCCAATCCAGGCGGTCTGAAAGAAGGTGAGAATGTATCGCCGAGAAGCTTCGGAAACTATCTTGCTCCTTACCACATTATGCAGAACAACAGGGTGTATAACGGCTACGGCTGGAGAATGGCGCACTATCTCGACCCTATTGCAGTCCAGCATTTCCTGATTACAGGAGACGGTGATGTGAATGCATCCCCTCTCTACCAGAACCCCGGCTGGCCTGTACAGGCAGGTCTCGGCGCACAGAACTGATAAACCATCGAGTATATGAAAAGAAACACATTCATACTTATGGCCGCAATGCTGGCCGTCTTCACGGCGGCATGGGCATGCCAGAAGTCAGATCCTTACATAGATGTCGAAAAGGACTCCTATGAGGTGACGGCGGCCTACACTGAGCTGAACATACCTGTCAGCTGCAACACGAATTCCACAGCTTCCGTCAGATATGACGGGGAGGCTTCCGGATGGATACTTCTTCTGCCGTCTCTTCTGGACGGCAACGGAGTCTACTCTTTGTGGATAGATGAAAATCCTGACGAAACTGCAGGCAGGACAGCCACGCTGGTCATCAATGCCGGAACAGCCGTCAAGGAAATAAAGATAGCCCAGGACATGATGACTTCACTCGCAGTGTCTCCTGGCTTTATAGCCACTACTGTCGCAGAAGGAACGTATCAGGTAAAAGTCACTTCCACCGGGAAGTGGACAGTCACGCCTGATGAAGGTACGGAAGAGTGGCTCTCTATAGACCGGACTTCCGGAGAAGGCGATGCAGTCCTGAATTTCAAATTCTCGAAGCTTGCCGACAGCGATGTCCGGACTGCCAAAGTCAAGATAGCTACAGATATAAAAGAAGCTGAGATAACTATCCAGCATGGCTATGCGCAGGAAATCGGAGGCGTCGTATGGGCGAAGGCGAATGTCGGTGAACCTGGTTTCTTCGTTTCCGCTCCTGATGACCCGGGAATGCTCTATCAGTACGATTCGAAGACAGCATGGACCAACAATTATCCGACGGCAGATCCATGGGACGGTCCGGCTCCGGCAGGAATGCCGTTGGGAGAAAGGAAAGGCCCTGCGTCCTGGACAGACGAAAACAATCCATGCCCGGAGGGCTGGAGAGTGCCTACAGTAGAAGAAACTGCGGCTCTGGTCGGAACTGTGGATTCCAAGAACTATGCATGGCTTGAACCTGAAGTCAGCGGCTTCTCTATTCCGGGTGCAATTCTGGGTTTGCCTGCATCAGAAGCAGCTGCCGCCACGTCTTCCGACATGAAAGGAGGAATCTTCCTTCCGAGTTCCGGAAACCGCAGCTGGAGTGCAGGAGTTTACCAGAACCCCGGGCATGCGACGATGAACACCTCTACTGCATACGAAAATATCTACCGGTATGTAGTGAAGATCGGTGACGGGACAGATTTCCTGCCTCCGGACGTGAAGTGGAGCTGGGGCGAGAACAATGCCGCATACTCTGTCAGATGTGTCAAGGACGAGCGTGTATCCTACGGACCTGTCGAAATAGGTGCGCCGGGATATGATGAAGGGCAGTCATATAATTAACAGGAGGTCATATCATGAAAAAAACTATAATATATTTTGCGGCGGCCGCCGCAATGGCTGTCGCCTGTCAGGTTGAAAACCTCGAATATCCGCAGACAGCCGAAGGAGAACCTTTCTCCATCCGGGCTTCTTTCCAGTCTACCAGGACCACCCTGGACACCGATGGATGGAAAGTCTCATGGGATGACGGCGATGCTCTTTCAGTCATAGCGGTCTATGCAGACGGTACTACCCGTGACTACAGGTTTGATAAGGGCGAGGGGGATACATTCTCATGTCCGAAGGTGTACAGCCCGGAAGATATCACAGCTCTGAATGTGTTCTACCCATACGACGAGAACCAATATGACATGGATGGTGATTACGGCAGGGCAGGCATGTCGTTTGGCAGCGGCATGCAGCAGTCTGCCATAGATGACGCTTCGCACATCGATGGCCCGCTGTACGGGTATGCAAGGCTTGAAAGCGGTGAAGGCCAGGTGGTGATGCATCATGCATCCACATTGTTCGACATCCAGGTTGCGAATTCGTCAGATAAGGATATCCTCATCACCGAGGTCAGGATATCCACTCAGGACGGAGACAAGAATATGACTGGATGGTTCAAGGTAAATCCTCAGACCGGTGCTGTAGAGCCGACATCAGCGTACAAAGAGGCGGCTCTGCCTGTGAACGAAGTGACAGTTTCTGCAGGGCAGACCGGTCATTTCTATATCACTTCAGCCCCTTTTGAACTTCTTCAGGGCAAGACTTTCTCTGTGACTGTCACTGCCAACGGCATTCAGTCCCGGTTCGAAAAGACTGTGGAATCTGAAGAAACCGGAAATTTTGCGGCAGGTACGGTGAACCACATCAAGGCGGAATTCACGGAAGTGGAGGAAGTCGACCCGAATCTCACGGTTTCCATCGAGCCGTCATATATGGCACCTATAGCCGCCAGCGGAGAGTTCACCATAAACGTCACATCCACAGGAGACTGGACAGTAGTGCCGGAAACCGGTATCGATGACTGGCTGGAAGTAAGCGCTTTAAAAGGTTCCGGAAACGGGACTGTCACAGTGACGCTGAAAGAACTTGCCGGCGGTGACAGCGATGTCAGGACAGGAAAAGTCACATTCAGGGCCGGTGTCAACTCGGCCGTATTGACTGTCCAGCACGGCTACGCTCAGCAGATAGGGAATCTGGTATGGGCCAAGGCCAATGTCGGCGAATCCGGCAGGTTCGCAGAATCTCCGGATGCCCCAGGGATGCTGTATCAGTATGCTTCAAAGACAGGATGGAGCAACGATTATCCGAACAACGGCACTGAGGCACCTGAAGGCTATCCTACAGGGGCTAAGAATTCACCGCTGACATGGGCAGAAGACCAGGATCCTTGCCCGGAGGGCTGGAGAGTGCCGACTGACGGTGAAGTCACTGCTCTCCTGGGAACAGACTCTGACAACAAGTTCGGCTGGCTTGAGCCGTCTGCCAGCGGTTTTGCCATACCTGGCGTGGCATGCGGCCTGTCCAAGGAAACAGCAAAAACCGCTTCAAAGGACAATATGGCAGGATGCATATTCCTTCCATGTTCAGGAAACCGGCACTGGAAGCACGGACAGTATCAGAATCCCACGCATGCGACGATGCAGTCAAGCACCATAGCCGATGTGAAAGGCAACGGCGACGGCAATGCTTACCGGTATGTGGTGAAGATAATGGGCAGCGACACCAATTTCACCCTGCCGTCGTCACCGGAGAACAAATGGGGCTATGCAGAACTGAACATGGCTTATCCGGTCAGGTGTGTAGCTGAACAAACAGATGAACAATAACCATTAACACTAAATCATTATGAAACACAATGAAAATCATCATGCCGTGAAATATTCGGCCCCTGAAATCGGAATTGCGGAGTTTTCAGTAGAAAACGGCTTTGCCGCCAGCGTGAACTATGACACATTCAGTTTGGATGCGCCGGATTATGAAGAAGGAGAAACCATCTAAAATCGGAGGACGAATCATGAAAAAACTTTTATTTTCCATAGCTGCTGCCGCAGCAATGCTCGTATCATGTTCTGAAAAGGAAATCACAGTACCGGAGACTGGGTCAGGAGAACCTTTCTCTTTCCATGCCTCCATACTTGCAGACAAAGCGCAGGACACAAAAACGACTCTCACTATAGAAGGAACAGCGGAAGAGCCCCAGTACAAGGTAGCCTGGGACGAGGGAGACCAGCTCTCTGTCGTGGCTGTGTATGCAGATGAAACCAGAAAGGCCTATCAGTTCACAAAAGGTGACGGGGACATATTCTCATGTGAAAGTGTGGAGAATCCTGGAGATATCAAGGCATTGAACGTCTTCTATCCGTATGACAAGAACCAGCACGACATGGACGGTGAATTCGGACGGGCAGGAATGTCTTTCGGAATGAATGCCGTGCAGAATGGAACGGATGATGCCACACATATCGACGGCCCTCTGTACGGATATGCGCAGGTGGCAGACGGCCAGGCCTCTGTGGCTATGGCTCACGCATCCACTCTCTTCGATATCCAGGTGGTGAACAATGGAGACTCAGACATTTCCGTATCGAAGATTTCCATGACAGCAGGCGAGGAGACATACCTGATGGGCGGGTTCCAGATAAACCCCCGGAACGGTGAACTGAAGCTTACCAATGCGAAATATTATATTTCAGAACTGACAGTGACAGACGGAACGGTAAAGGCCGGACAGACAGGGCATTTCTATATCACTACGACTCCGTTCGGCATGACGGCGGGTTCTGAACTGACAGTGACGGTCACGGCGTCAGGTGAAGACTACATCGTGAAGAAAAACATGGAAAGGGATGTGACTTTCGCAGCCGGAAAGGTAAACCATGTGACAAGTATCGCTGTTTCTCCGGTAGCGAGCGTTTCTGTAATTCCTGAATATATGGCACCTTCGTTTGTTTCCGGTTCTTTCGATATTTCAGTGGAAGCTGACGGACCATGGACCGCCACCCAGACAGAAGGTTCTGAAAGCTGGCTTCACCTGTCCGAGACTTCAGGTGATTCAGATGCGACTGTCAGTGTTACTTTGGATGCCCTGACAGGGGACAGCAACGTGCAGACGGCATATGTGACGTTCTCCACTGCAGACAGAGAAGCAGTCATGACCATACAGCATGGTTATGCCCAGGAAGTGAATGGCCATATATGGGCCAAGGCCAATGTCGGCGAGCCGGACATGTTCGCATCTTCTCCTGATGATCCCGGTCTTCTGTATCAGTACGGTTCCAAGGTCGGATGGAACAGGGAAAATCCTGAACAGGCTCCTGAGGGGATGCCTCTCGGGGACAAATCAGGCCCTGCCGTGTGGGCTGAAGAGAATGACCCTTGTCCGACAGGATGGAGAGTCCCTACCCGCGAGGAAGTGGAATCTCTCGTAGGCGCTTCTCATGAGTCTGTGACATTCGGCTGGGTGGAAACATCGCAGAGCGGCTTCCTGGTAAACGGAGCTGTGCTTGGACTGAAAAACTCCGTAGCAAAGACAGCGACCAAAGACAACATGAACGGCGGAATTTTCCTCCCATGCTCAGGCAACAGGAGCAAGTCGCACGGAAAATATCAGAACGGGGACATGGCTACGATGACCACTGCCACCAGAACAAATGCGAACAACTGGGACAGTTACAAGCTGACCATAACTTCTGATACGAAATATGTACTTCCTGGTGACAACTGGGGTTGGGACGGTACGAACGCAGCCCTGCCTGTCAGATGTATCGCCGATACCAAATAATCAGTCCAGGCGGACTCAGGAGGCCGGCCTCAAGAAACGCTTTTGTGCCGGCCTCAACATAATAAACGTGAGTTCGATGAAAAGAACGGAGTGAATTTCAGAGAACTACCTCTTTTAGAGGATTCGAGGAACGAATCCGTAGGCAAGTCCTCCCCTCGATAGGGGAGGATTTAGGTGGGGTGACACGTAAAAGGAATGGAGATTTCGAAGAAATCATAACGTCAGTTCGACGAAATCTCTGGTACTGAGTATAATAATTCGTCGAACTGACGTTAATAAAATTTAATATTGAAGATAAATGAAATATTTGAAACTGTTGACTGTGATTTCCGCGATTGCGCTGTGCGCATGCTCGCAGAAAGACGATCTGAAGCCGCAGGAACCTGTGCTCCCGCAGATCACCGTGAGCGAACTTCGCACCACCGAAGCCGGAAAGACATACTTGCAGGTCGACGGGAAGCCATTCCCTCTCATCGGTGCTCAGATCCGTCTGGATGCGCTCCTGAACTGCGACGGGAAATCCCTGGCAGCTGTCGAGCCTTATTTCCAGAAAGCTGTTGAGCTCGGAGTGAATTGCGTGCAGGTGCCGATAAGCTGGAAGATGGTAGAGCCGCGGCAGAATGAATATGACTGGAGCATAGTGGATGCCATGCTTGCGTATTGCAATGAATACGGCCTGAAAATGGAACTCCTGTGGTTCAGCACTAACATGATAGGCGATGCATTCACTTATCTGCTTCCTCAGTACATTCTTTCAGAGCCTTCTGTCCGTCTCAGATGCGACAACGACGGCTCGTTCCACAGCTACTACGGCTATATCCATGCGCTCAGGCTGGATGCGGACTGGCTTCTCGACCATGAGATCAGGGTCGTCACGGCGCTGTTCAACCATATCCGTTACTGGGATTCAAATCACGGGGAAAATCATCCTGTGATCACATGCCAGGTCCACAACGAGCCAGACGGATTCCTGAGGTGGAGGTACAGGGACTATCATTTCAAGAGCTGGGATGGTTCTGAACTTACTTCCCAGAATGTGTGGGACATGGTCCTGAATTCATTGGACGCAGTCGGAAAGGCTGTGAAGAACAGTTCCTACAAGGTTCTGACCAGAACGAACCATATCAAGGACGAGGACGGCGGCGACTTGCTGCAGTGGTCCGATGTGGCTTCAGTGAAAGATGTCTTCGCTCTGGACGGGATAGACTTCGTGGGCATAGATGCCTACAAGCAGAAAGTGTCCGAACTCAGGGCCGATGTCGAGGCTTACGCTTCCATACCGGGGAATTATCCTCTCGTAGCCGAGAATACCGGAAGCTATCAGAATTCGGCGAGTCTGATTCTCACTGCTTTCGCCGCAGGCGGAGGCTATGATATTTATGACTTGGCCACCAGCGAATATTTCGTGACAAATGCCACTGATTCCAGTGTAGACCAGGGAATATATACTACTGATCTTCAGGACAGGGAAGGCATCACGGCGCCAGCCAGAAAGATCATACAGGGACTTAAAGAGGCTGCCGAGGATGTCGCCTTGACTTCTCCAGAGAATTTCGTCGCCTTCAATATCGGCCAGGACACTCCTCAGACTTCTCTGACCGAAGAGAAATCCACTTCAGCTTCGTCCTTGACTGTCAGCTTCTCAACATCTGCCGGTGCTTTGGGCTTCCTGCTCGACAGAGGGTCCTACATAGTGGCTTATGCTACTGAAGATGCCTCCTTTTCAGTGACGAAGCCTGATGGTTCTTCCGAGACTATACAGGTGGCCGGAGGCAAACTGGAAAAAAGGAACCTGTAGATTGTGCGTTTGGTAATTTATGAGGTGCATTTGGTCGTTGGTATTGTCATTGCTCCTGACATCGTCAGGAGCAATGATTTATTGTGCTGAATCAGGAGCGGCGGCCCGATTTGGCGGAGATGTAGGCCACCCCAGACTTTTCCTGAAAGAAGGGGAAGAGTCTGCGGTGATGGCGTCTGTAGAGAAGTATCCGGCTGTGAAGAAGATGCACGATGCGGTCATGGACTGCGCGGATGAGGCATTGGCGAAGCCTCCTGTGACAAGGCAGATGGTAGGCATAAGGCTTCTGGAAACCAGCAGAGAATCCTTGAAGCGTGTTTTTGCTCTTTCCTATGCTTACAGGATGACAGGAGATATGCGATATGCCAGGCGTGCTGAAAAGGAGATGCTTGCGTGCTGTGAATTCAGTGACTGGAATCCGTCGCATTTTCTGGATGTGGCAGAGATGTCGGTGTCCATGTCTATAGGCTATGACTGGCTCTATGACGTGCTGTCTATGGAGACACGTGCGAAAGTGGAGCAGGCTGTCTTCGAAAAGGCGTTCAAGCCTGTAGAAACGGAGGCGCAGCCGTGGTATGGATGGACTTCCAACTGGAATTCGGTATGCAATGCTGGCATGACTGCGGCAGCCGTGGTTTTTTATGATATAAACCCGGAACTGTGCGGCAGTATTATTTTACGTTCTCTGGAATCGAATCCGAAGGCCATGGCTGTCTATGCTCCGGATGGAGGCTACCCGGAGGGCGCTATGTACTGGGGTTACGGCTCCAGTTTCGAAATCATAATGATAGAAGCTTTGGAGGGGACCTGCGGGACTGATTTCGGTCTGGCGGAGTCTCCCGGCTTCCTGCAGTCGGGCCGCTTCCTCCAGGCCATGCTCACACCTCGTGGCGGGTGTTTCAACTACAGCGATGCCTCTTACGGGCAAATCTGCGATCCCATGCTTTTCTGGATAGCATCCAGAACCGGAGATATTTCATTGCTGTACAATATTATGGAATACTTGGAGAACTCCGGTGCCGAAGTGTTTGCGGAGAACCGTCTTCTGCCCTTGGCTGTGATTTCGGCTGCAGGCCTTGATCTTGGCAAGGTGGCTTCTCCTGACTGGAATATATGGTTCAGCAGGGGCGAGACTCCTGTCTTTGCTTATCGTTCAGGCTGGCATTCTGCCGATGACACTTATTTCGGTCTCAAAGGAGGATCTCCGTCGTCAGGACATGCGCATATGGACGGAGGCTCTTTCATATACGAACGTGACAGTGTCCGCTGGGCTCTGGATCTGGGGATGCAGGACTATGGTTCACTGGAAAGGTACGGTCTGGATATATGGAGCCTGGGTCAGAACAGCGACAGATGGAGAGTGTTCAGATATGGAAACATGGGCCACAATACGGTTTCGGTCTTGAATTCCTTGCATTGTGTCTCAGGACGCGCGGAAATAACGGATACCATGGCTTCGGTATCCTGGAAGGGTGTTGTAGTGGATTTGTCCGGGCTGCTTCCTCAGTTCGGAAAAGTGACCAGGACAGCCTGCCTGGACCCTGAAGATAATCTTTATATCGAGGATGTTTTCGAGAGCGGTGATTCTCCGCAGACTGTGGTCTGGAGAATGAATACCGAGGCTGTCCCCGAGATAGTATCTGAAGATGTCGTCCGTCTGACATGCCGGGGGCATGAGATGCTTGTAAAGTTCAGGACGACATCCCCGTTCTGTCTGGAAATCCGCCCTGCTGTCCCTCTGGCAGAGTATGATGCTCCGAATCCAGGAGTGACGCAAGTCTGCCTTTTGATGGATACCGGAATCGGAACGGCAGAAAGGATAGAAGTCCGTTTCCGGAACGGCGATAATGCGGAACGGGATTTTTGAGACACTGTTATGTACGATTTTGTTATTTGAAGATGCTTTTTCCGGTTATCTTTGCAGATAAAGATTGTTATTTGTTTGATAAAATTTTATTTAACGTGAGTTCGATGAAAAGAACGCAGTGAATTTCAGAGAACTACCTCTTTTAGAGGATTCGTGGAACGAATCCGTAGGCAAGTCCTCCCATACGAAGGGGAGGATTTAGGAGGGGTGACACGTAAAAGGAAGGAGATTTCGAAGAAATCGTAACGTCAGTTCGACGAAGTCTCTGGTACTAAGTAAAATAATTCGTCGAACTGACGTTATTTATCCATATATGAAAAACATAGGACTATTGACCATGATCACATCAGTCGTGACCGCCGTTTCTTCCTGTGCCGGAGGAGACGCTCCTGTTTACCTGGATGCCTCAGCTCCTGTACCCAAACGGGTGGAAGACCTTCTTTCGAGAATGACTCTCGAAGAAAAGGTCGGACAGATGAACCAGTTCGTCGGACTGGAACATATCAGGAAAAACGAGGCCTCGCTGTCTGAAGAGGACTTGAAAAACAATACGGCGAATGCCTTTTATCCCGGGTTCAATGCCGATTCTGTGGCTGAATGGACGCGGCAGGGGCTGGTCGGTTCTTTCCTGCATGTGCTGACCGTCGAAGAGGCTAACTACCTGCAGTCGCTGGCCCTTCAGAGCAGGCTCGCCATCCCTGTCATTTTCGGAATAGATGCCATTCATGGCAATGCCAATGCGCCGGACAATACGGTCTATCCGACCAATATCGGACTTGCAAGTTCATTCGACACAGATCTGGCGTACAGGATAGCGCGAGAGACGGCTGCGGAGATGCGGGCGATGAACATGCACTGGACCTTCAATCCTAATGTCGAAGTAGCGAGGGATCCTCGCTGGGGCAGGGTAGGAGAGACCTACGGAGAAGACCCGTATCTGGTGACGGAGATGGGAGTGGCCACGGTGAAAGGCTATCAGGGCGACTTGTCATCTGATGACGTTCTGGCCTGCATCAAGCATTTCGTAGGCGGCAGCCAGCCGGTAAACGGGACTAACGGCTCCCCGACCGACCTGTCGGAAAGGACGATAAGGGAAGTGTTTTTCCCGCCGTTCGAGGCGGGAGTGGATGCAGGGGCGATGTCCCTGATGACAGCGCACAACGAACTGAACGGGATACCTTGCCATTCGAATGAATGGCTGATGGAGGAAGTCGCTCGCGGTGAATGGGGCTTCAAGGGCTTTGTGGTGAGCGACTGGATGGACATAGAACACATATACGATCTCCACGCCACAGCCGAGAACCTGAAAGAAGCGTTTTACCAGAGTATCATGGCCGGCATGGACATGCACATGCACGGGGTTTACTGGAACGAATATGTCTGTGAACTGGTCCGTGAAGGAAGGATTCCGGAAAGCAGGATAGACGAGTCAGTGAAACGGATTCTGGAGATAAAGTTCCGCCTGGGCCTTTTCGAACATCCGTATGCCGATGAAACTACTAGTATGGATGTGCGTCTGTGCGATGCACACAGGCAGACCGCTCTGGAAGCGGCCAGGAAATCCATAGTACTGCTGAAAAACGACGGCCTTCTGCCTCTCAGTCCGGAAAAATACCGCAGGGTCCTGGTGACAGGCATCAATGCCGATGACCACAATATCCTGGGAGACTGGAGCGCCGACCAGAAGCCGGAGAATGTCACGACAGTGCTCGAAGGCTTGAAGGAAGTGTCGCCGGAGACGGATTTCGTATTCGTGGACCAGGGATGGGATCCGCGGAACATGTCACGCAGGCAGGTGGACAGGGCAGCGTCATTGGCACGGACGTGCGATCTGAACATAGTGGTCGCAGGAGAGTACATGTACAGGGGCAGATGGACTGAACGGACATCAGGAGAGGATACGGACAGGTCCGACATTGACCTGGTAGGTCTCCAGAACGAGCTGATAGAGAAGGTGTATGCCTCAGGAAAGCCGACAGTGCTGGTGCTGATATCCGGCAGACCGCTGGGCGTGGAATGGGCGGCAGAGCATCTTCCAGCACTGGTGAATGCCTGGGAGCCTGGTATGTACGGGGGACAGGCCATAGCGGAAATCCTGTACGGGAAGGTGAATCCGTCCGCGAAACTGGCGGTGACGATTCCACGCTCTTCCGGACAGGTGCAGATGATATACAACCACAAGCCGTCACAGTACTTCCACCCTTATGCGGTGACTCCAAGCACTCCTCTGTATCCTTTCGGCTACGGACTGTCATACAATGAGTATGAATACTCGGATCTGAGCATCGACCGCACGGAAATCCCTGCCGACGGTCAGGTAAAGGTCAGCGTGAAAGTGACGAACCATGGAGCAATGTCCGGCGACGAGATAGTACAGCTCTATATCCGGGACAGATTCTCGCAGGTGACCAGGCCAGTGAAGGAGCTGAAGGATTTCGTGAGGATTTCTCTTGAGCCCGGTGAAACCAAGACTGTGGAATTCATGGTGACACCGGAGAAGCTGCGCTTTCTGGACAAGAACCTGAAGCCGATAGTCGAGCCTGGCGAATTCATCGTGATGGCGGGTCCGTCATCCGCTGATGAAGACTTGCTGAAAACAAGTTTCCGGGTGAAATGACGATGGCGATCGGCCTGCAGCCAGCTGAAAAATTTTATTCATATCCGCAAAGCTGACGCTTTCATGTCATTTTGAGCGGAGGATACAGTCCGAAGTGGAGAAATGCGATAATCACTCCACGACCGAACTGAGCCGGATGACGGCCTTCTTCAGACCCTTTGACGTGGCTTCGAGGATGATTTCCCC